>JBDRRF010000038.1:0-90829 GCA_043825875.1 Pseudomonadota bacterium | reverse complement strand
CGAAGGGATAGAGATGATAATGCCCGGAGACAATGTAGCGATATCGGCGGAGTTGATAACTCCTATAGCAATGGAGACAGAGCTTCGGTTTGCGATAAGGGAAGGCGGACGGACGGTCGGTGCAGGAGTTGTAAGCAATATTATAGGATAAAAAGAAAGATAACTTATGATAATGAACACCAAGATCAGGATCAAGCTTAAAGCTTATGATCATAAGCTGTTGGATCAGTCGGCATCAGATATTGTTGATACAGCAAATAAGACCGGTGCGAAGGTTATCGGGCCGATTCCGTTGCCGACAAGAATAAATAAATATTGTGTTCTACGTTCACCTCATATTGATAAGAAATCAAGAGAGCAGTTTGAAATGAGAACACATAAAAGGTTACTCGATATTATAGACCCAACGCAGCAGACAGTTGACGCCCTGATGAAACTTGACCTTTCTCCGGGAGTGGATGTCGAGATAAAACTATAGCGTAGGAAACGGTAATAGCTATGTGTAGAGGATTGATAGGTAAGAAATTAGGGATGACTGTCACTTTTTCTTCAGAAGGAAAATGTGTGCCGGTAACTGTATTAAAGGTCGGGCCATGTGTGGTAACCCAGATAAAGACCAATGAAACAGATGGTTATAATGCGCTTCAGGTTGCCTTTGGTGAAAAAAAGCAAACGCGTATTAATAAGCCGGTTAAAGGTCAATTAAAAAAAGGCGGAGTTGAATCCTGTGAATACATTCGTGAGTTTTCTGTTGAAAACCCGGAAGAGTATAAGTTGGGCCAGGTATTAAATGTAGAAATGTTTAATGTCGGCGATTTGGTGCATGTAACAGGTATCATAAAAGGAAGGGGTTTTGCCGGTGTAATTAAAAGGCATGGATTTGCCGGCGGAAGGAAAACGCATGGTAGTCACAGCCATAGAATTCCAGGTTCTATAGGTGCGAGTGCTTGGCCTTCAAGGGTTTTTAAAGGCAAAAAACTTCCGGGCCATTATGGATGCACAAAGCAGACTATGCGGAATTTAGAGATCATTGATATCAGGGAAAACGATAATTTAATATTGCTTAAAGGAGCTGTGCCGGGGCCAAAATCAGGCCTGATTTCTGTCTTAAAGCCAAATATTTTAGATAAATTAGCATGATGAATTTTGCTTTAGGATAAAGAGTTAAAAAGCAAATTGATTAGGACGGATAGATTATGTCACTTATAGATGTTTACAATTTAAACGGGGAAAAAGTTTCGCAGCTTGAGCTTGCAGAGAGTATATTTAATATTCCTGTTAAATCCAGTGTGCTGCATGAAGTTGTTACTATGCAGCTTGCCTGTAAACGTGCAGGCAGTGCTTCTGTAAAACATCGCAGCGATGTCAGGGGTAGTACAAGAAAACTTTTTCGGCAAAAAGGAACCGGCAGGGCGCGTAGAGGTGATATCAAATCCCCCTTGTTAAGAGGAGGAGGTTCGATATTTGGGCCCGATCCAAGATCTTATTCTTACAAAGTTCCCAAGAAAATAAAAAAACTTGCTCTTAAGATGGCGTTGAGCAGCAAGATAATTAATAATAATATTCTTGTCCTTGATAAATTTGAACTTGAGAAAGCAAAAACAAAAAGTTTTATTTCTGTTCTTGACATTCTTAAGGTCAAAAAAGCATTGATTGTTACAGAAAAAACAAATGAAAGCCTTGAACTTTCTTCGAGGAATGTACCTGATATTAAGGTAATGAGATTCGAAGGCTTAAATGTTTATGATATCTTGAAGTACGAAAAACTTATTTTGCTTGAGTCTTCAATAAAAGGTATTGAAGGGAGGTTATCGGCATGATTCGTTACGATATTATAAAAAGGCCTTTGATTACTGAAAAAAGCACGATTCAAAAAGAGTTAGCCAACCAGATTACTTTTGAAGTTGACCGTAAAGCAAACAGGGTCGAAATTAAAAAAGCGGTCGAAGATATTTTTAAGGTTAAAGTAGCTGGTGTAAAAACGATTCAGGTTATGGGAAAATTCAAACGCAGGGGCAGAATCCTTGGAAAACGTAATGATTACAAAAAGGCTGTTGTCAAACTCATGCCTGGTGAGCGTATTGAATTTTTTGAAGGGGTATAGATTTAGGAGTATAGCATGGCTGTAAAGAAAGTAAAACCAACATCTCCCGGAAGACGCTTCCAGGTTTATTCATCATTTGAGGAAATTACTCGCTCAAAACCGGAGAAAAGCCTGGTCAAGGCCTTAAATAAAAGTGGGGGCCGTAACGTTCATGGTCGTATTACCAGCAGACACATTGGTGGTGGAAGTAAGAGGCATTACAGGATAATTGATTTTAAGCGGGATAAAACAGGGATTCCTGCAAGGGTTGCGGCAATTGAGTATGATCCAAACAGGACTGCCAGAATTGCACTGCTTCATTATATTGATGGGGAAAAACGCTATATTCTTGCTCCCTTGAATCTTAATGTTGATGATACTGTTATATCCGGTCCGGATGCTGATATTAAACCGGGCAACTCACTGCCATTGAACAGTATACCGTTAGGTACTCATATACACAATATTGAACTGCGTATAGGTAAAGGCGGCCAGATAGTAAGAAGCGCCGGTACATTTGCTCAGCTTATGGCGAAAGAAGATAAGTATGCTCTGGTAAAATTGCCATCAGGAGAAGTCAGGATGGTGCTTTTGAACTGTAGGGCAACGATAGGGCAGCTTGGCAATGTTGTTCATGAGAATATATCCATCGGTAAAGCCGGACGAAAACGATGGCTTGGAAGAAGGCCGAAAGTCAGAGGAGTTGCTATGAACCCTGTTGATCATCCGATGGGTGGAGGAGAAGGCAGATCATCGGGTGGACGTCATCCTTGCAGTCCATGGGGTATGCCGACAAAAGGATATAAAACACGAAAGAATAAAAAAACAAATTCTTATATAGTAAAAAAGCGCACACAGAAATAAAGTCAGGCGTTATTTATCTTCTATATCTTATTAAAGGTAAGCTATATTTTATTTTGCAGGAGAATATATGCCAAGGTCGTTAAAAAAAGGTCCATACATAGAACAAAGTTTATTAAAAAAAGTTATGACTGTTAGTGAAAGTCGGGGTGCCAAAGTTATAAAAACATGGTCAAGGCGTTCAACTATTATTCCTGAAATGGTTGGAGCCACAATGGCTGTTCATAACGGGAAAAAGTTTATCCCGGTTTTTATTTCAGAAAATATGGTTGGGCACAAGCTTGGAGAGTTTTCTCCAACAAGGACTTTTTACGGACATGCGGGTGATAAGAAAACTAAACTGAAGAAGTAAGAGAGAAAAAGGAATAATTGCTATGGAGGTCAAGACGTTAGCAAGATATATGCGAATTTCCCCTCAGAAAGTTCGAAAATTGGTTGGTGCGGTGAAGGGGAAAAAGGTTGAGGCAGTTTTGAATGAACTTAAATTCATGCCGCAAAAATCTGCAGGAATACTTGAAAAGATAATAAGATCTGCTGTTGCTAATGCTAATCAAAACGCAAATATGGATGTTGATTCCTTAGTTGTTAGCAATGTTGTTGCAGACAGCGGTCCAACATTGAAACGATTTGCAGCAAGAGCACGCGGCAGAGGAACACGCATACTTAAAAGAACTACACATATTACTGTAACTTTGGCGGACAGTTCGTCTTAAAAAGGAGGAAAAAGCTTGGGTCAGAAAGTAAATCCTATTGGGCTTAGATTGGGTATAGTAAAAACATGGGAATCAAGATGGTACGCCGGCAAAAATTATGCCGATTATATACTGGAAGATTCCAATATTCGGAAGTTCTTGAAAAAGAAGCTTAATAGTGCTGGCATATCAAGGATTGAAATTGAAAGGTCATCCAAGCGGGTAAGACTCCGGATTTATGCATCAAGGCCCGGTATAATAATAGGCAAAAAAGGTTCGGAAATACTGTTGCTTAAGCAGGAGCTTGAGAAACAGATATCTCATGAAGTACTGATAGACATTCAGGAAGTAAGAAAGCCTGAAATAGATGCCCAGTTAATTGCCGAAAGTGTTGCTCAGCAGATTATAAAAAGGGTAGCTTTCAGAAGAGCTATGAAACGTGGGGTTGCATCGGCCATGAGATTTGGTGCAATGGGTGTTAAAATTATATGTTCCGGACGGCTTGGGGGAGCAGAAATGGCAAGGAGGGAGTGGTACCGTGAAGGTCGTGTTCCACTGCACACCTTAAGAGCCGATATTGATTACGGCTTTACTGAAGCTCTGACAACCTATGGAATAATAGGCATAAAAGTTTTTGTTTTTAAAGGAGAGATCCTTGGAAAGGATCAAATTGAAGCGGGTAAAAATTAACCTGCGGGAGAGAAAATCAGATGCTGAGCCCCAAAAAAGTTAAATTCAGAAAACAGCAAAAAGGAAGAATGAAAGGTATTGCAGACCGTGGGTCGAGTTTGAATTTCGGCGAATATGGATTGCAGGCGATAGAATGTGGTAAAATCAGTTCCAAGGAAATTGAAGCTGCCCGTATTGCTATCACAAGGCATGTAAAGAGAGGCGGCAAAATGTGGATAAGAATTTTTCCAGATAAGCCTTTTACAAAAAAACCTGCTGAAGTTAGAATGGGCAAGGGAAAAGGTGCCCCTGAAGGTTGGGTTGCAATCATTCGTCCCGGGAGAATACTATATGAGATGGAAGGTATTTCAAGGGATCTTGCCAGGGAGGCGTTGAGACTTGCATCACATAAACTTTCTGTGAAAACAAGAATCATAGACAGGAGTAATATATAAGATGAAAGCGAGTGAAATAAGAGATCTTAGCCAGGAAGAGCGTTTAAATAAATTAAGTGAGATGCAAGAAGGTCTGTTTAATCTGCGCTTTCAGCATGGAATCGGTCAGCTTGAAAGTCCCGGCAAGTTGAAGCTTAATAAGCTCGAAATTGCACGAATAAAGACTATTATTCGGGAATTTGAACTCACAAACAAAGATAAAGAATGATTGCTGCCATGAATAAAAGAGGAATAAAAAGACAAATGGTCGGAACTGTTGTAAGCGACAAGATGGATAAAACGGTTGTTGTCCAGGTTGAAAGACTGGTCAAACATAAATTTTACCATAAGTATATAAGAAGACGGACTAAATTTGCCGCTCATGATGAAAAAAATTCTTGCAAAGCCGGAGATAAGGTCTTGATCACCGAATCCAGGCCTTTAAGCAAGTCAAAAAGATGGCGTATCAGCGAGATAGTTGAAAAAGCTGTTTGATTTTAGAGGAAAATTACAATGATTCAGGCAGAGACGAGGTTGACGGTAGCCGATAACTCCGGTGCGAAAGTTGTTTATTGCATTAAAGTCCTTGGTGGTTCAAGAAGGCGTTATGCCAGTATTGGCGATATTATTGTCGTTACTGTGAAAGAAGCGATTCCTAATTCCAAGGTAAAAAAAGGTGAGGTGCTTAAAGCGGTTGTAGTGCGCACCAAAAAAGAAATAAAAAGGCCGGACGGATCTTATATAAGATTTGACGATAATTCGGCTGTATTGATTTCAGCCAGCAAAGAACCGATTGGAACACGAATTTTTGGGCCTGTTGCAAGAGAACTCAGAGCGAAAAAATTTATGAAAATCATTTCGTTGGCTCCGGAAGTATTATAGTATAATCCCGTTCGTGGAGAAGTGGTTTATGGTAAATATGATAAGTATTAAGAAAGATGACAAGGTTAAGATAATTGCCGGCAAGGATAGGGGCAAAATAGGCAAGGTTGTCAAAGTAGTAAAAAAAGACAACAGAATTGTTGTTGAGAATGTTAATATAATAAAGCGGCATTCTAAACCCTCTGCAAAGAACAGGCAGGGCGGAATAATTTCCGTTGAAGCTCCGATTCATGTGTCAAATGCTATGTTGATGTGCAACAGCTGTATCAAGCCTGTTCGCATTAAGAAGCAATATCTCGAAAATGAAAAAAAAGTCCGCGTTTGCCCAAAGTGTAGCGAGATAATTGATAAATAGTGTCAGATAAAGGGTTTTTGTTTTTGAAAGGAAAATAATGGCACGGCTAAAACAATATTACAATGAAGATGTTGTTCCTAAACTGATTGAAACCTTTCAGTATAAGAACAGAATGCAGGTTCCGAAAATAGAAAAAGTTGTGGTTAATATTGGTCTTGGAGAAGCAATTCATAATATTAAACTGCTTGATTCTGCAGTTGAGGAACTGAAAATTATAACAGGCCAGAAACCTGTTATTACCAGAGCAAAAAAATCAATCGCCGCTTTCAAATTAAGGGCAGGTATGCCTATCGGCTGTATGGTTACACTTAGAAAAGATCGTATGTATGATTTCTTTGACAAGCTTGTAAATATTACACTCCCACGGGTAAGAGATTTCAGGGGAGTATCCGGCAAAGCGTTTGATGGTTCTGGAAATTATACATTAGGTATTAAAGAACATATAATTTTCCCGGAAATTGACTACGATAAGATAGAAAAAATTAAAGGGTTAAATATTTGTGTTGTGACTTCTGCAACGACCGATAAAGAGGGAAAAGAGCTATTAAAACTTCTTGGAGTGCCATTTAAAAATTAATTAAAATTAATGTCATAAACGGCAAAATAAAAAGCTTAAGATATCGACATGAAAGACATAATTACAGACCTTTGAAAACATTCTTTTGTAATAAGGTCTCAAGGAGGATGAGTTGGCGAAGCAGGCGCTAAGAAATAAAGCGAAGGAAAAACCTAAGTTTGATGTAAGGGCTTATAACAGATGTCCGATTTGTGGTAGACCTCGTGGGTTTATCAGAAAGTTTGGAATTTGCCGTATTTGTTTTAGAGATCTTGCCTCAGCAGGCAAACTTCCTGGAGTTACCAAATCTAGTTGGTGAAAGATGGGTTCTTTCGGGGTGGTTTTTGGTTTATATGTTTATAAAGATCGGAGAGAAGAATGGCAATAATTGATCCAATTGCGGATATGTTAACTCGGATAAGGAATGCCGGAAAGGCAAAATTAAACAGCGTTGATATACCCGCCTCGAAGTTGAAAGCCGAGTTGGCCAGAGTTTTCAAAAACGAGGGTTTTATAAAAAACTACAAATATATAAAAGATGATAAACAGGGTATTTTGCGGGTTTATCTTAAGTACGGTCAGAATCAGAGCAGTGCTATTTACGGGATAGAAATGGTCAGCAAGCCGGGACGCAGAACATATGTAAAAAGCAATAAAATAAAGCCGATTCTAAATGGGATGGGTGTTGCTGTTTTGTCCACTTCAAAAGGTGTAATGACTGATAAAAAAGCTGCTAAGGAAAATTTGGGGGGCGAAGTCCTCTGTAAAATTTGGTAAGATAATATCCGGTAAGAATATAGGAGTAACAGATGTCTCGCGTAGGAAAAAAACCGATTCAGGTTCCTGATAAGACTAAAATATTATATGAGGATAAAGTAATAACCGTTGAGGGAGAAAAGGGTTCTCTCACCCAGACGATCCATCCGGATATACATTTGAATATTGAAAATGGTATTATTACTGTATCAACAAGTTTAGATAATAAGACAGGAAATGCTTTGCATGGCATGACGAGAAGCCTTGTCAGTAATATGATAACCGGAGTTAATAAAGGATTTGAGCGGATTCTTGAAATACACGGTATAGGATATCGAGCTGAACTCAAAGATAAAAGCATAATACTAAATCTTGGATTTTCACATCCTGTTGTTTTTGATCTTCCTGAGGGGATTACTGCTGCAATTGAAAAAAACACGGTTATCAAGCTTTCAGGAATTAACAAACAAAAACTTGGATTGGCTGCTGCAACAATAAGAAGATTAAAGCCCCCTGAGTCTTACAAGGGTAAGGGAATAAAATACGCTGAGGAAAAAATACGCAAGAAAGCAGGGAAAACGGGAACTAAATAATTATAGTTTTATATTTTGCGATTTGATGATGAAAGAAATAAGCGTTTCGATCTCATAATCGTTGATAAAACAAGGAAATATAAATATGGGGTCAACAGATATCAAATATCAGGCACGATTAAAAAGAAAAAAAAGAATTAGAAAAAAAATGTCCGGCACACCGGAGCGCCCCAGGTTGTGCGTTTTTAGAAGCGCGAAGCATATTTATGCTCAATTAATTGATGATACAAAAGGTCATACAATTGTTGCCGCTTCCAGTACTGACAAAGCGGTTACAAGCCAAGCTGATGCGAAAAAAAAATGCTCCGTTGCAAGTTTGGTGGGAAAGACCATAGGTGTTCGTGCTATTGAAAAAGGTTGTAAAAAAGTAGTTTTCGACCGTAGTGGGTTTTTATATCATGGGCGCGTTAAGGCTTTGTCTGAAGGTGCGCGTGAAGCCGGTTTGGATTTCTAGGTTTTTAATTATAGTGAAGGAGGCAGGGCCTTGTTCAAACGAGATACAGGCGAAAATCAGTTAATAGATAAAGTAGTATATATTAACAGAGTAGCCAAAGTAGTTAAGGGTGGCCGCAGATTCAGTTTCAGCGCTATCGTTGTTGTCGGAGATGGTGAAGGAAGTGTTGGTTATGGTCTTGGAAAAGCCGGAGAAGTTCCGGAGGCTATACGTAAGGGCGTAGACCAGGCAAAGAAAAATATGGTAAGCGTTTCGCTAGTGGAAGGAACGATTCCTTTTGAAGTTATAGGTAAATTTGGGGCAGGCCGTGTTCTTTTAAAGCCGGCATCCAAAGGTACAGGACTTATTGCCGGTGGTGCAGTCCGTGCAGTTCTTGAAGCTGTTGGTGTTCAGAATGTTCTTACGAAGTGCATGGGATCTCATAATCCTCATAATGTCGTAAAAGCGACCATTGCCGGATTGAAAAAACTTCAGAGCCGTGAGCAGGTGGCTGAGCGGCGGGGTAAAACCATAGAAGACCTATAATTAGTGAGCTATAACAGGGAATATTGTAAATGTCTGGGATACTGAAAATTACACTTGTAAAAAGCATGATAGGGCGACCTGAAAAACACAGAAAAGTGTTGACTGGTATGGGCCTTACAAAGCTCAACAAAACAGTTGAGTTAATTGATACCCCTTCTATTCGAGGCATGATCGGCAAGGTATCACATCTTGTCAAGACTGAGGAGAAAGATAGATGAGACTAAATGAATTATCACCAGCCAAGGGGTCAAGAAGTCCGCGTAAGCGGCTTGGGCGCGGACCGGGGTCAGGAACAGGCAAGACTGCCGGGAAAGGTCATAAAGGTCATAAAGCCCGTTCAGGTGGAGGTGTTAGACCGGGATTTGAAGGCGGGCAAATGCCTATTCAAAGGCGTCTTCCCAAGGTAGGCTTTACAAATATTTTTAAGAAGGACATTGCCATTATTAATATACGTGATCTTTTAAAGTTTGAAAGCGGATCAGTAGTAGATCATGATCTTCTGATAAGCTCTGGGATTGTTAAGAGAAGACACGATGGTATAAAGCTTCTTGCGCAAGGTGATATAAGTTATTCATTGACGATAAAAGTTAACGGAGTAAGCAACGGCGCAAGAGCAAAGATTGAAAAAGCCGGTGGTAAAATCGAGGTTATATAATGGTTGGAAGCGGCTTCCAGAATATATTCAAAATACCTGAGCTAAAAAAAAGAATAATAGTAACTCTGGCATTAATTGTTGTTTACCGGATCGGTGTGCATGTCCCGGTTCCTGGCATTGACAGTGTTGCTCTTGCATCTTTTTTTGCTAGTGCAAAGGGAACCTTGCTTGGTCTCTTTGATATGTTTTCCGGCGGCGCATTTGAAAAATTATCCGTATTTGCACTTGGTATAATGCCTTATATCAGCGCATCTATTATCTTACAGCTTTTAACTGTTGCTGTTCCGCATCTGGAAAGGCTCTCAAAGGAAGGAGAGCAGGGCCGTAAAAAGATTACCCAATATACCCGGTATGGTACAGTAGTATTAAGCATAATACAGGGCTTTGGTATCAGCATAGGTCTTGAAAGCATGACTTCTCCGGGCGGCGCGGCTATTGTATTAGATCCGGGCTGGGGATTCAGATTGGTAACTGTAATTACACTTACTGCCGGAACAGCTTTTATAATGTGGCTTGGAGAGCAGATCACAGAACGCGGTATTGGAAATGGAATATCACTTATTATTTTTGCCGGTATCATATGCCGGATGCCGAATGCTATAGCCAATACATTCAAACTGGTTTCCACCGGTGAAATGAGTATATTTCTGGCTATCTTACTGCTGGTGTTTATGGTAGCAGTAGTTGCCGTTATTATATTTTGCGAGCAGGGTCAGAGGAGAATTCCTGTTCAATATGCAAAAAGGATAATAGGCAGAAAAATGTACGGTGGGCAGAGCACACATCTGCCGCTTAAGTTAAATACGTCCGGAGTTATTCCTCCGATTTTTGCATCATCTATAATGATGTTTCCTGCAACTATTGCAAGCTTTATTAAAATAGAGTCGATGCAGAATTTTGCTAAAGCTCTTACGCCGGGTAGCCTGATTTATGAAATTATTTTTGTAGGAATGATTATTTTCTTCTGCTATTTTTATACGGCTATTACATTTAACCCTGTTGATGTTGCAGAAAATATGAAAAAACAGGGAGGTTATATTCCAGGAATAAGACCAGGAAAAAGAACTGCCGATTACATAGACAAAGTACTTACGCGAATTACTTTGGGAGGTGCAATTTATGTTTCAGCCATATGCGTACTTCCATCTATATTGATCAGTAAACTTAGTGTTCCGTTTTATTTTGGCGGGACTGCTTTGCTAATAGTTGTAGGTGTTGCAATTGATACTGTGTCGCAGATAGAATCACATATGATTTCCCGTAATTACGAAGGTTTTCTTAAAAAAGGCGGGGCAAAAATTAAAGGGCGTTTCTAATATGGTGGTTTTTAAATCACCTAAAGAAATTGAAAAAATTAGGGTTAGCAACCAGATTGTAGCTGATATACTTGGAAGACTTGAAAAAGAAGTAAGAGCAGGTATAACTACTTTATATCTAAATGATGTTGCAGAGAAGCTGACTCTTGAAAAGGATGCTGTACCGGCATTTAAGGGTTATAAGGGATATCCATATTCCCTTTGCACCTCAGTTAATAATGTTGTTGTGCATGGTTTGCCTTCTAAAAAACCTCTTGCAGAAGGTGACATTGTTAGCCTTGATTTTGGAGTTTTGTTTGATGGATATTATGGTGATTCTGCCATAACGGTTCCTGTTGGTAAAATATCCAAATCAGCAAAGAAACTTGTTCTGATTACAAAAGAGGCTTTATACAAAGGCATTACAAAAGCGGTACCGGGTGGAAGACTATCAGACATATCGCATGCTGTTCAGTCTCATGTAGAAGCTGCCGGATATTCAGTTGTTCGTATTTTTGTCGGGCATGGGATAGGAAGTAGTCTGCATGAGGACCCGCAGATTCCAAATTATGGTAAACCCGGAATTGGAATTATGTTAAAAACTGGGATGACTTTAGCAATTGAACCAATGGTTAATGAAAAAGGTTGTGAAGTAGATATTTTAGAAGACGGTTGGACAGCTATAACAAAAGATGGCGGGTTATCCGCACACTTTGAACATACGATAGCGGTTACTGATAATAAGCCTGCTATTTTAAGCGAAAGAATTGGGAGCTAAGCTATGGCAAAAGAGGAAGCGATCAAGGTGGAAGGAACAGTGCTTGAGACGCTGCCCAATGCGATGTTCAAGGTTGAACTTGAAAACAAACATCAGGTTCTTGCACATATCTCAGGGAAGATGCGGATGCATTTTATTAAAATACTTCCAGGAGATAAAGTTACTGTCGAACTGTCGCCTTATGATCTTACTCGTGGCAGAATAACATATAGAACAAAGTAAAAGATTAAATATTTATAGTAGATAATAGCCCAGAGCATAGAAGGAGTATCGTAAATGAAAGTCAGGGCATCAGTAAAAAAAATATGCAGTAAATGCAAAATTGTTCGCAGAAAAGGTGTTATAAGGGTAATCTGTGAAAACAAAAGACACAAACAAAGGCAGGGATAATAAGGAGGATAAGCTTTGGCAAGAATTGCAGGCGTAGATCTACCTAAGCAGAAGAGAGTTGAAATCGGCCTGACATATATTTACGGCATCGGAAGATCTATGTCAAAAGCGATACTCTCAAAGCTTAATATTAATCCGGATACTAAAGTGGATCAGTTATCTGAAGTAGAAATCAACAGTATCCGTAAGATATTAACTACAGAATATAAAGTTGAAGGTGAACTCCGTACCGATATTTCGATGAATATCAAGAGACTTATGGATCTTGGTTGTTACCGCGGTCTTCGCCATAGAAAATCACTTCCCGTGCGGGGTCAGAGAACAAAAACAAATTCAAGAACCAGAAAGGGCCCGAAACGTTCTACGGTAAGGAAAAAGGCTGTAACCAAAAAGAAGTAAATTAATATACAGAGGCTTTACATTATATGGCGAAAAAAACCCGAGTAAAAAAGAAAGAAAAAAAGAATATTCCCAGCGGAGTAGTCCATATTTATTCTACTTTCAATAATACCATAATTTCAATTACAGATCCTGCAGGCAATGTTGTCGGATGGTCGAGTGCCGGAGTTCAGGGTTTTAAAGGCTCAAGAAAAAGCACGCCCTTTGCTGCGCAGCTTGCGGCTGAAGATGCTGCAAAAAAGGCGATGGAACATGGAATGAAAAATGTAGATGTATATGTCAAAGGACCTGGCCCTGGAAGGGAATCAGCGCTTCGTTCGCTTCAGGCCGCCGGTTTTAATATTTTGATGATTAAGGATGTAACACCAATTCCACACAATGGATGCCGGTCACCAAAAAGACGAAGAGTGTAAAATTGATAATGGCTATAAATATAGGCCCCGTTTTGAATAACATCTGTTTCTTATCTTAAATATTACCAATGGGTTATTTGTATAGTCATCGATTATAACAAGCAATTATTGCCAACTCGAGTTAAACATAGTGTGTTATAAGTTTTAAAAGGAGGAAGATTTGGCACGATATATAGGTGCGGTATGTCGGCTTTGCCGGCGTGAAAATTTAAAAATGTTTCTTAAAGGTGATCGCTGTTATTCGGATAAATGTGCTTTTGACAGGCGAAGCTATGCACCAGGACAGCATGGACAGCGGCGAGGCAGGAAATTTTCCGATTATGGGGTGCAGCTAAGGGAGAAGCAAAAAACAAAAAGATTATATGGCCTTTCGGAAAAGCAGTTTCGTCTTTTTTTTGAAAGAGCAGAACGGCAAAGGGATATAACCGGAACTAATCTTCTTGTGATGCTGGAACGAAGGCTTGATAATGTAGTATATAGACTTGGTTTTGTTTCCTCACGTTCTCAGGGCCGCCATTTTGTTAGACATAATCACTTTAAGATAAACGGTAAAAAAAATAACATCCCATCTTATCTGATAAAAATTGGGGATATATTGGAGCTAAATGAGAATAGTCGTAATGTTAAGGCGATAAGTGATTCCTTGGATGCTGTTGCTCGTAGGGGGATACCGCAATGGCTCGAATTGGAAAAAGAAAACTTTAAAGGAAAAGTTAAAAGTTTTCCTGTTCGCGAAGATATTACTATGCCTATCCAGGAGCAGCTAATAGTAGAACTTTATTCTAAATAATATACCTACATGGCACTTGTAACAGTGCTTTGCAAAATATGCATATTTTAAGTATAAGATGCAGCACCATTATATATTTGAATAGTTTTACTATATACATTCATATAAATTGTTCCCTGAAAAAATCTGGAGAAAATAATTATGGCTTCAAATGAACTTATGTACATGAACTGGCAAGAGATGATTATGCCTGATAAAGTTCAGGTTACCACCAATATGCCCAACTATGACAAGTTCGTTTGTGAACCTCTTGAAAGAGGATTTGGATTAACTATCGGTAATGCTTTAAGGCGCATAATGTTGTCTTCGCTGTATGGCGCCGCTGTCGTATCTGTGAAATTCGAGTCAGTGTTTCATGAATTCAGCGTGATACCGGGTGTGCTCGAAGATGTATCTGAGATTATCCTTAACCTTAAAGGTGTGCGATTCAAGACGGCAGACGATGAACCAAAAACAGTTCGCATAGATGCAGCAGGTGAGTGTGAGATAACAGCACGCGATATAATAAGTGATGATGGTAAATGTGAAGCATTAAATCCTGATATCCATATTGCAACTTTATCGAAAGACGCTGTTTTAAAAGCTGATATGACCATTAAAGTCGGTAAAGGCTATACTTTATCTGAAAACAATAAGAGTGAAGAAGATCCTGTAGGAACTATTCCTATAGATGCAGTTTTTTCTCCTGTTAAACGGGTTAACTACGTGGTGGGAAATGCACGTGTCGGCCAAAGAACCGATTACGACAAGCTTACGCTTGAAGTCTGGACGGATGGAAGTGTTTCTCCAAGAGACGCACTTTCATATTCTGCAAAAATATTAAAAGAGCAGATGTCAATATTCATAGATTTCGATGAAAAACTTGAGCCGGAGGTTGAGAAGAAAACAGATAAGCGACAGAAACCGCAATTTAATGAAAATCTGTATAGGAGCGTTGAAGAATTAGAACTTTCGGTAAGAAGCGCAAATTGTCTTAAAAACGCTAATATATTTAAGATTTACCAGCTAGTAAATAAAACTGAGGCAGAAATGCTCAGAACTAAAAATTTTGGAAGAAAGTCATTAAATGAAATCAAAGAAGTATTGAATGAAATGGGACTTTCTCTAGGAATGAAACTGGAAGAATTTGTACTTCCTGAAGAAGACGAAGCAGAAGGAGAATAAAAAGTGATATGAGACATCAAAATGCAGGTTTGAAATTAGGAAGAACAAGCAGTCATAGGAATGCCATGTTTAGGAACATGGTAACTTCTTTATTCAAATATGACAGAATACATACTACCGATGTTAAAGCAAAAGAATTGAAACGGTGGGCGGATAAAATTATAACGCTTGCAAAACAGGGCGATCTAAGTGCAAGACGGCAGGCTTTGTCAATAGTCAGAGAAAAAGATGTTGTCCATAAGCTTTTTGAAGAAGCTTCCGAACGATTTGGTTCAATTACCGGCGGATATACGAGGGTAGTAAAAATTGGAATTCGCCCCGGAGATGCTGCCCTTATATCTATGGTTGAACTTGTCGGTTCAGGTGAGGACAAAAAGAAAGATGTAAAGAAGAAAAAGACTGCTGCAAAGAAAAAAAAGATAAGTGCAAAAAACCCAGTAACGGATATAGCTAAGGAAGAAGCAGTGCCTGCACCGGAAGAAAACAACGCAGGTACGGTTTAAGCCACTATTTAACTGCTCTATTCTGACAAGTAAAAAAACGGCCTCTTAATGGACTCGTAAAAAGCCCATTAAGAGGCCGTTTAATATTGAGAGCTATTTGCATGAACTTCCCGTTTCTTTTTCCCATATTTTATTCCTAGCTTATCCATCCTGCACCTGAGTGTATTGGAATTTATACCAAGGAGTTCTGCGGCGCCTCCTGCGCCACTGATTTTCCCCTGAGTTTCTTCAAGTATAGATTTGATATGAGTTGCAATAACTTCATCCAGTTTGAGTTTCCTGCCATTTCTGCTTGAAAAAGCAGGAACATCATTTTCCTGAGAAAATATGAAGTGGCCGAAATTTAATAATCCGCCGCTATATTGGATCAATGCTCTTTCGACCATATTTTCAAGTTCTCTTACATTCCCCTTCCACGGATAATCCATAAGTCGTTCAATTGCTTCTGGCACAATAGGCGGAATACCTCGAAAATTAAGCTCTCTTGTTTTACGTTTTAAAAAGTGCTCTACAAGTGCAGGGATATCGGATTTTCTTTGCCTTAAAGGAGGTATGACGATAGGAAAAACACTTAGCCTGTACCAAAGATCTTCGCGAAATTTATTGTTTCCTACCATCTGCTCCAGATTACGATGAGTAGCGGCAATGATGCGCGTATCAACAGTAATTGTTTTTGTTCCACCAACACGTTCAAGTTCTTTTTGCTGAATTACCCGTAACAATCTGCTCTGCGCCTGCATGGGCAGATCTCCGATTTCATCTAAAAATATCGTTCCACCGTTTGCTCTTTCAAATCGACCTCTTTTTTGAGATACCGCACCGGTAAATGCACCTTTTTCATGTCCAAACAATTCGCTGTCAATAAGACCTTCCGGGATAGCGCCGCTGTTTACTTTAATAAATGGGCCTTCTTTGCGGGGTGAGGTATAATGAATGGCGTTTGCGACAACTTCTTTGCCAACCCCGGTCTCACCCATGAGCAGTACCGGATTATCACGAGGTGCAACCTGATGTACCATATCCATAACATTTTTAAGGCCGGTATCCGCTCCTACAATTTTATCTCCAGCTAACTGTCGGAGTTCGCGGATCAGATATTGATTGTCATCAGCCAACATATCTTTTAGTTTAAGAACATCTTCGTGCCTTAAAGCATTAGACATGGCAACCGCAAAAGGGTCGTGCAGCATTGCAACCAATCTTGCGTGTGAATCCAGATATCTGTCTCTGCCCCCGGCCCTCATTACTAAAACCCCAATTCTTGCGTTGTCTGTCAAAAGAGGAAAAATCATGCATGACGATTCAGGATACCCAAGAATATTTGATAAATTCAGTGCCATTGGATTCAGTTCCATCCGGTTTACTATTGTAACCTTTTTAGGAGTGAAATCCTGCTTGTCAATCTCAGTTCTCACATTGCGAGGAAGTGGAATAACTGTATCCATTTTTTTTACACCTGAAAAATCAGCTATTGCTATAGCACGCAACGCTCCAATATCTTTATCAAATAAGGCAAGCCACATGTCATCTAAGGGAATAAAATCTTTCAGATACAGAAAAGAATTCATCAATGCCTGATCTATCTCAAGACTGCCGCAAATACGAATGGTAGCCTGATGAAAAAAATCTTTTTCATTAATATTCATTTAAAACCTCATATGTATTTCAGATATCATCAAAAAAAATAGACTTATAAAATACCAAAAAATTTGCTGGATATTTTTATGATATTTAATACGATATAACATTAATTCTGAAATATCAAAAAAAAATTGCACAAATCGCAGGAATTTTTATGATATTTTAGAATATCATTACATATCAAAAATTTAGTTGATTTAAAAAAAGTATTTCAGGATAAAAGAATATTCCAGTTCAAGCTAAAAAAGGTCTTATGAAGGGAGTGGTCATCATCAACCAAATTCCAGAAAGGGCTAGAAAATATTTTATTAGCTATTTCACGGACCGGACCATGTGGGATAATTTCATCATGATTTCCATGATATATGTAAACAGGGACATCCAAGCTCTTTTCAGGAAAAAATTCAAAGGGCATATGGTTTAAGGCTGGCGCCAATAGAATAAGCTTTCTGATTTTATTTAAAGTACGACTTGCAAAAACAGTAGCCATTAATCCCCCATAGCTGGAACCGACTATGACAAGATCATCCTTTTTCGATAAAACAGCAGTTAGCTTTAGCATTCTTTCTTCAAAATTACCTAAAAAGTCCTCAACTATCATGTCAGGATATGTTTTCTTGAAAAATGTTCCCTTTGTCCCTTTTCCGGAGCTTTCGAGGCCATGAATAAACACTCTTGTAAGCATATGCAGCTCATTATTATAATTAATTATTATCTTTTATATTTTTTTTAGCTCTTTTTTGAGTATACATTAATCCGTCGGCTATAGACATAAGCTTGTCCAATGTGAGTGTGGAATCAGGATCGTAAATAGCGGAGCCCCAGCTCAGGGAAAGTTTGTATTTTCTAACTTTGCTTGTATTGAAATTATTTATATTTTGCCAAAGTCGTTGCGTAATTATTTTAGAATTCATATCTGTTGAATCAACGACTAATACCGCAAACTCGTCACCGCCAATACGGGCAATTATATCTGATTCACGAAAAGTCTGACGGAGAATATCTGCCGTGTTATACAGTGCTTTGTCTCCTTCTTCATGTCCATGGGTATCATTTATTGTTTTAAGATCATCCGCATCAAGGAATAAAAGTGTCATCTGTTTTTTTGTCCTTTTAACAGATTTTAATTGCTGCTCAGCAAGGGTGATGAATCCACGTCTATTATATAATTCAGTGAGCTGGTCACGCATAGACAATTCACGTATCTCTTGCTCCATCATTTTGCGTTCAGTGATTTCTGTTATAAGGCCATTTACAATAAATTCGTCATTTTCTTTACGTATGCTTATAGATTTGTCCTCAAACCAATGCCATTTTCCTTGCTTGTCTTTAATACGGTATTCTACATTAAAATGCTTGCCTTCTGAAAAACACTTAATAACCTGAGAAACTATATAATGATCTTCCGGATGAATATATGTTCGCCATATAAAAAGGTTTTCTGTAAATTGTTCTGCAGAATATCCCAAAATATCCTGGTAGAGTGAAGAGCAAAAGATTACTCCCCTCTTATCAGAAAAAGAATAAATAATATTTGGTGAATTCTCAACCAAATCTCTATAACGCTGTTCGCTTTCACGCAGCGCCTTTTCAGCCATAATGCGATCAGTAATATCCCGCACAATTGTTAGTGCACCAACATAATTGTCTCCTTCTTTTATGGCGGATGCGCTAAGTTCCAAAATAAGTGTCCGCCCGTCTTTAGCTATTGTATTTGCAAGAAAACTATCGTGTGTGCCGGTTTTTTTAAATTTTATTACAATCTTTTTAAAATAGGGCAAATTTTTTTCTGATATATGATCGTAAAGGCTCGTTCCTATTAGCTCCTCACGCGAATATCCCTGTAATTCAAGCGCTTTATTATTGACTTCTTTTATATTGCCATCTGCATCCGTTAGATAGATTGCGTCGTTTGCATTTTCAAAAAGGTCATGATATCTTTCTTCACTCTTTTTAAGTGCTTCTTCCGCTTGTTTTCGATCTCCGACGTCTCTTATAGTTGACAGAATAAACGTTTTTTTATCTTTATAAAACAAACTACTATATATTTCTACGGGCATTTCCCGGCCATCTTTGTTTATAACCAAGCCTTCCCATATAGCCTGCTTATTTTTTAAAAGTAGTTCCGGAATATCAGATTTATTAAAAGTGGCCTCAAATTTTTTGTCAATATCAGGAGGAGTCATTAATAAAAGCTCATCTTTGGTATAACCTAACTGCTCGCAGGCAGCGTCATTTACTTCAATAAAATTTCCCGGAAAATATGTTTTATCAGGCCATTCATTTACAAATGCGATATCGCTGATATTATTAAACAAAAGATAATACCATTCTTGTTTTTCATTAGAGGAGCATGCAGGAGTATTTTGTTTGAGTTTTGCAGGGGCCGGGTTGTTTGTGTCAAGATCTGAATGTTCTGAAAGAAGCCCGGCCTTTGTTTCTTTCTTTCCCTTCATTTCAGGGTTCCTTTGTTATAAGGTAAAAACATAATAAAATAAGGTATATATCAACATATAATATGAATATATGTGTATTTATAATAAAAAAAAAGAATATGCAATATAAAATATTTTGGAGCAATATTCTTGTATATATTTATAATATGTCTAAAAGTACTCCATTGATTTGTGGTCAGATATAATTGAAGTTCTTATAATCATTTGAATTGGTTTAAAACTAAATGGAACCTTATCGAAAAAAAATATCAACCATAAATAAAATGCAAAATTTCTTGACAATCTTATGTATTTAAATTACTTAATCTTGATAATTTGTACTATTGCAGGTTAATGGTTTTTAATAATGATTTTTTAATATTAGGATTTTATTTATGGCTGTACCAAAACACAAAACATCCAAATCTAAACGTGACAAACGTCGTACTCATCAGAAAATTGAAGCTATTAATTTATCTAAATGCTCTCAGTGTGGTGAGGCAAAACCTGCACACCGGGTTTGCCCGGAATGCGGATATTACAATAAGCGTGAAGTTATCAAACAAAAAGAGGTGTAAGGTCTAATGGTTTCACCTGAAACTGGTAAAGAAATCAAACTCTATGGGCTTGATCTCGAATCAAGACAAATGATTTTGGACACTGTTAACCGGTTAAGGAACAGGGTTCTTACTAAAGAAAAAGTTCTGGAATTTGATAAAAAGGAATTCTTTCCTGAAGAGACGATAAGAGAATTGCTTAGCCCGGAAATAGGCTTGCAGCTTTTGGGAATTCCTGAAGCTTATGGCGGTATGGGCGGTGGAGCTCGTGACATCTGTTATTTAACACTCGAGATGTCAAAAATCTGCCTTGGTATAACAACGGCATTTTTTGCTCTTCAGCTTGGTGCAGATCCTCTGCTTGTAGGGGGTACCGAAGAGCAGAAAGAGAAATGGCTTGGCGCAATTGCAAACAGATCATCTCTGGTTGCATACGCTGTTACGGAAGCAGATGCCGGAAGTAATCTTGCAGCCTTGAAAACAAAGGCTGAGCCAGTAACTGAGAATGGCAAGATTACAGGTTATATAATCAATGGCACCAAACAGTTTATTTCAACCGGTGGATATGCCGATTTTATCACACTTCTTGCCAATACCCCGGAAGGCCCTGCTTTTTTTGTTGTAGAAAAAGGAGCCAAAGGTTTTATTCAGAGTAAAGGTGAAGAAAAACACGGAATACGCGCATCGAATACATCCCCTCTTTTGTTTGAGGATGTTTTTGTACCTGTTGAAAATCTTATCGGCGGGGTTCCGGGGCAGGGTTTAAAACAGGCAAATAAGGTTTTCGGATATACAAGAGTTATGGTTGCAGCCATGGCGCTTGGCGCAGCACAGGCATCTCTTAATATTCTTATCCCTTATGCACAACAAAGAATTCAATTTGGTTCCCCTCTTTCCGAAAAACAGGGGTATACACATAAACTCGTTGTTCCTCATGTTGTAAGAGCCGAAGCGGCTGCCGCATATATTGATGAAGTTGCACATCGTCTTGATTCCGGTGAAAAAGATCTCCAGGTTGAAGGCTCAATCGCTAAGCTTTTTACAACTGAATCAGCTGATAAAGCAGCAGATGATGCAATTCAGGGTCTTGGCGGATATGGGTATATAGCTGAATATGAAATTGAAAAGATTAAAAGAGATGTTAGAATTACTCGTATATACGAAGGAACGAGTGAAATTCAGCAAAATATTATAAGCACATTCCGCTGGAAAAAGTCGAGGAAAACAAAAGGTGAATTTTATCTTTCCATAAAAAATGAGATGGATAAACTGAATTCCTCTATAACAGATGCAGGATTTCGCTATTACGGCCTTTCAGCTAAAGCTCTTAACGATACCATAAACTTTGTTCATGAAAATAAACTTACCAGACAGCAGTATATCATGTTTTTGCTTTCCGATATGATGGCCCATGTTGAAGTTGGCGCAAGCCTTGCCAGAAAATCTGCCTTACTTATACAAAATGGCAGCAAGGAGGCCGAAAAGTTTAGGATTATATCAAGAATATTTGCCAATGAAACCGTAAGGTTGATACTAAATAATATAGATAAGATTTTAATTGGTTCGGGTATTTTTGATAAAAATCAAATCTCGGATTTTATGGAAGCCATTTCATATAATGAGCTTATGCAAAGTTATGAAAATATTCTGGCAGATATGGATAAATTGGCAGATATAATTTTTGAAAGATAATAATGCCTGATCATATAACAGACAAGACAACTCGAACAGTAGTTATTACCGGAGGAACAAGAGGCATAGGAAGAGCAATTTGTCTTGCTTTTGCAGGACCTGATACCCGCATTTATTTTAACTATTCTTCATCTGCCTCTGCTGCACAAGAACTTGAAAAGACAATTGGTGAGGCAGGCGGATTTGCAAAAGGAATGCAGGTTGATGTGTTGTCGGGACAAGAGGTAGAATCTTTTTTCGGCAAAATACTTGAAGAAAGCAAAAGAATTGATGTTCTTGTTAATAATGCCGGTATTGCAAGAGATGGCCTATTGGTTAGAATGAAAGAAAAAGATTGGGATGATGTACTTGATACCAATTTGAAAGGTGCCTTTCTGTGTACTAAAATAGCTGCCAAGCCTATGATAAAGCAAAGATATGGCCGGATAATAAATATATCTTCAGTTGTCGGTGCAAGCGGAAATCCGGGGCAGGCTAATTATGTTGCTTCAAAGGCCGGTATAATAGGGTTTACAAAGGCTGTTGCAAAAGAACTTGCATCAAAAAATATAACAGTTAATGCCGTTGCTCCCGGTTTTGTAGAAACTGACATGACTGGAGCACTTTCTGAAAAAGCTAAAGAAATCTTGATAAACGGTATTCCGCTTGGACGTATTGGTAAAACGGAAGATATTGCAGCAGCAGTTATTTTCCTTGCATCAAAAGGTGCTTCTTATATTACTGGGCAAGTTATTCATGTTAATGGAGGAATGTATATGTAATTCTTTTTGTTATAACCCGTCTTGTAAGAAAATATTTGGCAGTGTTAAAACTGCACTATTCTTAAAATACTTCAAAGCACACCTTTAAATTGATCCGATAAGCTTATCTTGATATAGAATGAAATTGAATGTTACGTGAAATGTAAGATAATTTTAGGAGAATAGATTCGATGTCAGTTGAAGATAAAGTAAAAAAAATTATTGTAGATAAACTTGGGGTAGATCTTTCCGATGTTTTGCCTGAAGCGTCTTTTGTAAATGATCTGGGAGCGGATTCTCTTGATCTGGTTGAACTTATTATGACAATGGAAGAAGAATTCGAAATGGAGATTTCAGATGATGACGCAGAAACGCTTGTCACTGTTAAAGATGTTATAGCTTATATAAGCTCCCGCTGAAATTTGCCCCTGTTTTTATATCAATATAACCACTAGTCTTGTTTAAGAAGTTTTATGCTTAATTCATATTTTCTCTTTCCTCTATTTATCAATTACTTCTCATCTATATCCACATTTTCGGTTTCCAATGTTATTTTTCCACCCTCAGGCATGGCATCCCCGGCATTTACAATAAGATTCATTATTACCTGTTTGGTTTGACTGATATCAGCTTCTATCTGTCCTAAGTTTGTGGCAAGAAATGTTCTTAGTTCGATATTTTCTTCAACCATTCACAAAAGCATTTTTTTTATTTTTGATAAAGGCTGTATAGCACAAATAATTTCAGGAGCTGATTTTTTTCTTGCGGTTATGCAATAATATATGTATCCTCCATAATTTATTATAAACAATACATTTATTATAGTTATAATTTTAACATGGAGTTGTAGATGGATAATACACCTATTGTTATCGGAAATGATCATGCTGCATATCAGCTTAAGGAACAAATAAAAAATTATCTTATTGATAACGATATTGAAGTTAAGGACATCGGGACTCACAATGAAAGCTCTGTGGATTATCCGGATTATGGGATAAAGGTAGCTTCGCTTGTTTCCTCAAAAGAATTTGCCCGTGGCATACTTCTTTGCGGCAGCGGAATAGGGATGTCTATTGTTGCAAACAGGTTTTCCAATGTCAGAGCTGCTCTTTGCAATGATCTTTTTTCTGCTATTATCAGCAGAAAACACAATAATTCAAATATCCTGGTGATGGGAGCCCGAATTATCGGGGATGTGCTTGCACTCGAAATATTAAAATCCTGGCTTGAAACCGCATATGAGTCAGGAGGGCGCCATCAGAAACGGATTGATAAATTTAATGATTTGGGAAATAAGGGAAAATAAGTTGAAGTTGGAATATATTGAAGAAACAGATCCGGAAATAGCAAAGGTTATAGCCTGTGAATTTGAAAGGCAAAACAACACCCTGGAGTTGATAGCATCTGAAAATATCGCCAGTCGTGCGGTTATGGCTGTACAGGGAAGCATTTTAACTAATAAATATGCAGAAGGTTATCCCGACAAACGTTTTTATGGCGGATGTGAAAACGTTGATGTTGCCGAAAAGCTGGCTCTTGAAAGAGTAAAAAAACTATTTGGGGCTTCGTATGCAAATGTACAGCCTCATTCCGGTTCACAGGCCAATATGGCGGTATATTTTGCATTGCTTGAACCGGGAGATACGGTGCTTGGGATGAATCTTGCACATGGTGGTCATCTGACTCACGGTAGTCCTGCAAGTTTTTCCGGCAGGTTTTTTAACTTCGTTCATTATGGGGTGGGCCGAAGAACCGGAACTATAGACTATAACGAAGTTAGTCAATTAGCCTTAAAGAACAAGCCAAAAATGATAGTAGCAGGTGCAAGCGCATATCCCAGAACTATAGACTTTAAAGCTTTTGCCGAAATTGCAGAATCTGTAGGTGCATACCTTATGGTTGATATGGCTCATATAGCAGGGCTTGTTGCAGCGGGTGAACATCCTTCTCCTGTGCCGTATGCAGATATTATTACGGCAACTACTCACAAGACATTAAGGGGGCCAAGAGGAGGGTTGATACTTGCCAAAACTCAATTCGGGGAAAAGCTTAACAAGGAAATTTTCCCCGGGATTCAGGGTGGCCCGCTTATGCATACAATTGCAGCAAAGGCAGTCTGTTTTAAAGAAGCCCTTAGTGAATCATTCGTACTGTATCAGATCAGCGTTGTCAAAAACGCAAAGAAAATGGCCAATGTATTAATGGATGAAGGTATCAATCTTGTATCAGGCGGAACTGATAATCATATGATGCTTGTTGACTTAAGAAATTTGAAGATTACAGGAAAAGATGCCGAAAATATTTTGGGGCGAGCCGGAATAACTGTAAACAAAAATTCCATCCCATTTGATACGCAAAGCCCATTTGTTACAAGCGGAATCAGAATCGGAACACCTTCTTTGACTACAAGAGGCATGAAAGAGGTGGAAATGGAAACAATTGCAAAGCTCATAGCTGATCTTTTGAAAAAGCAAAATGATGAATCACTTATAAAGCTAACAGCAGAAAAAGTGCAAAAGCTTTGTGAAGCATTTCCAATATATAATGATAATATGAATTAGTGCCTATATAAAAGAGTTGGAAATCCAAAAACAGTTTCTTTCGATTTAATAAAAAAGAACCTGACTTGAGAAAGGAGAGTATCAGATAAAATGCCGGATAAGAGCTGCCGCCCTGCGTGGGATAGATACTTTATGGACATTACAACTCTTGTTGCCAAGAGGTCAACGTGTTTAAGACGTTTTGTGGGTGCTAGTATAGTAAAAGACAAAAGGATACTTACAACAGGATATAACGGTGCGCCCACCGGTTTGAAGCATTGTCTTGAAATCGGTTGTCTCCGTGAAAAAAGAAAGATTGCATCAGGGGAAAGACATGAGCTTTGCAGAGGAATTCATGCAGAACAGAATGCTATCATTCAAGCTGCCTTTCATGGTGTTTCCATAAGAGGGGCCGTACTTTACTGCACAAATCTTCCCTGTTCCATATGTGCTAAAATGATTATAAATGCCGGTATAGTAAAAATATATTATCTGGATGGATATGCAGATGAAATGTCATCGGAAATGTTGGAGGAGGCAGGTATTGAGGTAATTAAGCTGGAAATTATCTGAGCGGGAGGGTTTTTATGAAATGTCCTTTTTGTGCCGAGCTTGATAACAAGGTTATTGATTCCAGATTAAACAAGGAAGGAACAGTGATACGCAGACGCAGGGAATGTATAGGTTGCGGCAGACGTTTCACAACATATGAGCAGATTGAAGAACTCCCTGTTATGATAATAAAAAAAGACGGACGCAGGGAGGTGTTTTCAAAAGACAAAGTACGTACCGGTATTCTCAAGGCATGTGAAAAACGCAAAGTAAGCATGAATGCTATTGAAGATTTTCTTGATGAACTTGAACGCGACCTTAAAGAAACAGGAGAAAAAGAAACTCCTGCTCACATAGTTGGCGAAAAGATTATGAAAAAGCTTCATGAAATTGATGATGTGGCATACGTCAGGTTTGCATCTGTTTACAGGGAGTTTAAAGATATTAATGATTTTATTTGGGAATTAAAGAAACTGTTAAGCAAACAGTAGAATCTTATATGGACGATTTATTATATATGAAAATGGCCATCGACCTTGCTGAAAATGGCCGCGGGCATACTTCTCCAAACCCTATGGTAGGCGCAGTTGTTGTAAAAGACGGCAAGGTTGTTGGAAAGGGTTATCACGAAGCTTACGGTAAAGCTCATGCAGAAGTAAATGCCATTGATGATGCTAAAGAGCACGCATCCGGAGCGACTATTTATGTTACACTTGAGCCATGCAACCATTTTGGAAAAACACCTCCATGCACAAATAAAATTATTGAATCAGGCATAAAGAGGGTTGTAGCAGCAATCAAAGACCCCAATCCTGATGTTAAAGGAAACGGAGAACAATTATTAAGAAGTAACGGTGTGGAAGTGACTTTTGGGGTCTGCGAAAAAGAAGCATTAAAACAGAATGAAATTTTTATTAAATATATAAAGACAAAACGTCCGTTTGTCATAGTAAAATGCGCTTCAACTTTAGATGGTAAAATTGCCACTAAAACCGGAGATTCAAAATGGGTTACAAATGAAGAATCAAGGCAATTTGTTCACAAATTAAGACATTATACCGATGCTATAATGGTTGGCATTGACACGGTAAAAAGGGATAATCCCAATCTAACAACACGTATTAATGGCATAAATGGCCTTAATCCTGTAAGAATTGTGCTTGACTCCAGACTTTCAATCTCTGAAGACGCGTTTGTGTTGAATCAGGATGTTGGTTCTGATACGATAGTAGTCATAAGCGATCTTGCTCTTGATAAAGCAATTTTGCAAAAAAAGATGCGACTTGAAGAAAAAGGTATAAAGATTATAAAGGCACCTTCCAAAAATAATCTGATAAATCTTGATATACTGATGGATATGTTGGGTTCAATGGGTATTACAAGTCTTCTTATAGAAGGTGGAAGTCGTGTGATTTCATCCGCATTTTCTAACAAGATTGTCGATAAAATATTTTTTTTCTATGCGCCCAAAATTCTTGGCGGCGATGGTGTGAGTATTTGCAGTGGTCCAGGGCCGGTTCTCATGCGTGATTCTGTTATGGTAAAAGAGGTTGATATTCAAAAGTTCGGAGACGATATTTTGATAGAGGGCTATATCTGATATGTTTACAGGTATAATAGAAAGCCTTGGTACTATTTCTTCGATTCGTTCTTCAGGCAGGATAGGAAAGCAACTTGCCATAGAAACGGATACTGATCTTGATGGAACCAAAATCGGAGACAGTATAGCGGTGAACGGAGCATGTCTTACAGTTGTTAAAATCGACAAAAAACGTTTTGATGTTGACGTTTCTCCTGAAACCCTTGATAAAACAACCTTGGGCAATACAAAAACAGGAGACAGGGTAAACATCGAGCGCGCCTTACGCCTATCGGATAGGCTGGACGGTCATCTGGTTTCAGGTCATATTGACGGAATCGGCAAAATAAGCAGTAAAAAATTAACAGGTAATGCAGTGATATTTACATTTGAAGTGTCTGCATCACTTTCCCGTTACATAATAAAAAAAGGTTCTGTTGCTATCGATGGTGTAAGCCTTACGGTAAACAATTGCGATGAAGGATGGTTTGAAGTAAGCATAATACCTCATACTGCAAAACTGACTACAATTGGTACAAAAGCAGAAAATAATTTTGTAAACATAGAAACCGATATGATAGGAAAATACATAGAACGATTTATTGGTACTCAAAAAACTCCCGGTGCTAAAAAAGATGTAAAGTCATCCATAGATATGGCCTTTTTATCAAAAACCGGATATATATAAGAAAATAATTGTTCCAGGTAGTAATATAAATTTTTAGGAGATTAATATTTAAAAATGCCGATAATTTCAATTGAACAAGCAATCAAGGATATACGTGAAGGGCGCATGGTTATCCTTGTTGATGATGAAGACCGTGAGAATGAAGGTGACCTCACAATGGCCGCTGAAAAAGTAACGCCTGAAGCCATAAATTTTATGGCAAAATACGGAAGAGGACTTATATGTCTTTCTATGACAAGTGAAAAAGCTGATTCCCTTTTTCTTCCGCCAATGGTGGAAAACAATACTTCCCCTTTCCAAACAGGGTTCACTGTTTCAATAGAAGCCAGATGCGGAGTAACAACGGGAATATCCGCAGCCGACCGGGCAACTACAATTCTGACCGCATCAGCCGAAGATGCCAGGCCTGGTGATTTGGTGAGGCCCGGCCATATTTTTCCTTTAAGAGCAAGAGACGGTGGAGTAATTGTAAGAACCGGCCAGACTGAGGGGTCGGTAGACCTTGCGCGCCTTGCCGGTTTGAGACCGTCCGGGGTAATTTGTGAAATAATGGATGACGACGGTACAATGGCCAGAATGCCTTCGCTTGAAAAATTCAGTGAAAAACACGGGATAGGCATTTGCTCTATAGCGGATCTCATAGAATACCGTTTGGCGAATGAGCGTTTTGTAAGGCGATCCGCTGAAACTGTAATTCCTACTTCTATTGCAGGTGAGTTCAGGGCTGTTGTATATGAAAACGATATTGACCGATTTCTTCATATCGCGATGATAAAGGGAGAAATTGATTCTGAAAAGCCGGTTCTCGTGAGGGTTCATTCAGAATGCCTTACGGGAGATATATTCGGATCTCTTAGATGCGATTGCGGTGATCAGCTTCAGGAGGCTATGAAAATGATTGAAACTGAAGGATCGGGAGTTTTTCTGTACATACGCCAAGAGGGTCGTGGTATAGGACTTGTCAACAAGATTAAAGCCTATGCCTTGCAGGATCAGGGGTTTGATACCGTTGAAGCAAACGCAGAACTGGGATTTAAGCCTGATTTGAGAAATTATGGTATAGGTGCGCAGATCCTGGTTGATCTTGGTGTAAGAAAGATGAGGCTCATAACAAACAATCCAAAAAAAATAGTCGGACTTGAAGGGTATGGATTAAGTGTTGTTGAGCAGGTCGGGATTGAGGTTGGGCCTAATAAATTTAATGAAAAATATCTATCATGTAAGAAATATAAAATGGGCCACCTGATTAACGTAGATAAAATACCTTAAATCCGTTGTTCTTTTTTGAGTTTTTTTAAAATTTGGGAGGATAGTATGCCTAAAATAATCGAGGCCAAGCTTATTGCTGAAGGCAAGAAATTTGCGATAGTTACAAGCCGGTTTAATGATTTTATTACCGACAAGCTTGTCGGAGGTGCTGTTGATGCTTTACTGCGTTCAGGAACAATGGACTCGGATATTGATATAATAAAGGTTCCGGGTGCTTTTGAGATTCCTCTTGTTGCCAAAAAAATGGCTGAAACAAAAAAATATAATGCTGTAATATGCCTTGGTGCTGTTATACGGGGGGCAACTCCGCATTTTGATTACATTAGTGCTGAAGTTACAAAGGGAGTTGCCATGGTTGGATTGGAAACGGGAATCCCTGTAATTTTCGGAGTAATTACGGTAGATACTATTGAGCAGGCGATAGAACGTGCCGGAACTAAGGCTGGTAACAAAGGATGGAGTGCCGCAGTTTCTGCAATTGAAATGGCAAATCTGATTGAACTTGTAGATAAAGTATAGCAATATGGGTAGTCGCAGAAAGTCACGGGAACTTGCAATGCAGGTTCTTTTCTTCATGGATAAATGCCATGATAATTCTGAAGAGGTTTTAGAGAACTTCCGGGATAATTTTAATCCATCCGAAGATATCCTGCCTTTTTTTTACAGGCTTGTAAGAGGAGTTATAAGCTCCGGATCGGAAATTGATACTATAATAGAGCAGTTTTCCAGTAACTGGAAAATAAGCCGTATGTCCTGTGTTGACAGAAATATCATGAGGATTGCCGTTTTTGAGCTTGTTTGGTGCAATGATATTCCCTTTAAGGTTTCTATAAATGAAGCAATTGACGTAGGGAAAAAATATGGAACTAATGAATCCGGACCTTTTATAAATGGGATTCTTGACAGTATCAGAAATGCTGTTGAAACAGAAATAATTAAACCAAAAACTAATTAATATAATCGGAGGTTGTTTTGATTATAGAAGACATAGTTGTAGGACCGATAATGTCAAATTGTTTTGTTGTCGGATGTGAAAACACAAAAGAAGCTGTAGTTATTGATCCGGGAGATGAGCCCAACAAAATTCTGATGGTGCTTGCAAAACATAAATTGCAAGTTAAATACATCATAAATACACATGGTCATGTTGACCATGTGGGCGGTAACAAAAAATTGAAGGAAGCCACAGGCGCAGATCTTTTGATACACGGCCTTGATGCGCCAATGCTTGCCCGTATTGCGGCTACCGGTGCAGCATGGGGACTTAATGTGGAGGATTCCCCCCCTCCTGATCGAATGTTGGAAGATGGTGATGAGATTAAATTCGGAGATATTACTTTTAAGGTTATCCACACTCCAGGGCATTCACCGGGCGGTATTTCGCTTTATACTGATGGATGCGTTTTTGTAGGAGATACGCTTTTTTCAGGATCGATAGGGCGCACGGATTTCCCCGGCGGTGATTATGATACTCTTATATCATGTATAAAAAACAAACTATTTGTGCTTGGAGATAATATAAGAGTACTTACAGGTCACGGCCCTGAAACTTCTATTGCTATAGAAAAAAAGTATAATCCATTTGTTAGAATCGAATAATTCAATTTAAAGAAATTACAAAGCTTGATGGAGTTTTTTTGGAACCCATCAAGTTTTGTACTTCTGTAACAAGCATATATGGCGCATGCCTTTGTTATGAGCTATGCTTTGCTTGTTTTTCGTTTTACTAACAAAAAGAATTTATCAAAAATCATTGTCATGATGTGTAATTAACCGATCAGGTGTAAAATTGTTTTGACCGGCTTTGATGAATCCTTTTTCCTCAGACTTTGTTGCAGTAGTCTTAGCTTGTCTGTTTCCATTATTATTGTTATTGCTAAGCCCCACAAGAACCACAAGTTGTTCGACATAGTCCTTCATTGCTTTTGACTGGGCGTTAAGCTCCTCACCTGCAGAAGCGGATTCTTCAGCGATAGCGGCAGTCTTTTGAATTACTGTATCAATTTCGGACATGGCGCTGTTAACCTGCTGAATGCCTTGTGCCTGTTCCTGCGAACCGGCAGCGATTTCAGATACCAGGCTGCTGACTTTCTTTGAGGATTCCATGGTTTTTGTAAATGCACTCAAAGTGGTTTCCGAATATACAGAACCATTTTTTACGGCATTAATGGTATTATCTATCAGAGTTGCTGTGTTGCGGGCAGCATCGGCAGCACGCATCGCCAAATTTCTAACTTCATCAGCTACCACCGCAAAACCTGCACCTGCTTCACCAGCTCTGGCAGCTTCAACAGCAGCGTTTAAGGCTAAAAGATTAGTCTGGAATGCAATCTCATCAATAGTCTTAATGATCTTTTGGGTTTCTTTACTTGCATTTGAAATATCATCCATAGATTTGCTGAGTTGCTCCATGGCATTGTGAGCTTCCGATACCGTCCGATCCGAATCTGCCATTACCCGGTTGGCTTCTGTGGAGTTTTCTGCATTCTGTTTGATCATGGAAGTCATTTCTTCAAGTGAAGACGCAATTTCCTCTATAGATGATGCCTGCTGTGATGTGCCTGTAGCCATAGTCTGGCCTGCGCTGGATACCTGATCAGACGCATCGTTGACTTTGCTAGCCCCTTCGGTAAGCCCCCCGATGATTCTGCCGATAGGGCCTGTGATAGAACGACTGATGATAAGTCCGGTTATGGTAATTCCCAATAACACTACAGCCACAAAAACCCCTATATTTATAAAACGCTGGTTTTTGCTGATCTGGATATTGGCCATAAGCTCTTCTTTCAGGCGGTCTGCAAACATTTGCTGAATTTTTAAAAGTTTGGTACGCAATGCATCGGTTTGGCCTGCCAGACGCCCGGCACTTGCCGACTGGTTTTCTCCTTTGCTCATAGACAGATAAATCGGTTGAGCCTCTTGTGTAAATGCCTTAAGTGTCGCAAGAGTTTCTCTTACCTGAGCAGCAGATACTTCATCTATACCGGCAATATTTAATATATCACCTAAATCTTTTTGAACAAGTTCGGATTCTTTTTCTGCACGGGCAATTGTTTCACTGTCACCCAGCATAATACCGTCATTATAAAGACGTACCTGATCTTTAAAGGCTGTCAGTGCCTCCTGAGCAAGGTTTGACGCTGGGAAGAGATAATCTGAAACACTTAGCATTCTGGATTCCATGCGGGCTCCCATTCCGAACCCGAAGACCATGGTTAAAAAATAGCCTATAACCAGAATGCTCATGCTTAGCCATATTTTTTTTGACATACTTAAGTTGCGCATAATTGATCTATAGCCTCCTTAATCCGGCTTTACCGGAAGCTGTTAACAATTAGATTTTCGATTCAGTTGCAGGGAAATATTCCCTGCAACTGAATCTATGTGATAGGCGGTTAGAAGCTAAATGTCAGCTTTGCTGCGCCATAATACCAGTCTTTTTCTGATCTGTCGGCATTATCCACAGCCAGAACATTTGAGGTGCCGTTTACTTTGTGACCTTCAACTTTAAATATCCAGTTTGAATTTATATCAAAACGGGCAGACAGGGCCAGATCCTTTTGCCAGGCTGAGTGATCCTTGAGTGTAGCAGTCTCAACAATATTATCACCGTGCTTGTCATCTTTGTCTGTATAAGAAATAGTATAATATGATCCCAGTTCAAACCAGTCGTTAAACCGGTAAGAAGCCATTACATAATAATTTTCTGTCTTTTTATTTGTTGTTGTTCCAAACACTGTACTGTCCACATCACTTATTCTGTATTCACCTGCCAGAAACAGATTATCCCAGGTGTATTCCACGCCCATACCATAGATCATCTGATCCATTTCCATTGCTGTGGAAACTACGCCGCTGACAAGCAGAGGCATTACAGCTTTAAATTTCAACATACTAGCTGAAAGTCCCAACCCGTCAAGCGGTGTATTCCATTTGATGCGGCCAGTAATAGCGGTATCTGCATCAATCTCACCATTCATAACCAAAGGTGTTCCAGTCATAGTACTGTTCATATATTTTTCGACGCCGCTCGCATTATCTATGCTCATTGAACCAACAATAGCTACATAATCCAAACTTCCTACAGGCCCAACAGGAATATAGCCATAAAGGCCTATCCCGTTTAAGCCTACGGTAACATCTCTCATAAGATCAGGGTAAAAATTCTGGGGCAATATTATGCAAGTGCGAAGCATATCGATATCACGTGTTTCGTTAAATATTCCTAAGGGCATTTTAAGCTTGCCGGCTCTTATTCCAAGCCAGTCTTGCCATTTATAGTCTGCATAGGCCCAGTCTATAGCAACTTTATTATTGGCAACATTTCCTAAGTCCCTGGAAAATATCTGTACTCCTATTCGTAGTTTATCGCTTACCTGCTTACTGAAATTTATGCCCATTTCATTATATTCAAAGCTTCCTGTCCTGCTGTTGTGGGTAAGATAATTATACTCACTGCTTAATAAATACCCCTGTGATATAAAACCGTGAATTGAAACACCGCCCAGCACATCAGCTTCCACAGCTAAAGCATTAGAGCAAAATCCAATTGTCATAAATGCTGCTATAAATATTAATATTTTTCTCATTATATAGGTTCCTCCTCTTATTTTACTGTAATGGTTTTAACCGATCCGGTGTCTGCTGTACTAGAAACATATCCAATGGCCCCATTAGTTCCTGCAACAAAATCTATCATGGCTTTGTCCGAACTAAAGGCTTTGGGCATCTGGCCCTGGCCGGTAAATACCTGCTTTTTCCAGTAGTTGTTAAACTGAGCATCGGATTTTTGAAGATAGTCTTTAAGAAAATCAATATGTGACTGACCGGAATCCAAAGTCACAAAATTTATGCTCGACCCATTGTCCCATGTATTTTTCTTGCCAAGAAAAATATCCTTGAGCATATTCGATGAAATATAACTCAGGGACACATTTTTGTTTGCAATGATTTGCACATCGCCTGCCGATACTGCTCCTGCAACCGGAACGAGTAAAACCAACCCAATGATAAAAATTCCCATTAAACCTTTTACTTTCATAATGTTTTCCTCCTTTTAACCATGTTTCCTCCTTAAATAATAATAATTGCCTGATGCTATAGATAATAACCCAAAATTATCAGACCAATCTGTGTCACACCTTTCTGCCTCGATTTAGCTTGATTTAATAAATCAGCTTTTGTTACCTTCTATTATCGGAAGCAAAGCTTGATAACTTTAGCCTGTAGTGAAAGCTTTGCTTTGCATCCATTCAAATTAAATTTTTTGTTCCCTCACCTGATATGGCAAACCAAAGTTAATCAGAGCTCTCGTAGTAACCACAGGCAATTTGAATCTACATAAAGCAAGTTGGATGCCGAAATATAAGGTATGTCTATTAAGGCAATTAAGGTTTTACTGCTAATGATAGTAACGATGTTTGTTTAGTAAAAATTAATAGATATTATTCCTGTTAGTTGGATGAATGTTTATAACTCATATAAGCAAACTTTAAAAAAAGTAAAAATAAATTATTCCTCCTGCAAATTAACATCTATAAGCTAACCAGGAGGGGATTTTGCGTCATTAAATTGACGGCTGTGCCAAAATAATGATCATTTATTTTGGCGGGAAAATTATCATGTGATGAAGTTTCTTTGGGTAGTAAAATAGATATAATTGTAAGATGGTTGAGTGATAAATTGAAAAGGTGGAAATTTACAAATGCAGGATTTATTAACTCGTAATAAAAGTTCAACACCAGACCAGAAACGAGTATTTGCTATTTCTTATTCAAGATTTCAACAATCCTGTCTGAAACCTGATTTGGAGTTATTTGGTCAGTATCTATTTCATGCTTAGCAGAGCTTTTATATTTAGCTGTTCTTCTATCAAGAACCTCTGCAACTTCTTCGGTAAATGTTTTCCCTTGAGTTAAAGCAGGCCGATCGGTTCCTGATTCAATGCGCGCAACAATAACATCCACAGAAGCCTTTAACCAGAATATGATTCCGGTTTTTTTAAGAGCTTCAATGTTTTCCGTCCGTTCAATAACACCTCCTCCGGTATCAACAATAACATTATCAAGCTTTGAAACATCAAGGGCAACTTCTGTTTCTATGCTGCGGAATTTATCCCAGCCGTATTTTTCAACAATTTGCGGAATTGTAAGACCTGCTTTATTAACAATTTCGGCATCCATTCCGATGCTTTTCATTTTGAGTTTTTCGGAAAGAATTTTTGCAACTTCGCTTTTTCCTGTTCCGCGGTATCCTATTAATACAATATTCATGAGTTAAGACGCTCCATAACAACTTTGCGCATTACTTCTTCCGGGGCATTTACACCGGTAAAGCGTTCAAATTGAAGTACTGCCTGATTAATAAACATTTCTACCCCGGAAATAGTTTTAAGACCGTGAGATTCTGCGTCTTTCAACAGTTTTGTTTTAAGCGGCGTATAAACAACATCAAAAATTACCTGTCCTGGTTTAAACAGATCTGCCGGAACAAGCGAGGCATTTTCTTTTGGATGCATTCCGATTGGTGTGCAGTGTATAACAAGATTTGCGTCTTTCATATTTGCAGATAAAGTTTCATCTGTAAGCATATCCGAATCAATAGACGCATCTGTACCTGCTTTAAGATCAGAAGCCAGTTTTTTTAGCATGTCAGCATCGATATCAAGAAGAGTAAGTTTAGCAAGGCCTGTATTATGTGCTATAGTAAATGCTATAGCGCGTGCTGCACCGCCTGAACCAAGCATCAATACATTTAGCCCTTCAAGATTCACACCTGCATCACGGATTGCCTTAAGAGCGCCAGGACCATCTGTACCCAAACCGAACAGTTTGCCGTTTTCATTTATTACCGTATTTATGGAACCAATATTTCTATCCAGATCAGATATTTCATCCACAAGATCAATTATTGCAATTTTATGTGGAATAGTAACACTCATCCCTCTGAAATTCTCAAGCGCTCTCATACCGGACAATGCATTTTTTACATCTTCAACCTTAAATGACACATAAACAAAATCCAGATCAAGTGCATCATAACCTGCGTTATGTATAGCGGGCGAAAGGCTGTGAGAAATCGGATTTCCTATAACTGCGCACAGTTTAGTCCCTGTACCTATTGATGTTAGTTTTTTCATTTTTTATCCTGCTTTAAGATATTTAATTAAGATGCAATTAGCTTCATTAATTTAACTTACGGAATTTGCTACCGGATGACAACTATATTGTCAAGACGGATTTTTATGCTCTTTTCTGCATTACATTGTTTTGAGCAGCCTCTTTAAAACTTTTCCTGACGGATTTTTAGGAATGGATTCAACAAAACTTACTGCTCTTGGCTTTTTATAGCTTGCAAGGTGCTTTTTACAATAATTGATTACTTCCTGCTCACTCATAGTCACTCCTGTTTTCAAAACCACAAAAGCCTTGACGGTTTCACCCCAAACGGCATCTGGAATTCCGATAACGGCAACATCAGCAACAGACGGATGTCCGAAAAGTACTTCTTCAATCTCTCGCGGATAAATATTTTCCCCTCCGCTTGAAATCATGTCTTTCTTTCTATCCACTATATAAAAATAGCCCTCGTTATCAATTTTTGCCATATCTCCGGTATAAAGCCATCCGTTTTTAATCGCTTCTTTTGTTGCTTTGCTGTCATTGTAGTATTCCTGCATTATATTCGGACCTTTGCAGATAAGCTCTCCGGCTTGATCCGCAGGCATGGAATTTCCATCTTCATCAACCACTCTGACCTGCAAAAAATTTACGGCACGTCCTACTGATCCGTGCTTTCTAAAAGAATCATTTCCATTTAATATGGTAATAGTTGGAGATGCCTCGGTACACCCATACACATCATAAACTCCGTTTGAATTGGGAAAAACCTTTAAAAGTTTTTTCTTGATCTCAACAGGCAATATGGCTGCTCCTGATGTGCATTTGGTAATAGAGGAAGTGTTATAATCTTCAAGCTTCGGATATTGGAGTAGTATGTTAAACATAGAGGGGGCGCCGGATATAACATTCACACTTTTTTCTTCGATATATCTTAAAATAGTTTCAGGCTCGAATTTTTTAATCAGAATACATGTACCGCCTAAGGCTATCTGTATGGTAAAATGATTATTCAAACCGGCCGTATGATACATAGGGCCGATGATCAGAGATACTTCACCGCTGTGGTCTTCTCTTCCTAAAATTGTATTATAAAGATTCCAGAAGATATTGCCGTGTGTAATAACTGCACCTTTAGGTTTTCCAGTTGTCCCTGATGTATACATTATTTGGCAGGGATCGTTTTCTTTTGCATCAAATAAATTATCATCCGCTTTTCCGGAAGACAAAAACATTTCATAATCATGGGCGAAACCATCTTTTTGTGCATCCACGCATACAAAATGCTTTACTGTCGGCAGTGTGTGACAAGCAATTGATATTGTTTCTTCAAAATCTTTTCCAAAGAAAAAGAAACAGGCTTTTGAATGATTAATAATATATTCGATCTCATCAGCCACAAAACGAAAATTGACCGGTGTTGCAACCGCTCCGGATTTTACAACGGCAAAATATACTTCTGCAAACTGATGGCTGTTGAAAAACATAATTGCAACCCTGTCTCCTGCTTTAAGACCGTGTTGCCTCATAGCGTCAGCCAGACAGTTTACTCTTGTATTAAATGCTTTATACGAAAATACTTTATCTTCCGAAATAATTGCTGTTTTATCCGGATATTTTCCTGCACTGTTTAGCAGAAGATATGAAATGTTCATAAATAAGACTCAAGTTTAACTTTTTAAGAAATTGCATCTTTAAATAACAAAGGACTTTTTGCCAGACGTTCCGTCACTTTATTCTGTCCGATTGTAATAAGAGATTTTATAAAATCTGGCCCAACAGCCTGGCCTGTTATGGCAATGCGAATACCGTTTACAAGAATTCCGGGTTTAACGCTTACATCACCAGCCATATCCATAATTACTGTTTCTATTGTTGAGGCATTGTAATCTTCTAATGTATTGAACCTGTCAGCAAGACATAAAAGCCATTTTGCAAGTTCAGGGTGTTTAAGGATATTCTTCTTTAATGCACCGGCATCTATCAAGTAATCATCAGAAAAAAATGCCCTGCCTGTTGTTGTAAAATCAGTTAATATATGAAACCTGCTGCGGACAAGTTCAATTATATCGATAAATTCCTGTTTTCGATTTGTTTCAAATTCGTCATTCCACAAACCCCCGCCTTCAAGCTGCTTTTTTACATAAGGCAAAAGCTCTTGTACAGGAATTGTTCTTAAATAATGGGCATTGACATTTATAGCTTTGGGATCGGTAAAGTACTTTGGATCATCCTTGTTAATGTTAAAAACGGAATTTGCCCGGCTTATTCCCTCTAAAGAAAACGCTTCGATAAGCTCTTCTTTTGAAAAAATTTCTTTTGATTCAGGTGTTGCCCAGCCTAAAAGCACCAGAAAATTAACAAGGGCCCAGGGCAAAAAGCCGTGTTGTTTGTAAAAATGCACGGCTACAAGTTCGCCATGATTCCGTTTGGATATTTTTGCTTTCTTAGGATCAAGGGTTAAAGACATGTGCGCAAAAACTGGCAAAGTCGCACCAAGAGCATTGTACAAGAGTATCTGCTTGGGCGTATTGGCAAGGCCGTCCTGGCCACGGATGATATGTGTAACCTTATCTCTTATATCGTCAACCGCATTTGACAGCACATATAAAGGTTTGCCGTTTGAACGCACAATTATAAAATCTTCCATATCTGCATATTTTTTTTCTATTGTTCCATAAACCGCATCATTAAAAACTACGCTACCCGAACCATCAGGAACTTTCAGCCTGATTGCATAAGGCAATCCATCTGCTTCTTTTTTTGCAGTCTGATCACAGGTCAGATTCCGGCATGTCCTGTCATAGGAGTAAGTTTTTTTAGCTTTAACCGCTTCTTCACGTTTTTTTTCTATATCTTCTTTAGTGCAGAAACATTTATACGCATATCCGGTTTCAAGAAGTTTTTGTGCAGTCCTTTGATGTTCTTCAATGTATTGGCTCTGAAAATTCGGGCCTTCATCCCATAAAAGTCCGAGCCATTTTAATCCTTCAATTATTCCTTCTATAGAATTTTCCGTGGATCTTTCGGCATCTGTATCTTCAATTCTTAATATGAATTTGCCGCCGGTTTTTCTTGCATAAAGCCAGTTAAAGATCGCAGTTCTCGCACCTCCAATATGCAAATAACCGGTAGGGCTTGGTGCAAATCTAACAACAACCTGTTTTTTCATCCTGGTTTCCTTTTTTTCTTAGCATTACCTTCAATTTCATATATGTATTACTTTATCTCTGGATTTTCAATAGTTGAAATATAATAAGAATAATCACGTTTTGCCTGGCAGGCGGGTTTTTTCTTGACCATATCAGGGTTTGTTACATAATATTTATAAAATAAGTTCATATAATCAGATATTTTATTAGGAGTAATAAATGAAAATATCAACGGAAAAGAACTGGCACGGCCTTGAAGTTGAGGAATTAGTCACGGTTTTAAAAACCGATATAACAAAGGGACTGTCCGACCAGGAAGCATTGCATAGAACGGAAATATTCGGTTTAAACGAACTTACACAGAAAAAAGGCCAGGGGCTTTTCGCCCGGTTCTTTTTGCAATTTAACCAGTCGCTTGTTTATATCCTTCTTGTGGCGGCAATTATTGCTTTTTTCCTTAAGGAATACGTGGATGCGGCGGTAATCTTTGGCGTAGTTATAGTGAACGCTTTTATCGGTTTTGTGCAGGAGGCAAAAGCGCTTAAAGCTATCGAGGCCTTAAGCAAAGCAATGACAAGCGAGGCTAATGTTTTACGTGACGGGCAAAAGCATCGCCTTCCGTCAAACCGGCTTGTGCCGGGTGACATTGTTATGCTTGGATCGGGTGACAAGGTCCCGGCTGATATACGCCTGATCCATACACGTGAGTTACATATTGATGAAAGTGCCCTTACGGGAGAAAGTGTGCCCACGCATAAGGAAAACACAGTGCTTCCAGCCGATATGGCGGTAGGCGATAGGCGCAATATGGCTTATTCTTCCACCCTTGTGACCTACGGTGGTGGACGGGGGATTGTGGTATCCACAGGTGACAGTACCGAGATAGGCCGAATAAACGAATTGATTGCATCAGCTAAAATCCTTGAGACTCCGCTTACTAAAAAAATTCATAGTTTTTCAAAGGTATTGCTTTATGCCATTTTGGCAATGGCTGTACTGACTTTTGCAGTGGGATTTTTACGTGGTAATGACCTTGTAGAAATGTTTATGGCCTCTGTTGCCCTGGCTGTAGGTGCCATTCCGGAAGGCCTTCCGGCAGCAATTACCATAACTTTGGCAATTGGTGTTTCGCGCATGGCCGATCGCAATGCTATCATACGCAAATTGCCTGCGGTAGAGACTCTGGGTTCAACCATGATTATATGTTCGGACAAAACAGGTACCCTTACACAAAATCAGATGACGGTACAGGAGATAATTGCAGGTGGGAAACTATATATGGCAACGGGTGTTGGCTATGCACCCGAAGGCAGGATAGAAGATGCTAACGGCGGTTTTGATCTTGAATCAAATATAGCTCTTCAGGAATTGCTGAAAGCCGGCATGTTGTGCAATGATTCAAGTCTTAAAAAAACTGACGATTTATGGAAAGTTGATGGTGATCCCACAGAAGGTGCACTGATTACATCTGCTGTCAAAGCCGGGTATGATATAAAGAATCTGGAAAATGAAATGCCTCGCCTTGACACAATACCTTTCGAATCCGAACGTCAGTATATGGCAACTCTTCACAGCAGGGCAAATGACAAGCACCGGACTATCTACATCAAGGGTTCCGTTGAAAGTCTTTGTGTTGAATGCAATATAATGTTGGGGCCGGACGGGCAGCCGGATCTTCCCGGACATGATACAATCATGGACTGGGTTCATTCAATGGCCGATAAAGGTCTAAGAGTGCTGGCCTTTGCGCGAAAACAGGTCGGAGTCGATAAAGCCGGTATTATCCATGCAGATGTTGAACAAGGTATTGAGTTTTTGGGTCTTCAGGGAATGATAGATCCTCCACGGCCCGAAGCAATAGAAGCAGTTGAGGGATGTCAGAGTGCAGGAATCCGTGTTAAAATGATAACAGGAGACCATGCGGGAACGGCTGCGGCCATTGCCCGGCAAATAGGTTTGTGCGGGGAAAGCTGTTCTTATCATACCCGTGAAGTTTTAACGGGAAAAGATATTGCCATGTTAAGTGATGAAGACCTTGAGGAACAGACCGATCGCACGGCAGTATTTGCCAGGGTTTCACCCGAGCAGAAACTTAGGCTGGTGGAGGCTTTGCAAAAACGGGAATATGTAGTGGCCATGACGGGTGATGGGGTAAATGATGCTCCTGCCCTGCGCCAGGCAAACATTGGTGTTGCGATGGGCATAACGGGTACAGAAGTATCCAAGGAATCGGCGGATATGGTGCTTACTGACGATAATTTTGCAACCATTAAAGCTGCAGTTGAAGAAGGCCGGGGGGTGTTCGATAACCTGATCAAATTTATCACCTGGACTCTTCCGACAAACGGTGGGGAGGGCTTGGTCATATTAGCCGCCGTATTATCAGGAAGCAAACTGCCTATACTGCCTCTACAGATTCTGTGGATTAACATGACAACAGCCCTTCTCCTGGGTTTGATGCTGGCATTCGAACCCAAGGAGCCTGGTATAATGAAAAGGCCACCCCGTGATCCCAAGACGCCTATTCTTACTAAGCCGATGATACAGCGAATAGCATTGGTTACGGTTCTTTTAGTTATCGGAGCCTTCGGAGTTTTCAATCTGGAAATTAATGTTTTAGGAAAAAGCGAGGATTTGGCCCGTACACTGGCGGTTAATATATTCGTATTCGGCGAAATGTTTTACCTGTTTAATTGTCGTTCCATAACTCAACCTTTCTGGAAGCTGGGCCTTTGGAGCAACAAATTTATCTGGCCGGGTGTATTGATCATGACACTGCTTCAGATTATTTATACTTATTCGCCTTTTTTTAACGAAATATTTGATAGTGTTCCAATGGGCCTTTTGGATTGGGGCATGGTTTTGGCAAACAGCATGGTGATATTTTTAGCTGTTGAAGCGGAAAAACTGTTCAGACGCCGGTCTGGATTGAATATCAAATGAAGTGAGCCACTTTCAAAACGTTTCAGTTTGGTCAAGCTCAAGGCGGGAGAAAATTTCAACCGCAGGAATACATTAAGTATTTCGAGGATAGCGCTAATGCTTCACTTCGTGCGAAATTTGAGCCCAACGCAGAGATCGGCCAAAATGGGGCGTTTTGAAACTGGCTCGAATTGAGAATATAATATGGATCTTGATGATTATATAAAAAACATTGGCACAGAAAAGCTTGGGATAGCAAATCACGCAAAAAGAACCCCGGAACATCCGGCTATTATTATGGAAGATATTACTGTCTCATATAAAGAGCTTGATAGAACCGGTAATATTTTAGCTAATTCTTTATTGCAGCATAAAATTGCAGCCAATTCCAGGGTTTCGGTTCTCATGTCCAATTGCCCTGAAATGATATATATATGGCATGCATGTGGTAAGATTTATACTACGCCTGTATTTATTAATTATCGTTTTAAAGAAGATGAAGTAGCCCATATCGTAAATGATTCTAAATCAAAGATTTTAATTTACGATCATCAATTTGAAAAGATAATTTCCGGAGTTAAGGATAAAATCGAAAATCCGGATCTGATATATGTTTGTGCGAACGGGCCTGTAAAATCAGACTCAATTGGATTTAAAGATCTTATCAATGCTGATAATGATACTGATCCGGGTTTGCAAAATCCTTCTCTTGGAATGGCATCTTCATTGATATATACTTCCGGCACAACAGGCAGACCAAAGGGTGTTGTCAGAAACAGTAAAAACAGATTGAACATGATGCTTTTGTATGCATTCATAACAGGTTGGGATTTTAGCGATAAACACATTGTGGCAGGCCCTTTGTGCCATACCGCTCCTTTGAGTTTTGCAAGCTGTTCTTTTCTTTTTGGAAACCCCGTTGTAATTATGCCGAAATTTGATGCCGTAAATTTTCTTGAACTTATACAAAAACATCGTGTTACAACTACTTTTGTAGTTCCTACCATGTTGAATCGAATTTGTAGTTTGCCTGAAGAAATATTAAAAAAATATGATTTTTCTTCTCTTCGCCTGATAATAGTAACCGGAGAGGCTTTCCCGTTTGCTCTTAAGAAAAAAGCGGTTGAGATATTCGGAAACGATAAGATCTATGAAATGTATGGAGGAACCGAGCTTAGCTGTGTGACATTTATGATACCTGAAGACCAATTAAAAAAGCCGGGAAGCTGCGGAAAAGCGGCCCCAGGTGTAGAAATCAAGTTGCTTGATGAAAATAATACTGAGGTGCAAATCGGAGAAATTGGTAAAATATATGTAAAGAGCTCTTTTCTGCTAAGCGGCTATCATGAAAAACCAGAAGCAACAAAAGCAATTTATTATGACGGCTATTTTACGGTAGGCGATATGGCTAGTATGGATAAGGACGGTTATTATTATATCGCGGACAGGGATGTTGATATGGTTATATCCGGGGGCGTAAATATCTATCCTGCCGAAATAGAAGAAGTACTGCACACTCATAAGGATGTTTACGATTCTTCGGTAATAGGGGTACCTGATCAGAATTGGGGAGAAAGGCTTGTTGCCTATGTGGTTCCCAAAAAAAATGCAATGGTAAGCGAACAAGATATCATAGATTATGTTAAAGATAAGCTTGCATCACATAAAAAGCCGAAAGAAGTAATATTTATAGATGAGATTCCTTCTTCAACTTCGGGAAAGAAATTAAAACGTGTGCTTCGAGAGCAATATGCATTACAAGAAGTAATTGAATCTTCCGGCAAGTATGATTGTTCAATGATGTTCGATGATCGAAAGCGTACATACCGTGTTCATATGCCTGTTGGCTTTACACCCGGTAATCGCCTGCCTTTAGTACTGATGCTTCATGGCGGCCAAATGACAGGACTGCAAATGGAGAGAATTTCAGGTTGGTCCGATATTGCCGATGAAAAAAACTTTGTTGTGGTATATCCCGATGCGATAGGAACATATAAAGGCAGGTTGCATTGGAATGATTGCCGGATACCGGAAGTTGACGATGTTTCGTTCTTATCGGCATTAATTGATAAATTGATAGAAAAAGCGCCCATCGATCCAAGGCGTGTTTATGTAACCGGATATTCTAACGGCGGTGGCATGGCCATTTATTTGGCAGCTGCATTTGCAAATAAGATAACGGCTATAGCTCCTGTTTCCGCAACAATATTTAAAGATATGGACAAAAAGTGGCACCCTGATCGTCCTGTGCCTGTAATCTATTTTCATGGGACAAACGATGTATTTGCTTATTATGAAGGCGGAACTGCCGGTACTTATAAGGGAGCGAGTTTGTCTTCCGAAGAATTTGTGCAATGGTGGGTAGATAAAAACGGCTGTGATTCGGAACCTGTTTATACCGAACTGGAAAAAGGGCCATCGGATCTTTCGATAAAATGCTATATGTATGGAAAAGGTAGTGAAGAAGTAAAAGTAGTATTTTACAAAATAGAAGAAGGCGGCCATACATGGCCCGGAAGGCCTAAGTTTTTTCCGGAAAAAATATTCGGCAAAACAGCAGTCAATCTTGATGCCAATGAGATCATATGGCAATTTTTCAAGGATTATAAACTACCGGAGAATATATCTTCTTAATCTTTTTCTTCCTGAAAATTACATACGCACTCATAGCCAAACGAGCCAATTGCAAAACGCCCCATTTTTGGCCGATCTCTGCGTTGGGCTCAAATTTCGCACGAAGTGAAGCATTAGCGCTATCCTCGAAATACGCCATGTATTCCTGCGGTTAAAAATTTCGCCCGCCTTGAGCTTGACCAAACTGAAACGTTTTGAAACCGGCTAAAACAATTACAAATTGAATCGGAGCATTTATGAAAATTATTTCCCCTTTCTGCTATTAAATTATTTAATGGTTCTATAAATATATTTAATGCTTTTCCCATATAGTTTTCTCTTTTGGGGTTCTTATCCCATAGGATTCCCGCTGTATGAAATAGATATATTATTGTCGTTATATCAGTATATTAATATGTATAAAATGTGTTATAAAAACAGTTAATAACTCTATCTCAACCTGTTGGCATGAGGTTTGTATAATTGCTGGCTATATAAATAATAAATAAGTTATGCGTATGAGATTATAAATATAAGGTGATGAGATATAATGAAAAATAAAAGAACAATGATTATTCTGGCGGTTACCTTGGCAACAATAAGTTTGGTTGCTCTCGGATTTCCGATGAAGGCAAGTGCAGACTTGGTATCATGGGATGATGGTGGTGGGTCTGATAAATGGAGCCAAAAAAAGAATTGGGACCCTAATGGTGTGCCAACGGGAGGAGATGTTGTATCCATTGGTTCTGGCTACTCGGTCAATTATGATAAAAAGGCTAATGGTGATTTATCATCGTTAACGCTAACTGGTAGCAATCTTAACTTAACAACATCTGGCACAACTCTCCAATCAACCATTCTCACTGTTAATGATTTAAGTTCCTTAAATCAAAGTGCTGGGACATTGAACATGAATGCCGGCACAATCAGTACTTTAGGTGCTTATAACTTAAGTGGCGGAACGCTTTCTGCAGGGACGCTTACTAACAATGGTACCTTCAATAGAACCGGTGGCACATTAAACTTCGACACCTTTAATCAGACAAACGGAACGAGTATATTTACGGACAGCGGCAGTATTCTTACCATAAACAATGGCAAAATATATAACCTGAGTGGTGGTTCACTGACTGCCGATACTACCTCTAACAGTGGTGCTTTCAATTTCTCCGGTGGGGCCATGACTTCGACTCTTAATAATTCCGGGACTTCGACATTAAGCGCTGCCGGTGGAAATATTACCGGTGCAGTTACCAACACCGGAACGTTCGATATTCAGAATGGCAGCAATGCCAGTGCAACAAGTTATACGCAGACTGATGGTATGACAATAGTAAACGGTACTCTGACTGCTCCGGTTTCTATGAGCGGAGGTATCTTGCAGGGCAGTGGTTCAATAATTGGAGACGTATCTGTTAGCGGTGGAAATGTCGGGCCGGGTAACTCACCTGGCATGCTTTCAGTCACGGGTGATTATATTCAATCTGGAGGAATACTTAATATCCAGTTATCTAGTATAAGCGATTATGATCAGCTTAATATTGACGGAACCGCCGACCTTGGCGGAGCTATTCTGCAAATCGAATTATTGCCAGGTTATAGTCTTGCGATAGGTGATCAATTTGAAATCATAACTGCGACCGGCGGCATCACGAATCCCTTTACAGCGTATACTTTAACCGGAAGTCTTCTCGCAGGACCTGTTACCGGTTTTGAATTTGTTACATCAGGCAACTCAATGTTTCTTTCTGCGGTTCCTATTCCTGCTTCGCTATGGTTGTTAGCTGCCGGATTGATCGGGCTTGTGGGGGTAAGGCGACGGATAGCGGTACATGTGAGTTAAAATAACACAAAAGTGAGATGGGATAGCAGAGTATTTTTTGCAGCTTTGCTATTCCATTTTTTTATTTAAGAAAGTAGGAGCTGTAGCACAAAGGTTATAAGTTTGTTCCATTTGGTTATTGGTGTGTATGCGAATTGTAAAAAATCGGCTAAAGGCTTCTGTGAAGCCTCTTTGTAAAAATACCGGCAGGGTCGGAAACGACCCTGCTTTTTTTATGCCTGTTCTTTATAGCAAATGTCATAACCAAACAATTACATATTAACTCGGAACATTATTTTGACAAATGCTATATATCTGGTAATAGATAAACAGGGGAGCCACTTTCAAAACGTTTCAGTTTGTTTAAGCTCAAGGCGGGCGAAAATTTTAACCGCAGGAATACATGGCGTATTTCGAGGATTAAAATTTGAGCCCAACGCAGAGATCGGCCAAAATGGGGCGTTTTGAAACTGGCTCAGGGCTCCTGTGGCCAAGGAAAATCAGCTTGTATTTTAGGCTTGAATCCTCAAAGCATCAGCAAAAGCAGATGGCAATCTCGTTTCATATACCATAATGCCATAATATTAACGATATTCTCCCACTTAGTATATTGCAATTGAGAGGGCGGAATATAAGCGAGAGAAGGGTATATACCATAATGAAAATCTTTGTCACGGGCGGTGCCGGTTATATCGGCAGCCATATTGTTAAAGCACTGGGGTTGCTGGGGCATGATATCCTTGTATATGATAACTTAAGCACAGGGCATTCCTGGGCTATCCTTTACGGCAAACTTGTGCAGGGAGATCTTGCCGATCAGAAATATCTTGAAAAGACTTTAAATGATTTTCAGCCTGAAGCAGTTATCCATTTTGCTGCATCTATCCAGGTGGAAGAATCAGTGCGCAAACCATTACTATACTACCGTAATAATGCTGCTAATAGTCTGAATCTCCTACAGGCTATGACTAGTTGCGGTATTACGCAACTGCTCTATTCCTCAACTGCCGCTGTTTATGGCATTCCGGAAACAATCCCAGTTGCAGAGACGGCTCCGTTGTGTCCCATCAATCCTTATGGGGCGTCCAAGGTCATGGTGGAAGGTATCCTTCAGGATCTGGCGAAGTCGGGATCTTTTCGTTACATTGCCCTGCGATATTTTAACGTTGCCGGTGCAGATCCTGAAGGCCGCATTGGCCAGGCCTATGCGAAAGCAACACATCTTATCACGCGGGCTTTAAAGACTGCCAAGGGAGAATACGAAAAGCTCTCCATCTATGGTACCGATTATCCTACGTCAGACGGAACCTGTATCAGGGATTATATCCATGTTAACGATCTTGCGGATGCACACATCAGGGCATTGGAATATCTCATGGCCGGAAAGGGTTCTGATGTCATGAATTGCGGTTATGGCCACGGTTTCTCCGTAAAGGAAGTAGTGGCGACTGCCAAACGAGTTACCGGGATCGATTTTCCCGTACTTGAGACCGGCCGTCGTGCCGGAGATCCACCAGCGCTCATTGCCAACAGCGACCGCCTAAGAAATAAAACAGGCTGGTCACCCAGCCATGATGATCTGGAATTTATCATCCGTACAGCCTGGGAATGGGAGCGTAAATTCAAACCGGAAGCTGCGGTATCGTGAAGATAGATAAGATTCTCTTTTTGCGTATTCAAGTATTATTTTGTACTTCTGAAGATATTAATAATGCATGATATAGATCAAACAAATTTTACTAGAGTAAAAAAGTGTATGAGTTTACCTCCGAATAATATTTGTATTATTTCAAGCTGTTAAAAAACAATGTATGTCTTTACCTAACCTTTGCGTATGAAATACCCTTCAATTGCTTCATTTAGATTATAACCCATAATATTTATATAATGAATGATATCAATATATTATGCTAAATGGCCACGGTTGGTCCATGTATTGCATGGTTAAATAATTTAAAATAAAAAGCGAACAGTATTGAATACTACCAGGCATGAGCCGAAAAAAACTGTTGGGATAATTACCTCACAGAACGGTTTCTTCGCAGCCTGGAGCCTTACAGGTTATCGCATTATCGATTTATAGCAAAACACTTAGCAAATCATGAAGTGTTGGATTATATCTCGTATTGCAATTTCATTAGACCTCATTAAACCTTGGGTTATAAAAGCCCATTTACTTATGAAAAAGAACACTGAACCACTTTCAAAACGTTTCAGTTTGGTCAAGCTCAAGGCGGGAGAAAATTTCAACCACAGGAATACATTAAGTATTTCGAGGATAGCGCTAAAGGTTAGCGCTTATGCTTCACTACGTGTCACTTCGTGCGAAATTTGAGCCCAACGAAGAGATCGGCCAAAATGGGGCGTTTTGAAACTGGCTCCACTGTCTAAAGGCAGCTTAAAATGTGGTAGTCTGTTTTTTCATTTGAACATTCCAAAAACTTCTACCCAATATTCTGCTAATAAAAATTTATTTTTATAATTTTGCGGTAGTACTTAAACCAGATAGCCCTAAGGAGGAACTAAGCAATGAAAAAAGTCTTATTGGTTGGCATGACGGCGTTTATTGTTTTTGGCCTTACGTCAATGGCTGCGGCAGTTCAGTTTTATGCAATAGATGAGGATCATGATGGAAAAGCAGATATTGAAATCACTGATATTAATATCAACGATCCTCTTGCAGGCGGTTTGGGGCAATTATTCTACAAACTAGGTACTGAGTGGTTTCCATTTGTAACCCCGCTGGTTGAAGTGCCAACTACTGCCGCTTCAGATTGGAAAACTCGTGTTGAGTTGGCAGTCATGAAAGATGATGATAGCTATCTATATTCACCTTATAGTATTGAGTTCTTAGGTGAGAATCTTACAAACCACTACGATTCGCTTAGTATTTATTGGACAGCGCTTTCAAGTTTACCCGTAAAAATTGATTTTATTTCAAACCAAAATGGAGTTGACAACCTTATGCCGGTTCATGCACCTCTGCCTGGCGCTTTTTGGCTTCTTGGCTCGGGCATCCTTTGTCTGGCCGGTTATCGTACCCGGAAACAATGCTGACTTTTAGCACTCAAATATATATCATTAAGATATAAATAACAAATGATGTGTCGTTTGTTATTGCTCCGATAGTATTTTACGCCTGCCAATACTCTCTTGGCAATAGTATAATATAGTATAGTATTGTAATGCCCAAATCTTTGAGATCGGCAGCAAAAGAAAAAATTAAACGAAGTGTTCTGGTACCTTTTACTGCAATCAATAGATAAGATTAATTGGTAATGCAAGTTTTCTTAATGTTGTTGAATTCGCAAAAAGTCCCCAAATCGTCATACCTGCGAAAGCTGGTATTCAGAACCTATTGAAATTACTGGATGCCGGATCAGGTCCGGCATGACGAAACAGGAGTTATCAGACTTTTTACGAGGCCATCAATGTCTAATACTGCGTATTTCACTGAATATAAAGAGCTTTAAAAATCTTAACAGATCACTGTTAAAAGCAAATATCAAAAAATTATATTAAAAGTAAATTACTTTTCTTAAGATAGTATAAGCAAAAAAGGCAAGACATTCCTTGGTTCTGCAAGTGCTTCCCTTCAAAATCAATATCTATTGCAGAGCTAATAACCAGACATGCAAAGGAAAAGGAGAAAAGAATGAAGAAAGTTATTTTTTTGACCATGGTATGTTTTTTGTTTGTTGTGGGTTCAGCAAATGCTTCAATCGTTTATAATTGTTCAAAGCCGGCAGAGACAAATACGGCAACTCTTGGGCCTTTTACATTCGATTTAACTATAGCTGGCGATCTTACGACCCCGGATATGGTAACGATTGGCACGACTAACCTAGGTACTGAAGATAGTTTGACTACATGGGCATGGCCTGCACCAATGACCGGGCCGGGCACGATGGCTGCCGGTGTTCTGAGTGTGGATGCCAGCCAAGATTACGATGTTGAAGCTTTCGGTTCAGTTTATTTAGCAACTTTGAGAGCATTTACTCTTGATACTGTGGCAAATACCGGTACATTTATTTTAAGCCCATTTGGTGGCCAGGAAATGTATACCTGGCACTTTGACGCAACACAGGCAGCGCCTGCTGTTCCAATCCCCGGAGCTGTTTTACTTTTTGGTTCCGGCCTGCTAGGCTTAGTTGGTATAAAGAGAAAAATTAAAAAATAAGAATTGTCTGAAGGGAAGCATGGGCAGGATCAAGGGTGGTCCTGCCCTTTTTTTAGCTTATACGATAGTAGTATTGCAGTATTTGTATAATCAGGTTGAGATATTAAAAATTACCTTACGATGATAGAAACCAATCTTATTATATTACTTCTTTTATGGATTTAAAAAGCAAAGCAAATATTACAGGAAAATAATTTTCGGGTAGTTATTCAAAACTCTCCTATAATTTTCTCCTATTATTTTCAAAACCCCACAGTTTTCGTACTATATAAAAGTATATTTTAAGATATTGCTTCTTCTGTTGATAAACAGAAAGTAAATTGCAAAAAAAATATAACATTTTAGAACTATTGCATTGTTTTACAATCGAATATTTGTTATAAGACCATGCTTAGGAAATTTGAGGGTATAAGGGTTTTGCATTAATCCGGTATCATGTTTCAAGACATTAGAAGAATGCCATATTTTGGTTAAGTATAAGAGCCACTTTCAAAACGTTTCAGTTTGGTCAAGCTCAAGGCGGGAGAAAATTTCAACCACAGGAATACATATAGTATTTCGAGGATTGAAATTTGAGCCCAACGCTTAAGATCGGCCAAAATGGTGCGTTTTGAAACTGGCTCATAAGAAAGGCTATAATCTCAACCACAGGAAGACTTCGATTATTTCGGCAAATGAGATTTTAGCCCAGTCGTGTTAATGGTACGAAGTGAAGCGTAAGCGCTAACCACCGCTCATTGGTTTAAGGGGGGCGTTATGCAAAGGATTCACGCTGTAACTGAGAAGGCGGAGCTGTATGCGAGGATGGAGAAAAATGTCGAGACCTTTGAAGAATGCTCAAATTTACTTAACTCCCATTTTTGAACTGAAGAACATCCCCCTGGCTGCATATGCGCAATAAGATAAAACTAGTAACAGTTTTACTTGTTGTTGCAATTGCCTTAGGGGGACTCTGGTATGCCCCAAAATATCTCGCCTATGCAGACAAGCCGGTCAAGGCTGATGCTATTGTACTGTTTATTGGCACAGAGTCAGATAACAAGGCACGTAAAAAGGAAGTGGATTTGATCATCAGACAAGGATTTGCCGGTTTGCTTCTTATCCCTGCCTACAGGCAAATTCTGGATACGTCTGCAACTTCATTCAGCACAAAGCTTGAAACGTTGAGACAAAAACCATTTTTACCCGGCCTCAAATTCAAATCCTATTTTGAAGATACGCATATCGAAACACTGATAGCGAAAAATATTATGGACAAATACGGGTTTGAGTCCGCTATATTTGTCAGTTCCCCTTTTCACATGCGCCGTATAAAATTGATTACAGAGAAAGTCTTTGGCAAAAAATCCTCAAAAATCGTCTTTGTACCGACCCGCTTTGAGACAGCGCATAACAAAATATGGCAATTTTCAGCATCGGATTGGAAGAATCTGGGAAGCGAATATATCAAAATTGCCTGGTTTTTAATGTATCATCAGACAGATGCACAAGGAAAGAAAAAGGTGTCTCTTGTGACATTTGATGAATAGGAGCGAACAGAGAAAGCGAAAGAGATTCTTGAGCAAGTGTATTTGTATGGTATCATACAAGAACGCAGAAACAGCAGTTCTTCAGTAAATCTGAACGATTTACATATATCAGAGGGATTGACCCTTTGAATCCTTGAACTGTAAACTGTGAACTTTGAACCATTTTTATAACACAACACAATGAAATCATAGTTTTTGCCGAATGTTGACAAACAGGGTGGTTTGAAATATCATAAAATTTATTAAAGTTTTTATATAATAAGTATTTATTGAAAGAGAATTGCAGAGGATAATATGATTTCCCATCAGGAAACATCTTTTCAAAAGGCTATTGATGCAGTGGAGTCTCTTCCATTTGATGATCGTGAGGAACTTCTTGAGATTCTTAGAATGCGTGTTGCCGAAGAGAGGCGTGATGAAATCGCAGCCAATGCAAAGGAAGCATTGCAAGCTGTGCAAGAAAAGCGGGCAAAATTCGGAACAGTGGAAGATTTAAAAAAGGATCTCTTAAAAGGTTGATGTACACTCTATCATGGTCAAATGGATTTTGTCGCGGGTTTAATAAGGCTACCCGAAAAGATCCGGTTTTACAGGAGAAGATTTTTTCTGCACTGGAAAAGCTTTCAAGAGAACCATTTGATCCTTCACTTAAGGCTCATAAACTTCATGGAAAATTGCTTGGACTTTGGGCCTGCCAGGTCGAGTATGATTGCCGTATTGTATTTACATTTGCCAAAGATCCTGACAGCGGGAAAGATTTGATTGTTCTTGTGGATATCGGAAAGCATGATGAGGTGTATTAAACAAATTCCGAACTCACAGAATGGGGCTTACTCAAGACATAAAACATTATCTCTTAGGTTGTTGTCTCGTTAATGCACAGTAACTATAAATATAAAGGGCGTCCCCCCGTAGTCCCGTCAAGATTCATGGGAGTAAAAAATGCAAACAATTACATTTGATATGGCATCCAAAAACCTTAAAAATGTTATTCTTAAGGCAATAAAGGATAAAGATGAAACAATTATTGCGACAGATGAAGGCTCTGTGGTTATCTTGAATGAAACAGAGTGGTTACATATAAAAGAAACTCTTAAACTGCTTAACGACAAAGAATCATTGACCGCCTTGATTGAATCGCATGCTATTCGGGATAAAGGTGAGAGACCAAAGGGCATCAGCCCTGAGGAAGCATTTGACGATGTATAGAATAACAATCTTGAAGAAAGCTCAAGACGATTTGGATTGGTTTAGGAAAAATGATAGAAGCAGTTATGTCAAATGTTTTGATTTGGTACGAGAATTGATCAGCAATCCAAGAGGCGGTACTGGTAAGCCGGAACGACTTAAATATTTTGAAAAGGAAGTATACAGCCGTCGTGTAAACCATAAAGACCGTATTATTTATACTATTTATGAATCACTTAAAGAAATAGATATTACTTCATTCCGTGGCCATTACAATTGAGGAGATGATCTTATATCTCGACCCTTGAATCCTGGATCAACATCTTACGAACTTATGAGCTATTATTTTTTCTTACCGTAAACCGTAAACTATTTTCATAACACAAAACAATCTTTTATATAATGATAGATTATGAAAAACTTAATTCACAATTCAAGATGTGACCTAAATATTTCTAAGTTCCCCCTTGATATGTCGGAAGAGCTTGTAAAAGAAATAGATAAAATCAGAATGTCGATTGGCGTTGATCGTGCGGCCTTAATAAAGATCTGGCTCCATGAAAGAGTCAAAGAGGAAAAGCATTCATCAGCACAATGATAAATATTCGTTTAAAACTTAAAACCTTGAACCTTGAACTGCGAACCGTAAACTGCGAACCGTTTTTATAACACAGCTTTTCGTTAATGCATAGTAACTATAAATATAAAGGGCGTCCCCTCGTCGTCCCTAAGGAATATAGAATGTCCTCAAGTCTATCCTTTATTCCAATACTTTACTTGTTGATATCTTTTTTCGGTTTTGCCGGAACTGCAATGGGGGATGTGGTAATTTCTACACCCCCAATACCAAAACAGGCATCTCAGAAGTTTATTCCGGTTTTTACATGGTACTATGGCGCTGAACTAACTTCTGCCCAAGAAGCCTTGCTTGCAAAGTTCAGCTTCTCAGATCTTAATAGACGTTCCTACAAAGATAAACTGGGCCGTGATAGTTGGCAGGTCTTGAAATCTTTCAATTCGTTGCATGAGGTATATCTTTACCAATTCTCGTTTGGAGCTTATGATTCTCAGGACAACAAGTTAGCCGTAAAAATCAACACGATATCCCGATGGAATGACGCCCGTGGACACTCCATGGGCAACCTGAACATTGATCATACAGAGCTTTTTCTTCTTGATAACAAGGGGGAAAGGATTCATGATAAATATGGAGTTTGGTTAATGGATATCGGCCATCAGGCCTATATCGATTACTGGGTGGAGGCAACCTTAACTGACATAGTCAACAAGCCATGCAAGGCAGATGGTATTTTTGTCGATGGCCCTTCCTTGATACATTCTTATACCCTGACAGCATATCCTGCTAAATACCCAACAAATAGTGCGTGGGCTTCTGCTGCTAAAACATTTGTTCTTCAAGTAACATCGGCTCTCCATAAAAAGGGCGTAAAAGTTTGGTTTAACATGGGACAAACTCATACGTCGATTGGTCAGGCATGTTGGATCTTGCTCGATCAATCTTCTGACTACCCAGATATTCTAATGGATGAAGGTGCATTTGTTACATCATATTCTCGTGCCTTTGCAGGATTCCATTCCGAATCTGCATGCAGAACTTCTATTGATACCATGCAATCTGTCAAAAATGTTCGTGTCGCCATGTCTTCACACGTAAAAGGTTTGCCAGGTGACATAGGCCTGGATAATTTTGGAAAACCAGTCACCTATTGGGATGCATTTTATTTTGGTCTCAGCTGTTTTCTATTAGGGAAGAATACTGTTGCCGATAATAGTTGTTTTTCCTGGCATGACAGTAATAAGGAGCTTAGGTGGTTTGATGAGTTTGATATTGATCTGGGAAAAGCTGTCGGTACTTATCAGGTTGCGCAATATGAGTCTGTTAACATTTACTGGCGAGAGTATGAAAAGGGATATGTGTACGCCAATCTTTCAAATACCAATGTGAGCGGGATTCTGCTTCCAGCCCCCTGTAGGCAGATTACACACCAAAACATATCGAATCCGTTTGTTGATCCAATAGTTGATATGCTCATTCTGCCAGCACACAGGGGAGCTATCCTGATAAAGGAATCGGTTTCAGATTTCTAAAAGTACTATGTTTTTAATAAACTTAACAAAGTTGAAGGGGTTTAATTTAAACGACACTATGCTAATAGCTAAAAGCAAGAAAGCGATGTGTCCAATGAACAAAAAACAAAATAAACCAAATTACACAAAAGAATTTAAACAAGATGCCGTCAATCTGGTGCTGGAACAAGGATAGAACAGTTGCCTTTAAATTGCCTGGTGTCTTGGTATTGCCGGTCCCAATTTGTAAGGCGAGTAGATTTATTGTCAGAATTTAGAACCCACTCTTGACTATTATGTAAGGAGAACAGAAAGCTTATTTTATGGTTATCAGTATTATTGTCCCGTTTTATAATGCGTCTTCTACCCTGCGTAGTACCGTTGATTCCATCTTGTCGCAGAATCTCAAAGACTTAGAGGTTATTCTTGTAGATGATGGGTCCCAAGATGATAGTCTTTTAATTGCAAAAAAAATCTGCCAAACAGATAATCGCGTCGTAGTAGTCCAGCAGGAAAACAGTGGGGTTAGTGCGGCAAGAAATCATGGCCTCAGAGTGGCTAAAGGACATTATATCGCCTTCGTAGATGCGGATGATAGTGTTGACAATACCATGTATGCTGAAATACTCGCCAAGATGCAAGCATATGAAGCGGATATTGGTGTTTCTGGATATTGCGTTAATGGTGAAGCTGTTTACGATCTTCGCAGGTTTGACTATGTCCTAAGCCAGCCCGAACAAATTCACAAAAATCTAATTGTAGATATTTTAGGCGGGCCAAACAGCATTTCCCCCCTGAACACACACATTGGGCGTTTTGTATATAAAAGAGATTTGTTAGAGCCACAAAGCATCCTATTCAACACCAATATAGGTTATCATGAAGATCTTGTGTTCGTCCTAAGTTCACTAACGAAAGCCACCATAGTATATATTGATGGGAGACCTTTTTATAATTATTCTTATAATGAGTTTGAGAGAAGCAAAAGGCACAAATTGGAAAAGAAAATCATGTCGCACAAACAAGTGATTGATTATTTATATCAATTACAATTAGAAGATTGCTTTGGTATTTGTTACAATTATCTTTTTAAGATCACCGGTTTCATTGTTACTATTTGTGAAAACATCTGCAATATGGAATATAAGAGCATAGCTCAACGATATAAGATGCTCAAATTGCTGTTTTCTGAATCAAGATTATTTTATCAAAATTGTAATTCAATGGATGGCCTACGGCCCAAACCATTTATTTTATTTAACCTTTTTATGAAGAAGCAATTTCTATTGATCCTTTTTGTATGTTGGCTTGTAAGAGTGAGGGTGCGTATAACAAAAAGTAATTAGCGTTTCACCCTGCCCCCGGCATGGGTTTATCATAAAGTAACTTGATAGATAAGCAAAGTGCTATCCATTTGCCAATATTTAACGAGGCATTGATCTATGCCCCATATCGATATTAAGAGGCCTGAAGATTGTTGCGGATGTGGTGTCTGTATGGCTGTTTGCCCCAACGACTGCATTCAGATGCTGGCTGATACTGAGGGATTTTTATATCCACAACTTGACTCAACTCGCTGTGAAGATTGCGGGTTGTGTATCACCACATGTCCGTTATGTGCCGTGTGTGACGTTGAATATCGTATAGACCCACCGTTGGTATATGCATCTTGGCATCTTGATAAAGACGTTCGCCATGAAAGCTCATCAGGGGGTGTGTTTACAGCTCTCGCCGAAGATATTATTAAGCATGGCGGTGCAGTTGTCGGTGCTGCATTCGACGAATCTATGGTCGTTCGTCATTTACTGATTGAGGATTATGATAGCTTATCATTTTTGCGCGGCTCAAAATATGTGCAAAGCATTATCACGCCTGAACTGTATCAGCAAATTCAATCATTAGCTAATGAAGGGCGGTACGTTCTTTTCTCAGGCACTCCTTGTCAAGTTGCCGCGTTGCGTAACTATTTAGGTCGGGAATATGAGAATATATTTTGCTGTGATATTCTCTGTCATGGAGTTCCATCGCCAGCTTGGTTTAAAAAGTATCTTATGTCCCTTCAAAAGGGTGCATCTCAAGTGATTCAGCTTGCATTCCGCCATAAACTCAAGGGATGGAAACAATTCAAAATCATGAAAACATGGCGTGACGGTAGTACTTGCTTTGACGAAATGCATGTCGATCCCTATATGTCATCCTTTCTGAAAAACTATTGCCTTAGAAAGACCTGTTATGTTTGCAAATTCACTGAAACTATTCGTCAAGGCGATATAACGATTGCCGACTATTGGGGAGTTGCGAACAAATATCCGCAGTATGATAGGGATGATAAGGGTACATCTCTATTGTTGATCAATACCATAAAAGGACAAGGTTGGCTCAAACTATCTGAAGATCGGCTTTTCTTAGGCAAGGGAGATATAGAAACTGCTGTTGCAGGTAATCCTGTTTTGAGTCGCTCAGCCCGTAAGCCCCCCGAGCGTGATACATTTTTACAGGATATGGTTTCTACCTCTGTCGCGGATCTACGAAGTAAATACCGGCTCTATCCGAACCCGAGGAAGCCTTTTTGGCGCCGGGCTCTCGGTTTTATTTGGCGTAGGCTGAAAAAAGGAATACTTTCTTAGTGACTCCAGCTCAACGCATTATTTTTAACACTATTGCGGTATATACGCGCTCTTTAATTGCCGCAGGTCTTGCTTTATTTAGTAGCCGTTGGGTGCTCAATGCTTTGGGGCAAACAGATTATGGTTTGTTCTGTTTGGTCGGCTCACTCATTATATTCGTTGCCTTTATTAACAATGTTATGGCGAGCAGCGCAGCCCGACACTTTGCCTACGCCATTGGCCAGGGCAATATTGGCGAAGTCAACAAGTGGTTTAATGCCGCACTTAGCACTCACTTGATTATACCTATCTTACTGGTTTTGCTTGGCTGGCCGATCGGTGAACTTTGCATCCGCCGATTTCTCACTATTCCACCGGAACGTATTCAAGCCTGCGTATGGGTTTTCCGGTTTTCGCTTGTCTCGGCCTCAACAGGCATGGCATCTGCGCCATTCATCGCTATGTTTAGGGCCAAGCAAAACATTGCCGAACTTTCTATATGGGAAATGCTCCAGGCAGTTCTTGCATTTACCATAGCTTGGTTACTTACACAGGTTTCGGGTGATCGATTGCTGTTCTATGCCATTGGTATGGTTATCGTGAATATATTTGTACAAGCTGTGCAAGTCTGCCGTTCTTTATTTATTTTTCGTGAGTGTCGCATAAAATATGATTATTGGTTTGATTTTAAGCGTTTTAAGGAAATCTTTAACTTCGCGTCTTGGAGTTTTATAGGGATATTGGGGGGCCTTCTTCGTAATCATGGTTCTAATATTCTCCTCAATCTTTTTTTTGGACCCAAGGCTAATGCTTCTTATGGTATTGCTAATCAACTTTCTACTCAGACCGGGAATCTTGCAACAGCAATGTTCGCAGCTTTTTCCCCGGAAATTACCGCCAGCGAAGGCCGTGGTGATAGGGCCCGCATGATTGCCCTCTCCCATCGTGCCAGTAAGTTCAGTACTATTCTTGTATTGTTATTTGCTATTCCGCTTATAGTTGAGATGCATTATATACTCAAGCTATGGCTACTTGAGCCACCTATACATACAGCCCTATTTTGCCAATTGATGATAGTAACATTTCTCCTCGACAGACTGACTGCCGGATATATGTCCGCTATCAACGCCTATGGCAAAATAGCCGGCTACCAGGCAACACTGGGAACGATATTAATTTTGACCCTGCCTTTGGCTTGGCTTTTCATCAAACTTGGTTATCCGCCTACGAGTGTCGGTGTGGCATTTGTCATAACCATGACGATATGCTCATATGGGCGGGTGCTATGGTTACGTCATCATCTTGGTGTACCTATCTATAAATGGCTGAAAGTTGTTGTTCGACCTAGTCTTATTGTTGCTGTCGCGTCTATAACAATGGCTCATATTCCGAGATATATCATGCCAACTTCGTTATTACGCCTTGCCTTAGTCTTTTTCTTTAGCGCTTTCACTGTTATGTTGGTTACTTGGTTCTTTGGGACTGATGCTCAAGAGCGTGTATTTATAGTTGAAAGCTGGAGGAGGGTAACCCGTAGCAAAAAGTGACACGAGCATCTAATGCCAGAATATTTAGCGAAAATTAGCTAAAAATATTTGAAGAACATCTACTATTGAAGAATTAGTTATTATCATGATAGGAGTATTTCATGAAAGTCGGTATGGTCACAATTCATCGTGTTCCGAATTACGGGTCAATCTTACAGACATATGCTCTGCAGAGAAGCATAATAAATATAGGATATGATTGTGAAGTTATCGATTATCTTTACCCCAATAACTATCATCAAAAACCAAAGCCCCCTAATTCTGAAAAATCCTCTCTATATAGCAAATTAAAATTGATAATTGCTGACATGATTACAGGAAGAAGGAGAAGAGAAGAAGCTTTTGCCGAATTTCTTACCAACTATATTATATTATCAAATGATCAATATAAAACCATGTCATCCTTGCATGAATGCAAGCCCGAGTATGATATCTACATTACCGGAAGTGACCAAGTGTGGAATACGAAGTACATGCTTGCCGATCCAACTTTTCTCCTTGAGTTTGCCCCTGAAAGCGCCAAACGAATAGCCTATGCTGCCAGTTTTGGAAATGACAGTTTTGATCAGCACTATGCGGAATTGTATAAAAAACACTTAAGAAAGTATTCCAATTTGTCGGTCCGGGAGCGGTCTGGAACTCATATTATTGCTGATCTGATCGGGCGTTCTTCTGAAGAGGTTCTTGATCCGACCCTTTTACTTACATCTGATGAATGGAGAAGGCTTGCAATCCAACCTCGTTTGAAGAAAAAGTATATTTTATGTTATTTCCTGGAATATAGCTTCAACCCACAACCCTATGCTGAAATATTAGCAATGAATCTCAAAAAGAATACCGGATATGAACTCGTGATTCTGTTGCCCTATACAATAAAGAAAATACTCAATTCTAAGATTCATGCGATTTTTAACGCAGGCCCGCGAGAATTTCTCGGTTGGTTTGCCAATGCGGAAATTGTTCTCACAACTTCCTTTCATGGCAGCGTTTTTGCTATTAGCTTTGAGAAGACTTTTGTTTCTCTGGTAAGTGAAAAACCAACGTCAGATTGCCGTCAGAGAAACTTGCTTGAGGGACTACAAATGCCTAACCAAATACTTCCGATAAATTCAGAGTTACCTGAATTGTCCCGCATTCAGCCTGACTACGATGTTGTTAACAAGCGGCTTAACGATATGAGGAAAAAATCTCTTCAATACCTTACTAATGCACTTAATGCCTAAATCTTTATTACAGTGGCACATACATTTATTAATGTACAGTTTATAAATGGCTATGTTATGTTCTGAAAATCAATGCACTGGATGTGCAGCATGTGTGAGTATTTGTCCGTCTGGGGCTATTACTCTGCACGAAAACCATGAAGGTTTTCTTGTGCCTGAGATAAATGCAGAGAAATGTACGAACTGTGACATGTGCCTTGATACATGCCCATTAGTAACAGATGTTCATAAATTAAGATTTGATGCACCTACAGTTTATGCAGCTTGGAGTAAAGACAAACCAATCAGAACGGACAGTAGTTCCGGTGGGATCTTTACAGTTTTTGCGGATTATATATTAAACCAATCAGGAGTCGTCTTTGGAGCGGCATTTGATAGTGACTTCAAACTTAGGCATCATGCGGTAAAAAATCTTGCTGATTTACACAAGCTACGTGGAGCTAAATATCTACAAAGTTTTATAGGTGATGCTTATGCTAAAGTTGCTAATTATTTAGATGGCGGATTGCCTGTCATGTTTTCTGGTACGCCATGTCAAGTTGCAGGTCTGTATGGTTATCTTCAAAAGGATTATGATAATTTGCTGACTTGCGATCTGGTGTGTCATGGTGTTCCATCACAACGCTTCTTTGATGAGTACCTACAGTTTTTAGGGCAAGAGGGGTATAACAAGTTTGATGATATAAGATTCAGGGACAAAAAGACATGGAAACGTGCTACAATTCTTACTGTCCATTCCACACCGGAAAAAGAGTATTTGTTGAATGGGCGGCATGATTACTATCAACAAGCTTTCTTAAAGGGGTTGGTTAGTAGAAGATCATGTTATTCATGTAAATATGCCCATATTCCCAGAATTGGGGACGTTACTTTGGGGGATTTCTGGGGCATTGGTGAGGATATCCCGTTTCATCATGATATCACCCAGGGGGTTTCCGTTTTGCTCGTCAATTCCAGCCGCGGTGAGACTGCTTTGCAGGCTTGCAAGAAAGATCTATTCCTTGAGGAGCGACAGTTATCTGAAGCGAAGAAAAAGAACCATCGTCTTTATGAAACAAGTGTATATCCACCAGATAGAGATACATTCTTAATGGATATGCCGTTAATGTCAATTGAAGCGCTGTGCTCAAAGTATGAACTTTCAGCAAAAATCAATATGTTTCAAAAGTTGGCAAGAACCATCCTACAGGCAATTGGTCCTAATGGTGTTGCTTTTCTTAAAAGGTATTTCAAAAAGACAAAGCATGACTAAAGTTGCTATCTTAACATTTCAACGATCAACAAACTACGGTGCTGTTCTTCAATCATATGCATTACAACGGTCTATAGCCGCATTAGTAGGGGTTGACTGTGAAGTAATAGATCTTCTTAGGCCTGTTCATACAGACTATAAATATACAAAGAGAAATGCTCCTTTAAAAGAGTATGCGATAAATGCATTAAAAGAACCGCAAATCAGTTTGCAGAAAAGGATTAAATCTTCCGCCAGATTGTTGCTGGAGTCTTTGGTATATATTCGGAAACGCTCAAGATTTCACAAATTTGAACAGTCACATATTAGGTTTTCAGATAGATCTTTTTGTTGTAGTGATGATCTTTATGCTGCCAAACTTGATTATGATTGTTTTGTGACGGGAAGTGATCAAGTTTGGAATCCCACTTACCCTTATAGTCCGGAACCATATTTTCTTACTTTTGTACCTCAGGGAATTCCACGAATTGCTTATGCGCCAAGTTTTGGTGTTAGCGAGGTGAATAAAGAGGTTGAGCTACTATATGGCCAGTGGTTGAATGAAATACATTATTTATCTGTGCGTGAAACACAAGGTGCAGAATTAATTTATAAACTTACAGGACGTGTTGCAGAGGTTGTTTTGGACCCGACACTACTTTTAACAATGGGAGAATGGAAGGAAATCGTTAAGGAAACTAAGAATAAGAGCCCATATATCTTTTGTTATGCTTTGGGTGATGTGCCAGGCCTTATGGATCTTTGTTATCATATACAAGAAGTAACAGGATACACAGTCTATAAGATCGGTAATGTGAACGATATGTGGGACAGAAGAGTCAAAACAGTTGTTGATGCCGGTCCTCAAGAATTTATTGGATATATCGCAAATGCCGAAATAGTTATTACCAACTCTTTTCATGGAACTGTTTTGTCACTCAATATGGAAAAACCTTTTTTTTCCGTTGCTTCGCCTATCTTGGGCGCGAATTCAAGAAACTCTCGATTGCAAAGTGTGCTGAGCCTCTTTTCCTTGAGTAACAGATTATACAAGTATATGGACAAGTTTCCTGTAGAAAAAGATATTCATATAGCTTACGATGAAGTTCATGCCAAGCTGCAGTTTGAAAGAGAGAAGTCGCTATCATATTTGAGACGTAGTATCTGTCCTAACTAAATGTATTCATTGAAAACAACTTATACCAAATCAAACAACTCATGTTGTAAGACTCGTCTCTAAGAAATTAGTGGCCTGAATTATAACATGAACTATATAATAATTGGTGCAATGTCAGTTATGGAATTATGTCTGTATGGAAGCATTTGACTATATTAATTTTTTGAATTTAGACGGCTCCCTCATGGGTTTGTTGGCATTGAGTTTGTTCTTTGTAGTCATTGCTATTGTTCGTCCTTATCTGGCAATAGCAATGCTATGTATTTATACGGAATTTCCGTGGTCTGCCTCTTTCAAGCCATTGCTTACAGTTTATCCGATCTATCCATTGGCGGCAGTGCTTTTATTAAGATATGCAAGACAGATAGCCGATGCTCTTTCGAAAAGGCGTTACAATATAGCCGTAGTTTTTGCCTTCATAATCGCACTATGGGCTGCATTAAGCCCATTATTCTACCCTGTCAGAGATGGTATTCCTATTACATTCACACAAAACCCGGTTATGCATAGAGCACTTCAAACTATAGCCATACTTGTTCTTCTTCCGGCTGTGTTGTGTACCAGAGATGACATTAACCGGCTTATCCGTTCAATATTTTTTCTTCTTATGTCCGTTCATGTAATTGTTTTGATATTTGCTTTCTTTTTCGTGTTTTCCGGGTATCCTCTGTCCGATCTTCATAAGATGCGTATCTTAAATACCCCCCCTGTTTACTGGGAATCGGGTCTTCTCCTGATTTGTTTGGTTTATTTCTTTATCCTTCGAAAAGGTAGTTCGTTGAGGTTGATTTGTTTTTCAATACTTGCTTGTTTTGGCCTGATAGTAGGGAATTCTCGGGCAAGGTTTGTAGCCTCGATGCTATGCATCCTGTATTTTATTCGACCTTACCTTTCCGTGAGGATATTCGCGGGGATAGTGGCGTTTCTTTTTTTTATATTTGTAAGTGTGATAGCAATGCCTGAAAGGACAAAAGATTATCTTTTGAAACTGGTGGTTAAGCGGGTTGAGCAAAGCACTAAAGGCAATCTGGATAAAATATCTAATAGCAGAATAGAGCAATATAAAGCGGCAATTAATCAATGGGAAAAAAGCCCATTGATTGGTGTTGGGAGTGGTTATACAATGCCGCCAATACGCATGATTGGAACAACAAAGCCAATACGAGTGCGCATTCATAATCACTTTCTTGAAGTTCTTACAGCTCAAGGGATTGTTGGGTTTATACTGCTGATAACCATTCTTATTTCTACTTTAAAGAAAACCCTTATAATCACAAAGGAAAAAGCTGATAAAGAAATAGACGGAAGATTGATAATTGCCCTGTTTATATATGGCATTATTAATTGGCTTTTTAAGGAAAGCTGGGGGACTACCTATGCTACTATTGCTATGATAGGTGCATATAAGCAGGTAATAAACGATTGAATTATCCATCAGGTTTACATGATACAAATAAGTAAAGCTAATTTCCCCTATTTAGTAGATAGTTTCTGCCGAATTGCAGGCAGGAATTGGTACACCATATTGTCGCAATTGCCTACACACTTGTGGGGCGTTGAACTTGGCCAAGGTCGTGAGAAAAATCAAAGACAAAGATATTCCTGAAATGGAAAACTGACACTGCTCTTATGGGCATTGAAAATATGATAGAACATCTGAATGTTGTTTTTGTTGGGAGTTTTCCCTATCCTCATGGAATGGCCGGCACAAAGCGGATACAACATGCCATTGATTTCTTCAGGGAACAAGGCGTTTATACCAGTGTTCTGGTACTGCGCCAATCCAGCCTGAATAATCCCCTTTCAGGTATCTACAACGGAACACCATATGAGACGGCTGTGGGCGATGTGAATGGTCGAACTCTTCTCATGGCACTACCGAAGCTCTACTTTAAAGCCATGTCATTTTTCAGAAGAAACCGGCTTTCTGAAGGCAAGAATATTATTTATAATTATGGCCCACTTGCTTTGGAGAATTGGCTTCCACTTTATTATGCAAAGTATCTTGGCTATAAAATTGTTTTTGATATTGTGGAGGACTATGATGTTGCCCATATTACGGCTCATTCATTTCTTCAACGCATGAGCATTGGTTTTGTAAACAGAATATCTAACAAAATGAAGCATCTGGCTTCAGGGATCATCGTAATCAGCAGTCATCTGGAAAAGAAGTATCATGAGCTTATGCAAGGCAAAGTGCCTGTCCATTACAGGCCGATTTCTGTTAAAATGGATTGCTTTCCTGACAGGCCTACCAGCGCAAAAGAGACAGTGTCATTATTTTATGCAGGCAGTTTTGGTAAGAAAGATGGCTTGATATTTCTGCTGGAGGCCTTCGAGAGGCTTGCCGCGAAAAACGCCAATCTCCGGCTGATTCTGACGGGGCGGGGAGACTCGGAGTCAACTAAAACATTCCTTTCCCGTTTGGAAGTATCTCCGTTCAAAGATAAAATTGAATACAAGGGTTATCTTGATGACGATTCCTATTATGCTGTTTTGAGCTCGGCCGATATCCTCTGTATGACCAGAATTGATATGCCATACGCTCATGCTGGTTTTCCCTTTAAACTTGGGGAATATCTGGCCAGCGGAAAGCCTGTTATCGCCTCCCGAGTTTCTGATGTCGATAATTTTATAGTGGACCGTCAGAGCGCTATGTTGGTCAAACCAGGACACAGCCAGGATATTGTTGAAGCCGCAGAATACTTGATTGAAAATCGGGATGTTGCTGCAATTATTGGTTTACGTGGGCGTGAAGTTGCCAGATCTAATTTTGAATATAGAAATCAGGGGCAAAAGTTTCTTTCCTATCTCAGAAAAATATAATTATCAGTCACTGCTCTTGCAGGTGCGAAAAAGCATAATATGCTCTGATTATGTGTATTATCAAGGAATGAAGGGTACCATATAAGGCTCATTTTTTATGATTATTCTTTCAATGTTCTATAAAAATAAGAGGGGTGGATTTAATAAACGACTGTATAAGCTTTATGAGGATCTGTGCAATGCCGGACATCATGTCCATTTCATGGGCTCCGAAGATCTACCTCTCCGGCATAGAGCCATACATCAGCATATTGCGGCACTTCCTTTCTCCAGAAGTGAAAACATGATTTACTGGTTTTTTTTTATTTTTAACTCCTTTTTCAAATCATTTTTTATTGCCCGGACTCATCGAATTGAAAGCATTGTTACTTTCGGCCCTTTTTATACTCTTTTATGTGCGCTACCGATCATTCTCTTGAGGATACCCGCAACAACATTCATAAGAGCAGACAACATGAAGCATAGTCGCAATAAAGTAAGAAATGCATTTTTTTTTATAATCGACTATCTCGGTATTAAATTAAGCCGGAGAATAGTTTTTGTCAGCTCTGCACTTGAAAGAAATTATCAAGAACTATACCGAATTCCCCAGAAAAAATCATTCGTTCTTCCGAATAATATAGACTCATTATATCGAATCGAGAAAGAAAAGAAGGATGAATTGCGGAGCCGTCTGAATGTGACGCCAGATACCTTTTTGCTCTCGACCATGGGTGATATAAACAGGATTAAGAACCATGAGTATATCATCCGTGCAATGACCCATCTAAATAATGCAAATGTTAAACTTATGCTTATAGGGGATGATTTAACGGATAGCGGGGAAAGGAAACGACTTGAGGTATTGGTACAGAGTTTATCATTGGCCGATAAAGTTCTGTTCTGCGGATGGCAGGATGAACCGCTACAGTACATTGCCTGCTCTGACTTTTTTGTGTTTCCGAGCAAATATGAGGGATCGCCAAACGCACTGTTGGAAGCTCTCAGCTGCGGTGTCCCGTGTATTGGCTCTGATATTGAGGAAATCAAAGAGCTCCTGGAATATACTGATCTGTTGTTTCCCTTGAACAATGACAGAGATTTAGCCGATATGATCGGCAAAGCCTCGGTCGATACTGTTTATTATAAGTGGCTTTGCCGGATGTCACAGGAAAGATGTAATAAATTCATGTTTGATTGGGGTCAGAGTGCAGTCAGTCTGGTTACTGCAGATTGATAGGTTATATATCCGATTAGGTTTGTTTGCCTTATGTTCGAAGAAGAAAAAAAGTTAAAGATCGCCATGATAGGAACCAAAGGCATCCCAGCTAAGTGGGGTGGGATAGAGACCTATATTGAAGAAATTGGTAAACGATTAGTTTTGCGTGGTCACAATGTGACTGTTTTTGGATCTAACTGGTATTTGAAGGAATTCAAAGATGATACATATTGTGGGATACGAATCAGACGTGTACCAGCCTTGCATTATCAGGCAACAGATGCATTAACAAACGCCTTTTTCTCAACACTACTTATCGCGGTTTCTGATTATGATGTAGTTAATTTGCATGGTTATGCTTCATATTATTTTGTGCCTCTGCTTAAGATGTTTGGCAAGAAATGCGTTATTACTACGCACGGTGTGGAGTCCGGTTGGGATAACCCCAAATACGGTAAGTTCGCACGCAATGTTGTTAAAAGAGCATACATGACCGGTCTGATGAAAGCAGATGCCGTAACAACGGTAGCTAAGCACTTGAGTGCTAAGATTTATCAGATGACCAATATTTCGGCGGAAGTTATGCCGAGCGGCCTTGATGAAGTGAGCAATAAAACAGCTCAAATTATAAAGGATAAATACGGGTTAAAAGGCTTGGATTATGTTTTATTTCTTGGCCGTATCGATCCAATAAAGCGTGTTGATTGGCTTCTGAATTTAACGGACATTATTGAGCCAAAAATCAAAATTGTTATTGCCGGTGGATCACAGGACGCATCAACGGATGCCTATTATCAAAGTATGATTAAGAGTGCATTAGGGAATTCACAAATAATTTTCACAGGTCCGGTGATCGGCGATGAAAAGGCCGAGCTCCTAAGTAATTGCCTGTGTTTGCTTGCACCTTCAAAATTTGAAGGGTTGCCTATTACGGTTTTGGAAGCAGCTGCCTATGCTCGGTGTTGTCTCGCATCAGATATTCCAGCGCACAAAGAAATTATAGAGGATGGTGTTAACGGTTTTCTTTTTCAAAGTGACGATAAAGAGCAATTTGTTAATAGTGTGAAAAAAATAATATCTTCCAAAGTGGAATTTCTACTGATAATGGGTGATAAAGCAAGAAAAATGGGCATGAATAAATATAATTGGGATAAAACAACAGAGCAGTTTGATCATCTTTACTATCATCATATATATGGAAAAGATAAGAAAAAGAAAAACCAGAAATAAAAGTCTGATGGGGCAAATACCTCTTGAGAGTGAATTTAAGGGCTTAAGAGCGATACGGTCAGTATTCAACAGACTTATACATTCTATAGCGCGATCTATACCAATGTTTCCGGCATGGCGCGTTGCTTTACATCGATTGCGAGGCGTAAAAATCGGTAATGGCGTTTTTATTGGGTCTGATGTTTTTATAGACAACACATATCCCGAAATCATTATCATCGAAGATTTCGTGACTATTATTTCCCGTACATTCATTATTGGGCATAGTTTTAATCCCATACATTTGGAAAGGATACTCAATAAGAATAATAGAACTAATAAGGAAGGCGTTGTTCTAAAAAAAGGCTGCTATATAGGTGCTCAATGCATTATCATGCCCGGTGTTATAATTGGAGAATGTGCAATAGTAGGGGCTGGTTCTGTTGTGACCGAATCTATACCAGACTATTCTATTGCTATAGGCGTGCCAGCAAAAGTTGTAAGAACTTTTATGCCTGATGATGTTAACCAAGAATACCTTGACTGAAGTTCATTGGAAGGAGGTAGGCCATTAACTTTACTGAAAAATCTGGTGTGGGGAAGAATAAGTTATATTGGTTCATTGCCATTATAGCGGTGTCTTTCTTCATATGCTATTGGACGACTATTAAAGGATTGATCAGTGTATGGATGAATGAAGAAGACTATTCATACGCTTTTCTTATCCCTCTTATAACTGGATACATAATATGGGAAAGGCGCTGCCAGATAGCAAATACTCCGATCAGTATTAACTGGACTGGCGGTGTATTTTTCTTTTTCTTTCTGATTATCAGTCTTTACGGCATACTTGGTTCCAGTCCGTCCGCGGTCCGCCCTGCGATCCCTCTTATTATTCTGGCAATAACCCTCTTCTGCTTTGGTTGGGAGATGCTCAAAGTATTAGGGTTTCCACTTTCAATATTGATTTTCATGATTCCGCTGCCAACAATGTTTGGCACTTATGTAACCATCCATCTTAAAACAATATCCACACTGCTTGGCAAAGCAATCCTCATCCTTGCGGGAATATCTGTGTTCGTTGAAGGAAATGTCATAGATCTGGGCTTCACACAGTTGCAAGTTGCAAATGCATGTAGCGGACTTCGGTATGTCTTGCCACTGTTTGCCTTGGGTGTTCTTTGCGCTTACTTCTTCGAAAAGACCAGGTGGAAACAAGTTCTTCTTGCCCTTTCTACGATTCCGATTGCCATTCTCAATAACGGAATCAGAATTGGCGCAACAGGTATCCTGGCTAGATACTATGGTCCCGAAGCCGCTGAGGGATTTTTTCATGGGTTTTCTGGTTGGCTGGTATTTATGTTTGCCTTCAGCATGTTATTTTTTATTCATTTCATTCTCAAAAAGATTTTTCCACAAAAAATAACAGCCATTCAAAAAAAAGATAATAAACAGGAAATAGGAAACGATTGCGTTAAATCAAAAAGCATCACATTTGCTGTTATCATTACATCTGCCTCAATGATGGTTGTTGGCCTTTTAAATTATACTTCTACCGCTCTTCCGCCAATTAAAATTAAAAACGGCTTGTCATCTTTTCCCCTCACAATAAAAAACTGGCAAGGGCGCTCAGATCAAATTGATGATGAAATGATAAAGGCATCGGGTGCTGAAGATGCTTTTAATGGCTTTTATCAAAATGAAAAGGGGGAGATGATTTATCTTTACATGGGTTATCGATCTTCAGCTTTTGGAGAAAGTGAGAATTTTTTCCACAGCCCCAATGTCTGCATGCCGTCATCCGGTTGGTCCACATTAGATACCTATACACATGAAATAAAAGGTATAGCTGGATTTGGAGTCGTCAAAGTAAAAGCGATGATCAGTGAAAAAATGGGGCAAAAACAGCTTGTGTATTATTGGTTTCAGACGAAAAATAAGACTTCAAATAATATAAATATTAACAGATTTCATCTTGCGCTTAATGCCATTAAGCATGATAATACCCATGATCTATTTATCAGGCCAATTACGCCTGTTTTAGCTTCTGAATCTGTTGAAGATGCTCAAGCAAGGATGGATGGTTTTTTGCGGGAGACGATGGCAGTGTTGTTGGAGTTTTTAAAAGATAACCAGTATGTGGAAGGGAAGTGAATCAAGGAAATAAGAAAACTTGACAAGCATTCGATGACATCATATTATGACATCATTAAGATGTTTTAATATGATAGCATGTAATGGAGATGCTTATGAAAGCAATTACAATCAGAGGAATTGATCCTTCTGTTTCTGAAAAGCTGAAACATGCTGCTCAGCGTGAAGGCAAGAGTGTCAACAAGTTTATCCTTGAACTGATTAGTCAGAATCTTGGAACACAAAAGAAGAAAAAGTTTTCAAAGCAGTATAACGATTTAGACCATCTTTTTGGAAAATGGTCGGAGGCTGAGCATAAAAAGATTCAGGGAGATATTGATAAACAAAGAAAAATTGATCTGGAATTATGGCAATGAGAAGAATGCTGATTGACACTAATATATACTCGCTTGCACTCAAAGGGGATGACAGTGTTGTAGAAGTCCTTAGAGAAATCGACGTAATCGGGTTTTCTGTGATCAGCATTGGAGAACTGTTGTCAGGGTTCAAAATTGGAGGAATGGAGAAAAAGAACCGCAAAGAACTTGAGCAATTTCTTGACAGCCCCAGAGTGGTTCTTTATCTTATCGATGAGGACACTACCGAATTCTATGCTCAAATACTTTATAACTTAAGACAAATCGGAAAACCAATCCCCACAAATGACATATGGATTGCGGCTGTGGCATTTCAAAATGGTTTAAAGCTATACACTAAAGATAAACATTTTCAATCCATTGCAGGTCTGTATCTTTACGGGATATAGATTTTTTCTCTCGAAAAGAGATAAGCGCCGGGAAGAAAAAAGAGAGGCCAAATCAGGTTTCAGGATAGGAGCTTTAAACCCTGAACCGTGAACTCTGAACTGTGAACCCTGAACCCCTAACCCATATTTACATGAAAAACATATCGGCTTTACTTTTATCCGTATTCATCACTATCGTCCTGATTCCCATCTTAAGAAAACTGGCAGTGAGAGGAAATGCCCTTGATATGCCGGATTCGCGGAAGGTCCATACCATACCAATACCCCGTATCGGTGGCCTTGCTATTGCTCTTGGCGTATTAATTCCACTTTTAATATGGGTTCCGAGAAGTATTTTTATTAATGCTTATATGGTTAGCGCTGGAATCCTAATTGCTTTCGGCTTGGTGGATGACCTTAAGGGATTGGGCTACAAACTAAAATTCCTAGGACAAGTTTTAGCTGCCCTGATTATGTTATTTTATGGGGATATCAGTATCACTAATCTCGGTACATTGTTGCCCGATGGCACAGTGTTGCCGAATTGGCTTGCAGTTGTTCTTACTCTGCTTGTGATTGTAGGAGTAACAAATGCCATTAATCTTTCCGATGGCCTTGATGGTTTAGCCGGGGGGATTTCTCTGCTCGGTTTCTTTTGTATTGGTTTTCTTGCCTATCTGATCCAGGATAATACAGTTTTATTTCTTTCTCTGGCTTTTGTAGGGGCTATATTCGGATTTTTGCGATATAATACTTATCCGGCCAGTATTTTCATGGGCGATACGGGAAGCCAGCTTCTGGGCTTTTCGGCAATTGTGCTGGCGATCAAAATTACCCAGGAGAATAGTTCTATGAATCCGGTTTTGCCCTTGATCATTATGGGTTTTCCGATTCTCGATACTCTTACTGTAATGTTAGAAAGGATGAAACAGGGGCGATCTCCTTTTTCGCCGGACAAGAACCATTTCCATCACAGGCTGATTAGTATCGGGTTTTTCCATACCGAGGCAGTTGTAATTATCTATCTGATCCAGTCTTTGATGATTATTTCGGCTATTCTTTTCAGGTATTACTTCGCGCATCAGTGCTTTGCAGGTTATCTGATCTTTTCAGCTTTATTTATCAGTGCATTTGCCATAGCGGACAGGAAAGGATTCCAGGTTAAGCGTTACCACCTGATCGATAACATTATCAAAGGTAGGCTGGCTATAATCAGGGACAAGCACCTGATTATCCGTATTTCTTTTGAGGCATCGAAGGTCTTGATCCCGCTGATTTTTATGTTTTCCTGTTTTCTACCCAAGGACATTCCCGGATATGCGTCATATATAGCACTTGGCTTTGGTTTGCTGATTATTGTTCTGCGGATATTTGGGAAAAATGCCTGGGCACTTGGCCTGCGTGCTGCCCTTTACCTGAGTATTCCTCTTATCCTCTACCTTAGTCAGGAAGGAATAGCAGATTGGATGAAACCGGAAATACTGATGGGGTACCATATTGGGCTGGCAGTTATGGCCTTTTTTGTTATTCTTACAATCAAGTTTTCCCGAAGGAGTAAAGGTTTCCATGTGACTACCATGGATTTTCTGGTTCTCTTTATAGCTATTGTTATTCCTAATCTTCCGGTTGATTCCATACAAAGCCATCTCATGGGAGTGCTTGTGGTGAAACTGATAGTTATTTTGTTCAGCTATGAAGTTTTGATCACAGAACTCAGGGGAGAATTTAATGCTCTTACGATTAGTACTCTGGCTGGTTTGGGGATTATAGGTGTGAGGGGGTTGATGTGAGGAAGAAAGAAAAAAAGGGTTCGAGGATTCGAGGGGTCGAGGATTCAAGTGAAGGGAATAAGATCAATTTATAACACAAAACTCAACACGGGTTTTTTTATTTGAACCCTAAACAGTGAACTGTGAACCCAGAACCTTGAACCCTCAACTTTAATCTCTAATGGAGGTAATATAATGATTATGCGGCGCAGTGTTTTTTTGGGGATAGTGCTGGTGGTAATTGCGTTTCTTGCTTCGTGCAGCGGGCCGGAAGAGAGGAAGATGGAGTTTTTTAATAAAGGCAAAGCTCTGTATGAAAAAGGAGATTATGTTAAGGCCAGGCTGGAGCTTAAAAACGCTATTCAAATCGATCCTAAATTTGCCGATGCATATCATCTGCTCGGCCTGATTGCTATGAAAAACCGGGATCTAAGAGCTGCTTATGGAAACTTTTCCAAGGCTGTTGAACTTGATCCGGGAAATTTGGACAGCCATGTTCAGTTGGGCGGTTTGTTGCTCAGCACGGGTAAGAAGGACGAGGCTTTGGCAAAAGCAGATCTGGTTTTAAAGAGCGATGCGAACAATGAAGATGCAAATATCCTTAAAGGGGCTGTTTTGCTGGCTAAAAAAAATACGGACGATGCGCTTAAGTTTCTCTTAGATGTTGTGGGTAGCAAGATTCAAAAGCCAGACGGTTACCTTCTATTAAGTTTAGCCTATCAAATAAAGGGAAATGAGGACAAGGCCGAAAAGACACTTCTGGAAGGCATCGAGGTTAATAAAAAGGCTGTACCGCTTTACCTTCCCCTGATCAACCTTGCCCTGAAAAGGAATCAGACAGATGAAGCGATAAGAATTGCCCGGGTAATTATTGATATTGAGCCAAAAGAAATAAAGCACCGTCTGATTCTGGCAGATATTTTATGGAACTCCGGCAAAGAGTCGCAGGCGAAAGAAATTCTTACTGCCATGGTTTCAGCTGAACCTGAGAAAGAGAAACTATGGATTCAGGCGGCTAAATTTTATATAATAAAAAACAAACCGGCAGAGGCTGAGCACGAGTTGAAAGAGGGTATCCGTAAGAATGAAAAAAGTTTTTTAATACGTTTTGCCCTGGTTGATTTGCTTACGCGTATGAAGAGCTATGATCAGGCTATTGCGGTGCTCCAGGAATGTATATCCCTGGATAATAATCCGGCTGACCGGCAAATTATCCAGACAAAGAATACACTGGCTCGAATCTATCTTGCCAGAAATGAGATCGATAAGGCTAAGTTATATGTAGATGAAGTAATAAAGGAAAGCCCCAAAAACAGTGATGCCAATTATATCAAGGGGGCCATTCATCTGCGGAAGAAAGAAGGACTTCAGGCTGTTTCAGCCTTTCGGACAGTTGTGAACGAAAGCCCTCAGTTTGCACCCGGCTATATTAGCCTTGCCGAGGCCCATATGTTGAATAAGGAAACCAATATAGCCTTTGATACCGTTCAAAATGCCTTAAAACTTATGCCTAAATCACGGGATTTAGTTCGGGCTATGGCCCGTCTTTTTATAACACAAAAACAATTTAAAGATGCAGAAACACAGTATCGAAAAATTCTTGATGCCAATCCCAAAGATCTGGAGGTTAGGGCGGAAATGGGTGATCTCTTTCGGGCATCCGGTGATTTCGGGCAGGCGGAAAAAGAATATGCAAAAATTAAACAGCAGGCTCCCAAGCTGCCCCTTGGCTATCTAAAGCTAATAAACAGCTATCTTGCAAGAAAGAAATGGGGCAAAGCGACAGCAGAATATGAGCAATTAATGAAGGTTCAGCCGAATCTTTGGGTTGCAGCAAATGACCTGGCCTTTTTGCTGGCGGAACATGGACAGGGTGCAAAAGATCTTGATCGGGCTTTGAGCCTTGCTAAAAAAGCTCAGACGCTTAATCCAAATAATCCAGCTATTTTTGATACTCTTGGCTGGATTTATTATCGGAGAAATGAGTTGAAACCGGCCATTGAATATCTTGAAAAAGCCCAGGCAGAAGTTTCCCATAATCCTACGTTTGCTTATCATTTGGGTATGGCATATTTCAAAAACGGAAATTTTGACAAAGCAAAAGAGTATTTGCAATCGGCCTTGGCGTCTGAAGCCGGATTCGCAGGCAGAGAGCAAGCTGAGAAGATAGTGGATGGGATGCGTTAAAAAAAAGTTCACAGTTCACGGTTCACGGTTGGAAAAATCAAAAAAAGTTTCAGGTTTCAGGTTCAGGGTTGGAAAGAAAAAGGATCCGAGGGTTCGAGTGATAGAAAAAAACTGTTTTGAGTGTTGAGTGATGAAAAAAAGGATTCTATGCATTCAAGTCAATCAACTTTGAACTTTTAATTATGAACCATAAACACTTGAACCCTTGTATCCTCGAATCCTTGAACCCTTTCTATACGAACTATTCAAAGAAGGAGACTGTATCCATGTTTAGAAAAATATACGTTTTAATTGTATTGGCATCTTTTGTAATGGTTATGTCACATGCAATATGCTGGGCGGCTGAGGAAGAGGCTATTCTGCCTGAATCAGGGAGTTATATAATCGGACCTGGAGATGTTTTGAGCATTTCAGTATGGAAAGATGAGGCATTAACTAGCGTACCAACTGTTTTGCCTGACGGTTTTATTTCCTTTCCATTGATTGGCAACATGCAGGCTGCCGGAAAGACCGTTACAGAGCTTAAAGCGGAAATTGAAGGCAAACTCGTCCGCTATGTACCGGATATAGTTTTGTTTCTTGAAGTCAGACAGGCCAATAGCATGATTGTTTACGTTATCGGACGGGTAAACAATCCAGGCCGAATCAGTCTTAATGCCAACATCAATGTCCTGCAAGCCCTTTCAACCGCAGGCGGACTAAATGTTTTTGCAAAAAACAATAAAATAAAGATTTTTCGTGAAGAAAATGGTAAGACACGAATATTTCCTTTTGAATATGACAAGATTGTGAAAGGTGAAAATCTGGAACAGAATATTCGACTGAAAAAAGGCGATATAGTCGTTGTCCCCTGATCACCGGACTGATACCCTATGATGAATAGAAAATTCATTTATCTGATACTTACTTTTACTATTTTTATTGTTATTCCTTCTGCTGTAAGAAGTGATGAATTTAAGCTTATACCTTCTGTAACTGCGTTAGAAGAATATAACAGCAATGTTTTTTTTGGGTATGATAACATTAAGAGCGACTTTGTCACAACTCTTTCTCCGGCTTTTGAACTTGTGAATCGAACGGAGCGGTCGAATGCCAACGTCAAAATCCGGTTTGACCATAACCACTATGCCAACAACCGCGATCTTAATGCTACGGATCAATTATACCAGGGAAAGTTTGGGTATAATATTACACCACGGTTCGGCATTTCAGCTGATGCCGGGTATATAAGAGATTCCCGCCCTGATCGGGATATAGAAACAACCGGCCTTGTTTCTTCGGCTTTGCGCCGGGAACGGATCAATGCCGCTTTTTCTACAGATTACCAAGTTACTGAACTAACGGCCTTTTTATTCTCCTATGCTTATGGCAAGGAGACTTACGAAAAGGAGGATCATTCCGATATACTAACCCATGATATTAATGCCGGGCTTACACACGATTTAAACAAATATGTTCCGGCTCTTAAGGGGGATCTTAACCTCGGTTATAGTAATTTCGATTTTTCGGACACACAGATGGATGTCATAATGGGGACCATAGGGGTTTCCCAAGATATCAACGAGCTATGGAGCGCCCGTATTGATGCAGGTTTGCGCTATGCACATACTGAATTTTTAGAATCCCGATTGGAACCGGTATTGCCGCCGTTTTTATATAAGTGGGTAGTTTATGAAGAAACTGAAGATGGATGGGGTTGGCTTGGGAAAGCTTTTCTCAATTACAGTGGAGAACGCGGTAGCGGCAAACTCACGTTTTCTAGGGATGTACGACCGTCAAGTAGTGGATATTCCAATGCTGTTACACGAGATGCTCTGACGCTAAGCACAGGTTTTAGAATGACCTATGAGCTATCGGCTGTTCTCTATGCCGGTTATTTTACCAATAAATCAGATCAGTTTGAATTCTCGACGGACATTATCGATACGAAAAGCTACTATATTAGTCCAGGCATTAGTTACAAGATATCAAAAGATATCTTTGTTAAGTCGTCATATAACTATACCAAATATTATAATAAAGTGGCGGATACAGAGGCTGATAGACATCTTTTTTCTATTCGACTCTATATTCAGCATCCCCTTTTGGAATAGTTGAAGAAGGGTTGAAAAAAGGTTTACGGTTCACAGTTCAAGGTTGAAGAAGGAAAAGGATTTAAGGATTTGCGGATTCAGGGGTTTGAGTGAAATGCAAAAAAACCTGATAAAGATAATAACCACTTGAACCCTTGGCCCATCGAAGCCTCGAACCCTGTAACATAATTGGAAAGGAATTTTATGGAAACACAGGCCACACTAACAGTCAATGAGCTTATCGGAATTATTAAAAGAAGGCGATGGGGACTTATTGTTCCGACAGTTGTCGTTTTCTTGATTGCCGTGATAATCTGCTTTAGCATAGACCCTGTCTATCGCTCCACATCCACGATTCTTATCGAAGAGCAGGAAATCTCCCGTGACTATGTTATGGCAACTGTGACAAGTCTTGCGGAACAGCGTCTGCAAACCATTACCCAGAGGATCATGAGCACGCCGCGTCTTCTCAGCGTCATTAATCGCTTCAATCTTTATGCTGATAAAAGAGATAGAATGACGACTGAAGAGATCGTAGGTAACATGCGTAATGAGGATATAAAGTTCAATACCGTGACTGCCGATGTCATCGATCAAAGGACCGGAAGACCCACAGAGGCTACAATTGCCTTTACTATTTCTTACGAGGGAAGAAATCCGGTGGTCGTTCAGCAGGTTGCAAATGTGCTTACGTCTCTTTATCTGGAAGAAAATATTAAGGTAAAGGCCCAGCAGACATCAAGTACGACAAAATTCTTAGAGGATGAAATGAAGTCAGTCCAGAAAAATCTGGCTGAATTGGAAAAGAAAATTGCCTCTTATAAAGAAAAAAACAATGTTGCCCTTCCAGAACTATTTCAGTTCAACCTTATAACACTGGACCGTATTGATAAAGATTTAAGCCTGCTTAATGACCAGCTCCGAACCCTTCGGGAGAAAGAAAGCTCCACTCAGGCTCAACTGGCAAACATACCCTCAGATGCCCAACTGGGTGACCAGGCACGGTTAAGGGAACTAAGGGCAATGCTTGTTAATTTAAGAACCCGAGTATCTGATGAGTATCCTGATGTAATCAAAACAAAAGCAGAAATTGCAGAGCTTGAAAAACGTCAAAATACTGTAAGTGATTTATCGGCGGTTCGACAATTAGACACTCCTGCGTACATTACCATCAGTTCACAATTGGCCAGCATACAATCAGAAATCGAATCTGCAAAACGACAGATTGACGATTTGAAAATAAAAAGAAATAATTTTAATCAAAGAATTGAAGCTTCTCCCCGTGTAGAGGAAGGATATAATAATCTGCTGGCTGAAAGAAATAGTACACAGGCTAAATATAATGATCTGATGAAAAAATTTATGGAAGCAAAGGTGGCATCAGGACTTGAAAAGGATCAGCTTGGTGAGCGCTTTACGCTGATCAGCCCTGCCGGACTTCCTGAGAAACCGGTAAAGCCGAATATTCCGGTTATTCTTCTTATCGGGCTTATTTTTGGAATTGGCGCTGGAGTGGGTATGGCCTCTATCCAGGAATTCTCCGACCAATCAGTTCGCCGATCCGATGACTTAACAAAGGCCTTTCAGATACCCGTTCTCGCAGAGATACCGGAGATTGTCACAACGGAAGATTTAGCCCGGCATAGAAAAAAACGAATATCTTTACTGATTGCCATGATTGTATGTGCTTTGGTGGCTCTGGTAGTTATTCATTTATTTATTATAGATCTGGGTGTTTTATGGATTCGTATATTGCGTTACTTGAGGATGAGATTTTAGAAATAAGAAAAAGATGTTTTATGAGTTGAAATAAGAAGCAAAATTGGTCATTTCTCAAAGCTATTAAAATCAAAAGGAGCACCCTATGAAACTTAATATGTTTTCTGACAAAACGAAAAAAAAGGAATCAAAAGAAGCAGATCCGACTGATAAAATTGATCTTGCCGCTTTGCCCGAAAGCAAGAAGAAAGCCGGCTGGGTGTCTCCAAACTATTCTCAGTCCAAGAGCGTAAGGCTTGATCCTAATATTATTTCAAAAAACCGTTGTGTGGCTATGTTCCCGAACAGTCCGGAAGTAGAGTACTATAATGTACTTCGAACCCGCATACTGCGCCTAACTCAGGAACAGGGAGGACGTGCCATAATGATTACCAGCGCCCTTCCCGGAGAAGGCAAAACAACCACTGCCATAAACCTTGCTCTCACATTTGCAAAGGAATACGAACACACTGCCATGCTGGTGGATTGTGATCTGCGGAAGCAGAGCATCCATGAGACAATGGGTTATCATAGCGATGTAGGGCTTATAAACCATTTACTCGATGGCACACCTGTTTATGATCTTGTGGTTTGGCCAGGTGTGGAAAAGCTGACAGTTATCTCGGGCGGTAAAACCATCCACGAGAGCAGCGAAGTTATAGCATCGCCGCGGATGCGGGAGCTTGCTACAGAGATGAAGGGCCGATATCCTGAGCGTTATGTGTTCTTTGATGTTCCGCCTCTTCTTGCCGGAGCCGATGCACTGGCTTTTGCTCCGCTGGTAGACTGGATTATACTGGTTGTGCAGGCCGGCAAAACGCCCATGTCCGAAGTCAACAAAGCTTTGCAAATGCTGCCCAGGGAAAAGGTGCTTGGTTTGATTCTTAACCGCCAGACCTCGCAGGTCAACTCCTATGCGTATCAATAGGCAGGTAGATGGCTGCTAGATTGTTTCTTTCCATGAGTTACCCAAAATCAGGTATTTCTCAAACATCTTTGTTATCTTTTAACACATCATTTAGCACTTTCCCCAAGTTATAGACATCAAAAGGCTTTGGCATCATGCCCTTAAAGCCGTATTTACTAAAATTTGCCAGAACCTCATCATCAGAGTAACCGCTGAAAACGATGGCTTGAACTTTGGGGTTTATTTCCTGTAGTATTTTTATGGTTTCCTTTCCTCCCATACCGCCGGGAATTGTAATATCCAAGATGGCGGCATCAAAAGGTTTTTCTGATTCAATCGCTTCCTTGTACATCTCAATAGCTTCATCGCCATCTTTTGCGAACTCCGATTCATAACCAAGCAAATTGAGCATCTCTTTGACCATTTCTTTAAGCAGTACATCATCATCCATCACAAGTATCTTACCCCGGCCTTTTAATAGAACTTCTTCTTCTGTTTCCTGAATCATTTTGTCGGAAGCCGGCAGATAAATATCAAACGTGGTTCCTATCCCCGGAACAGATTCTACTAAGATGTGACCGTTGTGTTTCTTTATGATGGAATAAGCCGTGGCAAGTCCAAGGCCGCTTCCGGCTTGCTTTGTAGTAAAATATGGATCAAATATCTTCGAAAGATGTTTTTCAGCTATGCCCACCCCTTGATCTTTTATCGATATGCGGATGTATCTTCCCGGCTTTACCGGTATTGCATGTATCTTTTCCGGCATAAGATTTTCTGCCGTAATCCAGATAGTACCTCCATCCGGCATTGCCTGATTTGCATTTATCACAATATTGTTAATGACCTGGTTTATCTGTCCCTGGTCCGCATCAACATGCCATAGGTTTTCTGCTATCTGAAATTTGCATGCGGATTTTGAACCCCGCAAAAAAAAGAGAGAAGATTCTTTGATAAGCTTTTGAATAGAAGCAGTCTCCTTTACCGGAGTTCCGCCTTTGGCAAAGGTCAGCAACTGCCTTGTAAGACCCTGGGCCTTGACTGAGGCGGTTTCTGCTGCGCTTAACAGATCAAAGATATCGTGTTCAGGCTTTACCTGCATCTTCGCCAGGGAAATGTTTCCTGATATTGAAGTTAAGATGTTGTTGAAATCATGGGCTATGCCTCCTGCAAGAATTCCCACGGATTCAAGTTTTTGTGCCTTCAAAAGCTCTTCTTCCATTCTTTTGCGATCGGTGATGTCGCGGATGATGTGGACTGCACCGGCATAATGGCCGGCCACGTCTATGATGGTATCTGCGGTAACTTGAAACCAGTTATCGCCGATCTGTAATTCCATGGTCTCGCGGCAAAGGCTTTTTTGCGCCCGGGAGAGAGGACATTCGGGGATCGGTTTCGATGTGTTGTGCACAATTTCCCAACAGTGTTTACCAATGAAATCTTCACAGGAGAGATGAAAAAACCGCTCCGCGGTTTTGTTCGACCGCAATACCCGCTGTTTTTGATCCAGAACCCAGATAGCATCATTTGCGGAATCAAAGGTAGCTTGCCACTCCCATGCTGTTCGAGCCGCTTTTTCTTCCGCCAGTTTGAGTTCGGTTATATCGCGTCCTACAGATTGAATTTCTATCATATTTCCGTTAAGGTCGAAAAAACCTTTATTGGCAAACTGTATCCAATGTATATCTCCATTGACAGAACGCACTCTATTTTCAATATTCACAACCGGGTTTATCGGGGACAATTTCAGCAGTTTTCCCTGAATTTCTTTGAAGTCATCATCCAGAGACAAAGGAAACCATTTTTTACCGATCAAGTCATCTTTTGTTTTTCCAAACAACTTGCAATACACATCATTGACAAATGTAAAAGTTCCCTCAGGGCTAAAACGGCAAACAAGATCGGTTTGATTTTCGATTAAGGACCTGTATCCTTCTTCGCTAATCCTAAGCGCTTCTTCCGCTTGCTTGCGCTCTGTTATGTTTTGAAAGATACATTGCGTTCTTTCAAAATGGCCCTGGTCATCTTTTAGAATATTACCATAAAATGACACTAGGATGGTGGAACCGTCTTTTTTTACCATCTCGAACTCAACGCCTAAAACTTCACCTATGGCCTTGAATCTGGGAAAGTTTTCCTTGAAATGGTCAACCCAGTCCGGATGAATGACGTCTCCGAAATTTTTGCCAATCAATTCCTCTCGAGTATATCCCAAGATATCTACAAGAGCTTTGTTTACTTCAATAAAATTCCCTTTCTCATCAAGTGACTGGTAGGGCATAGGAGCATTCATGAACATGAGCCTAAATCGCTCATCGCTCTCGCGTTTCTCCTCCTCAGCCCGGATTCGCTCTGTGATGTCAATATGCTGGATGACTGCATTCGTGATTTTTCCGTTTGAATCCCATATGGGGAAAATGGAGGCATCCAGAATCACAAATGCTTTTTTATTAAGTGCAAGCTGTTTAAGTTGAGTTGTTTCATATGTAATGTCAAATCTTACTGTTTTACCTTCCTCAAATACTGATGTTATTAAGGGGAGTAGCCCTTGTTCTTCAACAATATTATCATTGAACACATTATACTTTCCGATAACTTCTTCCGGCATGAGGTTTAATAAATTGCAGCAAGACTGGTTGATTCTGATCAGTGTGCCTTTTTCATCAGCAATCCACATTGGGTTGGGGCTTTCTTCAATAATTTTATTAAGAAAGGCTTCGGAATGCCGGAGTGTATCTTCCGTCTTCTTGCGTTCCAAAAAAATTGAAGCGATCCTTATTATGCCGGCTGTCATTAAGATTGATATTAAGAGGGCCAAGAGTTCGGCGTTTAAATCCGGACGGATCATCGTGTTTCCGGAAAGCATATGGATAAGAGGGATACACCGCCTCATAGCCATAAACATCAGGGCTACTGCGATAAAACTCCAGGCTAACCGTTTGCCGGTAATAGGAATAAGCCTGAAAGCCATGAATGCTGCAAAGAATTGCAGGGAAATAGATAGCGACAAAATAAGTATTATAGTCATGGGGATATCATTTCCTCTATTACAGGTTTGCTTTGCTTGTTTCCTGCGTTAAGATGGATATTTATCCGATTCGTTCCGGGTTTGTTTTTACTTGTTGATTCAACAAGTTCTCTCCCTGCGAAGATGAGATATGCCGGCTGGAAAAAAAGAGGAGAATTATAACGGGAGATTTTTTTCGTGCAAAAATAACTGATATTTTTTGCAAAGTCAAATTATATAGTGCAATCTCATATGTTGGCATCATCGCATCATCGACAATGGTTCAAAAAATTCTTTTATTCAAAAGTTCATATCCAAAAAAGAAGCAATCCAAATCTCTTGACACAAAAATTAACTGATGCTAATGCCAATAATAATAAAGGCGCGTAGCTCAGGGGGAGAGCGCTACCCTGACACGGTAGAAGTCGTTGGTTCAAATCCAATCGCGCCTACCAGATAATTTAAGGGCTTATGGCTGATAAGAGCTGTAAGCCCTTTTTTATTGACTTATAGCTATCTATAGGATAGATAACTATCGGATTGAAAAGAAAATAAACTCTTTTTGCATTGTCATAAAAATCGACCTGCTCTAATTATAAGGATAAATTTCACTTGTTTCTTAAATAAAGGCTATGCATGTGAATTCAAGCGATAGTATCCAGTTGTCAAAGCTTATACGTAATTCCAGTCCTGAATCAATTATCACTGAGGTCAGAAAGACCTTTTGTTTCCATTATTCAAACAGAAATTTTGATACTATATATGATAATTTTTATATTATAAAAACCCTATTTGATGGGAAGTTTCCGGGTTATAAGGCATGCAACACTGAATATCATGATTTCACGCACACTCTGGATATTTTGCTTGCAACCGCCCGATTAATAGATGGATACAACTTGGAAAACAAACCCCTTCCGATTTTACTTGCTTCAGCCCTTCTGAACTCTGCCCTTTTTCATGATACGGGGTATATTCAAGAAAATAATGATAGTAAAGGCACCGGTGCAAAACATACCGCAACTCATGTAAAAAGAAGTATTCAATTTATTGAAAGGCATCATGAGGCTTTTAAAATTGCTCCGGATCAATTTTTACCTATGAATAAGTTTATTTTGTGTACAGATTTGCAGATTAAACCGGATACCATAGCTTTTTCCTCCGATGAAGAAAAACTATCCGGATATATACTTGGCACATCCGATATTTTATCTCAGATGTCAGACAGGGACTATCTGGAGAAACTATTATTTTTGTTTTATGAGTTTAAAGAGGCTGAAATCAAAGGGTTTAATATTGAGTTTGATATCATAAAAAAAACCTTAAGTTTTCATAAATTAATGAAAAAGCGGTTTTCCAAAACTTTTTTTAATGTCTATAAGTATGCACAAAGCCATTTTAAAGAGAGATTTATGATTGACCGCAATCTTTATATCGAAGCGATTAACCGTAATATCGAATATCTTAATGTAATTGTGAAGGATGGAAGTGTTGATTTTCAGGATAAACTCAGAAGAAAATCATTTGTAACAAAAACATTCTAAAAATAAGTTGTTGTCTGACGAATAATTTTTGATAAATCCAGTGAGCCAGTTTCAAAACGCCCCATTTTGGCCGATCTCTACGTTGGGCTCAAATTTTAATACTCGAAATACTCAATGTATTCCTGTGGTTGAAATTTTCTCCAGCCTTGAGCTTGACCAAACTGAAACGTTTTGAAATTAGCTCCAGTGGTATTGATTTTCAATTTTAGTGCTGGTATGTTCAATAAAATGGAAACCATTTTAATTTGTGGACATAATCTCAATATATAGGATAAAGAAGAGTAGCTGTTTAATATACAGAGCCAGTTTCAAAACGCCCCATTTTGGCCGATCTCTGCGTTGGGCTCAAATTTCAATCCTCGAAATACTCTATGTATTCCTGTGGTTGAAATATTCTCCCGCCTTGAGCTTGACCAAACTGAAACGTTTTGAAAGTGGCTCTACATAGATAAATTATAGAAAAAGGATATTAGGTTAGAAATGGACAATCAACTTGTTGCTATAATTCTTGCTGCCGGATTAGGGAAACGGATGAAATCAGATAAGGCAAAGGTATTACATGAGATTAATGGTAAGCCTATGATTATGTATATTCTTGAAACAGCTAAAAAAATTGCCGGCGATAACATTGTTGTTGTAGTTGGAAATCAAGCTAAAAAAGTCGGCGAGGTAGTATCAAATGATTATAATGTCACTTTTGCTTTACAAAAAGAGCAGCTTGGTACAGGGCATGCGGTTAAGTGTGCCTTATCTTTTCTGCCCGAATATTCTAAGCAGGTTTTAATACTGTGTGGGGATGTATCGCTTCTGTCTTTTGATACGGTAAAAAAGCTATATGAAGGCCATATTAAATCGGATCGTGACGTATCTGTTCTTGCAGTTAAAATCGATAATCCTAAAGGATATGGAAGGATTATTATGGATGAAAAAAACTGTGTGTCCGGGATAATAGAAGAAGCTGATGCAAATGATGAAGAAAAAAGTATAAACATTATTAATTCAGGAATATATTGTATAAAGAGAGACTTTTTGGAATATTCTCTGAATAAAATAAAAGCAAATAACGCTCAGAGTGAATTTTATCTTACAGATGTTGTTAAAATCGGATATTCCGAAAACAAAAAGGTAGGAGCGATGATAGGTCAAGACAGTGAAGAGGTATTAGGTGTAAACAGCTTGGAGGAGTTGATGGTTGTGGAAAAAATAATGAAAAAAAGAATGATTCAATAATTTTCGATACAAGGAAATGATGTATTATATCTTGACTTTGGCATGAATTAAATATTATAAAAGATTATGGATATGAGGTGAAAACTTGGATAAAGAACTGATCCTGCGGCAATTTGATGAGATAGAAAACAGACTTGAAAAACTGGTTGCAGTTTGCAAATCATATGAAGCAACAAACTCGGAACTTAAGAGTACTATAGTAAAGTTAGAGGAGGAACTACAGGAAAAGAGCGAAAGGGAAAAGGACTACATACAGGAGAGAGATATTATTAAATCAAAGATAGATAATCTTCTTAACAGGCTGGGTGATGTTACAGAGGCTGATAGTTAAATGCCATTAAATTACATTGAAAGGTAGATATTTCTTATTGGAACAAATTATAACAATAGAGCTTTTTGGAAAGAAATATACATTCAAAGCTGAAACTCAGGTTGAAAAAGCTAAAGAAGTGGCCGAGCTGCTTGTTAAAGAAGTAAAAAAAGTTGAGTCTCAACAGAAGGGCTCACCGGCACGCTTTAATCCGCTTGGAATTATGATATTGACTGCTATGAATATTGCTGGAGATAATATTGATATCAAAGACAACCATGTGGATTTTATTCGCAAAATTTCTGATAAATCGTCAATGCTATTGAATAAATTAGAAAGCTTTTAATATTAGATTTTTGATAATATTTGTTAAATACGGACTTGAAATAAATTCAACAATATTAAAAATCAGAAAAGACATTTTGTTCCTACTTTCATAATTGTAATAGTAACAAGCTGAAAATAGAGGATTTATCTTCGATTTCTCAAATATAGAATTTTTCTCCGACCGGGATTTTCGGAACGAAATTGGTTTTTTATAATACCCCTGCCGTGTTTGTGATTGGTATTTGATCTTTGATCCAACAAAGAAAATTTAGGGAGCCTTCCTTGGTTTTGGTGTGCATGTTCTGCCTGTACAGAAAAGCCTAAAAAAACCATAAGGCGCCAACTTTGAACATTAGGTTCAGGGGCTTGCCAACACGGCACAGTGCGGGGGTATTATATTTGCCCGGAAAATAGAATTGATATCTTTGAGGAGTTATCTTTGCCCCTTACCGTTTTCCTCCTACCCATCAGCTGTTTTTATGCCACTGCCCATAATTAATTTTTAAATTGCTAAATTTTACATGGTAGCTTAACCTATCTTGTTTTATATAAGCTAATTTTGAACAACTGGAGATAGATAATGAACATATACCTGATAATAATTGGCGTAGTAATGTTTGCCATAGGATATTTAGTTGCCTATTGGGTAAAAGGAAAAATGACTTCCCAAAAAGTCAAGGCAGCAGAGAATGGGGCTACCAGAATAATAGAAGCCGCAAAGATAAAGTCGGAAGCTGTTATTAAAGAAGCCCAGATAGAGGCAAAAGATAAATTATTCAAGATGAAAACAGAATTTGATCTTGAAACCAAGGAAACAAGAGCCGAGCTTAAAAAACGTGAAAAGAGGCTTATTCAAAAAGAAGAAAGTTTAGATAATAAGCTTGACCAGATTGAACGCAAAGAGAAGGAAAATTTACGGAAAGAAGCTATTCTTAAAAAAAGAGAAGATAATATTGAGAACAGTGAAAATAAATACAATGAAATAATCGAGGAACAAAACAGACAACTTGAAAGAATATCAGGTTTAACCGCTGAACAGGCTAAAGAGCTTTTGCTTAGAGCCATGGAAAATGAAGCCCGTCATGATGGTGCAAAGCTAATTAAAAAAATAGAAAATGAAGCCAAAGAAGAGGCTGAGAAGAAAGCAAAAAGTATTATGGCTACTGCTATGCAAAGATATGCTTCGGACTATGTAGCTGAACGAACTGTTTCTGTTGTTCAACTTCCTAGCGATGAAATGAAAGGAAGAATAATAGGAAGAGAAGGGCGCAATATACGGACCCTTGAAGCAGCTACCGGAATTGATCTTATTATAGATGACACTCCTGAAGCAGTAATTCTATCAGGGTTTAATCCGGTAAGAAGAGAAGTGGCACGTATTTCACTTATGAGGCTTATCTCTGACGGTCGGATTCACCCGGCAAGAATAGAGGATGTAGTAAAAAAAGTTGGTATTGAGGTTGATCAGGTTATAAAGGAAGCTGGTGAGCAAGCAGCTTTTGATCTGGGTGTTCATGGGATTCATAATGAACTAATAAAGTATATAGGAAGATTAAAATACAGAACAAGCTATACGCAAAATGTTTTACAGCATTCAATTGAGGTCGGTTTTTTAAGCGGAATAATGGCCTCGGAGCTTGGGCTTAGCGCAAAGCTTGCACGACGTATGGGTCTGTTGCATGATATAGGCAAGGCAATTGATCATGAGGTCGAAGGGCCACATGCTGTAATCGGATCGAATCTTGCGAAAAAATTTGGTGAAGCCCCTAAAGTTGTGCATTCAATTGCTGCTCATCATGAAGATATACCGCCTTCATCCGTATATGCATATCTTGTCCAGGCTGCGGATGCTCTTTCAGGAGCAAGGCCTGGAGCCAGAAAAGAAATGCTTGAAAGCTATATTAAACGGTTAGAAGATCTGGAAAAAATAGCCAATTCTTTTAAAGGTGTTTCAAACACCTATGCTATTCAGGCCGGAAGAGAACTTAGAGTGATTGTAGAAAGCGGGATCATATCGGATGCAGATTCAGTCATGTTAAGCAGAGATATTGCCAAAAAGATAGAAGAATCGCTTGTTTTCCCCGGGCAGATAAGAGTGATAGTGATTCGTGAAACAAGAGCTGTTGAGTTCGCAAATAAATGAGGGTTGTATGGCTGACTTAATTGATATTTTCAAAGAAAGAGGCTTTATTGAAAACACCACTCATGATGAGGAGCTCAAAGACTATATCGGTAATAATAAGGTCACTTGCTATATAGGCTTTGACCCCACCGCATCGAGTTTGCATGTTGGAAGCCTTGTCCCTATAATGGCGCTTGCCCATATGCAAAAATATGGTCACAGACCTATTGCTCTTATAGGTGGTGGAACAGGCCTGATAGGCGATCCAAGCGGAAAAACCGAGATGAGGCAGTTTCTGACGCCTGAAACGATCGAAGACAATATTGCCGGTATAAAAAAACAGCTCTCACGGTTTATTAACTTTAGCGACAATAAGGCTCTTCTTGTTAATAATAATGATTGGCTTAGTGAATTAGAATATATCCCTTTTTTAAGAGATATAGGAAGGCATTTTTCAGTTAACCGGATGATAAAAGCCGAAAGCTATAAGCTAAGACTTGATTCTGAAGAAGGACTTAGCTTTATTGAGTTTAATTATATGTTATTACAGGCATATGATTTTTTAGAACTTTTTAATAAATATCAGTGCCAGCTGCAAATGGGAGGTAGTGACCAATGGGGAAATATTGTTGCAGGCATTGAACTTATAAGAAAAGTTAAAAAAAGCATCTCTTTTGGCATTACTTTTCCATTAATAAAAACCAGTAATGGAGCTAAAATGGGAAAAACTGCAAAAGGCGCTGTATGGCTGGATCCAGCAAGAACAACTCCTTATGATTACTATCAGTACTGGATAAATACTGACGACAGGGATGTAGCGCGTTTTTTGGCTCTTTTTACGTTTTTACCGATAAATGAGATTAGAGATATCGAAAAATTAGAAGGAGCTGATTTAAATAGTGCCAAAACAATACTTGCGTTTGAAACAACTTTACTTGCACACGGGCGTGATGAAGCGGTTAAAGCATACCAAGCTGCTGCAAGCGTTTTTAACAAACGATCTGTTCCGAAAGATATGTTGATACACAGCTCTGTACCAAGAGAGAGCGCTGAAATCAAAGACGTATCCGTTCCTTGTTCTTATATTGATCATGATGTTTTTAAATTGGGAATTCCCGCTTTTAAACTTTTTCATGAGGTAGAACTTGCTTCATCCGGAGCTGCCGCAAGAAGGCTTGTCGAACAGGGAGGCGCTTATATAAATGATAGGCGAATCGAAAAGTTTGACGAATTGATTACCTTAAATGATATCAATGAGATGGAGATCTTGTTAAGATCAGGCAAAAAGCGGATTCATAAAATTAGAATAAAACAGTAAAATATCGCTTGACATAAGATGTCCCTAAGGATAGAAAACGCTACGTTTTAAATATTTGAAGCTTTGTTTTTTTACAAATATAGACTTCATAGAGGCTGGAAAATTTTGCAGTGCGCAAAATCAGAATTTCTTCAGATTGCAGATAATGATATCTTTGGGAATAGCCATTAAACGTTATTTTTAAGATAAAAACAGCTTGACAAACAGAAAGTTAATTTGCTATAAAACTCCTTTCTGTAAAAGGTAACCGATTGTGTTTCAGAAGTTATTTTTTTAAAAAATAATTAAAAAATAACTTGACACAAAGGGTTATGATAAAGTATAAAATATCTTTTTCAGTACAGAGGTTGCCGCTTTGGCAACCACTTGATCTTTGAAAACTAAATAGTGACAGCTTGTGAGTTAGGGCGCATGCTTTTGCATGCAAAGAATCAAAAGTCAAAAGTTTAATTGGAGAGTTTGATCCTGGCTCAGAATGAACGCTGGCGGCGTGCTTAACACATGCAAGTCGTACGAGAACTCTTTAGCTTGCTAAAGATAGTAAAGTGGCGCACGGGTGAGTAACGCGTGGGTAATCTTCTTTCGAATTTGGGATAACTCGCCGAAAGGCGGGCTAATACCTGATAATATCTTTTAATCCTCGGTTTAAAAGATCAAAGGTGGCCTCTATGTATAAGCTACTGTTTGAAAATGAGCCCGCGTACCATTAGCTTGTTGGTAGGGTAATGGCCTACCAAGGCTACGATGGTTAGCTGGTCTGAGAGGATGATCAGCCACACTGGAACTGACACACGGTCCAGACTCCTACGGGAGGCAGCAGTGAGGAATTTT
>JBDRRF010000037.1:0-5925 GCA_043825875.1 Pseudomonadota bacterium | reverse complement strand
TTCAGATATTCCGCTATTACCTTTTTCATCACCTCCTGTACCTTCGGCTTCAGAACCCGATGCTTCTAAAAGGTCGTCTGGGATATTTTCTGTAGCTGCTTCAATTACTTCATCTATATTTTCATCATGTGCTTCTTCAATCTCATCAAGATCGTCGGTCTCGATATCATCTATTATCTCAAGGTCTTCAGTTTCTTCATCTATAACATCTATTTCTTCAAAAGCATCTGTTCCAGAAGCATCAGCACCACTGCCATCTTCTCCATCTGTTTTAGAATCAGTTTTATCTCCGGGCTTGTCTCCCGGACCTCCTTCAGCACTCTCCTCTGATCCTAAGCCAGTATGATCGGAGCTACTTTTTGTGGATATTCCTGAGATATCTTCTTTGCCACTTTCTTCACTTTCTGAGCCACCTTTGTCTCCGCTTCTATGTCCAGTATCAGTAAGATTAAAACCGTCAGTTTCAGATATTCCGCTTTTATCTTTTTCATCACCTCCTGCACTTTCCGCTTCAGAACCTGATGCTTCTAAGAGGTGGTCTGGAATATTTTCTGTACCTGATTCAATTACTTCTTCAATATTTTCATCAAGAGCTTCTTCAATTTCATCAAGATCATCGGACTCGATTTCTTCGATTATCTCAAGGTCTTTAGTTTCTTCATTTATGTCATCTGTGGTTTCAATAGTGCCTTTAGCAGAAACATCACCCTCATCATACGATTCTGAGCCATCGCCGTTACCGGCACCTAACCCGGGTTCTTCTTCGATATCGTCGGACTCGATATCTTCTATTATCTCAAGATCTTCATTGTCATCATCTATGACATCTATTTCTTCAAAAGCTTCTGTTCCCGAAGCATCAGCACCACTGCCATCTTCTCCATCTGTTTTAGAATCAGTTTTATCTCCGGGTTTGTCTCCAGAACCTTCTTCAGTACTATCCTCTGATCCTGAGCCCGTTTGATCGGAGCCACTTTTTATGGATATTCCTGAGATATCTTCTTTACCACTTTCTTCACTTTCCGATCCACCGTTGTCTCCGTTTCTAATTCCTGTACCAGTAAGATCAGAACCGTTAGATTCAGATATTCCGCTATTATCTTTTTCATCACCACCTGTACCTTTAGATTCAGAGCTTGAACCAAACCCGCCATATTTTTCGGACATCCCTCGGATTATTTCTTTTAATTTATCAAGTTGTTTCAGCTCATCCTTTGCAGAATCAGCTGAATTAGTTTCTGAATCTGACAATATTTTATCGATTGTGCTTAATGCCTTTGCTACATCATCAAGGCTAACCTCACCTTCTATCATAACTTTATTTGCGAATGTCTTCAGCGTATTATCTTTTGCTTCCTCAGACATGGAAAATATATTATTTGCCCCAATAACTATTCCTTCGGGGTTTTTATCTTCTTCATATATTTTTTTCAGTTCGGCATTTATGGAGGATTTAAGGCTGTTTAGGTTTTTGCGTTTGTGATTAATGGCGGCTGGATTGCTCTCTGTATTCCATAACAGACCGATCAGTTTCTCCGAATCTATTTCTTCCAAAGTCTCTACAGAACTGTCATCGTAATAAAACTCTCTGATAGCGTAAATAAGCTTATATTTAAGGGCATTTTTATTCCGATAATTAAGCCCTTTTATAGCTTGATCGATACCTTTTAGAGTAATTGCTTCATTCACAGGGAACTCCTTTCCATCAGAAGTATTGAAGCAAAGTTCATACCATTCACGCAATACTTCCATTTTACATTTCCAGATATCAAGAGTTTGTTATTATTTAACAATATCTTGATAAACATTAACCGTCATAAAGCACTGGCGATTAGTGGTATTTTTGACGGATTCATAAGAGGCTGGCTTATATAAAAAGGGGAATATTTATAATAAAAAGTTATAATATTAATTCGTTGCGAATACCATTAAATTTTATTTATAAATGGTATATTATTTGCTTATTTTGTTAAACTACTGAGGAATTATAAATATGGGGCGCATTATCTGCATAACTGCCAGAAAAGATGGCGCAGGAAAAACTACTACGGCCATTAACCTTTCAGCTGCATTTTCAATAGCTGAAAAAAAAACCCTTCTTGTTGATTGTGATCCTATCGGTCATGCCGCAACAGGTCTGGGAGTGGATGAAACATTGATTACCAATTCTCTTTATCAAGGGATGACCGGCAAAGTTCCGATAACAAAACTCATAATAAATAAAGGCCCGGGTTATCCTAACCTGATTCCCGGGAAATTGGATCTATATAGATTTCCATTGGGCACAGGAAATAATAAGGAATCAGTTTTACGCAACCTTCTGGCAGAAGTTAAGGAACAGTATGATTATATTGTTATTGATACGCCTCAGACTCCTGTAATTTTAATGATAAATGCCTTTGTCGCAGCAGAGTTGCTATTAGTAACCATACCTTGTGAATATCTTTCACTTGCCGGTTTTGGTTATCTGTTTGACACGTTTCAAATGGTAAAAAAAGGTTACGGCTTAAAAAATGACATAGCAGGAATACTTATTACAAAGATGAATAAACAGGAAAAATCTTCCAGATTGATTGCGGAAGAATTAAGGAATCGTTTTAAAAATATCATATTTGACACCAGCATTCCAACATGTGGCAAGTTAAGAAGTTCTCCGGCTTATGGTAAACCTGTATTTATGACTGATATAAAATCTGCTGGCGCAAGGAGCTATCTTAAGCTTGCTTGTGAAATAATGAATAAATGGGAAAATATACCGTTAAAACAATAAAGTTATATATTATGGAAACCAAATTTGCTGCTACCATTCTTTCCTCCATAATTTATAAGGGAGATTTTAAAGATGAAAATAATTGATAAGGAAATTATAAGAAATGGAGAGCAAGATCTAATAGATTCAATAAACGGCGACCTTGACTGGGGTAATGTTGAAGAAATATTCAAACAACAGCATCGTATGGATATCGGTGATGATATAGAATATAAACATGGAGATATTGTTGTTTATAATGACCAGGTGGCTTACAGGCTTGAGTTTGATGTCAAAGTCAATTTTACTGTTTTATTGGATAGAGAAGGAAGCTGTCTTTTTGTAAACACTCCGGGATGCGAGGAAAACTCCTGCAAGGATTCCATTCAAAACAATCTGCCTTGTGATGAATCTGCCTGCGAAGACAACCTCAAGAATGAAGATAATGCTGAAGAGGCAATATCGGAATCAAACGTTCAAAGTGATATTCATGATACTGATAATATGCAGGAAAGAATTGCACAGGCAGTATCTGATGTTGCGGGCACAATTACTGAAAATTAATGATATATTTTATTTAAAAGAGCCAGTTTCAAAAGGATAGGCTGTAGGATTATATATGGAGAATCAAACCGATAAACTTGAAATCAGAAGTAAATTTAATGAAATTCTTAAACAGCATATTACAAAATTAATTGGTGTATATGATGAGATTTTTGACTTATCTTTTACTTTGAAACAAATTGCGTGCCTGATACTTATACGGGAACAGATTGGCGGCCAATCGGATAATTTTCCGGTTTATATTGAAAAATATTTTAAAGAAACTTTATTTAAAGAAATATCCGAACTCGGGTTGGAAACAGATGATGAACTCGATAAGGTTTTTGAAGAATTAATTCAAAAAAAATATCTTCAAATTAATGAAGACAATACTATCTGCGTAAACAAATTAACATATAGCATTACAAATCTTTTTGACCTGATTTACCCTAGCATGAGTGGAATGAATTTCCCGGCCTACATAATTCAAACTATGGATGAAGCAATATCAGGCCGAAAAGAGCTTGCCTATGCCCTTGATCAATTCGGTCAGACCTTACAACTTCATGGGGTTATGGTAAAAAAACAAGACAGCAAACCAAAGCAGCGGAAGTCTGATGCCTTGATTTCCGGCAGTAAAAATATCAAACAAAAAAAGACAGAAACCAATAGCAAAAAACAATTTATCTCTGCCAAAAAAAAGATAGAAACCAACAATGAAAGCAATATTATTAAGTCAGGGAATTTAATTAAGCCCTTTTTCTCTCCTTTTTCAGAATCCAAGATTACACCGGCATTTGAAAAGAAAGAGGAAAAAATTATAGAAGAAACTTCTTTTATTGATAAAGAAATTACCGAACAAGCAATAAACAGTTCCAAAGAAAATGAAGAAGACATAAACATATCAGAAGCTATAGAAAAAACAGATGAAAACGAATTAAACGCCTGTGAAGAAAATATTTCAATATGCTCTGATACCCAAAATACTGTTTTGCCTGATTCTGAAAACGATAAAATTCAAAACAATGAATTATTAATAAGTAAAGAGCAAAGCATCGCAGCTAAAATTGATAACAAAGTAGATGAAAAAGATAAATTGCCCGGATCACTTGATACAGAAGAGCGTGAGGAAGAAATAAATCCCGGTTTTATAAATGAAGATAATATAGTTGAAATCCAGATCGCTGCTTTTGAAGAAGAGTTGGCAATGCATTGCCCAGTTTGTAATAACGGGAAAGTCATTTCAAATAAAACCATAAAAAATAAAGTATATTTTAGATGCTCAAACAAACAATGCAGTTTTATAAGCTGGGGAAAACCTTATTATCTCACATGCACTAAATGCGGCAATACTTTTCTTATAGAATACACTCAAAACAATGGGGAAACCGTACTTCGATGCCCAAGGGCAACATGCCGTTATACTCAGGCTATTCCCGGAGAAAAAGCAGCTGGCTTGGCTGAACAAAAAACTAAAACAACTCGTTTGCCGGTCAAAAGAGCTGTAAGAAAGAGGGTTGTCCGGAGAAGAAAATAGGAAATGCTATCAAATGAATTGACGGAAGGCCGTCAATAAGCGTCAAGATTATGACATAAAGCTATGTCGGCAAAAATTTCCCTTTAACTTATTAAACCGTCAAAAACTACCCCTATATTAATTTACTCAGATGTTTTATTTTAAATACTTTCAAAAGCAGCCTTGCGGTTGTGCGCCTGTAGTCTATTTACCATCATTTCCATATCCGCTGACATAAGGACACCTTTTTCCACAAAAAATGCACCTATTGGCCGTTGAAGACTGCTCTGTTTTCCGAGCAGTGCTAATCGCTGAAAAGAGGTTAAATAACCTTTCAGGCAAGCATATTCGACAAATCGCTTATCATGTTTTCGTTCAAGTGCCCGTTGTTTAAGTATAATGTGTATATCGTTTTTGCTTAGGATTCCCCATTGAAGAGCTATCTGACCAACCGATGGTCGCTGCATTTTTTGCAGGGCTAATGCATCAATTAGTGTTTTCCACGAAACTATGCCAGAGTAGTATAGAAATTGGCCTATCAAAAGTTTGCGTTTGGGAAGAAATCCTTTATAAAAATGGTCAGCAGAGTTTTTGCTATTGTTTGTATTTGTATTTTTTTTCTTGAATTCTTTATTAATAACAGTACTGCTTTTATTTATCACAGGGCTGCTGTTTTTGATGGCTGTTTGTAGTGTTTCGTAGGCAATATTCAGTTCAATGAATTGCTCATTCATTTCTTTTCTCATTTTTCCTATAACCAAACAACGGTCAGGATGTGTTTCAAACGCTTTTTTTCGGTAAGCGGTTTTTAACATTATCGGACGGATATCCATTATAGTATCAATCGAAACGTTAACTGCTGGCCCGAATATTATATTATAAGCATTCACAATGTCTTGAGTACGTAAAACGTTCGGCAAAATTTGCCCTCCTTGATACGTTATACTTAAAAAGTTTGGCTTAAATACTTATGCCTTAGAGCCAGTTTCAAAACGCCCCATTTTGGCCGATCTCTGCGTTGGGCTCAAATTTCAATCCTCGAAATACTAAATGTATTCCTGTGGTTGAAATTTTCTCCCGCCTTGAGCTTGACCAAACTGAAACGTTTTGAAAGTGG
>JBDRRF010000036.1:0-6522 GCA_043825875.1 Pseudomonadota bacterium | reverse complement strand
CCTGTATTATCCACCTTCATATTACCTTTTGACTTCAACCAGTAGAACAGAGCATTACTTGAAAAAATGTTATCTTCAAGTGTCTTTTTATAGTTCTTTAACGTGGTTGCAGTCAAAGTATCAAAATTTGAGTTAACTGCCATAATTAATCACCTATTCTTTTATTCCTAACTGTTTTTGTGCCATTTCAAAAGCCTGTCTTACGGTAGGCTTTTCTGGCATTATCGGAGCGACACCAGATGGAACATTTCCAAGTTCAAGGTTGGCTTTCTTTTTTAGGTCAAGATCGTCTAAGGCTTCCTGCCGAGCTGCTTCAGGAATTTTGTCAAAGTATGCTACCTTATAAGCTTCATCAAGTGATACATTGTGCCCTACTGCATATTTTGCCAATTCCCTTACATCTTCAACGTCTAATTTTTTATTAGTCGCAAAATCATCTATTATCTTGTTACCCTGTTCGACAAGAGTTCTTTGCCTATCTCCCATTAACTCTGCTAACTGTTGCCTCAACTCTTTGGTTTCTTCGGAAGCTACAACTTTAGCTTCTTTCCTAACAGTATAATTAAATATCTGTTCATCAGTCATCTTGCTAAAATCGGGTTCAGCTTCAACTTTTGCTTTTTCCTGCCTTGCTTTTAAGATAGCCGAGATTTCAGGGTCAGTCACCAGATTATTTAAGTAGTTTTCATACTCGGTTACTTTTGCAGCAGATTGTGATTTTTTAGTATAATCTGCCTGAAAAGCCTTATATGCTTTCTGTTCTGCTGGCGACAATTTTGCTATTGCCTTATTTAAGTCCACACCTTTTGCTTGCGCTTTTTCCACTTTTTCAGTTGCAGTATCCGCTTCCGGTTGTACTGCTTCTGTTCCAGTTCCTTCAACTGTTACCTCTGCTGCTTCTTCCAGACCTTGCGATTCGCTTGGTTCTTGGACAACTACAGGTTCGACAACAGTAGGATTATTGGTTTCAACTGCCATTTATATCCTCCTATTTAAAAGACTCTAACGAGTCCTCTTTTATTCATTTCCTTTTTAAATTGTTTTTTTGTATCTATGTAAATCGGGTCAAACTCGAAGTTCTCATACCAACCGGCTTTGAATATTTCAGGTTTAACCGAATATAACCTAAGTAATGTACCTCCACACTCACATTTACTATTGTCTGAATCCAACATATATTCATAAATTCTTTTACACTTGTTACACCGCTTATCTATTAACTTCATATTCCCTGCCCCATTTCAGGTGGCATTTGTTCCTGTGGTTGTACTGTACCTGGAGCAGTTAGCATTTGCATAAGTTGTTCAGGTGGAATATTGCCACTAAGTTGAGGTATTGGGGGTTCGGGTGGTGGCGGTGGTACAGGTGGCGGAGGTGGAGGTGGCGGAGGTGGAGGTATTAATTTCTCTATATCAACCTTTGTAAATCCATATTTTACATAATATGTTTTTACAAGTTCACGCCTGTTTACTATAGGCAGCCCTTGCTCATCTACAGCCTCGATAGTTTCAGTAAGTACTTGGCTTATCCTTGCCCTGTCCTGGTCAGTATTAGGCTTTAACATATCGCCTATTTCTATCCTGATATTGTGATTACCCTTAATATCTTCTTTGGCAAATTCTTCCCAGCCGTCCTTATATTTAACTGATACTTTTTTGCTCATAAACTGCTGTAATATTTTAAGCAATGCACCAGCAGTATCTATTACAAAATCCCTTACATTATCAATACGGTCTGAATTTCTAATTTGTGAATTAGCATCAATTTTGTTTATCTCTGTTGCAGTTTTTTGTGTAGTGCTATCAGATGATAATTGATTTTCAGCAGTTGCCGATATTTTATATAGGTTATCTTTAAGCTCACTTTGTATGTTATAAAGTGAAGCGTCTATTGTTGAAGCGTCAAATACCTTTATTCGTTCTAACATATTTTGTTTAACTTCTGCATTCTGCATATCGGCATTGTTAAAGAAATTATCCTTATCCTCATCAGTTGCCCATATACCTATTTCCGATACAACTTTTCTTATAGCCTTGCTTCTGTGATTTAGTAACTGTGTTTCAGTTTTATCAAATTCTAAAACAATATCCTTAATCTGTTCCAAATCTGACAACGGATATATTTCATCAGGTACTTCATTTAGATATAAAAATTTATAATTAAATCCATCAAGTTTATAAGGGTTATCAATCTCCTTTAAAAACTTATCAGCCTTTTCTGTTATTGTCAGAATTTTACCGCTAACCAAATCCTGTATTTCCCAAATAGACTGACGCTTAATATCGTTCTGTATAGCTGTACCATATTTTTGTTTATCTACAAAAGACGACTCAACGTTATAATAGTCGCCTACAAGGTCATCAGCATTCTTATAGTTTTTCTTGACATCATCTACAGGCAGGAAATAATTAGTAGCAAGCCATTTAATGTCATCTATTGAATTTGGGTCAGTATCAAAAACTACACTGCCAGGAGAAGTCCTTTTAAAGAACGGATATTCAGCTTTTATCATTTCAGTATAATCTGCACCTGACTCAAGTTTAATCTTAGCCGTGTCAGTATTATAGCCAATCTTGCCCAGTCCAAATCCATAAATTAATGCGTCAAGTACAATCTTTTTTATCTGGCGTTTTACTTTCATCGTGTACCAGAAATGGTTTAATACTGCCTCTGCTGCTGATGTGGAATCTGGTGTAGTTTCGCCATCACCTGCCTCTAAAAACAAATAAGGGTCTTGAAAATATATCTGCGGCAGTATAGCTTTTAGAATTGCATAACAGTAGTTTATAACTATATATTCACCTTCAGGTGCATTGGGGAAATGGTCGCCTTTAAACATTTCTCTCATACGCTTAGCACGCTCATCAAACTTTTCCTTTTTGAGCTTTTGGCCTATCTCTATTCGTGCCTTCCAGATTTTAGCGTCAGGCTTTTTTATAATTGTTAAATCACTCATATTTACGTCCTCAATTTTTCTTTATAATCATCATGGCCTATTAAATATTTTTTCTTAGGCTCACCTATTACCTTCTTCATCCACCACGCAAAAGTGCCTTTTTCTATAGATTTAATTTCATGCTTTATTGGCGGACTCCACATACTAACCTGGTAAGCCAGCGGGTCAATCAAGTCATCATGCCGCATTATCGGAAATGTCAGCAGTTCATCTTCAAGCTCTCTCATTGACTTTGAAATATACACAGAGCCAAATTCAAAAAATGGCTGTAATCCTGAAATCCTGTATTCCTTAGATTTTTGTTCGCTCTTTAGTTCAACTATTGGCAGGTATACATTACGTTTCTGCATTTCCAACATCAGCCAGTATTTTAAAACCTTTTGGAATACCGCCATTTCCAAACCCATTGCCTGTGGTTTGAACCGCTTATAAACTTCAAACATTTCATTTATAAGCTCAAACGGATTGACTTTTAGCCTTTTGGTTTCAAGTACAAATTTATTATTATCACTATCTACACCAACGGTAATTATTCCACTGAAATCACCTTCTATACGTTCTGATATTGCAGGGTCAATCGTGGTATAGATATTCATTTCAGCCAGTTGCGGACACTGCATATTTTCAGGGTAGTATTTAATCCATACCTGTTTAAACTTTGCGTGTTCTTTATCTACGGGATTATTTTCATAATTACAACTATAGAGGTAATTTCCCAGTGATATTCTAAGCCTGTCCAGTTCTTCCTGTGGCAGTATCTTTGGGAAAAACAGCGACCCGTCAGGGTTATGTGCCTGCCTTATAAATATATTAAAATTTACATATTCATTATCAATTATATGCTGGTACAGGTCGTTAAAATTCCAGCGTGTTCCTATGACAATTACTTTGCCAGGATTTACCTTATCAAGTAGATTATTGAAATCCTTATAATAATTTATTACCTTGTTTATCTGTTCTATTGTGCCTATATTATTTGGTGTTACTATGTCATCAGCTATAATTAAGTCATAATGAAAACCTGTTATAGTCTTATCCACACCACCGCACATTATGGTGGGTTCTTTAGAATTTACGGTACGCTGTGATACCGTTATATAATCTTCACGCCAGCCAGTTGGAGCAACAAAATCACCGTACAAACTTTTAAGCAGCTCGTTGCTTTCAAAAGTTTTTTTAATCTGACCGAGATAAAATTTACTGTTAGAAAAATTCTCGGTAGTTATTAAAATTCTTATATTTGGATTTAAGACTATCTGCTGTATTGCAAACGCCTGTAAGCACAGTGTTGACTTAAACGTAAGCCTTGGCATGAGTACAAGTTTCCAGTTCTTTACGGGTTCGCCATAATCTGTGTACCTGTCGCACATGAACTCACACAGGTCAAAATGTACTGCTTCCTCAATTAAGTCATAACCTAAAACTACCTGCGCAAAATCAAATAAACTATCGGTAAGTATTGCCCCTGCCTGCCTTGCAAGGTTTTTGTCAACACTTTTATTTATAACCTCGCTCATTTGTTAAAGAACTTCTCTTTGGATAGTCGCTCATTCTGCTCATGCAGGGCTTTGGCTACGTTTTTATCATCTGCATACTTAGGATCGCTTTTTACAAGATGAGAAACCAGCCCGTCAAATTTATCAATGGTATAGCCGTCAGGAAGTTTTGTATCGGTATATGTAACGACAACAGGGTCTTGCGGTGTTTCGTGTATCCTAACCAATCTATCAATTTTTTGTTGTCCTACCCTACCATTTACATCTATTGTTAAAATGTACATTTATTTTGCCTTTGTATTTTTTTTAATCTTTATCGGTCGCCATGCAGTTACATTTTTGGTATAACTTTTAGTCGGCTTTACTTTTGTTTTTGCCATTATTTATTCCTTAGTAGCCTTTATAATAAATTGGTATATATTAAAATAATAATCGTAGTCGCCATGATAAAAAACATTTCCCAGTAGCTTTACTTTTTCTATAGTTTCTTGTGGGAATACTCCTTTAAGACCGCCTACCATACAATGCTTAAGTCCCGCCATTTCAAATAAAGCTGCAATATCATTTAAGGTAAAAAATCTCAAGTGTTCCTTGTTTATAATGTCGTTACTGCTATATGAAAAACTTCCGCATGCAAATAAATTATACATAACCGAGGCATGGAAAAAATTAGGTATTGAGGCATATATCGCCCCACCGTCTTTTAAGTGTGTCGCTAAATCCCTTACCACTATCCAGGGTTCTTTTAAATGTTCAATCACATCAGCGCAAATAATTGCATCAAACTTCTGGTGGCATATCTTTAAATAATTTTCAACAGTACCAGTAAATATATTGCCATAATCATCAGCTTGGCTTGCAAGTTGTATGTCAGGCTCAATACCATGTAGGTTTACACCAGGATATTTTTGACCAATCGATGCAAGTGTTTTTCCGCCGGCACACCCGATATCAAGAATATCCATGCCAGACTTTATATCCATAACCGAAACTATTTCTTTTCTATCTTCAGAAAAACTATAATCCAAGTGTGTGTTAAATGCCCAATTATTATCTGTTGCCAGATACTGACGGTATTCTTCTTTAGTTTTATACATACTTTTTATTTTTCTTCTTTTTATGCTTGTCGCCTTTTTTCTTACCCTTATCTTTCTTTACCACGCTTCTCCTTTAAGTTATAATCCCAATCCCTATCAAACTTTTCATATATAGTTTTAATAATATATTTATCAAGGTCATACATAATGAGCCCTTTTATAAAATTGCCAGAAAAAATTTGTGCTTAACATTCATTACAAACGATTCTGATATATAGAGATTTGATTCTAATAATATTTGTGCTTAACGTATTTCCAGTTTAATCTTAAACTATATAATACCATTACCCACCATACATACTTGCACTACAATACATTACAGTAATCTTAAAACATAAAACAAACATATGTTTGATAATGGAATAAGTTACTTTGTTTTGTATAGCTTTGGTAGAGTGGTATATATGTTGTTTTGGGGTTCGCAATTTGGGGGGTGCCCCCTCGCCTACCTGCCTACGCCTGCGCCTGCGTGCTGTGCCTATATACCATCAATTAAAATAACATTATGTAAACTAATACATAAAATCTATATGATTTGTGCTTAGATATGCCTTAATATAATGTTCCGATAATGGGTATTATGTCAACCAATGGCTACTTATTGACTGCTAACTCATACTTTTTAACTGGTTTAGCTGCTAATTTATGCTGCCTGGTCAATGAATCAGTGATAAATTTGCTTAAATTAGTGTTATTACCAAACAAATTAAAGATAATTGATTGATTCTTGATTACATCTGCTTGTTTATGCTCAAGCAATATTTTCTTATCTAACAGGATACCGGCTATGACTGCATGATCCTTTAATGAGGTCTTGGCCAGCTGTATATCATCGGGATTATCAAGGTATTCCAGGTATTTAAAACTTATATCATCTAATTTCTTTAATAATATCTTGTTTTTAGTATCTTTAAGTGAAATATTATTATCTGTGATTACCTCTACATCTAAATTATCCTTATTAATATTATTT
>JBDRRF010000035.1:0-81750 GCA_043825875.1 Pseudomonadota bacterium | reverse complement strand
ACTGTATTATTGGGACGAAACTATTGTCTTGGGTGAAAATATTTGTATTATGAATATCGATGTCTTTAAGCGATGGATTTTCATATGTTTCTTGAACTGCATTATTCACAGAAAATTCATTACGAAATTCATACAATTCCCGTGTCTGAGCAACGTGCTTTTTTATCAATACTTGAAGAAATGCAACAGTATCGTAAATAATTGTAGCATTATCACATTTCGGGCATTTAACTGCTTTTCCAATATATTCACTTCCAACTTCTCTAATATGACCGCATTTGTTGCATCTAAAGATTGCCATAATGATTAGACTCTTTTTTAATAATGATTCATTGTTTTAATGGTTACCTGATATGTTCTCCAAGGTCTTTTGGCTATTCCTTGGTTGTTTTCAAAAATCTGATTGCCTTTTTCTCTTTCAACTCTGGAGTACCAATCAATTTCTTGATTTCCTGGATCAGTTCCATCAAGATTTCATCATGGTCACTCACTCTTTGCTCCAACTGATCGACTTTTCGGGCTAATTTGACGTTTGCCAGAGCGAGTTCTCGTAAATGAATGAAAGCACGAATAATATACACACTCATTTTATTAGCTTGGGCGGAGTTCAGAACATTCGCCGCTTGCAATGCCCCGTGTTCAGTGAAAACCATCGGCGGCTTCCGCCTACCTCCCCATCCTGAACTTGATGTCGCAATTTGCGACTTCAAGTTTTCTAATTCCTCTTTGGTTAACTGAAACATAAAATCCTCCGGAAATTTATCAATATTCCTTCGGACTTGCTCATTTAAGCGTTTTGTTTCCACGCCATACAATGCAGCAAGATCTGAATCCAATATTACCTTTTGACCACGAATGACTAATATGATTTTTAATATACTCTTTTCAGGAATAAGATCTTTTTATTTATGCTGCATATATTCTTGCTCATTCTATTAGTCAGGAAAACGCTTGAGCTCATGGGTTTTGGGCAGTAGCTGCTTTTTAGCCGCTGTTTAAAATACCTTGAAGCGGTTGTTATACAAAATTTCTTATAGCGTATTAATAATAATTAAAGAAATTATAATGAAAATGATTACCAATGCGATAACAAAAAGTTTTCTTCCTTTCTTTGCACATTGTTCACAATGGAATCCTATGATTGAGCCTCCTGCTAAAGGCCACTGATTATTGTACCAATATTGACCTTTTGATGATGGCGATATTTTCTTGCAGGACACACACTCTTTCAATTTTACTTTTGAATCATTCATTTCTATAACGGGGAAGTCAGGAACAGCCAGGGCTCCTGAACTACCAAATAACAGCTAAAGTTGAATTTTAAACATAATTTATAAAACGCCCCGGCCCTGGCTGTCGCCTGAACTGTTTTGATACATGGCGACAATTTGGATCACATTATTAAACGAAAATCACTCACTTATTTGGGCTAATAACGAAATAATTCCAATAATTAGCATCATAACTCCTAAGGCTCTGAACCAAAAAGTATTCTTACCAATAAAATATTTCTTTGTATTTTCAGACTTCCCAAGTGCTGTGAACTTGCCAATATTCCAATAAACAATTCCAATAATTTTAATGACTGGTTTTGGTTTAAAAGTAAGGAGGGCTGCAAACAATATGAATACAGTGACCTGAAGAAATGGAAGAAGCTTAAGCATGCATAGTATCCTTTACCTATTACTTGACATGTAACAATTTATTATCAGGTCACATTCCCCTGATATTAAAATTCAACGGGGTTTCCGTGCTTATTTCCCCTGTTTTAATATCAGGCTTGATTTAATTATGAATCGTCATATAATGGGCGAAATTATTAAATATGGAACATATTGGTTTAATTTGTTTTAAATAAAGCATGTTATGGCAGATATGTCAATATAAAGGGTTTTTGGAATCAGGGTAACCGCATTTGGACTTCATATAATCTTCTCGGAGGTGAAGCCAAGTGAATTCCCCCTTAAAAGGGGGTTAGGGGGTTGTTTAACGCCTGTTAACGCTTCATATCCTCCGGAATTCATAATACTGACAGAGTCTTTAATTCCGTGTTATATAATATCTTTATTATTTATTTAAATTCCTCTTTAATGACCCAAATAGCTTCTTTCTTTGTTTCCCTAAAACCTTACTTGCCCGGCGACCAGGTTGATTGATGTCGGCCCTTTAGTAAATGCAGGCATCAAGTATTGAAAGCACCTCTGCAAGTAATTCCTTACCACCATATTCAATCCGGCTTGCACGACGAGTTTTGAAATCGACTGATTTAACTTGCTCTACCATTACATAACCAGTCAAATCGCTGCCCTTAGAGATAGGAACGTGAAAAGGAAAGTTACGGTTGGTGTTTGTGATTGGGCAAACAATAGCCAATCCTGTACTTCGGTTGAAGAGGTCTTTACTAACGACAAAGGCAGGTCTCCGTCCTTTCTGTTCATGACCTGATTGTGGATCAAAACTAATCGCGATGATATCCCCTTGTTTAGGGGTATACGCAGGCATTTACCATTCCTCCTTGCCGACCGGTTCGCCCCATTCAATTTCGTTGATTTCATAGTTTTCAGGAATATTTGCAACGAGGTCCTTGAGGGCATAGCGTCCACGTATCTTTCTCGCTGGTTTGACGATCATAACTCCTCCTTTAACGCTAATATCCACATCATCGCCTACACAAAGATTTGCATCTTCGAGCAGATTTTTTGCAAGTCGGAGCCCCTGACTATTTCCCCATTTTTGAATTTTCGTAAGCATTTTAACACCCCCTGATGTATAGCCTATGTATAGCCGTATTTGATCCGGAGGTCAATAATTATTTTTAGGGCCAACCATTGTTTATCAGGTCAATTTTCCCTGTTTTAATATCAGGCTTGATTTAATTATGAGTCGTCATATAATGAGCGAAATTATTAAATATGGAACATATTGGTTTAATCTGTTTTAAATAAAGCACGTTATAGCAGATATGTTAATATAAAGGGTTTTTTTAAATGTTAAATTTAGCTACTTTACTGGAAAGCAGCACAAGGGAACGGCCTCATCATATCGCTGTTATTTATAATGAGATAAAATTATCTTATGCGGCAGTTAATGCGGCAGCCAATCAAGTAGCAAACGGGATTGTTGGTCTGGGTATTCAACCGGGTGACAAAGTTGCTCTTAGCTGCCTCAATTTGCCTTATTTCCCTATTGTTTATTACGGAATTCTTAAAACCGGTGCGGTAGTAGTTCCCTTGAATGTACTGCTCAAGCCGCGCGAAATTGCTTATCATTTGTCGGATTCCGATGCTAAAGCTTATTTTTGTTTTGAAGGAACAAAGCAGTTGCCAATGGGTGAAACAGGTTGGGATAGTTTTCAGAAAACCGAAACTTGCGAGCACTTTATTCTTATGCAAAGAGATCCTGATGGGCCTTCTTCTATTTCTAATGCCAAAACATTAAGAGATCTGATAAGCAATCAGCCATCAACATTTCAAACGGTATCAACCGATGCAAACGATACGGCCGTTATTCTTTATACAAGCGGCACAACAGGGCGACCCAAAGGAGCTGAACTCAGCCATGTAAATATGGTGCTTAACGCCCGGCTTAGTGATACTATGTATAAAGCACATGTCGATGATGTACATCTTGTTGTATTACCCCTTTTTCACTCTTTTGCACAGAGCCTGCAAATGAACGCCGGGTTTTACAACTGTGCCACCATTTCATTGACTCACCGCTTTGATCCGGATGAGGTATTGGAAATTATGCAGCGCGACAATGTCACTTTCTTTCAGGGTGTTCCTACTATGTATGTGGCTTTGCTTAATTATCCTGAAGCAGAAAAATACGATCTTAAAAAAATAGCAAATACTTTACGATATTGCCTTTGCGGCGGATCTGCCATGCCAGTTGAAGCAATGAAAGCATTCGAAAAAAGATTTAAGGTAAAAATCCACGAAGGATACGGCCTTACAGAAACAAGCCCTGCTGCTTCGTCTACTTTCAGCCTGACTTATCGCAAATACAAGCCCGGTTCAATTGGTGTTCCCGTATGGGGTGTGGAAATACGTATTGTGGATGAAAAAGATAATGATGTACCACAGGGAGAACCGGGAGAGATAGTAATTCGCGGGCATAATGTAATGAAAGGGTACTACAAGAATCCTTTGGCAACCAAAGAAGCATTTCGAAACGGGTGGTTTTATACAGGTGATATTGGACGTTTTGATGAAGATGGTTATATTTATATCATAGACCGGGTTAAAGATATGATTATTCGCGGCGGGTTTAATGTTTATTCAAGGGAAGTGGAAGAAATATTATTGACCCATCCCGATGTTGCTTTAGCAGCCGTTATCGGCGTTGCCCATAAAAAATACGGTGAAGAAATCAAAGCTTTTATCGTTAAAAAAGAAGGCGCAAGAACTACGGAAGAAGAAATCAAGGCATGGGCCAAGGAAAACCTGGCGGCTTATAAGTATCCTCGCGAAATCGAATTTCGTGACACACTGCCCATGAGTGCAACAGGTAAAATTTTAAAGAAAGAATTAAGGCAAAAAAAATAAGGATGGAAGACAATGCTTAGAAAACTTGTGATTAAACCTTATATGTCAAATAGCTATATATTGGGTTGTGACAAAACAAAGCTGGGTGCGATTATCGATGCTGGAGAAGAAGCATTAAGGATTGTAAAAGAAGTTACTAAATTAGGTCTTAATATTCGCTACATTCTTCTTACACATTTTCATTTTGACCATACCAACGCTGCTCAGGAATTAAAAAACATCATAAAAGTACCCGTATTGATACATGAACTCGACGCAGGTGGTTTAAACTTTAAACCGGATGGCTATGTTGCCGATGGTCAGAGCATACCGCTTGGCAATTTTAATTTAAAAGTAATCCATGTACCAGGGCATTCTCCGGGTGGAGTTTGTTTTCATGCACCGGGTGCGGTTTTTACCGGAGATGCTCTTTTTGCCAGGGGAGTCGGCCGGACCGACTTTGAGGGCGGCGACCATAATCTTCTTATACAGGGGATTAAACAAAAGATACTTACGCTTGGAGACGAACTCAGAGTCTATCCGGGACATGGGCCCCATAGTACTATAGGAAAAGAGCGTACTATGAATCCCTTTTTTCGTTAAATATGCTACAGGATTAAACGCTATGAGTCTGTTGATTTGGAAAGTACCGGCTTGATATCGATTACAGGCGTTTTGTCTATTGCTTCTATTGGCCCCACTTTTAATCTGTTGCCTGAGATTTCAAGAACTTTTACCCTGTGCAGACCTATCGGATTTGGCCTATCCGGAGACCGTGTATTAAAGACACCGGTTAAAGGCATACTTCTATTCCCGCGAGGGTGCAGTTTAAATATATTGCGATTTGTTTTGTGAAGCCAGGTAATCACAATAATTTCACTGCCGGCAGCAATGCCTTCAAGTCCTTCTGCAAACATTGAATTTACTTCTATCCATGCATCTGGTCCACCTTCTGTAGCCTGGTGAGGCGCATCCTTGCGGGTGGTAAGGTTAGATTGTATAAAGCCAATAGGTTCGACCATATAGCTGGTTTCGGTCATATATCTATTTTCCAATTTTACAGCTAAAGCTTTGCACCGGCTTTAATAAGCAATTCTTTAATATCCGGGTGGTTATTTTTGGAGGCAATCATTACAGCAGTCATATTATTATTATCTTTAGCATAGATATCGGCACCCTTTGCAAGCAGTTCCTTGACTACCTTAAGATGGCCACTCCAGGAGGCAGCCATCAGCGCGGTCAGACCTTCTTTATCCCTGGCATTAATTTCAGCGCCTTTTCCCAGCAGTTCCTGCACAATCTCAAGGTGACCCTCAAAAGAAGCTGCCATCAATGCAGTAATATCTTCTTTATCCCTATCATTGAGCTTTGCACCTTTGAGCAACAGTTCATGTACAATACCATGATGGCCATTTGAAGAAGCAAACATAAAAGCAGACCATCCTTCCTCGTCTCTGGCATTGATATCAGGTTCTTTTGTCAACAACTGCCGTACAATTTCAAGGTGTCCTTTCTCTGAAGCATATATCAATGGAGTTCTGCCATTATGAAACCTGGCATTGACATCAGCATCTTTTAGCAGAAGAATTTTCACAATTTTGCTATGACCATTTAAAGAAGCAGTCATAAGCGCAGTCAAACCGCTATCATTTCCAGCATTAACATCAGCGCCCTTTGTTAAAAGATCCTGTACGATTTCAAGGTGCCCCTTCTCTGAAGCATATATCAATGGAGTATCGCCACCTTTGTCCTTATCATTAACATTGACACCCTTTGCCATCAACTCATGCACAATCTCATTGTATCCCTTCTGTGAAGCATATATCAATGCTGTTTTGCCATCTTTATCCTTATCCTTGATATCAGCACCTTTTGCAATCAGATCCTGCATAATATCAAAATGACCCATCGAAGCGGCAACCAAAATTGCCGTACTACCCACATCGTTCTTGATATTTACATCAGCATCTTTTGCCAGCAGATCCTGTACAATATTTCGTTGGCCTTTATGAGAAGCGTACATCAATGCAGTATTACCGGATTTTTCCCTGGCATTTATCTCAACACCCTGTTTTAATAACTCTTGCACTATCTTACTGGAACCATTTATTAAAGCATACATTAATGCAGTACCTTCAACTTTATCCTTTGCATTTACTTTGGCACCTTGTTTCAATAACTCCTGCACAACTTCAAAAAAACCGTACTGTGATGCAAACATCAAAGAGGTGTTGCCGTCATTGCTTACGGCATTGACATCCGCGCCCTTTGCCAGCAGCATCTTTACTATCTTGCTGTGGCCCCACAAAGAAGCATGCAGCAATGCGGTCCAGCCATCTTTATTCTTTGTATTAACCTTAGCACCATTTGTAAGCAGTTCCTGAACAATCTCATAGTTGCCGGCCAGGGAAGCCTGCATCAGCATTGTGCTACCGTCTTTGCCTTTTGCATTTACATCGGCTTTTTTTGAGATAAGCCGTTTTACCTCAGGCAAGTCACCACCTCCTATTGCTTTTTCCAAATCTTCGTTTACATCGGCAAAAGCAATAACCGTAAAACACATTACCATACCTATTATCGATATTGCTGTTCCTGTTTTATAGCCCCTTAGCCGGTTTTTCCTGAATAGCCCCATCGTTATTCTCCTTTATTATTTTGAATAATCGGGTATTATTGTTAAATAATTAACCGTACCCCTCCAAGCTCTGCAATTTTATACGGAAAATGATCGCCAGGAGAACCGATAAACATAAAATTGGGGGGGATATGCCATTTCTTTGAAAGGTTTTTTATTATTTCAGGACCAAATTGGCCATACAGTTTTACAAAATCGATTTTGATATCAGGATAAGCCCGGTCAAGAACCTCCAAATCTCTTTCAAGACCCGGTGTCAGAGCACCGTCTTCAGGTAAAACAGTAACTATTTTTAGTTTGCGCGTTTGTTCATTCTGGCTGACATAAATCATTACCTTATTTAGAATAGCCACATTATCGTCTTTGGTAAAAAATACAAATTCCTGGGCATTGATATCGTTTATCATCTTGAGCAAAGTTGCATTTCCAAGAGAAACTGCTTTTTGAATTTTATCTGAAATGTGTTTAAACAAAGAAAGCAAGCCCTTAAGAATTGTTGTTCGGTATAGCATTATTGCAACGATACCCATGGTTGGCAGAAAATATTCCAGAAACACAGCAAGATAAGGTGGATTCATAATGGCATTTCCAACTAGTGCTGCAAGAACTGCCGTGATAGCTATAAAAAGAGCGACAGCACCTGCTTTTTCGGGGCGGGGCAAACGGGCACGTTTTACTTTGAGTAAGATATTTCCGATACCGAATAATGCCATTACTGATAAAAATGAAATCGTATAAACACCGGCAAGCGCACTTAGTTTCCCCTTTGTGATCAACAGAATTGAGACGCAAAGAATAAAAAACGCAATCATAATTCGATAAGGAGAATTTCTTTTATTCAGTTTGAGTAAAAACTGCGGCAGAGTCCTATCAAGCGTCATTCGCTGCATCAATCCGCCAACACCTATAAAAGACGTTAGTACTGCTCCGCTTAAAACAAGCGCTGCATCTATGGAAATGACCCACGAAAGCCAATACCCGCCGGAAATACCACCCATATGAGCAAGTAATGCTTCCTGATTTGTAACAACTTCAGGAATCGGCACAATAGCAAGTGCAAGAAAAGCCGTTAAGGGATTAAAAATGCTGACTACAATCCACATATTACGCAGTGTTTTCGGAAAAACACCCGGAGCCTGTTCTTCCACATAATTAGCTGAACTTTCAAATCCGGAAATACCCAGCATAGCGGCAGAAAATCCAAAGAATAAAGCCATAGCAAATCCGCCCTCAACCGGGATACTATAATTGGACTCAAGAACACCAAATCCATGCGATTTTATGTATACACTGCCTGCGATAACCAGAACGGTCAGACAGGTCAGATGCGTGATAAATATTACTACTGCAACTCTGGAAGATTCTCCGATTCCGATTATTGTTAAAATCATGAAAAATAATAGTAATACTATAGTTGCTTCCATAACCGGCAAGCCATACCATAGTGCATACACATAATGCATTGCTTCACTGGCTGAAATGACTGCTGTGGCCATATAAGAAAGAAGAGTCAAAGCAGCGGCAAGGGAAGCAACCGATTTACTTGTTGTGTTAAGCAGTGCATTATATGCGCCACCGTTTAGAGGCAGGGCTCCTACAACCTCACCATATATTTTTCGATAGAAATACAATACTCCTGCAACTATCAAAAGAGAAATCCATGCATATTTTCCTGCATATACTATTGATAAAGCAGAAACATATAAGCAGGATGAACTGATGTCATTTCCGCAAATGGCAGTTGCGGGCAATTCTCCAAGCATGACCGCATCGGCAGGAGCTTTAATCTCCATGGATTTTTGTTTCGGAAGCTTTCCGGGATTTAGTTTATTATGATTTTTAACCATTTATTTATCTAATACCTTTAGTCATTATATTTACATGCGTCTTTATTATTATCTTTTTGCATATCACTTAGCTCAAGATTCAATGCGTTTGCTGATAGTAATATTTCCTTAAAAGAGAAAAACAATGAAATCATCATAAGGATTAAGCTGATACAAAATAATATTTCTCCTATAAGCGATTTACCTGCAAACAGAATAAATATACATAAAACACATAAAAAAAGGCTCGCAACACCAAATGCCTGCATTTTTTTGATTAGATATAAACGTGTTCTCAAACTTTCAATCTGGCCAGCCAAAATGCAATCATGGTTTTCTTTATATTGAGAATGTAAAGCTCGAATACGTGCACCAATAGTATTGAAACGATTCGTATATGCAACCAGCAAAAGTGAAATTGCCGGAAATAGTAATGCCGGTGTAGTTAATGTAATTTCCATAATTCCTTTTTTTGGTTATTTCAGATAGATGCTTTGAGCAGACAGCAGCAAATTATTTTGAGAGTTCATTATATATATAATTTATTGAAAGCTTTTTGACAATAAATTGTGTTCACCTGATTAATTATTATTGCAAATAAATCTGACCCCTTTTTTATAAGTATGAATTAAAATCATACAATTGAAGATTTTGAAACAATATTAAATTCGCTTGTGCAACCCCGTTGCAAGCAACAGGGAATGAACTCGCTATTGCGGTTCAAGCAAATTAACCGGGACCAATTTTTTAGTTGACCACATCAATTTAGTCACTATTATAATATAAATAGCCTAATACAGTAATAATATTTATTGGCTCGTTCCTAATTATTTTTAATGGCACATTAAACCATGAAAAGGAGGATAAAATGAGAGTCCAAGATTATTGTTCAGGAATGGAGATTGAGCTTATAGGATGGAAGGCAAAAATTTACGATGCAATTATTAAAGCTGACAAGCTGGGTACTGCTGACAAGGGTAAAGTCTTTGAAAACATAAATGACCTTAAAATAATTGTTTCCGATATGGAAGTAAAAATCGAAAAGCTTAAAACTGAATGCCCCTCGGAATGGAGTCCTTATAAGAGCGATATGGATAAAGGGACCGTAGATATGCGGTCCAAATTTGAGCAAACAATGGAATACATAGGCAAAGCAAGCCCTGTTTCCATTCCGGGCTAAAACCGGCACATATAAAATAATATTTAAGGGGCATAACGGATAATTTAAATATTCTATGCCCCAATTTATTCCAACCCGTATTTTATTTCATCTGAAATAAATATTCCGCCCTTTGTTTTATGAGTTTAATAGTTTCAAGAGCAGAAGAAATATTGATTCCCATGGATATTGTTTTATTTTCATCTTCAAATTTTTGAAGAAGATAAGAAAAATTCATCATTTGTGCGGTATAGTATACGATTGTTGTATTTCCCTTGCTTTCAAATCTCCATTGCCAATTACTGCCGGCAAGATCTCCTTTGATCTGATAAACATTAATGACCTTTTCATCTTTATTGTACAAATTTTTCAATGTATATTCAGTATTATTTATAGGTACTTCAATTTCAAAAGAAGCAACCAGTTCCCCTTTTGCTTCATCTTTGCTGATTACGGAAACTTTTACTACTCTATCCATATAATTTTTATAATTGCCGACATCAAGGATGGTATCCCATACCAGATCAAACGGAGCATTAATAAATGCTATTGCCATAACTGATTCAAATGCCCCAGCACTATCTGTCTTTATGGTAATAATCGGACTCTGTTCCAATATATTTTGAACATTTAAAGCATCGGCCTGATTGAAGGACAAAAAAATAAATACTAAAAGAATTTGCAATATCTTTTTCATGATTTTATTATGATGTTAAATATATATTCTTGTAATAAATAGAATATGATGTTATATAAACAAGTATAATCATCTGTAAATAACAATCCTTTCTTAAAATAAAACTATCATAGCAACCGTTAAAAAGAAATAACTTAAAAAATTCTTTATGAATAAAAAAGTTGTTGTTATCGGTGCAGGCCTTAGCGGTCTTTCATCAGCTGCTCTGCTTGCCAAAAATGGTTTCGATGTCACTATAGCAGAAAGAAACTCACATCCGGGCGGAGTAGCCGGTCAGATCAGAGAAAAGGGGTTTGTTTTTGATACCGGCCCAACGTGGTTTCTGATGCCCGAGGTTTTTTCCGGCTTTTTCCGCTTATTTGGCCGGGAAATAACTGAATATGTTAATATTGTTCCGCTTGACCCTTCTTATAGAATAATTTTCAGGCCGGGAGATCTTATCGATATCACAAGGGATCTCAACCACAACTGCTCGGTTTTCGAAAATCGGGAGCCGGGTTCAGGAACCAGGCTCAAGGACTATCTTTCTGAAGCTGAATATAAGTATAATACAGCTATGAAAGATTTTATATACAGGGCCTATCAGACTATATTCGATTTTATTAACAGGAAGCTAATCTTTGAAGGAATGCAGCTTCATCTTTTAAAAAGTCTTGATAAATATGTCAGAAAATTTTTTAAAACCAGTGATCTGCGCAAGATAGTTGAATTCAACACGGTATTTCTTGGTTGTTCACCGGCAAAGACACCGGCTCTCTATTCTTTAATGACTCATGCCGATATGACAATCGGTGTAGGTTACCCAATGGGGGGTATTTATTCACTCATCGGGGCATTCTACAGGCTTTGCGGTGAATTGGGAGTTAATTTCAAATTTAACAGCGAAATCAAATCAATTGAAATTCACAAAGGCAAAGCTATCGGGGTTGTTTCTGAAAAAGAAGATATTTCTGCAGATATAGTTTTAAGTGCCGCAGATTATCATCATACCGAAACAAAATTACTTTCGCCTGAATATCAGACATATCCTGATCGATACTGGAGAAAAAAAGTAATCGCACCTACTGCTTTTTTGATTCTTCTAGGAATTAACAAAAAACTGGGAAAGCTTGCACATCATACACTTCATTTATCGGATGGCTGGGATGAACACTTTATAGATATATTTAATAAACCCGCATGGCCGCATAATCCTTCTTTTTATATTGGATGCCCGTCTAAAACCGACCCATCCGCAGCTCCACCTGGCAGTGAAAATATATTCATACTTGTTCCAACAGCACCGGGTATGGATGATTCCAAAAGAGAGTCATATGCCGATACAATAATAAAAAAACTGGAAGAAATAATCGGAGAAAGCATAACCGAAAACATCATGTTCAAAAAAATAATATCCCATCGTGATTTTTCCTCAAAATTTAACATGTATCGGGGAACTTCTATGGGACTTGCGCATACCCTTTTTCAAACAGCGGTTTTCAGGCCTTCGCATAAAAGCGGCAAAGTGGCTAACCTTTATTATACAGGATGCTATACCCATCCTGGCATAGGGATGCCTATGGTAGTAATAGCATCGCAGATTACAACAGATCATATTAATGAGGATATAAAGTGAAGGATATACCTTCTGAGATTTATGCAATTTTTAAAGGCGGCAGTAAAACCTATTTTAACAGCAGCATTTTTTTTCCTGCGTATGTTAGAAGAGATGTCTTTATTTTGTATGCGTTTGTGCGAAAGGCTGATGATTTAGTTGATTGTATTCCACAGGATGCAAAAGGTTTTTTCGCTTTTAAGAAAGAATATAAAGAGGCTCTGGAAGGAAAAAAAACAGATGATATTGTTATCAGTTATTTCATTGATCTGCTTAAACGAAAACCCATAGACCCCAAATGGATAGATTCTTTTCTTGTATCCATGGAGATGGATTTGACTAAAAATAATTATGAAAACCTCGATGAAACACTGCAATATATTTACGGATCAGCCGAAGTAATAGGTTTGTGCATATCCGCACTGCTTGGACTTCCTGAAAAATCTTATTACAACGCCCGTATGCAAGGAAGATCCATGCAATATATTAACTTTATCCGCGATATCGATGAAGATCTTAATCTGGGAAGAACATATCTGCCACTTGGTAATTCCGGATTGAAAGAACTGACACAAGAAGAAGCAGTTTTAAAACCGAAATCCTTTGCCAATTTTATACACTCCAACCTCTTATTATACAAAGAATGGCAAATAGAAGCAGAGGCTGGATATAAGTATATTCCCCGACGCTATTTGATACCCATTAAAACCGCTTCCGACATGTACAATTGGACGGCGTTACAAATCGAAAAGAACCCTATGATTGTCTTTGACCAAAAAGCGAAACCATCAAAGCCGCGAATACTGTGGTCAATTATCAGTAATTGTTTTCACACAAAGAGGTTATCATGATTAATTTCATAAGCGAACAAAAAACAATTATTCAAAGTACGATTGACGCTTTTTTGAACAAAAAGAAAATAGCATTTCAGGGTATCAATAATTGGAGTGCTGATGTATGTGAACGGATAAGGGAATTTTCTCAAAGAGGTAAAAATATACGCGGAGCCCTCGTACCGTTTACTCACTTAATTTACAAAAATACCATTGCCGAAGATTGCTACAGGATTGCAGCGGCATTGGAATTAATGCATTCGTCAATATTGATTCATGACGATATAATAGACAGAGACTCTTTTAGACGCGGAAAACCTTCGGTTCACCATCAGTATGAGATGCTGGGGAAAAAAGAAAAAGTAAAAGAACCGCTCCTTTTCGGGAAAAAGCTTGGCCTCTGTGCGGGCGATATCGGATTTTTTATCGCCTTTGAACTATTATCACAGCTTGAAGCAGAACCGGAAACAAAATATAATATATTTAATCTCGCATGCCATGAGTTTTCATCTGTCGGTTTTGCAGAGATGCAGGATATCTACTTTTCATCAAGCGATTACATTCCTACCGAAAAAGAAATAATGAACCTCTATACTTATAAAACAGCCCGTTATACTTTTGCTTTGCCTTATATTCTGGGAGGTGTGCTTGCCGGAATTGAGGAAGAAGAGATGAGAAAACTTGATATACTGGGCCAAACTTTGGGGATAATGTTTCAAATAAAAGATGATGAACTTGACCTCTTTGGTAATGAAGAAATAGGGAAACCTATCTGTTCTGATATATCTGAGGAAAAAAAGACACTTTATTATATGAGGTTGCATGATATAGCCGGAGTTGAAGTATTAAACACTATTAGGCCCATGTTTAATAATAGACTACTTACCTCTGAACAGATAAATACTATAAGGGAAACCATAGAAACGACAGGAGTGCGCGAATATGTCGAGCGAATATTAAGACAACTTGAACAGAATGCAAAAAATCAAATTACAAACCTTCAGATAAATACAGAGTATCAAAAAATGCTTCTTAAACTCGTTGACTACATTTTAAAAAGATCAAAATAGCATGGGAAAAAGAGAATACACCGTAAGCAGCGTTTCTTCGACAGAGAAATCTTTCGAAACACTATCCATGGCTTTATTTTTGCGGAGGCAGTGTTCATCCGGGCGGAAGTATTCCGTTAGTGCTATTATCCGGCAAGTCAGCTGCACAGGCTATGACCCGGAGGTTTACACTTGATAAAAGCTGAACAAAATATATGGGTTCGGCGCATATTTGAACCCTATGAAAAATGGATCTTAAGAAAATCATTTTCACATATCTATATTTGCGGCGACATACCGGTTATTTCCGAAAGTAAAGCCTTGCTTCTTGTTCCCAACCATATAAGCTGGTGGGATGGGTTTATTGCTGATCATCTAAACAGGATTTTTATAAAAAAAACAATTTATCTTATGATGCTTGAAGAGCAACTAAGGCGTTATAAGTTTTTCAAAAAACTCGGAGCATTTTCCGTAAACCCTAACAACATAAATGATGCGGCAAATTCTTTGCGATATGCACGGGCGCTTTTAAATGACTCAAAAAACATGGTTGTTATTTATCCGCAGGGTATCCTTCAATCTCAATTTATACCTCATGTTAAGGCAAAAGAAGGAATTTTTGCGCTTGCCGGTATGAGCGGCAATCAGTTTCAAATTTTGCCGATTGCAGCATTGGTTAATCCTTACGATGAAAAAAAACCTGAAATAATTATTCGTTTAGGAAAGCTTAATATCAACACAGATTTCGTTCAGAAATCGGCAGTATTTGAAGATGAATTTAATTCACTAATATCCGAAGCTAAAAAAGATGCTTTAAAACGTACTTTTGTTCAAGATATTATACAATTGGGATAACATTTAAGTGATTATTGAAATATGTTTTTACATACTTATTTGCTTACTTTGCATAGCTATAATAAATGCTTTAATCAATCTGGTTTCAGCCCCGGTTATACGTAATAATAGTAGCAATAAGATACACGATCTTGTTTCAGTACTTGTTCCAATGAGAAACGAAGAAGCAAATATAAAAATTATTCTAACTTCGATTATAAGCCAAGACTACTCAAATATTGAAATAATAGTATTAAATGACTGTTCTGAAGATAATTCTCTAAAAGTAGCACAACAAATGGCAAACCAGTATAAACAGATAAGAGTTATTGATGGCCAAAAACTTCCTTTGGGGTGGACCGGGAAAAACTGGGCATGCCACCAACTCTCAAACAATGCAAAAGGCAATTTATTCCTTTTTTTAGATGCCGATTGTATCATGGCACCATGGGTAGTAAAATCAGTTGTTAACCTGATTTACCAGAGAAATTTATCCCTTGTTTCTTGTTTTCCGACTCAGATTACCAATACATTTGGAGAAAAGCTTGTAGTTCCTTTATTGAACTGGTTTCTTCTTACATTACTTCCCTTGCGGCTGGTTTTCATATCATCATTAAAATCATTTGTTGCTGCAAACGGTCAGTTCATGTTTTTCAGAAAAAATGATTATGAGACTATCGGAGGTCATGAGGCAGTAAAAACCAAAATAGTTGAAGATATGGAACTTGCCCGACTTGTCAAACAAAACAGGTTTAAAATGATGACTCTTTTAGGAGGAAAAGGGGTGTTTTGCAGAATGTATCAGTCATTAGACGATGCTATTAAAGGTTTTACAAAAAATTTTTACCCCGGGTTTTCCGGTAATGCGATCGCATTCTTTTTGTTTATTACTACGATAAGTATAGTTTTTATGGCTCCTTTTGTTTTGTCTATGGTAAACGTTAAATATTTACTGTTAGTCTTTGTGATCTTTGCACAACGAGCAATTATTTCCATAATCTCAGGACAAAGTTTATTACTTGCTATTGTTTTACATCCGCTTCAGATGATTTATTTTGAATACATTGCCCTTTTATCGATTATTAAATCTAAATCAGGAAATATAAAATGGAAAGGGCGAAGAATTTCTTAAAATATAATCCCTATCGGTTCCTTGCTGTAATCTATCTGGTTGGAATATTTGGACACCTCTTAGCCAAGACACGGCCTCTCATGTTTATATTGACGACACCTGTGCTTTTAATTACAGGTTTTATTGTATTGTATGAGTCAGTATTAAAGAAAAAAGATAATAAGTCTCTGATATTTATTTTACTATCAGCTCTAATCACTTTTTGTATAGAAGTAATAGGGGTTGCAACCGGTTCAATTTTTGGTGAATATGTTTACGGGTCCGTTTTAGGATATAAGCTATTTGGAGTGCCTATTATAATCAGTTTTAACTGGGTAATGGTTTTAATAGGTGCCAATTCAATAGCACACAAATCTTCATCTTCTTTTTTGTTACGCGTGTTTATTACAGCAGCATTAGCGGTTCTGTTTGATTATATAATGGAACCTGTTGCGGTTTCATTCGGCTACTGGAGATGGAGCATGATGCCGATACCGATACAAAATTATGTTGCATGGGGTCTCACTGCTGGAGTCTATGCATTATGCTCTGAATATTTTGCTAAGAATACAATTTCAAAACTTGCTGCTTATTACTATTTCGTGCAATTTGTCTACTTCTTGATATTAAACATGATTTCTAAGCACATCGTGTAAATAACGGTCAAGCGTATGACCACCGTCATATCTGACTTTTTCCCCCAGCAGACAAGCGCTTATTCCAACAATTGGTTTTTCATTCATAATTTCCTCGAATCATATGCCCAATAAAGAAGGGATTGTTTTTGTTTTATTTTGTAGTTTTTATTATAACAGTATCGTGAAACTTTTTCTCTTCTGTATTTTTCAGCTATCGTAATGCATTGGATTTGCTATCTCCTCTATAGGACAGCTACGATTTACACGCCCTGCCGGGTCCTGTCGGTAATAAGCGCTAAGAACCCGATAGAGATCGGGGGAATTTTCATTAAGGGCAACAGGACGGTCGAAGAATTCTTCTGTTGCCACAGCGAAAAACTCGGCCTCGTTTTTTGCCCCATAAGAATCGAGAAAAGTTTTATGGCCTTTCTCTGCGAGATGGCGCAAACGTAAGAATTCGCCGGAGCACACGGCCACCCATTCAGCCAATTGTTTGCGATCAGCAAAGGGCGGGGTACCGTCTGCAGCTCCATCGAGCATGTCTAACTTGTGAGCAAACTCATGGTAAACAACATTATGACCCTGCTCTGGGTGGCGTGCTCCGTGTAAGACAGCATCCCACACAAGGATCACCGGACCCTGGGTAAATGCCTGACCCATCAGAGGAACGGGGCTATCCACCGGACTGTTTGCTATTTCGAAAAAGCCGGGACGCCGCTGTGGAGGTACAACAGTGGATGGATAAACGAGAATTGACTGCACGTTGCGATAGTAGTTGTGAGGAATTCCAAGCAGCAGCAGACATGCCTGTGGGCTGCGATGGTGATACGGATCTCATCTGTAAGTTCAAGGCCGCCACATCCTTCCCAGTACTTCTCCTTCAATAATACCTGCATCAATGCACGCAGCTCGGTGCGTTCATTTTCATCAAGCACACAATAATGAGCCACGTTTGCGCGCATGAAGATCTCCCACTCAGTGGGGAATGGTTGCTTTCGTATTTTAGAACGGCGATAGTTTCTGAGCCAATGGAACATGGACAGTACCCTCCTTTTATCTAAGAGCCATCGCCTTTTCAGGGCAAATCTCCTGACAGCAAAAACAAGTAATACAGATATCAACATCAACTACAGGTAAATTTTCTTCCATTGTGAGAGCCGAAACCGGACAATGATCTATACAGGAGCCACACGCCGTACACAACTCCGGATCGGCCTGGGGTCTAACCTGAGACTTTGTTTGCATCAATTCTTGAACAGCAGGATTATCTAAAGCCTCACCGCCTAAGGGTGGAAGTTTGAAATCAGGTAGAATTCGCATTTTTCCATCGATTTTAATCATTTTAGAATCAAAATCACCAAGGCCCATGGCTTTTGCTTTTTGGAGAAAACGCAGGCGGCTGGGATCAAGCCCCATCATTCTTGCAACAACTCCATCTAAGGCCACAGCATTATCGGCAGCCAGAATAAGGCCGATTTCTCTTAGCTCAGGCGAAGCCGGACCATTTCCTTCCATGCCTACTACTGCATCCATAATAAAAAGATCCGGAATACGCAGGCGGAATACTTCTACAATAACATCATGAAAACGCTCCGGCGAGCCTGCAATTTGATGCAATCTTGCTTTTTGTGCACCGGGAAGTATCCCATAGCTGTTTTTAATGGCCCCGGTTAAAACGGTAAGACCATGGGTTTTAAATTTTGGCAGGCTGATAAAAATATCAGCATCCATGATTTCTTTGGAAACTCCTACATTGGGCATGAGATCTGAATTAAAGGAAAGGTTTTGCGTTGTGTCACCGAGGTTTTTGTAATAACCCTTTGACGCATCCATTAATCCGGTTTTTCTAAAGCTATTCTCGTTGTCACCATAGTCATACAGACCAGGATTATCGCCGACCACAATAGAAGCCGGAGACATTTCCTCAACTTTTTCAACCACCGCCCGCAATAAAGACGGATTGGTTACAATATGTTCTTCTGCAGCAGAAGCCCTGAGCACATTGGGTTTAATTACAACTTTTTTTTGGGCAATATCCTGGGGGAAAAGCTCAAATGCCCTATCAACCGCTTTCCGACAATTTTCGTAAGATGCGGGGTGAATCATCACACGATACATATTTTCTCCTTTTGCAAACCGCTTGTATTTCTTTTACCTTTTTCAGATCAATTTTTCATGACAAAATTGCCGCTTTTCTCAATGTCAGTTTGGGTCAATTGTTGACTCTTTTTTTTATCATCCTTAACCGTATATAAATAAACTATTAACCACTTTGGCTTAGGGTCTACACGTTGACCTTCACAATAAATATGAACTTTCCCTTTAGGATCAATGGCGAAAAGTGGGATAGCAAATTGACCATGATTTTCAATAAAATCATTAAACCCAAAACGTTCCGTAAGAGTTGTTGTGCGAATTTTTCCACCATTAGACAACGCTGAGACCATGGAGGAATAGGTTAAATTTTTCCCGAAAAGTGTTTTCCCAAATCTTTGAATTGGCATTTTCAATCTTTCCGACACACTTTCCTGTGGTTCAGATTGAATAATAAATACATTGTTTCGCCCAAGCTCCATCCTGTAGTGCATAACCGCAGAAATATTTATACTCTCAGAGGGAGAAAGGGCTAACATTCGACCGATACCGATAAGGTCTAAATGGCGGTCGGCATGCTCTGAAATTGGGTTGCCGAAATATGTCGCCAATCCTTCTTTTTTAGCCTTGGATATTTTTTCCCATTCGGGATCAACTAACAAGACGTTCATATTATTTTGAACTAAAACCTTAGCAATAGCCCGGGCCACAAGATTCGCACCAATAATGAGAAACCCTGCCGGCTCGGGCTCGGCTACCTTAAGCCACTGAGCAATAGGCCGTGCTGTGATGCTTTGCAGGAGAACAGTTACGATGATAACGGAAAAGGTTAGTGGAACAAGAAGGTGAGCATCGGAAAATCCGGCGTTTTCAAGCTGGACTGCAAACAGGGCTGATATTGCGGCTGCGATGATGCCGCGAGGAGCAATCCAGGCAAGAATGTGGCGCTCCGGCCATGTCAACTTCGATCGCATAGTGGACACCATGACATTAAGCGGGCGCGCAAGAAACTGGATGGCGATTAATATGAATACAACTCCCCAACCCAGGTTTTTTAATGATTGAATATCAAGACGTGCAGCCAACATAATAAAAAGAAGAGAAATCAATAATATACTGATACTTTCTTTGAAATCAAGGATTCCTTCCAAATCTACATCTTTCATATTTGCCAGCCAAATCCCCATAATCGTAACCGTTACAAGGCCGGATTCTATCTGAATAATGTTTGATATTATAAAGGTTGTAATTACGAGTGTTAGTGCTGTGACATTATGGAGAAACTCCGGTAACCAATGATATCTTATTGAGAGGCCAAAAAAATAACCACAGCAAATGCCTATTATCGTTCCAACAGAGATAATTTTCGCGAAGGTCAACATTGTGTGGGACCATGCAGTCTGTCCTCCGCTGGATATGATGAACTCATAAACCAAAACTGCGAGGGACGCGCCTATGGGGTCGATAATGATACCCTCCCACCGAAGTATATTTGAAACAGCTTGTGTTGGTCGTATGGTACGCAACATAGGTGCAATGACCGTGGGACCAGTCACCACCGTTATGGCCCCGAATAGAAACGATATTTCCCAAGACAGTCCGATAGCATAATGTGTCGCCAGGGCAGTGATAAGCCATGTAACAGTCATACCAAATGAAACCATGTTCCGAACAACGACCTCCAAACCTAGTATTTCTTTGAATCTAAGCGCCAGGCTTCCTTCGAAAAGAATGACTGCAACAGAAAGAGATACAAAGGGAAAAAAGAGATCTCCTAGTATATTTTCAGGATTTAAAAGACCTAAAATCGGCCCTGCTATGATCCCTGTAAAGAGCAAGAAGATGATAGCAGGCAGTTTGAATCGCCATGCTATCCATTGGCATAAAATACAGGCTGTAAGTATTCCGGCTATAATTGGCAAAACGTTTGCATTTATCATAAAGGTATTCCATAAAACCTGGTTGCTGAAGCAAAAAAGCATACCTAAAGCAACAGGTTCCGGAAGTAAATAATTCTTGTCGGCGTTTATAATACTACGGTCTGAAGTTACCTTAAAATTAAGATTTTTCAAGTCCCTTTTTGGCCCGTTCATGGGTCATAGGAAGCTGAAATAACTTTGCGCCGGTGGCATCAAAAACTGCGGATGCCAGTACCGCCCCCATTCGTACAATGGAGTGCATGTTTATTCCCTGTTTTTAAACGGCTCATATAATGGATCGCCGATAAGTACCATTCGCCAGGAGACAAAGGGCTGGCTCATAAAATAACTTTCCACCAGGGTCTTTTTTTCTTCAACCAGGTATTTGAAAAACAACTCCGGGTCAGGAAATGCGTAAAGGTAAGGCTCCGCAACCGGCCCCAGCGTAGCGCAAACACCATGTTTTAACATGTTTGGACACCAATAAGGTTTTGCCGGATTCTTGAGGCTCACACACTCGGAACTTGCTATATGAAAACCGACAGACCCGGCATTCCACTTGAAAGCATCTACATATTTGGCCAGACTGTACCAGCCGCAATAAAGTGCCGCATCGGGACACTGCCCCTTTTGAAAAAGATTTGACCGGGTATCCAAAACGACATCTTTCATTAGCCCGCTTTTTCTCACTATCTCCGAAGCCTTTCTTATGGAAAGATCGTATTTTTCGTAAGTGTTTAGGTCCTTGCCCAAAAGTGGATAACGGGCATCAAAGTATGCAATTCCCTTAAGACCATGTTTTTCAACGCGGAGCGCATCATCAATAATTCTTTTTGCTGTTTTGGCATCAGGGCCGTCAAGACGACTCACCATTAGAACATCGGAACGAAATTGCAAAATATTGGCCTGATCATAACCGGTAAAATGAGGATTAGGAAGCCAACCTTCAAGTCTTAATCCTTTAATACGTAAAAAAGAAATTTCCGAATCTACCGAGGCAAGCTCAGAAATTTCCGGTTGAGAACGCTTCTCCGGTTCCACTTTTAGAGGTATACCAGTCATTAAAACCAGGCATTTGATTCTGCCTGAAAAATCAGCACGCAACAAAAATTTACGAACAGGATCTGCAATTTCTTTCTCATAAGTATTTCTTGAACAACGCTCCTTTAAGGTGCAAGAGATGATAATAAGATTTGCAGCAGGTATTTTGCGGCCTTTCATGTAGTACTTTGCAAGTTCTACACTGGCTTTGCTCTTTAAATTTGCTATCACCACAACTTCTTTGGGTTCAAGTGCGATAGCTTTTGTGCTGGCTCCCAAAATCAAAGCGAGAAGAACAAAACCTATGTAACGCATGTGAATGCCCCTGCTTTTATGCATTTCTGATTATCTCCTGACTGAGGTTAGCCTTCCTATACTATCTCATTGATATTTCATTTTTGTGAATACTCTTAATGATGATGAATTCGCAAAAAGTCCCCAGACCGTCATACCGGCGAAAGCCGGTATCCAGATCCTATTGAAATTGCTGGATGCCGGATCGGGTCCGGCATGACGAAACAGGTATATTCCGACTTTTTACGAGACCATCTATGATATTTACCTGCCAAAATATTGTACCACCAAATACCTTTCCGACAAGTTTTTTATTATCATTAAAAAATTTACTTGCCAAGATTGGGAACCCCCAATAGAATCAAATTGAATTTTTTTAATCTGTTGATTCTGTCAGTAAACACACACGGCGGCTTTGGTAAATGGCGCCAAATATATTACCATAAAATCGGTAGCATACTAATTTATTGTTGAAAATATATTATGAAAAAATCATATAAAACGCATTTATTATACCAAATTATATATACAATAATTATTATCTGCGGCGCACCGTTTATCATGCTTTTTTCAATCCTGGGAAATAAAAGGATTACTGAAAGACTGGGCCTGTCACTTCCCAAAGAATCTCCAAAAGCCAGCAGGATATGGATTCACGCTCTTTCTGTAGGTGAGGTTATTTCGGCTATACCCCTTATTGATGCGATAAAACTGGAATATCCCGGCAAAGAGATTGTTTTTTCGGTAACAACATCAAAAGGACTTTTGATTGCAAGAAAAGAGCTGAATAAAAAAGTTAAAATTTTACCTATGCCTCTTGATTTCTGGTGGAGCATTAACAGAATAAGAAATCATATCAATCCATATTTTTTTGTGCTTATTGAAACAGATATTTGGCCTGGTCTTTTAAATAATCTTTCGAAAAGAAATATAAATTGTTTTCTTGTAAACGGACGTATTTCGCCGCGTACTTTCAAGGCATACAAGAGATTATCTTTTTTTATTAAACCCGTTTTCGATAAATTTGCATTATGTATGATGCAATCGGAACATGACTCAAAAAGGCTTATTGAAACAGGCATTGATAAAAATAAAATTATAACTACAGGAAATATTAAATTCGACAGGCAATGGGTCCCGATGCAGACACAGGAACGGGATGAATGGTTTAAGAAATTATCTCTATCTGCAAAAGATGTTATATGGGTTGCAGGAAGTATTCACAAAGAAGAAGATAAAATAATACTTAATGTTTTTTCAAGGCTTTTACCTCAATTTGCCGGACTGCGCCTTATTCTTGCTCCCAGAAATATAGAAGAATCGGGCGCAATACTTAAAATGGCTCAGGAGATGGGCATAAAAAGTATTCTTAAAACTGATTTGCATAACAATAAAGAAACTTACAAAATTATGATTTTAAATACTATAGGAGAATTAAACAGAATCTACGGTATTGGCAAAATTGCTTATATCGGCGGAAGCATGGTTCCTTTAGGAGGCCATAACCCGCTTGAACCTGCAAGTTTTGGATGCCCGGTGCTTTTTGGCCCATATATGCATAATTTTGTTCTTATGTCCGATCTTATATTAAAAGATGAAGGCGCCATTCAGGTAAATAACGAAACCGAACTTTTTGAAAATATAAAAAAGCTTCTTGAAGATTCCGGTTTTTGTGGCAAAATAGGGGAAAACTCCAAAAAATTTGTTAGTAAACACCATGGAGCAATAAAAGAAGCATTAAGGCATATTAAAGAACATGTTAATTAAAAAGGATAGAAAATATAGCCAAAATTCCGGGAGGAAGAGAAATTATGCAACTTCAACCGCTTGAGGGCTCAAGTATTAACACAATACTTATTCGTGCCACAAACTGGGTAGGCGATGCCGTAATGACTCTTCCGGCACTTGAAGCAGTATCTGAGAGTTTTCCATCTGCAAAGATTACTGTTATTGCAAGGCCATGGGTTGCTCCTTTATTTGAAAATCATCCAGCTATAAGCGATGTTATGGTTTTTCAAAAACACGAAAGCTTTATAAAAGATATATCTGAAATACGCAGTCTGGTTGAATCTATAAAAGAAAAACAATTTGATCTTGCAATTCTTTTTCAAAATGCATTTGAAGCTGCCATAATTGCATACCTTGGCGGAGTAAAAAACAGAGTTGGTTTCGATTCGGATGGCCGGGGCATATTGCTGACCCATCCGATAAAAAGAACCAATGAAATATTTAAGGTCCATCAGGTTGAATATTATCTGTCTATTATAAAGGCATTAGGCTTTAAGGCCGAAAGCCGTAATCCTGTTATTTATATTTCAGAAAACAATTTTAATAGAGCAGATAATATTTTAAAGCAAAACGGTATAAATAATGATGATTTTGTGCTTGGTTTTGCACCGGGAGCAATTTTCGGAAATGCTAAAAAGTGGCCTCCGGAACGTTTTGCTGAAATAGGAGATATCGCAGCCCAAAGATGGGGTGCAAAAACAATTATAGTTGGGAGCAAAAAAGAAAAATATATCGGTACCGTTGTAAGCAACCTGATGATACATACCCCTGTAGACTTTTGCGGTATAACCTCTCTTGAAGAAGCAATAGCAATTATCAGCAGGTGTAATTTTTTTGTATCAAATGATTCAGGCCTCATGCATGTAGCAGCAGCACTTGGTGTTCCAACTCTTGCGATTTTTGGTTCTACCGATCATATAGCTACCGGCCCGCGAGGCCCAAAAACAAGAATTGTAAAACATGATATCGATTGCGCACCATGCTTAAAGCAGGAGTGCCCTACAGATTTCAAATGCATGCTTTCCATAACACCTGAACAAGTCTGGCAAGAAATGGAACAATTCAGGTCCGCTTGTGAAAATATATCCGAATGACAGATGTCAAAAATATTTTAATAATTAAATTGAGCTCCATAGGTGATGTTGTTCACGCTCTTCCATTTCTTGAAGCAATAAGACAATGTTACCCTGCCTCTAAAATAGACTGGCTGATTGAAGAAGAAGCTTCCCAGGTAATAACAGGGCACCCGTCGATTAACCGAATTATTGTATCAGGAAGAAAAAGATGGCAAAAAGATATTTTCAAACCTTCAAAATTCATAAAGACATCTTCTGATATAATTAAATTTTATAAAGATGTGAGATTATCTTCATATGATGTAGTAATTGATTTGCAGGGTCTTTTCAGAAGCGGTGTTTTAGCTGCAATTTCAAAGGGAAAAAGGAAAATAGGCATGAGCGGATCAAGGGAAGGAGCTTCATTTTTCTTAAAAGAACCTCCTGTCCCTGTCAGCTACGAACAGCATGCAATTGACCGATACCTCAAAGTAGCATCATATCTTGGTTGCAATACCGATACCGTTAAGGGTGAAATTCCTGTTTTTGAACAGGATAAAATTCTTATCAACAACCTGCTTGGATCACAAATAGAAAATAAAAATATTATAGCCGTTAATCCGATGGCCAAATGGAAAACAAAATTATGGGAAGAAGATAAATTTTCTAAACTTGCTTCAATGCTGCAAAAGAATTTGTCCTGTAGTATAATATTTACAGGAAGTAAACAGGATGTACCGGTTATCGATGGCATTATGAATAAAATGGACAGTAAAGATAGAACAATAAATTTTGCAGGCCGTACAAGCCTAAAAGAACTTGCTTACCTTTATTCGAAATGTTCGGTTCTTGTCTGTACTGATACCGGACCTATGCATATCGCATCTGCAATGGGATGCAAGGTTGTTGCGCTTTTCGGACCTACTTCACCGTTGCGAACCGGCCCTTACGGAAAAGGACATAAAGTAATAAGAAGCGATATGGATTGCAGCCCATGCCTTAAAAAAGAATGTGATAATACAGCATGTATGAAAAATATATCGGCAGAAGAAGTATTTGATGTTGTAACGAGCCTGATCTGCCGATAGCCAGGATATACTTGTAATGCAATAGGTTATTCTATGCACAGGTATATTTACCATCCAACCATATTGGATCTATTGGGATTTATGCATATCAAAGAGTTCCGGCAGCTATCTTTTTGTTGGCTTTTAAAATTTCGGCAAATGATTCAATTCGTGTCTTTATCTGTCCTGAGCTGTAGTTTCTTGTATCATAGCCATCCGCTTCAACCAGAATAGTTGGAAGCCCTGTGCTTTTTTCCAGATAATCTTTTCCTATAAATGTGGGACTGCAAAAAGGCCTGCATGATATAGGATACATCATTATGACTCCATCTACTTTCTGATCATTTGCACACCATTCCCAGTATCGCAGACTTCCTTCGGCGGAACTAAGCTGAGGTTTGCGAAATGCCTGCTCGGATAAAGACATCCATCGATCATTCGGATAATTTGTAGGCTGAGTTTCATATGGATGGTAACCGTCCACCATCATCATCGGTATTGCAAGCCCCAGCTCTTCGATGGCTCTCATAGGCTTCTGGTCCACAAGTGTTCTAAGCTGCACATATACCCTTGGAGCACCTTTGGGCACTACTCCAACTCCTGCATCAATTTTTTGTTTTGTTTCCTTAATGAGCATATTAATGCCATTGATTACATCTTTGGGATAGCGTGTTCCGGCACCCTTGATTAAAAAAACCAATCCGATATCGGCCTGGCTTATAGGCTGCGGATCAGCCTTTGACACCATTCCGATAAGAGTCATATAGCCCATTGTAATCTGCATTATTTCCTGCAATGCTGCTTTAATGTGATCATCGGTAATATCAAGGCCTGTTGTTTCTTTAACACGGGCTATTGAAGCTTTAATTGTGCTTGCGTTGTATTCAATTGCGCGTTTATCCATATTGGGCCAGCTTCCCCATTCCCAGTCATTGGTTCCATCAAGGTAAGTAGCCTCATAGCCGTATAGCTTTGTGCACAGTTCTTCAACTTCAGGGCCCTGATCACAACACCAGCCGCAATTCAAAACTATAGTGGGGATAGGAAGTATCTTTCTTTCATACAAGGCTGTATAAATTTGGTATTCCGGGCAATGTGCTCTTCCTGCGGTTTGTCCGATAAGTTCTCCCAAGTCAAGAAGATCATTTACCGTATCAAAGATATTACCAAGTCCCATCCACAGATATTGTTTTGCCAGACATGCGTATACATTTGTCCCTCTGCCGGCAACTATCATAGCCTGTGCTAAAGGGCTAAGGCCGGGCCAATTGTAATAAACTCTTTTTTCGTATTCTTCACCAGACAAGACAGCATCCATAACTTCTTTCATCATGACTTTAAGCAGCATTCTTATGCCTTCAAGAGAGCAATCAAAATTTGCCTGGACATTTTTTTCAGCCTTTGCAATCATTTCCTTTGTATCTGATCCGATAATTTGTAAGGTCTTTTCTATCCTTGGTTTTTGTTCGTCGATTTCTTCATCGCTGAATCCGCATAGTTTGAATAAATTTGTATACATAATAAATCTCCTGATATTGATTTGATATCTGATAAACTAAAATCTCTAGTTGGCACTCATTACTTCAACCAAGGTCTCAATCCTTGTACGAGCCGGGCCTTTTTCAGCCGGAGCATAATCGGATTCAATCTTGACCATCGGGATTCCTGCTTGCTCTTCTATCATCTTACTAAAATAATGGGCCTGGATATCAAATCCGTCACGGTACATCATCTGATACCAGACAACTCCGCCGCAGGAAAATTCCTTTGCCTTTTCAATAAGCCGTTCCATGCGGTCTCCCCAGGGACGATCCCAGGGAGCAGGTATACGCTTGTCAAAATATATATCGGATAAGTTTTGTATTGGGTCATTTCCGTTAACATCCACATTATCCAGATATGGACGGTATCCTTCCGTAACCTCTTCATAAACAATATCAGCATCGGTATTTTCAATAATATCAAAAACAAGATTATCGCCGTTTGCCAAAGAAGATGCTATCATCATAACCCGTTTCCGGTTTTTGTCGGCTGTAGGCTTCTCTTTTATTTCATCGCGGACTGCTTCCAAGGTTTGAAGAATAAAATCCTTGTCCGCAAATGTGGATGCATGCTGAAGCATTGTAAAATCCCTGCTGCTGATTGCAGCCGGGTTTGTTTTTCGCGCAAAGCTGATTTCTTTAAAAAGACTTCTTATTTTGTTTCCTATCTGTATTTCATCAACTAGCTTTTCTTCAGTAACTTTGTTTCCGGTAAGATCTTCAAGCTTTTTCTTCAGCAATTCCAGCCCTCCTTTAAAATAGGTTCGGGCAGATTCTCCTTTATTGTGAGGAATCCCATATCGGAACACATCCGTCTTGCTGTAGTAGTTCCAGGAATCGGCAATTATCTTGTGATTGCAGTCTGTGTGTGGAACAACGAGAATATCAGGCAGATTATATACCAGATCGCCGCCCATAAGATACGCAATCTGGGTCTTGCAGAAAGTGCAAAAAAACCTTGGATTGTACTTTAAACTTTCGATTACGGAATCAGCATCGCCGCCTTTTAACAAACAAATCGGAATTGCACCTGCCGCATGGACAATTTCTTCAGGCATGAACCCTCCGGGTGTGTATCCGACAATTTTGACACCGTCTTTCTTTAGTTTCCTTAATGTCGATGCTCTGTCCGACAAATGATCTTTCAGCCGTTCCATCGCTCCCATTTCCTATCTCCTTCTATCAGTTTGGTTGTAGTTCTTTCGGCAAATCCGCTCAGATGAGCTTATTATTGAATGTACATATTCTACAATCTCAGACGGTGCCGATTGCTTTCCGTCTTCTTTAAAAATGAGTATCCAAGACTAAAATTTCAGTGTGATTTTTACACAAACTGCCGGAAAAAGTAAGATTGGAAAATTGAGGTTAAAAAGTCGGGATAATCCCGACATTATATTTTATTAAACAGAGCTGTTAATGATCTATGATCAATATTGGAAATTTCGGTTTTTTGAAACTTCGATTAAAACACATTGAAGATGGATATATATGGGGACAGGCACCATATTATACCCATAGTTTTCTCACCTTGCATTAATGAAAATTTATGAGAAAATACATTCAATACGATACAGATTCTTAGGAAGCCTCCGTTATGTTATAAATCGTCTGATTTGTTTGAAATAAAAACAGCACAAAAGGAGAACCCATGTTAATAGTAGGTGTTGATGTCGGGGCTGCTACAGCTAAAACAGCCATATTAAAAGATGGTGAGTTTGTGGCTTATGAAGTTATCCCCACAGGAGATTATGTAACAGAATCTTCGAAAGAGGTAACGGAAAAAGCACTTAAAAAAGCCGGGTACACATTTAAGGATGTAGATCGTTTTGTATCGACCGGCTATGGCAGAGACAGTGTGAAATTCGCTGATAAAAGCATCAGTGAAATTATTTGTCATGCCAAAGGAGCCAGCTTTTTAATTCCCGAAGCCCGAACAATCATTGACATTGGAGGCCAGGACAGCAAAGTTATTGGTATGAGAGAAAACGGAACAGTAAAAAGTTTTGTCATGAATGATAAATGCGCTGCAGGAACCGGAAGATTTTTAGAAGTTATGGCTTCCGTTTTGAATCTTACAATTGATCAGATGGGGCCTGACTCACTTAAGAGTGTGAGTCCGTCCAATATCTCCAGCACATGCACTATCTTCGCAGAATCTGAAATTATATCTTTAAGAGCAGACAGAACCAATCGTGAGGATATGGTTGCAGGATTACACAAAGCGGTTTCACGGCGGGTTATTATAATGGGAAGATCTGTGGGCTATAATGACAAGATTGTTTTTACAGGAGGTGTAGCTAAAAACAGCGGAGTTGTTAAATTTATTCAGGAATTGCTTGATAAAGAAGTCGTATTGCCTGAGGTGCCGCAAATTATTGGAGCTTTGGGTGCGGCATTGTTAGCTGATGTAGATGTTGGAAAAAACCGGAAACAGGAAGAAGTGGCATGAAAGAGATCGATAAAATAATTGAAAACTGTAGGGGAGATGCTTATCCCCGTTGTCAGGATGCGTGCCCGGCACATATTGATGTAAGAAAATATATAACCCTTATCTCACAAGGTGAATTCAATAAATCTCTGGAAGTAATCAGAGAAACCATGCCTTTTCCCGCAGTATGCGGAAGAGTTTGCACATACCCATGTGAAAGTCAATGCGAGCGTAATAATATTGATCAACCTGTAGCAATTCGGGCTCTTAAAAGATTTGTATCTGACTATGAAGTTCAAAACGGAAGAGAAAAGGCCAGCCCCTGTAAAATCACCAAAGAAAAAAAGGTTGCAATTATAGGTTCCGGACCGGCAGGTCTTTCCTGTGCATACGATTTGATAAGAAAAGGTTATTTTGTAACAATTTTTGAAGCAATGCCGAAAACAGGCGGGCTTATGCGTTATGGTATTCCGGCATACAGATTGCCTGACACTTGCCTTGATAATGATATCGAATACATCAGAGAACTGGGAGTTGAGATAAAAACCAGCCAGCCGATTCTCAGTCTGGAGAATTTACTTGTCAATGAAAATTATGATGCCGTATTTATGGGAGTTGGGGCGAAAACTTCTGTAAATGCCGGATTGCAAGGAGTAAACAGCAGCGGTGTGTTTTCTGCACTTGATTTTCTGGAAGCTGTTAATAATGGTGAAAAAATTAATCTTGGGAAACGGGTAATAATTGTCGGAGGCGGCAATGCTGCTATTGACAGCGCCAGAGCAGCCAAAAGGCTTGGAGCGGATAATGTAAGCATTATTTACAGACGATCCCGCGATGAAATGCCTGCCGATCCGCTTGAAATCAAGGAGGCTGAGCTTGAAGGCGTTAATATCCGTTTCCACGTTTCTCCTGTTAAAATAATAGAAAATAACGGAAAATGTATTGGCGTTGAGTGTCTTGAAATGAAACCGGGAGAAGTAGATGATAGCGGCAGACCCCGTCCCATACCGATTAAAGGGTCAGAGTTTGTTTTAGATACAGATAATGTGATAATCGCCATTGGTCAAAGTGTAGATAAATCAAAGCTGCCGATAATGCCTGAACTAAACAAGCAGGGGACTCTGGCAGTTGATGAGATTACAATGCAGACAAATACCACTGGAGTTTTTGCCGGAGGTGATGTTGTTTCAGGTGCATCTACTGTTATTAAAGCTATTGCTGCCGGTAAAGAAGCAGCCGTTTCAATTGACAGGTATCTAAGCGGTCAGGATCTTTATGAAGGAAGACAAAAGACATATAAAGTTTTAAAAGAAACTTTTAAAAAAGATGCAACACCAACCCCAAGATCCAAAATGCCGGAAACAGCTATTGACAAGCGATTGGGATTTGATGAAGTGGAACTTGGCTTTGATGAGCAAACTGCGATTAAAGAGGCTCAAAGATGCCTTGTCTGTGAATGCAAAAGCTGTATGACGGATTGTGAATTTCTAAATCGTTTTTGCGACAGTCCCAAAGATCTTGTTAATAAATACAAAGATGGCGCTTTTATTAAAAGACCGGCGATTCCATATTGTTGCAATATTTGCGATCTTTGTGAAAAAGTATGTCCCGAAGGACTTAATATCGGAAAAATGTGCAACGAAGCAAAACAAGAGCTGGTTGAGTGCGGCAAAGGCCCGCTTCCAACGCACAAGCTTGTTATAAAAGATCAGGATTGGGTAAGATCAGATGAGTTCATGTTAAGCATTCCAAATCCTGACAAAAGAAAAAGCAGCCGGGTTTTCATGCCGGGTTGCCATCTGTCGGCATATTCGCCGCAATCTGTAATTTCAGCTTATGACTGGCTTATATCAAACGATAAAGATACGGGCATTATTTTAAAATGCTGCGGAAACCCAACCCGTTCATTAGGAGATCATGCATCATTTCAAAATATGATTAAAGATCTTACGGATGAAATTAAACGGATGGGAGCAGAAGAGCTTATTCTGGCATGTCCCAACTGTCTTAGAACTATAAGCCAGCATGATGCCTCAGGAATTAAAATAAGATCATTATATGATGTTCTGGCTGAAGAGGGAATTGTTTTATCAGATGGGCATAAAACAGGCGTATTTTCAATTCATGATCCTTGCGCCGGAAGATTTAAAAAAGATACTCATAATAATATACGCAAACTGGTATCTCAAACAGGAAACAGTATTATCGAAATGGAACATCATGGAGAAAACGGCCTTTGCTGCGGTATGGGAGGTATGATAGCTTTTGCTTCTTTTGATCTGGCCCAAAAAATCACTAAAAAAAGAGTAGAAGAAGCAAAGCATGATATTCTTACCTATTGTGCTACATGCAGGGAAGCGCTGGCTCAACACAAACCTACTATTCATGTTCTTGATCTGTTGTTTAATCCCAACTGGGATGAGAATAAGGCAAAGCCGCCCAATCCTGCAAATATCAAAAAAGATAACCAATCCTATTTAAAGGCAAAGCTTACTGAGATTTATTCATGAAGCCTTGCAGATAAACAAAGGAGAGTAACTAATGAGCAATGCGGAAGGATATGAAACAATCAATATAAATAAAAGCTCTGAAGTTTCGGAACTGCTGGAATCAAGAGGCATTTTGGATGATGAGCTTAAAATGGTCATTTATGATTCCGAAACAACAAATGAAAAGCTTTGTGATACCGGCAATAATGAATTTTTAGGCAAAAAAACTATCGGCAATGCGCTTTATTTTGTAAGGTATTCAAAAGATGCTGATATCTATAAAATTCATACTGCGTATTGTGTAAAAAGCGCTTTTGATGAGGAGAGCTGAAAAATGTCAAATTGGCAATGCTGTAAATGTGAAAAACCAATGGAAGTAAAAGATCTTTCTTTAATTTATTATGAAATGCTTGGTTTTCAAAGCGGTCTGGAATGCCCCGGATGTAAGATAAAATTTATAACTGAAGAAGTAGCCATGGAAATGAACAAAACCGAAGCCGAAATGGAAGCAAAGTTCGGATAAAATTTAAAGCTATGCTTACATGAAATCTTCTATTGTTAAAGCCTATGAAGCAAAAGAGTTTAATCAGGTCTTGGATGAAATATTACATCCCGGCGGATTGGAACTCACAAAGAAAACCGCCGAATCAGCCGGTATTCAAAATGGAGATCTGGTATTAGATATCGCATCCGGCAGAGGATCAAGCGCTTGCTTTTTATCCGAACTTTTTGATTGCCAGGTTATAGGCACAGATTTATCGCTTGAATCATCATCTCTTGCCAGGCAAAAAGCCCAAAAGTTGTCGCTTTCTAATAAAGCAGAATTTTGTTTAGCCGATGCCGAATCATTGCCGTTTTCCAACTCGGTTTTTGATGCGGTTATTATGGAATGTGCTTTTTCTCTGTTTACTGATAAAATGCGTGTTGCAAAAGAGATTTTTCGGATTCTTAAACCGGGCGGAAGATTCTCGATGTCGGATGTTATCTTAAATCATCCATTAAGCTCCGATTTAAAAGATGAGGTTCTTTTTAATTGTTGCTTTACCGGGGCATTGACAAAAGCCGGATACATCGAAGTATTTTGTAAAGAGGGATTTGAAAATGAACTGTTTGAAGATCATTCTATTGAATTAAAAAAAATCGCTTACAGATTAATCTCAGGCTATGGTTCATTGGATGATTTCTGGAAGCATTTTGCAGGCAGAAGTATTTCCTGCTGTTCAACCGGCAAAAACAGTACTGATACTCAAATTGAGTGGAAAAGATTTTTTACAGAATGCAAACCGGGATATGCTGTATTTTCTTTCCGTAAACCATTATAGGATAGTAAAATGCCTAAAAATATAGGCGAGACAACAAGTGTTTGTCCCCTTTGCCTTGCTGTTATACCTGCTTTAAAGATTTTAGAAGGTGAAGATATCTTTCTAAAAAAAACCTGCCCCGATCATGGCGAATTTAAAACCGTAATCTGGAGAGGTGATCCAACATATGAAGAATGGGGCTACGGAGAATTATCTCAACCTTCTCAAAAGACACAGACAAAAACAGTATCGGGATGCCCGAAAGATTGCGGGATATGCCCGGAGCACCAGTCGGATACCTGTACTGTTTTAATGGAAGTAACAGATAAGTGTAACCTTTCCTGCCCCGTATGTTTTGCCGGAGACAGGCAATCATCATCAAATACTCCCGAAATTAAACAGCTTAAAGAAATGTGTGAAGCAGTTGTGGCTGCTGCCGGAAACTGTCCTATCCAGTTAAGTGGCGGAGAACCGACTGTAAGAGATGATCTTCCTGAAATTGTCCATATGGCAAAAGACGTTGGATTGGGCCACATCCAGATTAATACTAACGGCATAAGGATTGCTGAAGATAAAGTTTATTTAAAGGCTTTAAAAGATGCCGGGGCTGATTTGATTTATCTTCAATTTGATGGAGTGACAGATGATATTTACCAAAAAATAAGAGGAACAAACCTTTTTGATATAAAGATTAAAGCGGTTGAAAACTGTTCTGAAATCAGGCTTGGAGTTCAACTGGTTCCTACTGTAATTCCGAAGATAAACGACTCTCAACTGGGCGATATCCTTTTTTTTGCAAAAAAATATATGCCGGTTATTAAAGGAATTCATTTCCAGCCTGTTACCTATTCCGGTCGCTATAACTTCAGCCCGTCAAATGAGAGTAGAATTACTACTCCTGAAATATTACGATTGCTTGAAATCCAAACCCATGGCGAAATCAAGGTTAATGATTTCCAGCCACGCAGAAAAATGGATTCTCATTGCGGCTTTTCAGGATTTTATATCTTAAATGATAAGGGCAAACTACAGACGACTACCCGTTTTCATCCTGACAATTCCACTCTAATTGAAAACAAAACAAACCGTATGCAAGCCCAAAAGAAAGAAAGCCCGACTGCTCATGTGCGTCGTTTTATCACTGAAAAAGCCAGATTTATAGAACCTGCAACAAAACAATGTTCATGCAAAACCCCAAACGGACCTTTCAATAATTTTCACGAACGGATTCAAACACACTATTTATCCATATCGGGGATGCCTTTTATGGATGCCTGGACAATTGATCTTAAAAGACTTAAGGGTTGCTGCATCCACGTAATAACAACAGATAAGCGGCTGATTCCTTTTTGCAGTTACTATTTGACCGGCTCGCATGGTGACAGTCTGCACAACAAAATACAGCATAGACTTAGCAATTATTAAGGATAAATGAGTGTATGGAAAAGAGTAAGATTACGGATGCAGCGTTTGAAGAAATGAGAATCCGGGTAGGAAAACAACTTCGTGTTAACTATCAATTTAACAGTGTCGCCACAGAAGATGCGATTAAAAAGTTTGCCGACGGCATAGGCGATCCCAATATTTTGTGGAGAGATATAAATTATGCCGATTCAACTTCTTATAAAACACTTCCGGCTCCGCCATCATGGCTTAACAGCGTTCTTCCTACATGGGTATTGCAGGGTTTGCCGGGAGTGCATGCTTTACAAACAAGTGTAGACTGGCAATACTACAAACCCGTACTAGTAAATGACCGGATCAGCCCTCAATGTTTTTTGACAGGATGCAAAAAGGTCAACAGCCAATTTTACGGCAAATCCGTTTATGAACAGCAGGAAGTAAAATTTATAAATCAGAATGACCATTTGGTTGCCAGCGTCAACTCTTCTGCATTCAGGGTTGAACGAAGCCCGGATGAACAAGATGTTTCCGGCAAAAAAATTAAATTGCCTCATCCATGGACATTACAGGAACTGGAAGAAATTGAAGATCATGTGCTTGCAGAAAAATACCGGGGTAAAAAGCCGCTTTATTATGAAGATGTTGACAAAGGCAAAGTATTACCCGAAATCATAAAAGGCCCTTTGGGGATAACTGATATTATATCCTTTTGCATTGGCGCTTCGCCGGTTCCATTACAGGCTCATGGATTAGCTCTTAAAACTTATCGCAAACATCCGGCCTGGGCATTTAGAGACAGCAAAACATCAGCTATGGAACCGGTTTTTAGTGTACATTATAATATTGATGCAGCCAATGAATGCGGTTTGCCTTATCCTTATGATACGGCTGTTCAAAGGCATTGCTGGCTTATCCATTTTCTGACAAACTGGATGGGTGATAATGGCTGGATAAAAAGCAGCCATGCAAGATTTAAGAGGCTGGTTTATCTTTCGGATGCCATCAGAATTTCCGGCTATGTTACAGATAAATATATAGATGATAAGAAAGAATGCTGTGTTGATATAGTATCAAAAGCTATTAATCAAAGAGGTGACGATGTTATGCCTGCAAAATCGACTATTATACTGCCATCACGAAATGACAAGCTTGGGCCGATAGGTAAAAGAATAAATAATTAAAAGAGATAAAAAAGCAAAATGATCCTGGAAAAATGGATTCATAACAAAATTAAAGAGTTTTTTAATAAAAACTGCTCACGAAAACAATTCGGTCAAAACCCAGACTGCATTACCCGCAAGGATATTGAGCAGTATCAGCTTGACAGGCTTATAAAGACACTTTGCTATGCTGCCGATAACAGTGTATTTTATAAATCTCTTAAAGATAAAATCGCCAAAATTGATTCTCTTGAAAGTATCAGACATCTTCCTTTTACCGAACCCGATGATTTAAGAAACAGCCCTTATAAGCTCCTTTGTGTTTCATTGGGAAAAATTGACAGGATATACAGTCATTTTACAACAGGTACTACCGGAAAACCCAAAAAAATATTTTTCACACAGCAGGATGCAGATGCAATCATAGAATCCATGGCAGCAATAATGCACACTGTTGTTTCGGACGGAAACGATCAATATTGTTTTGACGGATGCAAAGTTCAGATATTTTTGCCCGATAATTCTCCTCCGCTTAGCATGGCCGGAATGATTGCAAAAGGAGTAAAAAATCTTAACGGAATTCCGTTAATCGGTCAGTGCGACAGCCCTACCCCATCTCAGATTGAAAGCATAAAAGCATTTAAACCGGATATGATCATGGGATCAGCCTTTCGCATATGGCGCATGACAAAAGAATCCGAGTCTGTTTTTGATCTGGCCGATATTGGCGTAAAATTCGTTTTTATCACCTCCGAATATCTTTCCCCTGCCATGCGGAAGGCTTTAGAAAAAGCTTGGAATGCAAAAGTATACCATCATTACGGAATGACAGAACCTGGCTTTGCTATCGGTATAGAATGCACAGCACACAAGGGATACCATTTTAATGAATGTGATCTTTATTTTGAAATAGTAGATTTTAAAACAGGTGAGCCGATAAATAATGAAGAAGAGGAAGGAGAGCTGGTTTTTACTACTTTAAATCGTATTGGCATGCCTTTGATTCGCTATCGTACAGGAGATCTTGCCCGGCTTATCCGAAGTCCCTGTGAATGTGGTGCTTGTACTTTGCTTAGAATCGGTGAAATCCCAAGAAGAAAAGCACTGATTGTCAATATCGGAGAAGACGATAAAATATATACATCTCTTTTTGATGACAGATTATACGCCATTTCTGAGCTCATAGATTACAGAATATTTATCACCAGAAAAGACGGCCTGGATCATATTAAATGCTGTGTTGAGGTACTGAAAAATCAGGATGATTTAACAGCCAGGATCATCGGCTGCATAAATTCCGTACCGTCTATTAAGAAAAATATGGAAAAAGGTCTTATGGGAAATCCCGAAATTCAGTTTGTAGAAGCGGGTATTTTAAGAAGAGGGGGCAGGCAGCAGAAAAGAAGAATCGTCGACAACAGATAGGGCAACAGATAAAAAAATTATGAAAACTCACCATATGTTTTGTTCCGAAGATAAAAGATAGCTTCTAAGATTAACCTTTTTGTTTTTAATTCCGATTTTATTTCTTATATTATCTCTGTGGAAATGGATTGTGCTCATAGCCAGGTGTAAAGTGTTTGCTATCTCCTTGGTGGTTTTTCCCAGCTTTATAAGGCTTGCAACCTGAATTTCCGAAGGTGTCAGGTCAATCTGAGAAGGAGAAACAAACGGAATAAGCGGAGTAAGAATGTCATTTAAGTTCGCTTCAATAATATGTATCAAATTCTCCTGATAATTATCTAATGTAGTATTATTTAATCTTTCAAGATACGGAACAATTAATTGCTTAATATTAAAAATCAGTTTTTCTTCAAGCTTAGTTTTATCCATTTCCCGCTTTTTTAAAAGTACTTCTAAGGCTGTGTTGTTCTTCTCAAGTTCAACTGTGCGCTCCTGAACCATGTTTTCAAGATTATCTTTCATTTTCTTTTCTTGTTCTTCAGCATTTTTTATATCGGTAATATCTCTAAGATTACCAACAATAGCTGCCGGTTCTCCATTTTCATCAAAAATAACGGAACGCGTGGTGCTGACCCAGCGGTGGCCATTTGTTTTGTGTTTCATTCTGAAGGTTATGGTTCTGTTAATATCATCCTCATCCGGACGAATGTTCAGCTGTTTAAAGAATTCATGGACATTATCTTCCTCTTCAGGATGAAGGAAGTCAAAATTTCCGCTTTCCTGCAAATATATGATTTCTTCGGGAGTATAACCGGTTATTTTTTTGGAAGACGGGCTTAGATATTCGAATTTTGATGTTTTAAAATTCATAAAGTAAATAACATCATATGAATTATCGAGAAAGCTGCGAAACCTTTTTTCGCTTTCTATAAGAGATTTTTCAATATGGGCTTTTTCCTTGACAATCTTTTGTAATTTCCGGTTGGTTTCCATCAGATCATCGGTACGTACTTTTATGAGTCCCTCGAGGTGTTCACGATATTTTATCAGTGAATCTTCCAGTTGAGAATTTTTTATAACCTGAGCTGCCAAATTGGAGAAGCATTCGATATGAACAATATCAGCATTACTTATAATTTGTTTGCTGAACACGGCAAGTACACCTATTACATTGTCAGATTCCGAAAAAAGTTTGAATCCGGCAACAGATTTTATGCCAAGTCCGTTTGCACAGTTTTCATTATGTATAAATAAATCTTTAATAATCCTATTTATTAAAGAATCGTGACTATTAGTTATTAAAAAATTTCCTGCTTTAAAATGGCTTAATGGTATCCTGTTTAGATCTGTATTAAAGTTACTATAGCCACCGGAACTTGCTGTAAGGTGAAGACATTCAATATTGCCTTCGCAAGTTATGTTCCCAGATAACTTTTCTGAAAAAGTACAACCTGAATTACATCTGTCCCCTTCTTTGACAATCCAAAGTGTTGTAAATTCGGTTTTAATAACATCATTAACGGCATCGGTTATAAATTTAAACTTTTTATCTAATGTTCCGATAGTTCGCAAAACTTCCCAGAGTCGGATAATACTTTCCATCCTATCATCCGACCAATCCTCTGATAGCATATCAATCTCGGAATTTTCCAACTTTGTGTTAGTAGTTTCAAAAGCCCGCGTATGTTTTATAGGATATGATAATATGATATATACACTCCGTTTATTAAATCATTAATTTTTTCAAAGGATTTTAAGCTGTTGGATCAACTTTTGTGTAAGTATCTATAGTATTAGGGATATTACAAACTGTCTATCATATGACATGAATGTCATATGATAGACACGTGTGAGTGTCAATCTTTTTTTCTGAATCGAAAAATGCCCAAATAAAGTATTTGTAAACTGGATGGTATTATTGTTAATAAGAGACCAGGTAGAACTCCGATTATCAATGGAACCCAAGCCTCTGATTGTAGAAGCTTGATTGATCATCCGGAAAAAGCACAACGTTATAAAGGTAATTAGCATATTGTTGGAAAAATAGGGAGTATCAGGCCATAAGTAAGTATGCAGATATAAATGTTGTTGATGCGATTGCAATAATAGTTTTCCTCAGTGGTTTAATTTTTACAATAGCCTATACGGCAAATCGCGAGAAAATGGGAAAGTATGTGATGCTGCCATTTTTATACAGCACCATAATGTTTTGTGGCTGGTTTGCATGGGATGGATGGCCTCAGCAGTTTTCAGATACTTTAATCGGTTTGCTGATATTGAATCTTGCAATCGGTGTTTTGATGATTTCGGTTTTTATGGAAAATCGGTCGAAGAAATGATTGCCACGTCTATGATTATCGAGAAGCAATGGTAACCGGGATTAGATTGCTGATATTGTTTTTTATTGAGGATAGGAAGATAGGTGTCAACATTTTGGATCAGAATCAGATTCTATACGTGGAATTATGACAAAGCTTAACATTCTATTTATTATTAGATTAGCCTCAATTACAGTTATTCTGATGTCTGCCTGTAAATCAATTAACGAAAAATACATGCTTAACCGGCATCAGCCATATCAAAAGACCTTATTCACCTTTACTGTCTAGGTGGTGTTTTTCAAGACGATATCTCATTGATCTTATGTTTATCCCTAGTAATTCAGCAGATTTTATCTTATCACCGCCTGAACATTCCAATGCCTTCTTTACATAAGCTTTTTCAAGATCTTCAAGTATTACATCAAGAGCAACACCGTTTTCAACATCGTTTAAATCAAATCTTCGCCCTTTAACTCCTTCAACAAAGCGTCTTCTCTTATGCATAGAAATAGAAAGACTTTCAGGAAGAAGAATATTTGTATCACTAATGGCTACACTTCTTTCCATTAAATTCTCAAGCTCCCGGATATTTCCGGGAAATTCATATTTATTTAAAAGATCTATAGCATAAGAAGATAATTTCGTAACCTCCTTTCCCATTTCATTGGAATACTTTTCAAGAAAATGCTGGGCAAGAGCACGAATATCGCTTTTTCTCTCTCTTAAAGGAGGCAATTTTATCTCTATAACATTTAATCTGTAGAAAAGATCTTCCCTGAAACGCTCTTCTATTACTTCGCTTGTAAGATCTTTATTCGTTGCAGATATTATCCTTATATCAACTGCAACATCTTCAATACCTCCAACAGGTTTAAATACTCTTTCCTGGACAACCCTTAGAAGTTTTACCTGGAGATGTATGCTAAGCTCACCTATCTCATCTAAAAAAACGGTCCCTTTATCGGCAAGCTCAAAAAGCCCTTTCTTATCATATGCCGCTCCCGTGAAAGCCCCTTTCTTATGCCCGAAAAGCTCGCTCTCCATTAATGTTTCAGGAATACCGGCACAGTTTATCACAACAAAAGGCTTGTCACGGCGATTGCTTTCATCACGGATGGCCTTTGCTATAAGTTCCTTGCCGGTTCCGCTTTCGCCTGTGATAAGTACGCTGGTTTTAGTTTTTCCAACCTGCTTTATAAGATTGTAAACATGCATCATGGCGGGACTGTTTCCTATTATTTTCCCGAAATGAAGCTGTTTTTTAAGTTCATTATCAATATATTTCTTTTCCTGCTCTATGGTCTTTAATTCAAGAGCGTTAGCAATGGTAAGTTTAAGCTCCTCATTGTTGAAAGGTTTAGGAACATAGTCATATGCCCCGCTGTTCATGGCTTCAATCGCTGTTTCAGCAGAAGCATAGGCAGAAATCATGATAACAACAGAATTAGGATCTTTCATCTTTGCTGCCTTGAGGACATCAATTCCTGTCATATCCCCCAGCCTGATATCGCAAAGGAGAAGATCAAAATCTTTTTTTCCAAGCCAGGAGATTGCCTTGCCCCCACTTCCTGCTGATGTAATATTGTATCCCTCCCTTGACAAAATTACATCCAGCAATTCTCTCATGCTTTCTTCATCATCAACAACAAGTATATTAAAGTTTTTTTTATTCATAAGCATAGTAAGTTCAAGAAATTATATTTTCATATACAATTTTTCCGGCTACCATTGTAAGATTTGTTCTTCCTTTGATTTCCCATCCATTAAACGGGGTATTACGGCCAAGAGAACAAAATAAATCCGAATCAACAGTGTATGGCATATTAGTATCAATAACTGTAATGTCTGCAATGTTTCCTTTTTTTAGACTCTTGTCAAAACCTAAGATGCGTGCCGGATTAGAAGACATTTTTTCTATCAGTACGGAAAGACTGATAATGCCTTCCTCAACAAGCTTTAAGCCGAGCGAAACAGATGTTTCAAGACCTACAATTCCGTTTGCAGCCAAATCAAATTCAACATCTTTTTCAAGGCTGGAATGCGGGGCATGGTCGGTTGCGATAACATCAATTGTTCCATCAGCAAGCCCTTCTCTGATTGCATTTCTGTCAGTTTCGGATCGCAGAGGCGGGTTCATCTTTGCATTGGTATTATATCCATAAACGGCTTCTTCTGTTAGGGTAAAATAATGCGGGGCAGTTTCAGCGGTAACCGGAAGGCCTCTTTTTTTGGCATCTCTTATAGCCCTAAGGGATTGGAAAGTACTTACATGCGCTATGTGAAGATGTGCGCCTGTAAGTTCGCATAAAGCAATATCTCTTGCAACCATTATGCTTTCAGCTTCATTCGGTATTCCTGCCAAACCCATTCTAGTGGCGACAAAACCCTCATTCATTGATCCGCCCGATGAAAGTTCACTTACTTCGCAATGCGAAATCACTGGTAACCCGAACCCCTTAGCATATTCCATTGCTCTTCTCATTAGGCGGCTGTTTGATACCGGATGTCCGTCATCAGAAATTGCTACAGCTCCGGCTTCTTTTAAATCGCCATATTCACAAAGCCTGTTTCCATTAAGGCCAACACTTATTGCTGCAACAGGATATACATTTACTTTTCCGACATCTTTGGCCCTGTTTAAAATATATCTGGTAACTTGACTGTTATCATTTACAGGAATGGTATTTGGCATTGCGCAAACGCTTGTAAAACCACCTGAAGCAGCTGCAAGTGTCCCTGATTCAATTGTTTCTTTATATTCCTGCCCGGGTTCCCTTAAATGAACATGCATGTCAATTAATCCCGGAACAACTATTTTGCCGGAAGCATCAATTATTCTGATAGCAGTATATTTTTTTAATAATTCAGAAGTATTGCTTTCAGATTTCTCCAAAGGCGTTATATCGATTATCCTGTCGTTTTTTATAAGGATATCCATAACCCCGTCGATGTTCCCTGGGTCTATAACCCTTCCACCCTTAATCAGAGTCAACATTTCGAATACCTCCGGTGGTTAGATACAAAAGAGCCATACGTAATGAAACACCATTTGTCACCTGATCAAGAATAATTGAATAAGGTCCGTCTGCCAATTCGGATGAGATTTCAACCCCTCTGTTTATAGGGCCGGGATGCATAATCAGAACGTCTTTTTTTGCTTTTTTGATCCTTTGCCGGTTAAGGCCAAAAACTTTGGAATATTCACGATCGGAAGGATATAAAAAACTGTTCTGCCTTTCTTTCTGTATCCTTAACATAATTATTACATCTGCGTTTTTTACGGCAACATCTGAACTTTCTGCAACATGAGCGCCAAGACTTTCTATACCTTTTGGAATCATTGTTAAAGGGCCGGCAACAACTACATTGGCCCCCATTTTAGTAAAGCCTGTAATGTCTGATCTAGCAACTCTGCTGTGAGATATATCTCCAATTATTGCAATTTGCAGGCCCTTTATAAAGCCTTTCTTTTCTCTTACCGTCATTATATCCAAAAGCGCCTGGCTGGGATGAGCATGCATTCCATCACCGGCATTGATTATTGATGTTTTTAGCACTTTTGCAAGCATATGTGGTGCTCCTGCCGAAGAGTGCCTGATAATAATTACATCCGGGTTCATAGCTTCAAGATTTTTAGCAGTATCTATTAAAGTTTCTCCTTTAACAATACTGCTGGAAGATTTTGATATGGAAATACTGTCAGCGCTCAAACGTTTCGCAGCCAGTTCGAAAGAAGAACGGGTACGGGTGCTTGCTTCATAAAAAAAAAGTACCACAGTTTTGCCTCTTAATGTCGGTACTTTTTTTACCGGTCTTCTTGAAATTTCTTTTAGCCGGTCAGCGGTGTCAATAATAAAAGTAATTTCTTCTGCTGAAAGGGATTCCATATCAAGAATGTGTTTCCTTTCAAACTGCATATTGCACCTGCCTTATCTTAATATTTTTCCAAGCCTGTTCCACCTGACTCCGAAATTGTCCCCATCCCAAGACCAGTATATAATCATCGCCTTGCCCTCTAAAGCCTTCAGGTCAACAAAACCCCACCATCTGCTGTCATAACTGTGATCCCTGTTGTCTCCCATGACAAATATTGAATGAGGAGGCACTTTAACAGGCCCGAAATTGTCTTTCGGCTTATCACCTGTAGGGAAAAAAGAAGGATCGGTAAACTGACCATAAGTATCTTTGATAGGCTCATTATTTATATAGACCTTTTTATTGCGTATCTCCACGATATCCCCCTCAAGTCCAATAACTCTTTTAATAAAATCTTTACTGGGATCTTCGGGAAACTTGAAGACAACAATATCAAATCTTTTAGGCTTTTTTACATCTATCAGAGTCGTTCTTAAAAAAGGAATTTTAACTCCGAATATGAATTTATTTACGAGAATATGGTCTCCTATCTGAAGCGTTTCTTTCATAGATCCCGAAGGAATCTTAAAAGCCTGTACAACAAATGTCCTTATAAACATGGCAAGAACTATGGCTATAATAATCGCCTCTATATTTTCCCTAAGAGCGCCCTTTTTTTTTGTCTCTTTCTTTATAGCTTCGTCTTTGCTTACAGTCTTAATATTCTTTGATTTCAATTTATATTAGACACCTTTTCTGTTTGTTAAGTTCTTTTAGGTTAAATCAAACCGGTTGAATAAAATATTACCCGTAAAATACAGTTGCCAATTATCCCGGCTACAACATCATCCATTACTATTCCAAACCCCCCTGAAAGCCTTTTTTCAACTGAGCAAATTGGAAACGGTTTTATGATATCTAACAACCTAAAAACAAAAAAACCTGAAATTACAGTAATGAAATTAAATGGTATTCCGATAAGGGTTACCATAATTCCTGCTATTTCGTCAATTACAATACTACCGGAATCCTTTTCCTGCAATATCCTTTCGGCTCTATCTGAAATCCGGATTGAAAATAAAATGAAAAAGGCTACAAAGATTATGACATAAAACAATGCCATTTTGGATAAAAAAAAGCAAAATAAAAGCCCCTCGATAGTGCCGAATGTACCGGGAGCTTTTGGAATATTCCCAACATAAAAACCGGTTGCAAGGAATAAGACCATCTTTTCTTTAAAATTCATATTACATTTTTATATCCTGATGCATTTTTTGTCAAGAAACTGTATTAAATAAATGATATATAAGTATTATACTCTAATTTACCACCCAGACAGCATACTTTTTCGCCATATGTAAAATCTTTCTGCTTACTCTTCCAATAAAATACTCTTGAGTTGCAGAAAGCCCGCGCCTTCCAAGCACGATAGTTCCATAACCTCCCTCTTTTGCTTCTGCTATAATACTTACGGCCCTGCTTGCTTTATCTGTAAGAATTTTTTTCGATATTCTTGATGGATCAATACCTGCGGAAATAAGCTTTTTCTTGGCTTCTTCCATAGCCGGTTTAATTTTATTTATGTTTGCTTCATTCCAGTCTTTTTCTATCTTTGCCATGGGAATTTCACTTAAACCTTGCTGTTCAATGCCAAGAGATCTTATTACATGGCATATCATTATCTCGGAATCAGTGTTATTGAGCATTGCGCCCACAGTTGCAACACATTTCATAGAGCCTTTTGATCCGTCAAATGCTATAAGAAATTTTTTTGTATTGGGTTTGCCTCCAATAACCACAAGCGGCATATTAACCAGATTCCCGATCAGTTTGTTTGTCACACTTCCCAATACAATTTCCTTAGCATTGCTCATTCCGGTACGCCCGACTATAATTGCTTTATAGTCTTTGCTGTTAGCCTCCTGCAAGATGTCTCTGGCTATTCCGATCTTTCTTCCCTGGATCTTTGTTGATAAAGCTTCAGCTGGGAATCCGGCATTTATAAGAATTTTAACGGCTTTATTCATTGCATCATTGACGAGTTGTTTCCGCTGTGCTGCCCATGCTTTTACAGGCGCTAATTTTGAACGGAAATCAGGATTTTTTCCCAAATCCCAGAAAGATTCAGGTAATTCCGAATCAACATAAAAAAAAACCACTTTTATATTTTTGGGTTTAAGAATACTTCCAACATAGCGTACTGCAGCAAGAGATTGTTTGGAACCATCAACAGGAATAAGTACTTTGATTATATTTTTCATAGTATCTCCCCTCCCCTATTTAATTATTTATTCATACCATCATATGGCTTTGTAAGATCAATTATCAATTGATATTCATTTTCATCAGGAACTCTCTCAACCTTAAAGCCCATTTTTTTTCCCATAGCCAGCATCTGCGTATTTTCAGCAAGAACGGTTCCCCATACCTTTTCAATGCCATGATCTTTTGCAATATTAAGACAGCGCCTTAAAAGAGTGGCCCCGATCCCTTTTCCGTGCCAATTATCGGCTACAAGAACTGCAAATTCAGCATGTTTGGGGTTTCGTTGACTAATGACACGCGCAACACCAACAATTTTTTCATCGGTTTCTGATTCAAGAATGGCAACCAGAGCAATTTCCCTGTCGTAGTCGATCTGAGTAAATCGTGCCAGCATAGTGGGAGAGATATATTTCATGGGCGCAAAAAACCTGAAGTAGATAGTTTGCGGAGAAAGAGTTTTGAAAAGATCTTCTATAAGAGAAGCATCTTCCGGTCTGATAGGTCTTACAAATAAATTGATATTGTCACCGACAGAAATATGACTTTCATGCTGATTGGGATATGGACTTATGATAAGATGCAAAGGTGCTTTAGTTTCAGACCGTTTTATAAGTACCCGCGCATCAATGGCACATACTGAGTTTTCTGTGAAAATAAGTGGATTTAAATCCAGTTCTTCTATTTCCGGAAAATCTGCCGCAAGCTGGGCAAGGCGTATAAGGATCTCTTCAATAAGATATAAGTCTGTCGTAGCATTACGTGCTTGACCTTTTAAAATCCTGTAGATCTTGGTCTCTTCCATAAGTCTTCTTGCAAGAAGACGGGTAAGAGGCGGGAACGCTATAGCCCTGTCTTTTAATACTTCAGTCATTACTCCACCCATTCCAAAAAGAATTACCGGACCGAAATCTCTGTCTTTTTTTATTCCAAGTATAATCTCAAAATCCGGCCGTTTGAGCATAGGCTGAATTGTAACCCCGTCTATTTTTGCTTCAGGCTTACATGAAAGACAAGAGGCTAATATACTTTCGTAGGCTTTTTCGACATCTGAAATGCTGTTTAAACCAAGCCGGATTCCATCTACGGAGGTTTTATGCACGACATCTCTTGAACAAATCTTCATGGCAACCGGGAAGCCTATTTCTTTGGCTTTTTGTGCAGCTTCTTTGGCAGAGCAGACTAATTCGGTTTGATTAATTGGAATGCCGTAAGAAAGAAGCAAAGATTTTGCTTCAACCTCGTTAAGAAGAAAATGTCCGTTTTCAATCCCGTTTTCTATAATCAAGGACGCACTTTCACGGTCGAACTTAAGCTTTCCGGGTAGTCTTGCGGGGGTTTCCTGAAGCAGTTCTATATTTTTAGAATGCTTGTAAAGATCCATGAAAGCCCTTACCGCACGTTCAGGAGTATCAAAAGTTGGGATACGGGCATCATTTAAAATCTGCCGGCCTTTTTCAACACCCGAACCGCCAAGCCATGAGGTAAAAACCGGAAATTGATTATCCTTAAGATAATCCGCAAGAATTTTTGCAATATTTTCGGGGTCATTCAAACCCTGCGGAACGAGAATTACCAACAGGCCGTTTATTTCGGGAGCCTCAATACAGATTTTAACGGCTTCTAAGTATCGCTCATGGTCGGCATCTCCGATTAAATCAATCGGATTTGAATGGCTCCAGTAATCCGGAAGTACTTCATCGAGTTTTTGTATGGTTTTCGCTGACAGAGATACGGGTTCTATATTATAATCGGAAAGGGCATCAACTGCCATAACTCCCAGCCCTCCGGCATTGGTAATTATTGCAAGTCCAGGGCCTGATGAATGTGGCTTTTTTGCAAGAAGCTCCGCACAGTCAAACAGTTCTTCAAAAGTTTTAACACGCACTATTCCTGCGCGTTTGAATGCAGCATCATAAATATCATCTTCTCCGGCAAGTGCTCCGGTATGAGAAGCAGCAGCAGCAGCTCCTGCTCTTGTCCGTCCCGACTTTAAAGCAATAATTGGCTTAATCCTTGAAACAGCCCTTGCAGCACTCATGAAATATCTGATATTTGTCAGATTTTCCACATACATAACTATGCTGCCCACATTAGGGTCCTGGCCGATAAAATCTATCATATCTCCGAAATCGACATCGAGCATCGAACCAACGCTGACAAAATAACTAAAACCGATTTGCTCCTTTATTGATAGATCCATAATAGCCGAACATATTGCCCCGCTTTGGGATATGAATGCCATTTTTCCCATTATAGGCATCTGACCAGCAAAACTGGCATTCAGATTTGATTTTGTACATACTACCCCAAGACAATTAGGGCCTATTACGCGAATACCTGAAGCTTCAGATTCTTTTTTTATGGCAATTTCGATCTCTTTTCCCTTTTGGCCGGTTTCTTTGCCTCCCGCCGAAATAATTATAGCACCGCCTATACCGGATTTTGCGCACTCATTTACTATTTTTGGAGCAGATGCAATTGGAATGGCAATAATCGCAAGATCTACCATAGAATCAATTTCGGTTACAGATGCATAGGCTTTAAGATTCCAAAGTGTTTTGTTTAAAGGATTAACGGGATATATGTTTCCGGAGAATTTCCCGTTAATCAAATTTCGCATGATGGCAAAACCTACACTTTCTTTATTTTCACTTGCACCTATTACTGCTATTGATTTTGGTTGAAATATCTTATCCAGATTATCAACACCCATAAAGATTAACTCCCTGTTTTATGCATCTATAATTTTTTTTGTTTTATATGGTTTTATCAACATCATCGGAATGGGTGTGGCTTTCGTCACTTTTTCGGCAACAGACCCAAAAATTAACTTATCGATACCCTTTCTTCCATGAGTGCCCATTATGAGAAGGTCTATATCTTTTTCATTTATGTAATTAATGATTTCTTCCGCTGCATCACCATTTACAATAGAAATTATAATTTTTTCAGGCTCTTTGAAATATTTTTCTGTAAATTCCTCAATACTTTTTCTGCCTCCGTCAACAATAGCACTTTCAAAAAGATCAACGGAAGGATGTGGCACATATATGGTGGTAAAATATTGAAAAGCACGTGCAACAAACAAAACGTGAATTTCCGAATTAAATTTATCTGCCATTTCTGTTACATAAGGAACAATTTTTGGAGATGCTTCTGAAAAATCAATGGGGAATAAAATTTTTTTAAATTCCATATCTAACCCTCCTTACTATTAATAAATTACGCGCTATAATTATGTTTAAGCAAATGATATGCCACTGGAAAAGACATGATTAGCAGAATATAACAACTTGAAATGCAATTTAATCAATATGATATACCAAGCGATTAATATGTAGTAATAAAAAAACGCCGGTCTTTGTCGATATTTTTTACAAGGTGTAAAATATATAGCAAAATTTAAGAGTTGGATAAATATCTTTCATATATATTTTCAAGGAATCTGTTTTTGTCTTCCTATAGAAATATCATGAAGCGGTATTAAAATATCAGCCAGATTTTTTATTTTCTGCGCAGACTCGTAGGCTTTAATAACATCAATGTGAACACCGGGACATATTGCAGGCCCTATTTCAGGAAAATTTTTTTCATTGCAGCAAAAACCAGTGATAACGGCTTTGCCTTTTGAAGTGTTTATTGAAACGGACTGACCTCCGACCGTATGACCCGGTGAAAAAATTACTTCTATTCCGTCTTCTATTTTAACATCGCCTTCTATTTCAACGACATTAACATCATCGAGAACATCAGGATAATATCTGTGATCTATCGGATGAGGGTTTTTGAAAAAGTCCAGTTCGGCTTTTTGCACATATACAACGGCATTTTTACATTTATAATCATTTTCACAATGATCATTATGAAGATGGGTATGAATTATTATATCAATCTCTTCAGGTGTAAGATTAAAAGAATCAAGAGCGGATTCAAACTCTAGTACTTTGAATCCGCATTTTTTTTCGGTTTCTTCTGAAACGACAAACTGTTCCAGGCCAGTATCGACTATGATATTTTTATCTCCACCTTTAATATAAAACATATAAACGGGAAGAAGTATTCTTTTCCCATAGTCACGCAGGTAGGTCATAATTCCCTGGTCTGTTTCATTTATACCCACCGCACACGGATGTATTGTATATTCTTTCATAATTTTTTGTAATGTTTACAATTTGTCATCTTAAATCTTTAATAAGAGCTATCATATCTTTCACAGCTCTTTCCATGCCAACCATAACGGCTCTTGCTATAATGCTGTGGCCGATGCTGAATTCGCTGATTTCAGTAATGCCCTTAAAGGCTTTTATACTTTGATAACATAAACCATGTCCTGCATTTACTTTCATTTTCAGCTTGTTTGCCAGTATAGCGCAATTGCGTATATCGGAAAGCACTTTTTCTTTTTTTGTCTTTGTTTTGGCCTCAACAAAAGTGCCGGTATGAAGTTCAACCATAGCAGCATGGATTTTATGTGCCAGTTTAACCTGTTCGGGTTCCGGGTCGATAAAAATACTGACAGGGATTCCGGAATTTTGAAGAGTTGCGACACATTCTGAAATTGCATTGGCGTGAATTAAAAGATTAAGCCCTCCTTCTGTTGTTAATTCGCTTCGTTTTTCCGGAACAAATGTAACTACATCAGGTTTTACGCTAAGAGCTATTTCTATCATTTCAGAAGTAGCGGCCATTTCCAGTATAAGTTTTGTCTGAACTATATTTCTTAATATTTTTAAGTCATTATCCTGTATATGACGCCGGTCTTCTCTGAGATGAATTACAATTCCATCAGCACCGGCAAGCTCGGCCAGCACCGCTGCGTAAACCGGGGCAGGGTAACTTATATTTTCTCTAGCTTTTCTGAGTGTGGCTACATGATCTACATTTACAGCAAGTCCGGCCATTTTACACCCTCCGATTTAATTTTAGGTAATAGCTTGTAAAGTTTAATATTTTATGGTATTAAACTTTAAACTATAAATTAGTTCCAAGGCAAGATAAAATTATTATTTACAAAAACTATTTTTTCAAGACAATAATATTTTCAGAAGGAAAAACAGGCTATGTCGGTAAAACATCCTGAATGCCCACTATATAATCCGTTAAATTGTAAAGAATATTACAATCCCAAGCTATGTGCTTTTGTTAGAAAAGACAGAATATGTCTTAAAAAGAAAAAACCAAAACTAAAGAAGACTGAAAAAAAACAATGATATTATAAAGAATTATGATGGCAATATTCAAAATTAATGAAGAAGATATTTGTTTGATTTTAAAGCACGGAAGATGTTAATCTCTTTTCCCACCAAATAAAAAATCATTGCTGCTATATTGGTAAAAAAGTTAGAAAATTCCTGTTTTTTTATTGCGGACTTAATTCACAATTCCATAGAGCCACTTTCAAAACGTTTCAGTTTGGTCAAGCTCAAGGCGGGCGAAAATTTTACCCGCAGGAATACATGGAGTATTTCGAGGATTAAAATTTGAGCCCAACGCAGAGATCGGCCAAAATGGGACGTTTTGAAACTGGCTCCATAATTTAAATATGCTTTTTATCTTTATAGCGTTTCCCAAAATATTGACTTTTTTGACAGGCGGTTTTAAATATTACCACAAGCAGTTTTTAGCAACAGATTAATAACTAATATTGGTAACGGGTATAGCTACATTCTCGATTTGTAAAAAATTAAAGCGGTAAGGTGAAAAAATATTAGAAAATACGGAGGATAGCATGTTTAACAATTTCAAAAAATTAACCATCTCATTGTTAATTTTCTGTCTGATTATTATACCGTCAGCTTCTTTTGCAACATTGGAAAATGGATCGGCTACAGGAGAAAAAGGGCCTAATGCCCTTGAATATACATTGGATCTTTTGATCGCAAGACCTATCGGCATTGTGCTTGTTCCTGTAGGAGCGGTAATTTTTGCTGTTGCCTATCCGTTTACACTGATTGATGACAGTACAGATAAAGCTTATGATGCTCTTTTAGGTCAAAATATCGATTATACTTTTAAAAGATCTTTAGGTGAGGATCTGCCATTATCTTAGAAATAATCTAACAAGAGACAATTTATGTCATGGCTTTTTGAGCCGGGTATCTGGCTTGCACTGGTAACTCTTACACTGCTTGAAATTGTTCTTGGTGTCGATAATATAATTTTTATTGCGATACTTGCAGGCAAACTTCCCGCAGATCAACAGGGCAAGGCACGTATTACAGGCCTTGCCCTTGCAATGATTACGCGCATAGCCCTCCTTTTTTCCTTGACCCTCATAATGCGTCTTACAAAACCGATTTTTACGGTTATAAACAATGATATTTCGGGAAGAGATATAATTCTTATTATCGGAGGGCTGTTTCTGCTTGGAAAAAGCACTCTTGAAATCCATGAAAAACTTGAGGGATCAGAACATAATCCAACAAAGACCGGCAAAACAACTTTTTTAAGTGTAGTAATTCAGATAATGTTTCTTGATATTATTTTTTCCCTTGATTCTGTTATAACAGCCATAGGTCTTGCAAACAGGATCGAGATAATGGTTATTGCTATTGTTCTTGCAGTAATATTTATGATGATTTTTTCGGCTCCTTTAAGTTCGTTTGTAGATAATCACCCCACCATTAAAATTCTGGCATTAAGTTTTCTTCTTTTAATTGGCATGGCCCTTGTTGGCGAAGGTCTCGATATGCATATTCCCAAAGGATACATATATTTTGCTATGGGGTTTTCCGTATTTGTTGAAATGCTGAATTTAAAAACACACAAAAAACAACAGATATGATACATTCCAAAGGGATTATTGATGCAAATAACTTCTGGTTAAAGAAAGAAAGATAAATATGGAAAGATTTAAATCCTTTTTTAAAACATCTCTTATCGGTGGAATTACGGTTATTCTTCCCATGTTCATTTTCGTAATGGTAACAAAATGGCTGTTCGGATGGGTTACAGATATTATACGCCCCATCACAAGTCTTGTTGTTACGCAATCTCATCTCAGCCAGTTTATTGCCGACGCGCTTATTATTGCCCTTATTATAATAGGTTGTTTCATTATTGGAGTTATTGTTAAAACTAAAGCAGGGCAATACATACACACACGTCTTGAAAAACGTATGCTCAAGGTTGCACCAGGTTATTCTGTTATCAAGGAAACCGTCATGCAGTTAGTAGGAAAAAAGTTTCCTTTCTCTGAGGTTGTTCTTGTGAGAATCTATGAAAACAGCTCTCTATTAACAGGTTTTATAACCGATACGCATAAGGATGGAATTTATACAGTCTTTATTCCGACATCTCCAAACCCTACATCCGGTTATATATATCATCTTAAAAGTGAATTCGTTTATCACGTTGATATTTCAGTAGAAGAAGCTATGAGAACCATACTTACCTGCGGAACAGGTTCGGGGAAAATTATAGACTCATATTTAAAACAAATTGCTGAAAAATAAAGGTGTTCTACGGAATTTTTACGAAGAAAATAAAAATGGCTGGGGGACCAGGATTCGAACCTGGGTTAACGGGGCCAGAACCCGTCGTCCTGCCGCTAGACCATCCCCCATTTAGTTTTATGTCTTTAATCTTAAGCCTGTTTCAATGCGTAACAAGCGTGCCAATACTATTGAATGAGAAAATGATAGTCAAGATAATTTTCCCGGAGATTGTTGCAAAATCAGTTTTTTTTGTCCTCGATAAATGAGACCGCCTGCCTTAACCTTTCAAGTGATTTTTCTTTTCCAAGAATGTTTAATATTTCAAAAATTCCTGGGCTGATTGTCTTTCCGGTTAAAGCTACTCGAACCGGCTGTGCAATTTTTCCAAGTTTGAGCCCGGTTTGTTCCATAACTTTAAGAAAAACACTTTCAAGCCTTTTTTCATCAAAAGATTCAAGAGTCTCAAGCAAAGAAACAAGGGTATTAAGAATTTCAAGAAAATCAGATGTTAGAAATTTTGAAGCAGCATCCTGCTGATATGAAATCGTATCCTTAAAATAAAACTCTGCGCTTTCAGCCATTTCTTTTAAAGTTTTGCTTCGGGCATTAAGCGTTTTTATTACACCTTCTATAAAAGGTCCTTCTTTGATTTCAAACCCAAGATTATTTAGAAACGGAGCAAGACGACTTGTGATTTTTTTGGGATCAGTCAATTTTATATGCTCAGCATTTAAAGCAAGAAGCTTATTTATATCAAAAATCCCTGCTGATCTTCCTATATTTTCAAGCGAAAATTTTTCTATCAGCTCATCTCTGGTAAAAAACTCCTGATCACCGTGTGACCAGCCAAGTCTTGCAATATAATTGATGAAAGCATCAGGCAAATATCCCATATCTTTGTATTCGGTTACAGACATGGCACCATGCCTTTTGCTCAAACGGGTTCTATCGCTTCCCAGCACCATTGGAACATGGCCGAAAGTTGGCAAAGGATGCCCGAGAGCATTGTATATAATGATCTGCTTTGGCGTATTGTTGACATGGTCATCGCCCCTGATGATAGTATTAATGGACATAGTTATATCATCTACAACTACAGCAAGATTGTATGTAGGAGTTCCATCACTTCTACAGATTATAAAATCATCAAGTTCAGTGTTCTGAAAAACAATATTGTTTTTTATGACATCGCGCACAACAGTTGTCCCATCAAGAGGAGCCTTTATGCGGACAACGGCATTATCAGTTTTCCCCAAGCCTTTATCCCTGCATGTGCCGTCATACTTAGGCTTTTTACCGCTTGCCATAGCGGCCGCTCGCATTTCATCCAGTTTTTCAGGCGAGCATGTGCAATAGTATGCATTCTTTGAGTCAATCAGCTTTTGTATATATTCCAGATAAATATCAAATCGTTTAGATTGAAAGTAGGGGCCTTCATCCCAGTCGATGCCAAGCCATTCCATTGCTTCAAATATTGCATCAACAGAAGCCTGAGTTGAGCGCTGGGTATCTGTGTCTTCAATTCTTAACACAAAGCGCCCTTTCATATGACGCGCATAAAGCCAGTTAAACAAAGCGGTTCTGGCGCCGCCTACATGCAAATAACCTGTAGGACTTGGCGGAAAGCGGGTAATAACGGTATCCATTTTTTATATTAGTCTCCAATAAAAATAAATTTTCCTGTCAGACAACGGCCTGATAACATACCTGTCCGTTTAGCACAAGTAAACAAAATTGACAGCTTTACAAATAAGCCCGTAAATTGTTTTTTTATAGCCTGCGCATTGTTTTGGTAAAACGGCTCATTTTTCGAGAATCGAGTCAAACCATGCCGGAATTAAAAGGAACAAAAGGTTACACGAATCAAATATTTTTCAGCAAAGTGTTTGATGGCGATTTTTCTATGGTTTCAGCGAAAGCTTTCAATCTTTTGGATAGAGAATTAAAGGAATCCGTACGTGCAGTTGGAATTGTATCGATGCCGTTATTTTCGAGAGCATTAATAATAAAAGAAACGGAAAAGTCGTTTATATCGCGGGCAGGCTGATAAGCGGTTCCGCAATTGCCTTCGGATGTAGTATCAGATATCAGACCGCAAGCAATAAGATCATTTAAAATTTCCTGAACAAGCCGGATCGGGATATCGAGAGTATTACATATTTGGTTAACTGTTACGGGCTTTTCACCCTGAATGAAATTCATGACAAGCATATGGCTGATCTGCAGGCTTAATAGTTTTCTAAATAAAGGACTGATATTTTTTCTGTCCGGCTCAAACTCATAGGCATCTACATTTTGGTGTGCAAAAGATATTTCAGCACCGAAAAGCATTATAAACCAGCTTAGCTGCAACCATAGCAAGAACAAGGGAAGCGCCGCAAAACTGCCGTAAATGGTATTGTATTTTGATACTCCAACCTGGAAAAATATATAAAACTTTTGGACAACAACAAAAATTGTTCCTGCAACAATTCCTGCAATAAGACCGGAAACAAAAGGCACCTTTTGATTAGGCATGAAGATATAAATAAAAGTAAAAAGTACCCATATAAAACAATATGGAAGCATTTTTATAGTAATTGCAACAAGCGGAGTGAATATACCCAGTATAGCTATTTTTTGTGTTATCTGTGGAAGATTTGTAGAAATCAATACCATTGCACTGCTTGACATGATTAAAAGAAGAGGACCAAACATAAATAAAGAAAGATAATCACTGAATTTTCTTCCAAAAGAACGAGACTTTTTAACTCCTGAGATATCATTAAAGGTGTCTTCTATCTGACTTAAAACATTTATAACAGCCCATAGAAGTACTACCACACCCACACCAGCGATAACTCCACCCTTGGTATTTTTAAGCATATTATTGGAGAATTCCAATATCTGCATTACCATTACTTCCTGACCGGAAAACTTTTCCATAAGCTGTTCTTCAAGAAGTTTTTGTAATCTGAATCCCTTGGCAATAGCAAATGCCATTGCCGCAACCGGAACTACGGAAAGAAGCGAGTAATAAGTAAGGGCGGAGGCTCGAAGCGGACATTTGTCATAAACAAATTCTTTTGCTGCGATAATGATGATTCTTAATCCTTTGAGAATAAAACGCTTTATAATATTAAGATCCTTTATACGTATTCTCCATACATCTTCTCTTATAAAATCAATAATTCCAGCAGCCTTTTTCAACAGACCTTTCATGAATCATTTCCTTATATATATCGTATTTATTTAGTTGGCTCTTCTATTTAAGATTAAGTCCTACATACGCAGCTCCAGCACCTTCGGATTTTTCTTTAGAGATTAACTCAGCTTCAACTAAAAATATTCTTTCAGGGTTGATCTGCTGTGATTTTTGCAGAAAATTTTTCACCTGCTTGGCGCGTTGTTTTGCAAGAAATTTCAGATCACTCTCTGTTACCTGTATATGATCAATGATTAACTTTTTCATCTCCGGTACAGCAGGATTGTCTTTGGTAGTTTTCGGCTTTGGTAATGTTTCCGCCCGATATGCTTCTTTCAGATATAATTCATATTCATCAGGTGAAATGGTAATTTTATCCACTTCAATCGCAGGCTGACCTGATTTGATCATTTTTATGAGTTTCTGGGCCTTTAATTTCTTTTCAAATAAATATTGAATAATGGCCTGCCGGTCTTTATCCTTGTCGGCATATCCTTTTACCTCAAGGGACACTGACGGTTTGTCCGTTAATATCTTTTTAAGAAGTTGAAGCTTGCCTTCACTCTGTGGGGAAAGAGCAGCCGTTCCAAAATCAAAGTTCACATTGCTTAGCTGATCTGCGCCGGGATATAATGAAGTAAGAAGTGAAAAAGGAGAAGTTGCAGCCTTTCCAACAAGATTGACAAGTATTTTAACAATAACTTTCCATACGCTGAATTCCGGGTCATCAGTTCTTCCTGAAACAGGCAAGTTGAGATTTATTTTGCCTTGATAATCCTTTAGCAGGGAAACTGCAAGGCTAACAGGCAAACTGGTAGCATCCGGGCTGTCAACAGAATTGCCGAAAGTAAACTGATCGATAAAAACATCATTTTGCGAATCGAGCTTCTTTTTATTAATGAGGTATTTCAGGTTAAGAGAAAGTTTACCCTTGTTTATTGTATATCCTATATATTTCCCGGAATAAGGCGATTCTGAGCTTAAATCTATGTCTTTAAAACTTGTATGCAAATCCACAAAAAGATCATCTTTTAGCGGGTTTATGCTGCCGGTGATCGACAAAGGAGAAGTGTTTTCAAGCTTACCTGACAATTCAACCTTTGCAACTTCCGTTTCCCGCGACGTCAGTCCTGTAATTGATCCTTTGATATTTACAAGTTCCGTTGAAAAGTTTGGGTTGATGCTCCTGTCAACAAACCTGATGTTACCGTTCTTGAGCGAAACTTTGCCGATCCGTATTTTTTCAATGCTTTTATTGTTCTCCTCTTTCTTGGGTATAGTACTATTCTGATCCTGTTTAACCACATTGCTTAAGTTGAGCTTCCCATCAGCATTTACGACAATGCCGGCAAAAAAATCTTTCAGAGATATTTCTTTAATATCAACATAGGTTGGGTTAAAACCTGCATCAAGAGCATTAAAGTTAAGCGCATTTATTTTGAAAAAGTCATCATTATTCTCTTTATCTACAGAAGCAAAATCAGAAAGTGCGGCACTTCCTTTATATGAAATTTGCGGATTTTTCATATTGTCCTGTTTCATTGTAAAAGTGCCTTTGGTTGATACACGCCCTTTTGTCACAATTATGCGTATCTGATCAGTGAAATAGGACTGCACCCATGCCGGTTCCATTCCTTCTATACTTACCTCGGCATCACATTTTAATGGGTCTATTGCAAATGTTGCCTTTGTTGAAATCATACCCTTCTTGTTCAACCTGCAGGAAAGCTCTGCCATACCGCCCTTTGCTGTATCTATGTTGTGGGCACTTATGTCCAGATTATCGGCTACAAGATTAACGGGGTCTGAAGTTGACTCATCTGAAAAGTAGAAGCTACCGGATTTAAGCTTAACCTGGTCTATTTGAATTGGAAACGGTTGGCTTTCAGTTTTTGCTTCAGTTTCCTGAGTGTTTATTTTCCGTATAATAGCATTTAAATTTATCTTACCTGATTTATCACGCCTGATATATAATTCAGGAGATGTAATATCAATGCCGGACAGATGTGCATTTCTTTCAGGAAACGCAATGTCGGCAATTTTGATCGAAAGACCGGAAAGAAAGATAAGCGGGAGATCTTTTGTATCATAAATTTTTAGGTTGTTTAGTCCTAATGCGCCGGAAACATGAAAAGCAGGAGTTTTGTCCTGGGGCTGGATATATGCAATGTTTGCCTGAACATCAAGAGTTCCCGATGGTATCTTAACCTCTATTTCCTTCGGCAGATAATCCATATAGTTTGGGATCTGGATCCCTTTTAGATTGATATTAAAAACAGTTTCAAGACTTCCGGCAAATGGTTTTGATTTGCCTTCGATTACAAGGGGAGTGCCATTTATGTTTGCTCTGAAATACGGTTGCACAAATATATCGGCACTTTTTTTCATATTGGATAAAAACGGAAGAGCAAAAGAAATATCTGAAACTTTATGCTGCTTGTTCTTAGGTAAATCAAGAAAATTAATTTGCCCGCCCGACACCTGGATATTTCCTAAAAAAAATCTGAAAGACTCTTTTTTTGTATCCTCTTTTGCGCCGTTTTCCTGAATAAGGTCTGAAAAATTATATTGCTGTGAAGCATTATGTATTATGTTTATATAGGGTTTGGATACACTTATTTCTTTAATAACTAAAGCTCTTTTTAGCAAGGATTCAATCTGAGCATTTATATAGAGTTCGGCTATTGATGCAAATATATCCTGATTCTGCTGATCTTTAATGACCAGGCCTTTTACCTTAGCAGATATTATGTAAGGATTGGTTTTTATATCCTCAATTGAGACTGTGCGGTGGAGTCTTTCAGTAAGGTTTTTGGTTAGTATGGACTTTAGAATGGAAGGAAGAATAAAAAATCCGAAAACGGTATAAACAACAATAAAAGCAAGTGTTCCGATTACGAATTTTTTGGGCATAAACCAAATCCCTCATAACAAGCTATAAACTTTTATTTAACCATCATCACAGGGCATGGAGCTAATATCGCAATCTTGTAACTTATAGTGGCCCAACCTTCGCCTGTGCGAACTTCTTCTATCTTATGTGATTTTAAAATTATAAGATCAATTTTATGTTCCTGAACAGCCCTTAGAATATCCGGCACTCGTTTACCAATTGTAATTTCCGTTTTAACGGGAATGCCATGATTTTTATATTCAAGTGCTATTTCATCCATTTTCTTCTGAGCGCGGGTTTTCAGTTTTTGGTAAAAGCTTATAAGATCTTCATCCTCAATGCCCTCTATCTTTTCAATCACATGGATTAGCGTAATTTCTCCCATATCTTTTAAAATCATAGAGATTGCTATATCAAGTGCTTTTTGGCTGCTTTTGGTAAGATCACAAGGGACAAGAATATTTTTAAATGTCATTGTTTCCTCCCGAACGGACTGATTGTACTTTATAACTATTTAATCATGTTATCTTTTTAATCACTATTATATTAACGCTTTTTTGCCGCTAAAATCAATTTAATTATTATTTTGAGAAGTATTATTTATATTATATTGCAACTATTGTATTCGGTTAAGAAAAAACTATCCATTTTTATTATACAAAATTCACTCCGGCATCCTGCATTTTCTGACGCGCTTCTTTACCGCCTTTTTGGGTAACCGGCTTTGTAGCATTTGCGATAAGTATTGTTTCAAAGCCTTCTTTGCAAGCATCTGTAACTGTCGCCAGAACACAGACATCTTCGGCAAGACCGGAAACCAACAGCCGCTTGATGCCGTCTTTTTTAAGCTTAAAGGCAAACCCTGTCTGGTCAAAAACCGAATTCTGGTCCTGATCAAAGCGCACACCTTTAGTAATCATTATTGCAGAGTCAGGTAACTTAAGATTCGGATGAAATCTTGCGCCATCGCTATCCTGGATACAGTGGGGCGGCCAAAGCCCTCCACTGTCTTTAAAGCTTAAGTGCCCAACAGGATGCCAGTCTCGTGAGACATATACGGGTATGTTATTTTCAACGGCTGCTTCGATCCATTGGTTAATTACAGGAACAATCATATGGCCATCTTTAATCGGAAGCAAACCGCCGGGGCAGAAATCATTTTGAACATCAACTATTATCAAAGCATCACCCGGTTCCATGGCATGTCTTATGTTGGTCATAACTTTGCTCCTCTAAACAATCTTTGCATACGCTCTTGTTTGCAAATCGGCTTTTATACAAGAGTCAGTTTCAAAACGCCCCATTTTGGCCGATCTCTGCGTTGGGCTCAAATTTTTATATTTACTACCCTGTCAGTTGGCAATATCTTGCTCAACCTTCTTTTGATAATCGGAAAGCTTTTTACTGACATCAACAGGGTAGGGAAAATCAACCTTAGCTATTGCTCTTATCTTTGCAGGTAAACGGGCGACCTGTTTTTTTGTATAGTTTCGTATGCAATTAAGATCAAAAGTAGTTTCAGGCAGGCGCCTGCCTTTTTTCATTACCGGTATGAGAAGTGGTCTGCCTTCGAAATTTTCATCGGCGCGGGTTATCACATCGCGTATATCTTCTTTGCCTTCCGAAATACGGAAAACCTGTTTTCGACCGGGAAGAACCGGCTTGCCGGTTGATAACTTAAGCCGTCCTTTACCGGCATAAAGACAGAGTTTATAAACAATATCAAGATCAGGCACATCACTTGAAACGCCCATACTAGTGCCCACACCAAAGCCGTCAATCGGTGCTTTTGACGATACAAGTTTTGCTATTGAATATTCATCTAAACCACCGCTTGCAAAGATCTCTACATTATTTAAAGCTGCATTGTTGAGCATTTGCCTGACATCGCAAGAAAGTTTGTGCAGATTACCTGAATCAAGCCGCAGGGCTCTGACTTTAAAATTTTTGCCAAGCATTTTTGCAAGATCTATTACCTTTTGCGTACCTGCAATGGTATCGTAAGTATCTACAAGTAGTACCGTGTCCGGGTAGTGTTTAACAAAAGCCTGAAAAGCACCGGCTTCATCTTCATGCGCCTGAATATAACTGTGTGCCATAGTTCCTGCAACTGGTATCCCGTATTTCTTTCCTGCAAGAACATTGGAGGTTGCCGCTACTCCGCTGATATAGAAAGCGCGGGCTGCTTTAAGGGCGGCATCGATACCGTGTATCCGGCGGGTTCCAAAGTCAACCACTGTGCGTCCTTTTGCTGCGTTAACAACGCGATAGGCTTTTGATGCAAGCAAAGTCTGTAGATGAATCTGATTCATGATAAAGGTTTCTACGATCTGTGCCTGCGATATAGGTGCAACAATCTCTATCATAGGTTCATTGGCAAATACAGGCGTGCCCTCCTGCATGGCATAAACATCGCCGGTAAAGCGAAAATCATGCAGCATGGAAAGAAAACTGTTAGAAAACTTACCAAGCGAAGCCAGATACTTGATATCATCATCATAAAAGCGAATATTTTCTAAAAAATCAAGAACTGTATCAAGCCCACAGGAAATCAAAAAATTTCGTTTTTCAGGCAACCTACGAACAAAAAGGCTGAAGACCGCATCTTTGGTCATGTTCTCTTCAAAATAGGCTTGCATCATAGTAAGTTCGTAAAGATCGGTAAAAAGAGCAAGCCCAATGTTTTGTGAATCGCAGTTTAATGATTTCTTATTTATCTTTTCTGTTGCCTTTCGTATCATAAAAATATTTCCTGCTCATTTATATAACAATAACCTTAATACAGAAACATAAGGTTCTTTCCAGCAAAGAGCTATTTTTCTACCTTCTCTAAGTCAGACTGTTTGTCCAAAGACAAGTCAGAGTTGTAAAACGCCTTGTTTTGCGGGAGAAGCAATGAAAATCCTGACGTTTCATCAATTTCAAGGACAGCTTTATCAACGACAAAATCAAGGACATGCCCTCCTGCTTTGCAATCTTCAGTTATAAAATGCAGGTGATAGCCGGGAACGTTTATATTTTTAACATATGAAGGGCAACGAAAGCCTACTATAGTGCCTCTTGTTTTACTAAAATAAAATATCGGCTGGGTGTCGACAATTTCTTTTAAAGGCTTGTAAGGCTTGACTTGCTTAGGAACACTTCTTGTCTTAATGGCTTTGAATTTGCCTTTAATTTTTATAGCATAAAAAATGTTCGGAGTAATAATTGTTTCATCTATTTTCCTGGTAAAAGAATCAAAATCCATATCTGAATGAAGATCGGCTTTCTTGTCCGACTCAAAAAAAGTAACCGCGGCAAATGGTGTGCGTGTTTTTTCATCAGCTTCTCTTGCCTTGCCATCCGAAGTTATCTGGTAGTAATGTCCGTCAACTACAAACATTTCTCCATCCAACGCGTTAAAAGTACCCAAACCGAAGTCTCCATGCCGTTTCAGATCCTTAATAGTCATTTCCCCATCATAAACACCTCCAAGCAATGCATTGATAGTGGAATATTGAGTAAGTATATCGCGCTGGGAAATGTCGCCGCTATAAAGATGCCCGACAAATAAAAAACCAAAACTCAAAATTAAAATAAGGGGTACATGTTTTTTCATAATATAAACTTTTTATATGAGTGCATGAAAATATATTATTTTTATATATTTAACTTACTATTAACAATAACTAAAATGTTGACAGAAATTTTGCAACAAATTATTTAATATTTGGTATGATGCATAAATTTACGATTTTGCATATGGCAAAAAACCGTAATTGTTACTAGCATAAGAAAATATAATCTTTATGAAAACAAATATTGTTGAACGCAAAATCATGTGGGGTGACCTTGATCCCTTGGGAATTGTTTTTTATCCGCGCTATTACGAATGGATGGATGCCAGCAGCCATCTATTTTTTGAATCTATAGGTTTGGATCTGAGTATACTTTCAAAACAAAGGCAATTAGGCTTTGGGCTTACCGAAACTTCCTGCATTTATTCAAAGCCCGGCAGATATCATCAGACTGTAAGAATTATTACACAACTTGAAGAAGTTAATGAGAAAACCGTTAAATTAAAGCACCTAATTTTTGACGCATCAAATGATGAGCTTATGGTTACCGGAGTAGAAAAAAGAATTTGCATGGATGTAAGCAAGTCTGAAAATATCAGAGCAATTGCCATACCGGAAGAAATACATTCCATCTTAAAAAACGCTATTGATTGCTGATAATACAATAATTCAAATAATTTTTTGCCAGCTATTTTTTGATATTATTCCGCTGATGTTTTATCTGTGCTTTCACTTTCATTATTTTCACTTTCTTCTTTCTCCTTCTTTTTTTCAAAAAATACCGCACCCAAAATACTAACTTCATAGAGAAACATAAGAGGAACAGCCATAAGAAGCTGATTAAATACATCGGGGGTTGGAGTTAAAAGAGCTGCAACAATAAATATCAGCAGTATTGCATACTTTCTGTTTTTTCTTAAAAATTCAACAGTAACAATACCAAGCTTTGCAAGAAATATTATGACAAGCGGAAGTTGAAAAACAAGTCCAAACCCAAGAAGCATCTTGGTGGCAAATTGTAAATACTCGTTCATGGACGGAAGCGCCTGTATAGTATCTGAGGCGAAACCCAGAAAAAATTTTATAGCTACAGGAAAAACAATAAAATAACAGAAAAGAATTCCTCCGGCAAAAAAAAATACAGAAAATAATACTATTGGAAATACATGACGTTTTTCATCGTGATAAAGCCCAGGAGCTACAAAAACCCAGATCTGGTAAAATACCACGGGAGAAGCTATCGCAATACCGGCATATAAAGATAACTTCATATAGATAAAAAAGGCTTCTGAAAGCCCGGTAAAAATCATTTTATCTCCGGCTTTCATCTCATGGATAAGAGGAAGTGTTAGAATTTCAAATATTTTTTCCTTAACACCGTATGTTAACGCAAAACCGACCCCAATAGCGATAAAGCAGATTATCAGGCGTTTTCTGAGTTCGGTCAGGTGGTCTGTAAAAGAAATTTTATCATCCTCTTTCATCTTTTGTTGTTCCTTGTTCAGGTTCTTTTTCTAAGCTGTTTTTATCCTCATTTTCGGTTTTATCTCCGTGCTCGTTTTTATTATCTTCAAAATTGGGAGTGGCATCAATTTCCTCCTGGTTGTTTATATTTAATGCTTTATCTATAATGGCATTTTTATCGATATTTTTTATATCGTTTAAATTAATTTCAGACTCTATTGTTTGTTTAAATTCATTTGTTGTCTTTTTAAGTTCGCCAAACATGCGTCCAACTGTTTTGGCTATATCAGGAAGTTTATCAGGGCCAACAACAATGAGCGCTATTGCGGCTATCAAGAGAAATTCAGGCATACCTATGTCTAACATACGTTTTTCTCCATAAAAATTATTGTTCCACTCTTGGAACAAAAGACCTACCTAAAGGTACAATGACTTTATTCTTTAGAGCCAGTTTCAAAACGCCCCATTTTGGCCGATCTCGGCGTTGGGCTCAAATTTCAATCCTCGAAATACTAAATGTATTCCTGTGGTTGAAATTTTCTCCCGCCTTGAGTTTGACCAAACTGAAACGTTTTGAAAGTGGCTCTTTTAACAAAAATTTTATTGAAATTAGCACATAATCTTACGGGTGTAAACCTGATCATGCAATTTGCTACTATAATACTTTTTCTATCTCTAAGTATATATAACATTCTTTAACAGGTTCACAATATTTCATCTTTGCGAGCACTCTTGCGTTAGAAATATTTCTATAATAATCATAATATATTAATAAGTTGTGACCAGCATATCATATAGGCTCAAGAAATTATTAATATTTTAAAATTATTTCTTGTCAAAAAAATCCGGATGATATATAATACGCTAAAAAATCAGGTGGATGTTAATAATGAGTAATTTTTTTATTTAAAAGAAATATTAACAAATACCAAAGGAATAAACTTCTTGACAGTTGTAAAGCCATAGTATAATTTAAATTATCTTAAAGATATCAAACCCGCCTTGGAGTGGATACTTAATTTAATCTTCTGATAAAAAACCGATAGATGGCAAATATACCTCTATAGAAATTAATCCAGATTTAATCCATGATTTGCGGATGGTAATTTATACTTTTTTGTTTCATGCGGCAGGCATATAATCCTTAAGTTTTGAACAAAAAAAACGATATATTATATAATAAGTTGATCTTTAGCATCTTGCCGATAGAAGCCCACATATTTGTGCAAACTTCTAGCCCAATATTAACAGCAATTAAATATTCCGTATAATAATTTTAGAAAAAATGTTCTGAAGTTAATGAGGTTATAATATTAATGAATATAATTGAACTGAAAAACAAAAAGATTAAAGAACTGACTCAGCTTGCCAAGACTCTGAATATTGACGGGGCAGCAGGCATGCGTAAGCAGGAGCTGATTTTTGCTTTAATCCAGAGTCAGATAGAAAAAAATGGTTTAATCTATGGGGAAGGTACTCTTGAGATTCTTCCTGACGGATTTGGATTTTTAAGGGCTCCAAGCTACAACTATTTGCCCGGTCCTGATGATATTTATGTTTCTCCGTCACAGATAAGGCGCTTTAATTTAAGAACCGGCGATATTGTTTCCGGCCAGATCAGGCAGCCTAAAGAGTCCGAGCGTTATTTCGCCTTGCTGAAAGTAGAAGCTGTAAACCATGAAGATCCTGAAATATCAAGAGATAAAATACTTTTTGATAATCTGACTCCTCTTTATCCAAACAGGAAAATAAACATAGAAAATGATTCTGAAAACTATTCGATGCGGATAATGGATTTAATGATCCCGATAGGTTTTGGCCAAAGAGGTCTGATTGTTTCACCTCCCAGAGCTGGAAAAACTATGTTGTTACAAAATATTGCAAATAGTATTATAGCAAGCCATAAAGATGTTGTTCCATTTGTTCTTCTTATCGATGAACGGCCGGAAGAAGTTACCGATATGGAACGCAATGTTAAGGCGGAAGTCATAAGTTCCACTTTTGACGAACCTGCTGAAAGACACGTTCAAGTTGCTGAAATGGTTATTGAAAAAGCGAAAAGGCTGGTTGAGCATAAAAGAGATGTTATTATCCTTTTAGACAGCGTCACAAGACTTGCCCGGGCTTATAATTCCGTTATGCCTCCCAGCGGAAAGATTTTATCCGGTGGTGTTGATTCAAATGCTCTACAAAGGCCTAAACGCTTTTTTGGCGCTGCGAGAAACATAGAAGAGGGAGGAAGCCTGACAATTATTGCAACTGCGCTTGTTGATACCGGAAGCCGTATGGACGAAGTTATTTTTGAGGAATTCAAAGGAACCGGTAATATGGAAATACAACTGGACAGAAAGCTTGCCGATAAACGCGTTTTCCCGGCTATAGACATAAAAAAATCCGGCACAAGAAAAGAAGAACTTCTTTTGTCCGATGAGACTTTAAACAGGGTATGGATTTTAAGAAAATTTCTTTCTTCATTAAATCCTACAGACAGCCTTGAATTTTTACTTGAAAAAATGCGCGGAACAAAGAATAATGAACAATTTCTTAATTCCATGAATGCATAATATATAAATGTAAGGAGCACAAAACAATGAAAAAAGATATTCATCCTAAATATGCTACTACAACAATTAGTTGCGCCTGCGGTAATGCAATTGAGGTGGGTTCGACAAAATCAGACATCAAAATTGAAATCTGTTCAAAATGTCATCCCTTTTTCACAGGAAAACAAAAGCTTATAGATACTGCCGGACGTATTGAGCGTTTTCGCAAGAAATACGAAAAATATCAGAATCAGAACAATCAGAACAATTAATAAAATATAGCTGTTTGTTTATAAAATCTTCAAAAACGCCTCAAGAAGTATTCAGGAGGCGTTTTTAAGCTTATAATATCGTTAAGAAGGGCGGCTTTATGCTTGACAAACTGAAAGGGGCTGAAGAGCGTTTTATGGAACTTGAAATGCTCTTAAGTGATCCTGATACTATTAACGACAGGGAGGCGTACCAGAAGTATATTCGGGAACACTCCTCTTTATCTAAAATTGTATCTATCTACCGCTCGTATAAAATAATTAATGAGCAGATCGAAGAAAGCATCAGCCTTTTAAAAAATGAAGATCCTGAAATCAAAGAGCTTGCCCGTGATGAGATCGAAGCGCTTGGCCTTGATAAAGAAGATCTTGAAAAACAATTAAGACTGCTTCTTGTTCCCAAAGATGAAAAAGATGAAAAAAATGTTATTCTTGAAATCAGAGCCGGGACAGGCGGAGAAGAAGCGGCCCTTTTTGTAACCGATCTTTTCAGAATGTATACCAGATATGCGGAAAACAGAAACTGGAAAGTTGAAGTTTTATCCAGTCATACCACAGGTGTCGGCGGTCTTAAAGAAATTATTGCTTTAATTCAGGGTAAGGGCGCCTTTAGTCGCTTGAAATATGAAAGCGGAACCCATCGGGTACAGCGTGTCCCTGTAACAGAAGCACAGGGAAGAATTCATACTTCTGCGGTAACTGTTGCTGTTTTACCTGAAGCAGAAGAAGTGGAAATCGACATAGATCCTACCGAAATTAAAGTGGATGTTTACCGTGCAACCGGGCCCGGCGGGCAAAGTGTAAATACAACCGATTCTGCCGTGCGAATTACGCATCTTCCTACAGGTCTTGTTGTTACCTGCCAGGATGAAAAATCTCAGTTCAAGAACAAAGCTAAGGCCATGAGAGTATTAAGAGCCCGCCTTCTTGACAGCATCACAATGGAACAGAATGAAAAAAGATCCGCAGAACGAAAAACTCAGATAGGAAGCGGTGACAGAAGTGAAAGAATCAGAACTTATAATTTCCCTCAGTCCAGAATTACCGACCACAGGATAGGGCTTACACTATATAAGCTTGAATACGTTCTTGAAGGTAATATCGACGAAATAATCAGTGAATTGACATCCCATTATCAGGCCCAGGCATTACAGCATGCAGAATCGGCAAACTCAAACTGAACCTGAATGGACTATAATCAAAATTCTTCAATGGACCACATCTTATTTTAAAACAAATGATATAGATAGCCCCAGAGCAGCCGCTGAAATTCTACTTGCACATGCACTCAAATTAAAAAGAATTGATCTTTACTTAAGATATGATCAGCCTCTTAACATAAGCGAGCGCAATCTTTTCAAGACTTTGATCAAAAGAAGGATAAACAAAGAGCCGGTTGCATATATTATCGGGAGCAAGGGGTTCTGGAACATTGATCTGATGGTTTCAAAAGATGTCCTTATTCCAAGGCCTGAAACCGAATGCCTTGTGGAAGAGGCTCTCTCCTTTCTTTCCAAAGATAAAGCTTTTTGCCCAAAAAAGATTTTGGAACTGGGCACGGGCTCAGGAGCTATCATACTTGCGATAGCAGCGCAACAACCGGATAATCATTATTTTGCATCAGATATATCAATGAAAGCTCTTGGCATTGCTTTTAAAAACGCCAAACATCTGGGTCTTGATAATAAAATCAATTTTTTTTGCGGTAGCTGGTTTTTTCCTGTAAAAGATAAGAACAATTTATTGGATATAATTATATCCAACCCGCCTTATATCAGAAGAGATGATATCAAAACCTTGCAGCCTGAAATTAACAGATTTGAACCAATAACTGCGCTTGATGGCGGGGAAGACGGGCTTTATTGTATAAAGCACATAGTAAAGTACGCACATAAATTTCTTAACAAAGGCGGTAAGCTATTACTTGAAATAGGCTATGATCAGAAAAATGCCGTTGATGAAATCATCAAAGCTACAGGGAAATTTGAGCAGGCTTATTTCAAGAAAGATTACAGCAGTATTGACAGAGTCGTTTGCGCAACAAAAGCATATGATTGAAATTAATCCGGTAATACTCAAAGCAAAAGGTGCTTATATTGTCGGCGGATCTGTAAGGGATCTGCTTATAGGGCGGACTCCGTCCGATTATGACATAGCAGTACTTGGTTTTGCGCAAAAATATGCCTCCGATCTTGCATCGCACATAAGCGGGCATGTTGTAAAAATAGGAAAGCAAAAGCAAATGATATACCGGGTTGTTTCAAAAAAGGATATCTTTGATGTTTCGGCAGTTATTGGTAAAACCATTGAAGACGACCTTTCAAAAAGAGATTTTACTATCAATGCAATTTGCTATGATCTTTACTCCAAAAAGATTATTGATCCTTTTGACGGCATTAAAGATCTACTGGCAAAAAATATCAGGGCGGTTTCAAAAGAAGTATTTCAAAATGATCCGGTTCGGCTTCTAAGAGCTTACAGAATAGGTGCAATGCTTGATTTTGAAATAGAGCATTTAACCGAAAAGGCTATTTCAAATGATGTAAGGCTTATTGTAAAGTCAGCGGGTGAAAGAGTAAAGGCTGAGCTTTTTAAAATCTTTGCAAGCATAAAATCATATGCCTATATTAGTAAAATGTCTGAAACAGGTCTTCTTTTTGAAATCTTTCCTGAGCTATCGGCATTGGTTGGATGCCGGCAAAACAAGTACCATACACATGATGTATTTAACCATTCCTTAGCAGCTTATAATAAACTTGAAATACTTCTTAACGGTTGCCATGCTAATCCTGAAATATCCGATTTTGCAAAACAGGAAATGGATAATACAAGGTCGCCGTTGTTAAAATGCTGTATACTTTTGCATGATACAGGCAAACCATCTTCTGTTACTACTGACAACGGTAATGTTCATTTTTTCGGGCATGAAAAAATAAGTGCCGATATTTCGGGCTGCATAGCAAAAAGGCTTAAATTCTCAAATTATGAAGCAAATTATATGGATTTTATATTAAAAAATCATATGAAAGTTCTTCATCTCTATGAATCGTATAAGAGAAAGCCATTGACAGATAAAAGTATTACCCGTTTTTTTGTTAAGTGCAAAGATTATATCCCGGACTTACTGTTTCATGCAATTGCGGATATGGAAAGCAAAACAAAAAATGATGATACCGGAAACGGGGATTTTATAAATTTTATAGTTTTTTTAATAAAAAAATATACCCTGGTTTATAAGGTCAAACAAAAGGAAGCTTCGCTTATAACAGGCCATGATCTGATTGAAGAATTCGGACTTTCTCCCTCGCCTTTATTTAAAAAGATTTTATCTGTTGTTGAAGAATCAAGACTTTCCGGTAATATAAATAGTCGTGATGAAGCGCTTTTGCTTGTTAAGGATTTTTTAAAAACCAAAGCTGGAGGTTAATTTTTATCCGGTATAAATTATAAGGTTTTGCAAAAAGTCTTAAAAGAAGAAAATGCCACAAAAAGCCGCTTCGCTTAGAATTCAATACTTCCCGGTGTTCTCGGAAAAGGTATTACATCGCGTATGTTTTTAATGCCTGTTACAAGCATCAGGAGCCGTTCAAAGCCAAGTCCGAAACCGCTGTGTTCAACTGTTCCAAAACGGCGTGAATCAAGATACCACCAGTAATCCTCTTTAGGTAATCCACACTCTTCCATCCGCAATTCGAGCATATCAAGGCGCTCTTCGCGCTGGCTGCCGCCTATTAATTCGCCTATGCCAGGAACAAGAATATCCATCGCGGCAACCGTTTTATCATCGTCATTTACCCTCATATAAAAGGGTTTAATATTTTTGGGATAGTTATACAAAATTACCGGTTTTTTAAAATAAACTCCGGCAAGATAATTTTCGTGTTCTGCCTGAAGGTCTTTACCAAAGGTGATTTCATATTCGAATTTTTCTTTTGACGCTATTAATATTTTTACAGCTTCTTCATATGGCAATCGCATAAAATCCGATGAAGATATATTCTCAAGATTATTTATCAGATCCTTATCGATAAATTTTCCAAACAACTCCATGTCTTCTTTACATTCTTTAAGTGCATAATCTGTTAAATACTTAATTGTTTGTTCACCAAGATCCATATCGTCATTTATATCGCAAAAAACCATCTCTGGCTCTACCATCCAGAATTCAGCCGCATGCCTTCTTGTGTTTGAGTTTTCCGCTCTAAACGTTGGCCCGAATGTATAGACATCACCAAGAGAAAGGGCAAACATTTCGGCAGATAACTGGCCGGACACAGTAAGGTTGGCAGGTTTTCCGAAAAAATCCTGTGAATAGTTAATCTGGCCGTTTGTTTTTACCACTTTTTCCTGATCAGTGGTTGTTATTTTAAACATCTCGCCGGCACCTTCACAGTCTGAACCTGTAATAATAGGAGTGTGAATATATTTAAATCCCTTGTCCCGGAAAAATTTATGTATGGCAAAAGATAATTCCGACCTTATCCGAAATACAGCCCCATATTTATTTGTGCGGGGTCTTAGATGTGCTATTGTTCGCAGATATTCATCCGTATGGCGTTTTTTCTGCAAAGGATATGAATCTAAAGCTATGCCGATTATATCAAATCTGTTTGCCAGAACCTCCCATTTCTGTCCGCTTCCTTTTGATTCGACAAGATCTCCATATACACTAACCGCCGAACCTATGGAAAGTTTTTTTATATCATTGTAATTGCTAAGATTATTTTCAGCAATTATCTGAATATTTTTCAAGCATGAACCATCGTTTACTTCAATAAAAGAAAAGGAGGAAGAATCACGTTTTGTTCTGACCCATCCGTTAATAATTATGTTGCTTACCGGAACATTGGAATTTAGCAGAAATAATATTTTGTTTTTTTTCATAATAATATCCAATTAAAAAAATATTCGACAGGTGTTTCTTTTTTATATATTCAATGTCATATATATAGTACTTTTTTTAATTTTTCCATGTATATGTTTTATACCGGAAATAAAAATGACGGGTTTTTTATAAAAACATTAAAATGAAAGGTTTTTTAAATAAATAATATGGCTGTAATAAATATTGATAACATATTGCCGTTAGTCGAGCAGCCAAGCCGCTATCTGGGTTCGGAAGTTAATACTATAAAAAAAGATTATAAAGAATTATTCTTTTCTGTTGCTCTTGCCTTTCCTGATTTATATGAAGTAGGCACTTCTCATTTTGGGCTTCAAATTATATATCACATTTTAAACAGCCATAAAAATATAGCTGCCGAAAGAGTTTTTACCCCGGCTGTCGACTTTGAAGCTTATCTCAGAGCTTCAAATACGCCTCTGTTTTCGCTTGAGACACGAAGACCTCTTGATAAATTTGATATGATTGGTTTCAGTCTCCTTTATGAACTGAATTTTACGAATATACTTACAATGCTCGATCTTGCAAAGATTCCCTTTTATTCAAACCAGAGGGATATTTCTCATCCTTTTATAATTGCCGGGGGACCTTGTACATCCAATCCGGAAACTGTATCCAAAATATTTGATGCTATTGTGATAGGAGATGGCGAGAAAGTAATTGTTGAAATGTCAAATGCCTGGATAAAATGGAAAGAAACTTTGTCTAAAGATAAGGAAGAGCTCTTAAAATCCTGGTCCCGGATTGAAGGAGTTTATATACCTTCATTTTTTGAAGAAAGATTTGATGAAAACGGATTTCAAATTTTAACTCCTAAATTTTCTGATTATTCAAAAATCACTCGAACAATAATTAAAGATCTTAATGATGCCCCCTTTCCTGATAGACCTGTGATACCATACGGCAAACCGGTTCATGACCGGCTTCGCATTGAGATCGCAAGAGGATGTTCACGAGGATGCAGATTCTGCCAGGCAGGAATGATTTACAGGCCGGTTCGTGAACGATCTCTTGAAAACATTATTAATATCTCCAATCAGTCTATTGCTTCAACCGGCTATGAAGATGTTTCTTTGTTGTCTTTGAGTACGGGAGATTATTGCTCATTAAATCCTCTTCTTGAAAAATTGATGACAATATATGAAGCAGAGCATATTGCCGTATCTTTACCGTCTCTTCGTGCAGGATCACTTACTCCTGAACTTATAAATCATATAAAAAAAGTAAGAAAAACCGGTTTTACTATAGCACCTGAGGCCGGAAGCCAGCGTCTAAGAAATGTTATTAATAAAAACATTAACGAAGAAGATATTTTCAGTTCCGTTAATACGGCATTAAGCATGGGATGGAAGACAATAAAGCTTTATTTTATGATCGGCCTTCCAACTGAAACGGATGATGATATAAAAGAACTTATAGAACTTGTTTATAAGCTTAGAAAAAGCAGGATCAATAAGAACAGTGCAATCAATGTAAGTGTTTCAACCTTTATCCCAAAAGCGCATACTCCTTTTCAGTGGTGTCCTCAGATATCTTTGGAGGAATCGGAAGAAAAGATCAAACTGATCAAAAATAAACTTGATGTTTCAGGAATTAATTTTAAGTGGCAAAACCCTAAAGTAAGCTTTCTTGAGGGATTATGGGCGCGTGGGGACAGAAGGCTTAACAGCCTGCTTATCACCGCCTACGAAAAAGGATGCAGATTCGATGGCTGGAGCGACAAATTCAGGTATGGATTGTGGGAAGAAGCCATATCATCTGCCGGTATTGACTCTGCTTTTTATCTTTATAGAAAAAGGACGATATCAGAACCTTTGCCCTGGGATCATATCGATACCAGAGTTACTAAGGATTTTTTAATTAGTGAATTTGATAAAGCCCTGCTTGCAAAAACGTCCGATAATTGCAAAACTTTTTGTAACAGCTGCGGTGTGTGTGATTTTGCCGGTATTGAGCCAATGTTTTGCGAAAACAATAATGAAACAATAAATATAAACCCCAAAATAAGTAAACCGGAAAAAAGATTTTATAAAAAATTAAAAATTACTTTCCATAAAAAAGATGCGGCAAGATTTTTTGGTCATCTTGAGATGATCAACATATTTTTACGGGCAATCAAGCGAAGCGCAATTCAAGTTGCTTATTCGGAAGGTTTCCACCCCATGCCTAAAATATCCTTTGAAGACACACTGCCCATAGGCATGGAAAGCCTTTGTGAAACATTATACCTAACAGTTACTGCCGATACTGACCCATTTTTAATAATAGAAAAACTGAACCAACAACTTCCCGAAGGATTATCTGTTTTGCATTGCGAACAAGATCAAAAGCCAAAAAATAAAAACCTTAATACCGCACTGCATGAATATGAAGTTATATTGCACTCGGGAAATTTTGATAAATACAGCCTGGAATTATTCGAGAAGGAATTAGAGGCTTTTATAGAACGAAAAAATAAAAAAGGAGTTGTAAAAAAGATTGATTTAAAAGAAGTTATAAACAGCATAGATTTGCTATCTCCAACCGGTCTTAAAATGGTATTATTATCCGGACCAGGTACAACAGTTAGACCAATTGAGGTTATTAAAAATATTTTTGCTCTTTCCGAAGAAAATTTAAAAACGGCACGTATAGTAAAAATTTCCGTAGTATGATATGGATTTAATAAATTATATGAAGCTGATAAAAAGGGTGGGTTATTATGTATAAGAAGATTGTTGTAAATGTCTGTGAGCATGAAACAAGGGTAGCCCTTCTTGAAGACGGAACCATTGCGGAATTTTTTATTGAACGGGGAAACATTTCCGATATAGCCGGAAATATATATAAAGGAAGAGTGCAAAGAGTGTTGCCGGGAATGCAGGCTGCTTTTATCGATATAGGCATCAACCAGGCTGCTTTTATATATGTCGATGATCTGAATGTGAATAGTTTCGATGAGCTTAACCCTTTTAATTCCGATGAATTACAAACAGATGACAACGCAAATTTGCACCAGGAATCAGCTCATCCTTTTAAGAAAAATCATGATATTAAAATTGGAGATCTAATTACTGAAGGCCAGGAAGTGCTGGCCCAGGTTGCGAAGCCGCCTATCGGCACCAAAGGCGCGCGTGCTACTTCCTACGCAACACTTCCAGGAAGATTTTTAGTACTTATGCCGAATTCGGATCATATCGGCATATCCAGGCGTATAGAGAACGAAACAGAAAGGACCCGTTTGAAAGAAATGGTTAATTCTTTAAGAACAGATCATTTCGGATATATTGTAAGAACTGCTGCTGAAGGAATTCAGGAAGAAAGTCTTCTAAATGAAATGAGCTTCCTTATTAACATATGGAAGAATGTTCAGGAAAAATACAAAAAGACTTCAGCCCCTTCATTGCTTCACAAGGAACTTACAGTTTGCCTGCGTGCCGCCAGAGATCTTTTGATGCACGAAGCGGAAAAAATGATTATTGATTCACGTCCCGATTATGAATCGGTTCTTTCATTCCTTGATACTTTCATGCCTAGCCTTAAAAGTTCGGTAGAGCTTTATGAAGGTAATGAGCCTATTTTTGATGCATATAATCTTGAAGGGGATATTTCCCGTGCCATAAGAAGAAAGATCTGGTTAAAATCCGGTGGTTATATAGTAATTGAGCATACGGAAGCCCTTGTTGCAATTGACGTAAACACAGGTCGTTATGTAGGAAAGCATAATCTGGAAGAAACTATATTAAAGACCAACCTTGAAGCTGTAAAAGAAATTGCTTACCAGATACGTTTAAGGGATATAGGTGGTATAATAATAATTGATTTTATCGACATGGAAAAAAAGCAAAACCAGGAAAAGGTATTTAACGCTTTTAAGGAGGCTCTATCTAAAGATAAAAGCAAAACGAATATTTTGCCTATTTCGGAAATGGGATTAATACAAATGACAAGAAAAAGGATTAGATCCCCATTGATACAGGCGCTTTCCGAACCTTGTTTCTACTGTGAGGGAGAAGGGAAACTTTTATCCAAGCAAACTATTTGTTATAATATTTACAGAGAAATTCAAAGGGAATCTCTTGATATGGCCGGCAGCAAAGTTGCTTTACATGTTCACCCGGAAATAGCAGAGCTTCTCCATGTTGAAGAAAGCCATCTTATAAGCTCACTTGAAAAAATGATAGGAAGACAAATTGTAATATATCCGGAACATGAATATCATTTACAGGAATTCGAGATAGTTGAAATATTATAGACTCTTAACGCAGAGTTTATAATGGGGCTTGATTTTTTGCAGCTTTTAAGTTACCTAAACAATTTTTTATCAGTAGCAATATTAGCTGTTCGGTAGTTTTAGGGTATATTTTTTTAAAACATAATTGTTGTTTGTATTTGTGTAAGTGATCAATCCTGGCTTTATGGCAATTGGCATAGCCGGGAAATAATCGGAGGGTATTTTGAATTTTAATCCCTGTTTAAAACATAAAACTGTGCGTAAAACCGTGAGCAAATTTGTTGAGACAGAACTGGGCCCTATTGCTCATGAAATTGATCAGAATGCGCGTTTCCCAGTAGAAGTAGTCGAAAAAATGCGGGCATTAAATTTTTTCGGCCTTCAGGTTCCAAGAAAATACGGTGGAGCTGAAATGGACAGTGTCAGTTATGCAATTGTTATCGAGGAGATATCACGTGTTTGCGCTGCCATGGGGCTTTGCATAACTGTTCATAACAGTGTGGGAACGAATCCCATTGCACAATTTGGAACCAAAGAACAAAAAGAGAAATTTTTACCGCCACTTGCAAGCGGAGAAATAATAGGTGCTTTTTGCCTTACCGAAGCAAACGCCGGTTCTGATGCAGGTGGTGTTGAAACCACTGCAGTTGAAGACGGCGATGATTATGTCATTAACGGCACCAAAATATTTGTTACAAATGGTGGAATCTGCGGTTCAGCTCTTATTTTCGCTATCACCGATTCGGAAAATCAGCGCAGTACAAGCAGCGTGCTAATAGCAGAAAAAAATACGCCCGGATTTTTTGTAGGAGAAATAGAAGATTTGTGCGGTATGCGGGCTAATCCTGTTTCTTCTCTTTTCTTTGAAGATTGCCGGGTTCCAAAAAGCAATTTGCTCGGAAGCAAAGGAGACGGGCTCAAGATCGGACTTTCTACACTTGATTCCGGCCGGATAGGTATTGCCGCCCAGGCTTTGGGCATAGCACAGGCAGCTTTTGATGATGCTCTTAAATATTCAAAAGAACGGCAACAATTTAAAAAACCGTTAAGTAATTTCCAGACGATTCAAAATTACCTTGCGGACATGGCAACCGAAATTGATGCAGCCCGATTACTCTTATATAGAGCTTGTGTTTTTAAGGATTCAGGAAAGGCTTTTGGTGCAGAAGCCGCAATGGCTAAATTATATTGCAGTACACTGGCTTCACGTGTAACCGGCCTTGCTGTTCAGATTCATGGCGGATACGGTTACAGCAAAGAATATGATGTTGAACGCTATTTCAGAGATGCAAAAGTTACCGAGATTTATGAAGGAACCAGCGAAGTACAGCGCATGGTAATAGCGCGTTCTTTGCTTTCAAAACCAACGTAGAGAAGCTACTTGCTTCAGGGCTCGAGGGGCCATGGATTCAAGGGTTCAAGTGAAAAACTTTTTATTATTCTCGAACCCTGGAACCCTTGAATCCTCGAATCCTTATTGCGCAATAGACCGAACAGAGGTCTTCGCATAAAAGTGAGACAAAAATGTTAAAATTGATAGTATGCATAAAACAAGTGCCTATGGTGTCGGAACTGAACTGGGATCCGCGTACAGGTACATTGAAGAGAGATCTGGCGGAAGGCATGATGAATCCGGCCTGTCATCATGCTCTTGAAGCGGCGTTGCGCTTAAAAGATTTACATGGCGGTCATATAACGGCTATTACAATGGGCCCTCCGATGGCTGAAGAAGTGCTCAGAGAAGCCATGGCAATTGGCGCTGATCGCTGCATACTGCTTACTGACAAGCGTTTGGCAGGAGCCGACACCTTTATGACATCTTTTATCCTGGCTCGTGCTATTGAAAAAGAGTGTTCGGATTTCGATATTATCCTGTGCGGTTGCCATACAAGCGATAGTGAGACTGCACAGGTTGGGCCACAACTCGCAGAAGAACTGAAAATCCCTGGCGCGGCTTATGTTGAGTGGCTTGAACTTAAGGAAAATATTCTTCGCATGAAGCGTTTGTCCGATAATTTTCTTGAAACAATGGAAATGGATCTGCCTGGTTTGGTGACTGTGACAACCAGCCAATACCAGCCGCGGTATGTGCCGCTTGCAGGAATTCAGGATGCATACGACAAATGCAATATCATTACATTAGATGCTGATGATCTTAAGCTTAATATTATTGGAACAAAAGATTCTCCCACAAGAATATTGAAAGTCTATTCACCATCTTCTGAGAAAAAAAATATTGAGATGAAAGGTCCAGCAAAAAAAATAGCGGAAGAACTTTTAGACAAATTCGGACGAAAAATCGGCGGTGCAATTAAAAAAGATTTGAAAGCATACGGGCAGGAAAAATGAAGAAGAAAGCACAAACAGCAAAAGCAAAGGATATTTGGGTTTTTGGTGATTACAGAAACTATTTTCAAACAAGAGTTACTTTGCAGCTTCTTTCGAGAGCAGGAGATCTTGCTTCCAAAACCGGCGCTTCAGTTTGTGCGGTTATATTCGGCCATAATCTGGATGAGTATGTAAGTGAATATATTGCCCACGGAGCCCATAAAGTATATGTGATTGAGCACAACTCTTTAAAAAAATACAGCATGGAAATTTATATCTCTCTTATGGAAAGGCTGGCCAGAGAGTATGCACCGGATATTATACTGGTAGGTGCCACAACTTTTGGAAGAGAATTTGCGCCACGAATAGCAAAACGCCTCGGAACAGGGCTGACTGCCGATTGCGTTGGCCTGGACATAGATGATCAGGGAATTCTGGTACAAACGGCTCCTGCTTTCGGAGGCAATCTGCTGGCCGAAATTATTACACCCGAAAAACGGCCTCAAATGGCAACTGTGCGTCCGGGTATGTTTCAGGAAATTCCACATGATTATGAACGCAAAGGTGAAGTGATAAGGCTGCCTCTGCCAAAAGATCTGCCAAAAGAGAGATTGAGGATTGTTAATTATCAAAGAAAACCGCATCGCGGTCAGAGGATAGAAGAGGCAGACGTTGTTGTGTGCGGCGGGCGCGGAATGGGAGGTAAAAACAGGTTTAAAAAACTGTTTGAACTGGCTAGGCTTTTAGGTGGAGAAGTGGGCGCCACCCGTCCTGTAGTTTATTCAGACTGGGCAGATCCCGAACTTCTGGTAGGCCAGGCCGGAAAGCATATTAACCCCGATGTTCTTTTTTCTTTCGGAGTCAGTGGCGCCATCCAGCATACGGCTGCCATACGGGATGCCGGACTTATTATAGCTGTAAATAAAAATCCCAACGCAACCATGATGAAAAAGGCGGATGTAGCTATTGTTGCCGATACAAATCAGTTGTGCATGGCGCTTATTAAAGAATTGAAAAAGAGAATCAGAAGTTAAATTCCAAACATAATCTTGACAACTACTAAAAAATAAACAGGCCAAAAGCATATAGCCTTTGGCCTGTTTATTTTTAGATAATCTCTTTAGAACATCGGGAAAGTGATAGCACTTTCCCGATGAGCAATATGGAGGGTTGTTATTTAGACAACAACAAAAAGTTATTCACGCTAAAAAAGCTGGGGTCCAGTTTTGAAGCAGGCATATATAGGAATTCTTCCGGATGTGCTGATCGGTTTACACTTGTAGCATGACGCGCTTTTTCATCTATATAAAGCATAGCATCATGATCCCCTACATTGTTTTTACCGCTAGGGCTTTCACTGTAGTGCATTGGTAAAGTAATCCATGTACGGAAATCTCCTGATTTTTCATATACCTCCTTGTACCATGTGACATAAGTTTCCTGATCAATATAATTTACGTGCAGCCCCCAATTATAATACGGATCTTTAGGCATCTGTTCAACAATCCATACTTTTCTTGGAACATAGATAATATTTTGAGGTGCCCAGGTGGCTCCTTTCCAGTTTGGATCGTCAAAGCCGAATTGTAAGTGAGTTCCGGTATAGGGAAACGCCCTATGTATACTTCCATCAGGAAATTCCTGCATCGGGATCATATTGGAGCTGGTAAAAGAAACAAGTATTGTTTTCTCACCAACATACTTCCATTTCATGGTTCTGTCTTTCCCACCCCACCCGTAATTTGTATCCAGCCATGAATCAGAACCCATATAAGGGTCGGACCTCGTTGTTGAGCCGGTTTGCCGAATCCTTCGGATGGCTGGCACATAAGCATAATTGCTATCCTGCCTTTTGTCCATATAAATGTAGCCCAATGTGTTGGTCCCTTTCATACCCATCGGTTCCAAAACTCTTTGAAATTCGTAACTCAGAACCTTGTCAGGATTTCTTAGTTCCTGACCGGGCGGGCGGCCGTTCATATAAAGGCGGGAATCCAAGCCTTGGATATAACGTTCTTCCCCATTTTTGTCTATCCACATAACACGGATTCCCTCTCTTGTGGCCATAAAACGGTATCTCTGGAAATTGAAGTTATATATGATCTTTGCCCCGGCCTTCGGATCTTTTAAATCAATGTTGGGAAAAGGAAAACCGTAAACATTTTCCGGGTATTTCCCGGTACGTTTATCCATCAAATCTCCATCAGGAGTTATATCAAATTTCCCTTCATTCTTTGCGCTGGCAGCTAAAAAGCTGCCGGTATGCTTATATTCGAAATTGATTTTTCCCGGTGTAACAATATAGTCACCCCTGTCAATAGCTCGGTACATAGAAGGAATCAGAAGGTCTTTGTATTGAGAACAGTTAGTTTTATCTATGGTTTTTGGTAAATCCATAGCCTGTAAGGGACTTCTGATACCCAGGAGAAGAAGAACGAGCAGGGAAAACAGCGGTAACCCCAAGTATTTAAAAATATGTATTGATTTTATTTTCACTTTTTCCTCCTTTGGTTTTTATGAATCATAAAAACTATTGTTATTTCATGTCTTGCCTGACAACGCTTTAATAACAATTAATAAGATCCTCGGGAAATAATACAATAACCGTTACCATTCATATCCCAGTTTAATG
>JBDRRF010000034.1:0-4284 GCA_043825875.1 Pseudomonadota bacterium | reverse complement strand
TGTTTTCATTCTTGTAATCCATAGTCGCTTTAAATTCTGCGCTTGGTTGTTTTTTATACTCGTTCATTTTTTTAATTTAACTTTTAATCGTTTGGTTCGCTGGATTTCTCCTGCTGTTTGAATTACGCTGTAAATTTTCATAGTTTTAAGGAGCTAGTAGCCCATCAGGGGAGAGAGCTACTAGCTTCTCCCGTGATTAGTTAGACTTTCCAGCCATATAGGCGATTGCTTCGTTTAGTCTGTCTATTTTTTCCAGCAATGCTAATTGAACTTTCATCATTGCCCCTTGGTTCTTCATCAACTCTTCTATTGCTTCTAAAATTTGTTTATCCATTTTTCCCACCTCCAGTCTAGTTGGTTAATTTATTACATCTATTATTATACACGATAGAATATCTTTGTCAAATGTTATTCAGTAAAGTTATCCACAGGGGGCTTTTCATAATCGAAGCCTTTAAATATCTCATCGAATCCTTCCGGCATATCCATTGTGTTCAAGGTGCTTGGATTATTCGGACACCAGTTGCTGTGGTATTCTTTATCTGTGTCTTTGAAACACTTGTCGCATATTTTCATATTATTTTATTATATTCTTCGGAGTGCATATTATTTTTTACCAAATAATTTTTCTTTCATCTTTTCTATTGCTTCACGATTATATTTGTCTTGAGTTGTCTGTGTTGTTTTTTCTAATTTTGGAGTGGTGCTTTCCACAAGTCTGTTGGCTTCTATATCCGGAACTATCTTGGCGATATAGGTGGTGTTGTAATAACTACCATTTATTTTGACTATCTTTTTTGAGTTCAATTCTCCCTTAATCATTTCTAGCTGTTCTTCTTCTATGGAAACTTCTGTCGGATTATTTGGAATACTCATAATTATTTTATATATCATACTTCTATTATTTTAGATTTATTGTTTTTGCTATCAAAGTATATTTTAAATTGGGCGAGCTTCTCTTTCATCTGGTGGGGCGTGGTGCAGACCGGAGCGTATGGTTGACCTTGCACGGCGATTATTTGTTCAGCCATTTTTAGCGTGGCGTCTAACCCGAACCGCTTAATGAGGTCGGAGGCGGATTTTCTAATCGTTTTATTACCCCAGTTAATCATTGGATTGATTCCCTTAAATACATTTATAACCTTATTAACCTGCGAGCCTTGCTCGCTAGATATTATATTCTTTTCATTCTTATCATTCTTACATTCTTGTTTGTGCTCACTTGTTGCTCGTTTGTTGCTCACTTGTTGCTCACTTTGCTGTTCAGTGCACTGGTATTCTTTCCAATTTATGACTGTTATAAGCCTAAACTTGGTTGTCATTTGTTGCTCGATTTGATGCTCGTTTTCAAGGAACTTCAACAATCTGTCGACAGAACTCCGATTTATGCCTGTTTCCTTGGCTAACTTATCTCTGCCAGTGATAAATTGTCCTTCTTTTATTATTATTATTTCATTGTTCCACATAAATTCGTTTTGTTTATGATTGGATTTTAATAATATGTGTATCCATAGGTGGACGCATTTTGAATTTTTATACCAACCCTTATCCTGCGTTTTGCGCCACAGTTTTATCCATCCATTTTGCATAAAATTACGAAACTAAAACGCCGTAGGAACAAACGCTAATTTGCAACTCCTACGGCTTTGTAGTCCAATTATTTTATTTTTAGCGTTTGTTTTTTGTTGCATATACTTTCAATTAACTACATCCTACCACAGCCAGAAAAGAAGTCAAGGGGGAGTTGTCCACACCCCCCGAACCTTATTTCGTCAAATAATTCTTGTTGATGAATTTTGTAGCCGCAAGAATCACCGGGATAAGGATAACAGCATATTCGGATTGTATATCCGTCAGATAGATAGCGAGGATTCCAAGAAATGTTCCTAGCATATTCCATCCGAATGTTTTTACTTGCTTCGTTTTGAAGAAATTTAGTATTTTCTCCATATTAGTTAAAGTTAATTGATTAGCTACGGGTGCCTCTGTGGGCTCTGAAATTGGCTCAGGCGGCGTTTCTACTGGGGGGGGGGGCAAAGGTTGCTCCACTGGCTTTTCGATGATTTCTGGCTCAATTTTTGGCTCTTCTGGCTTTTCCAATTCTTCGTCTTTAGCTCGGAAGTTTCTCAGGGAAACTATATTGTATTTGTTCTTTTTCCAATAAGGTTTCAAGTCTAAAGGGTCAATTATCTTTCCGTCTTTTCTTATATTGAAAAAGTGTTGAGGGACGCCTTGCTTTTTGTAGTGGTCTGTTTCAGCTATGCAAACAAACATCGGGTCGATTAAAGTTGATTTTCCAAAGTATTGAAGTCCTAGAATTTCTTTTGCCTTGTCTGAATTAACCATACATCCGTTAGAATATCCTCCTTTTTCTTTGAAAAGTTTATTGACTTCGGAAGGAGTTTTGTCAGCTAAGTTGGAAAGAGCAGTAATAAAACATCCGCTTGCTCCGATTGTATCGTTGCAAGTTCCTAGCTTCTCGTTTTTCCAGCGATTATCTTTTTGAGATTGAGCTCTCATTTTTCATTTACATTATATATCCTTGATAAGTTCGGGTTTGTATATTATTTACCGCGTGAGCGACTAGTGAACCGCATATCATTAGAGTGGCTAGGGCTATTACTATCACTAACACCACTCTCACAATTATCCCGAGCCAAAATTTTTTGCCGATATTTCTTATTGTTAATGATTAGTCAATCAGCGGATTACTCTCCATTTACGGAGGATTCCGCAGAAGGCGTATTCAGTTTTATTTTTCAATAATGATACTAATTTCATTTTCTCCAAATTCAACTTTTTGTTTTTCATTTTCATAGTTGTCTCCACCCCAAGGAACTGATATGTATTCATTTGTTCCATTTGTAAAAAATAAATCTACGTGTGTTATATCTTTGAAATCTTTTATCCTTTTCCGTAGTGTATCCCTTTGCAACCCTCTTTCTCTATGAGCCATTCCTTTTTTGTTTATAAAAATAGAGAAATAAGTACAATTTATAAATTGGTTAACTTCTCCTTTTTCGTATTGAAAACAATTTATGCAGTATTCTTTTGTAATATTTCTGATAATCAAACCACTAAACATATCAGGTTTCAATCTGTGTATTTCACAATTTTCATAAACAATATCTATATACTTTATTTTTCTATCTTTCATTTTTTTCTTCTATTTTTTCTATCGCCCCATAAGGGCAAACTGCTTCAAATCTTTGTATTGATGTTTCAAAATTAAAGTCATCATCTGGTCTGGTGAGATGCATATAGGAGGCACACTTACCGCATCCGCAACATTTTGAATTCTTCTTGTATTTCATAGCTATATTCTACCTTGAATTTACTATTTTGTCTAGGGGGACTGGTCGCTGCCAATCCCCCGTTTGTTAGTCTTTTTTGTGCATCACTGCATACACCGTGTAGGTTCTCGGGCTTTCCACCATCGATATGGTGAGCCTCGTTTGGCACATCGGACAGCGATAGAATCCGTTGTCCTTGCTCATCACCATTCCGCACTTGGGGCAGGGGATACGCTTGTCCACTTATTCCTCCTAGAGACTGGTTAGGATGTTATAAATCCTCTCAGGCATAAAACCCAGTATTGTCAGCACAACAAGAACTGTTATGCAAACAGTAGTGAGTTTCATTCTTAAAGATGACTGTTTTGATTTTATTCTATAAATATCTTTTTGAGCTGAAGCGATGCTTCCATTGGTGTGGTCTTGTCGTTTTATAATTTCATTGTGTTGATAAACATTGTCTTCTTTCATTTCGCCAAGAAGTTGACGAAATTCTATTTTCATTTCGCTGATTGTTTTTATTATCAGGTCTTGGTTGTCCATAATGTTTTTAGTTATTTTTTTTGTTTCTGGAGAAGGAGTGGAGTGTTCCTTTCCTATTTTTATACCCTTATTTATTAACTCCATTTTTTCTTCATTATTCATATCCTTGTTTCCCACACTTAGAACATCTCCATTTATAGGTTCTTCGGGAATAAATTTTATTATGCTTAAAACAAATTCTATCCAAAGCCTTCCAAAGAAATGCTGTGTATTTATAAATTATTGGAAACCTTATTGCTATGTATAGGCTTATCATCTTTTTTTAAATCAATCTCCTTGGGAAATCCCCACGGCTGGTAAGTGTCTTTCTTTTCTCCACACTCACATTCATAGTGGTTTATATTCGTTGCGAAGACTGATGTTTGTTTTTTTAAAATCCACTTATGTCTGTGCATATTAAAATGTGATGCTTGAAATACCTGTGATAGTCGAGATTCCTGTGATAGTT
>JBDRRF010000033.1:0-7082 GCA_043825875.1 Pseudomonadota bacterium | reverse complement strand
GGAGGTTTATATCGGCGGATAGTGTTGTTCCTGATTGGACTGATCCGCAGTCGCTGAATCGGTACGCTTATTGCCGGAATAATCCGTTGATTTATATTGACCCGACGGGGCATGACTACGCAAATATACCTTTTGTTTTTGATGGATTTTCTTACGATCCTGGAAAACGTTCGAACTCCGCTACAAACATCCAATTTACTGCATTGTATTTATCAACCGGTGCTCCCCGATACTTAGGAATTCAGATTGGTTTGCCGATGCTGTACAAGGAAAATCCAAACATGATTCGTACGAATTTTCAGTATTCAGAAATCTATGGAAGTTCCTCTATATATAATCTAATGATGGGGTTGGAACCATCCGGTTATGCTTCAAATAATAATAAAATATTGGTTGATCCGTACTCTTTTTGGGGGGATGTTAATAAAATTGGTAGTGGTCTAAAGCAGGCAGGACAAGGATTGATGGGTGCTCTTGGTAATCAGGAGTTGCAAAGAGGAGTAGAATTTGGCTTTGTAGCAACTGTAAGGACAACATTGGATGTTATTGCCCTTACCTCACAGGATGCATTTTTGGCAGGACTTGGATCGAAGGTAGATATGCTTTATGGCGGTATCCAAATATACAATATTTGGAACAGCAAGGCAACACTTGGAAAAACGGCAATAAATCTTTCTACTGATCTTGAAGCTATAAAAATCGTAATTTTTGCAAAATAGAGGGGAGCGAGCGTACCATGAATCAAACAATAATTAGCAATTTGCTATCATGGAAAATGGTAATGGAATTTGCCAGATTGCTTGTATATGTAACGCCATTTTTCGTTCTATTGGATGTTCTGTGCGTTCGTATGGCGAGAAGCCGGAAAATTGTACTGAAGTCACTTTACTTTAAATATCATGAAAAAAATTATCTTATCACAACGCCAGTCTTCAAGCTTTTTTTTTGGTGCCTCTTATTTCTTTATGTACAATATGCGCTAGTGCAAAAACCTTTCATAATTGTAATTGGTTTAATGTTGTATTTTGTAACGGTCGTAAAACAAACCATTCAAATCTATAATCAAAATCTATGGGGGAAGAAAAATAGGGGAGGTACAGGGAAATATTAGGAAGTATTAAGAAAACAACGGGCAGATCTGGGTCAAACCTTGATTTGTGACTAATAGGATAATTGTTGTCAGGTCTACTCTTGGCTCTTGTTGAAAGATTGATGGAACTTAATTGCCTTGGCGGGGTGTGGGGTATAAAACCCATTTGAAAGAAAGAAGAATATCGAATATCGAACAAGGAATAATGAATGTAGAAGGAAGATAAATCCGGCGGGGTGTGGGGCATAGAACGCATTTGAAGGAAAGAAGAATATTGAACAAGGAAACAACCCCCTTAAACCCCCTTTTTTAAGGGGGAAGTGAATGTAGAAGGATTTGTTGTGGGAAGGGATGAGATCGGTGTCGGATTTTATTATTCATGTAACACAATTATTAATTTGGATGAGGCTATGGGCCGATTAGATCGTAATAAAACAGGAGTGATATGCAAAGCCAGATAATAACAGTCAAAGGCCGCAACATTGCAATTATCTCTAAACATGAAGATGATTACATATCAATAACTGATATTGCACGGCATAAAAACCCTAAAGAACCTAAAGATATAGTAAAAAACTGGATGCGCTCGAAAGCAACAATCGAGTTTCTTGGTCTGTGGGAAAAACTGCATAACCCCACCTTCAAAGGGGTCGAATTCGACTCCTTTATGTATCAGGCCGGAAGCAATGCTTTTGTACTATCACCCTCAAAATGGATAAAGGCTACAAATGCGATTGGCATTATTTCAAAACCGGGTAATAAAGGCGGCACGTTTGCCCACCGTGATATCGCCTTTGAATTTGCTACATGGGTAAGTGCGGAATTCAAGCTGTATCTTCTAGTTGAGTTTCAAAGGCTGAAAGAGGATGAAAGCCGCCGACTTAACCTTGAATGGAACCTGCAAAGGACCCTTTCCAGGATTAATTATCGCATCCATACGGATGCCATTAAAGAAAAAATTATTCCTGCAACAATAACAAAAGAACAAGCGAATGCCATTTATGCCAGTGAAGCTGATTTGCTGAATGTCGCCCTGTTTGGGAAAACCGCAAAGCAGTGGCGGAATAATAACCCAAAAAAAAGCGGCAATATACGAGACCATGCTGCTCTTGAACAGTTGGTAGTACTTTCCAATCTTGAGAGCATCAATGCCCTACTTGTTCACCAAGGCATGTCCCAATCCGAACGTCTCGTAAAATTAAACGAAACTGCAATCAGCCAGATGAAATCGCTGATCGGTAACAAAAACATAAAAAAATTGAAATAAACGAATTTATAAATGACATTGCTGTAGGTCTGTTTTTAGCTCTTATTGAAAGATTTTATGGAACTGCGGGGTATTAAAACCCATTTGAATGAAAGAAGAATATTGAATAAAGAAACAACCCCCTTAATCCCATAAGCGCTAACTTAAGACTTGCATTTCAAGTAAGAATGTGTCATATAATCGTCACAGAAAAAAAGGGAGAGTGACGATGGAGGTTAAGAATATTGCAAGCAAGGATAGTGATTGGGAGGTATTATTAACATTTTTTCCTGAGGAGTGGCAGCAGAAGTGTAAAGAGCTTGGCGCTTTACGCAGATGTCGTAAATTTGCTGAGGCAGAGTCTTTAGTCCGAACACTTTTGATCCATCTTGCCGATGGCTGTTCGCTGAGAGAAACTGCCGTAAGGGCATCTGAGGGGAACATTGCAAATATTTCTGATGTAGCATTGTTAAAGCGACTCAGAGCTTCCGGAGAATGGTTTCGGTGGATGGCTGTTGAACTCATGAAAGATTGGGTTGCAAAACAACCCTCAGCTATTTTTGGAAAGAACCTGCGTATCCGAATAATTGATGGCACCACGATACAAGAACCCGGGAGTACCGGTTCTACCTGGAGGCTTCATTATTCAATTGGCTTGCCTTCATTACAATGCGATGAGGTGTATCTTACAAGCCCTAAAGTGGGCGAATCATTCAAGAGATTTTCAGTACATGCTGGAGATCTCTTTTTGGCAGACAGAGGCTATGCTAAGCGTTCAGGCATCGGTCATATTGTTCGCGGTGGTGGAAACGTTATTGTGCGTATTAATTTAAATGTTCCATTATTAGATAGAGGTAGCAATCGGTATCTTTTGCTGGAACAACTTAGAACATTGAGTGGCACTAGAGTTGGTGACTGGAATGTAGCAATGCAAGATGAGGACCTGCTCATTGATGGAAGGGTCTGTGCCATTAAAAAGAGCAAGGAAGCTGCCGAGAAAGCGCGACGTAAAATCATCAAGGAAAGCAAAAAAAAGGGGAATAACCCCAAACCTGAAACACTTGAAGCGGCAGAATATATTTTCGTGTTTACAACATTGGAAGGCAGATTATCTGCGACAACGATTTTGGAAATGTACCGTGGCCGCTGGCAAGTAGAGTTAGTATTTAAGCGGCTAAAGTCCATTATGGGATTAGGCCATTTGAAAAAGACGGATATTGAAGCGGCAAAAGCCTGGATACATGGCAAACTTTTTGTAGCCTTTTTAATTGAAGCTCTCATTATAGCCGGGGAAAGTTTTTTTCCCTGGGGGTACCCGATTCATGAAAGTAGCGGGACGATCACGATGCCTGTGGAGAGAGACATCCTTTATGCTCCATCTTCTTAGCTCTACAGTGAATCCAACTCTGAGCTTGTATCAATGTATCGAAAACTGGCATGCAATCTCAAGCAGGCTAAGAGAACCTCCTCGTAAGCGCTCATTTCAAATTGAAGGCTGGGAGGACGATTCGTTAAGTTAGCGCTTATGCCCCTTAATCCCCCTTTTTTAAGGGGGAAGTGACTGTAGGGAGATATCGGGTATAAAACCTATGACTTCTATAATTTTACGGGAAGACCCGGGTTGGTTCACCGATTCGGTGATGATAAAAAAGCTGTTGATATCTATTTCTAAATTCCCTCCCCATTGATGGGGGAGGGTTAGGGTGGGGGTGATGGAAATTGAATCATCGGCCTTTTATTCCCCCTCACCCTGGCCCTCTCCCCCAAGGGTAGAGGGAAAAAGGAACAGATCAGGATAAAACATGAACATTGATTAAGAGACGTTTTTTACTGCTTTTATAATAATCTTGAAAGACAAATGGAAGAGAATGTAATCGGGAATTCTTCAATGGTTTCAAATAGTGAAAAGAAGATCTTAAAAAAAATGTTCAATTTTACTCAAGTTCAAGGAAGGCGATAATTTGAACCGCAGGAATACATAGAGTATTTCGAGGATTAATATTTGAGCCTGACGAAGAAATCGGGTAAAAGGGGGCGTTTTTTTTAAAGATCTTCAACGGAGGGATAAAATGCTATCTACGCTGAAGCATGTGATGTTTCTTTGTGCTGCTGTTTTAATACTGCTTTTTACATCAGTTATAAATTCTTACGCTGGTCCGGTTAATTATGTTTATGATAATAATAACCGCTTGATAAGTGTATTTTATGACAATGGAAAGTTTATAAAATATGCTTACGATGAAATAGGAAATACTACAGAAATAACAAGCCATGTTGATGCAACGCCCCCTGTTTCCATTGCTACACCTTCCGGCAGGCAGTTTTTCCCGGAAATCTCTGTTTCACTTTTCTGTAGCGATGTCGGTGGTTCAGGTTGCGATAAAATCTACTATACTACCGACGGCACAACCCCAAACACATCATCTCCTGTTTATACATCTTCTTTAACACTGGAAGATACAACAACAATTAAGTTTTTTGCAGTTGATTATATTGGCCATGCGGAATCCGTTAATACCGAGGTTTACACATATGACAATATTCCTCCTGTAACAACAGCAAGGCCGATTGGTGGAAATTTTACTTCAACTGTATCGGTAACTCTTACCTGCGATGATGGATCAGGTTTAGAAAAATCGGGGTCAAACCTTGATTTGTGAATAAGACGATAAATGGTGTCAGGCCTGCTTTTGGCTCTTGTTGAAAGATTGATGGAACTTAATTGCCATGGCGGGATGCTGGAAACAGAACGCATTTGAAGGAAAGAAGAATATTGAATATCGAACAAGGAATAATGAATGTAGAAGGAATATAAATATGGCTGGGGTTTAAAGCCCCGTATGGAAGTAATTTGAATATCGAAACAACTCCATGATACAACCCCCTTAATCCCCCTTTATTAAGGGGGAAGAAAGAAGATCGGGGTCAAACCTTGATTTGTGAATAAGACGATAAATGGTATCAGGTCTACTCTTGGCTCTTGTTGAAAGATAGATGGAACTTAATTGCCATAGCGGGGTGTGGGATATAATATAAAGCCCATTTGAAAGAAAGATGAATATCGAATATCGAACAAGGAATAATGAATGTAGAAGGAAGATAAATCCGGCGGGGTGGGGAGCATAGAACGCATTTGAAGGACAGAAGAATATTGGATAAGGAAACACCCCCTTAAACCCCCTTTTTTAAGGGGGAAGTGAATGTAGAAGGGTTTTTTGTGAGGGAGAAGATCTGTGTCGGAATTTACTATTCATATCAAACAATTAATAATTCAGATGAAGCTATGGGCCGATTGGATCGTAATAAAATAGGGGTGATATGAGAAGCCAGATGATAACGGTAAAAGGCCGCAATATTGCGATTATCTCGAAACATGAAGATGATTACATATCAATAACTGATATTGCAAGGCATAAAAATCCCAAAGAACCTAAAGATATAGTCAAAAACTGGATGCGCTCAAAAGCAACAATCGAGTTTCTTGGTCTGTGGGAAAAACTGCATAACCCCACCTTCAAAGGGGTCGAATTCGACTCCTTTATGTATCAGGCCGGAAGCAATGCTTTTGTATTATCACCCTCAAAATGAATAAAGGCCACAAATGCGATTGGCATTATTTCAAAACCGGGTAATAAAGGCGGCACGTTTGCCCACCGTGATATCGCCTTTGAATTTGCTACAGGAGATATCGGGGACGTTCTTTAGTTATCCAGTTTCTTAAAGGGAAAATAGGGCCCCCAGGGAAAGATTGGGGTCAAACCTTGATTTTTGAATAAGACGATAAATGGTATCAGGTCTGCTTTTGTCTCTTGTTGAAATATTTATGGTACATAATAGCCTTAGTGGATTGTGTGGTATATAGCACATTTTAAAGAAAGAAGAATATAGAATATCGAACAAGGAATAATGAATGTAGAAGGAAGATAAATATGGTGTGATAGTATTGGTGATGCATTAAGCATATAAACTTACACAGAAAAAAAGTATAAATAGTATTTGAAGAATTATATAAGAATCGTTCTTTGACAATACAATGTCAGGTTTTAGGTAAACGGCACTACCGATATAGTTTATGATGGCGCAGGCAGCCGGGCGAAGAAAACTAATGGCACTTCAACTACCTATTACATCGGTGATCATTTCGAGATCATAAACGGCGCTTTGACCAAGTATATTTTTGCCGGCAACACACGGGTGGCAATGATCAAGGGTGGCGAGATCTACTACTATCACCAGGATCATCTTGGAGATATCGGGGACGTTCTTTAGTTATCCAGTTTCTTAAAGGGAAAATAGGGCCCCCTATTCAAGGGGGAAGTATTGGGGTATTTGACTTACAAACTTACTTGGAATTCCAAGCACAAATAGTATTTGAAGAAATATAAAAGAATCGTTCTTTGATAATTTAGTACTATATTTATTCCACGATAAGCGACCAGGTATGAGGTCATGTCTACTTAGACATTTAGTTGAATATACCAAAGGTCAAATATAAACTTGACCCCTATTTTTTTTGCCGGTAACAAACGGGTAGCAATGGTGAAGAGTGGCGAGATCTACTACTATCACCAGGATCATCTTTCAAGCGCAAGTGCTATGACAAACTTTGCGGGCCAGCCCACAGAATCCACCGAATACCTGCCTTATGGTCATGTGCGTTTTAATACAGGCATTGAAGTCAGCAATTACAACTTTACTGATCAGGAACTGGATCCCGAAACCGGGCTTTACAATTATGATGCGAGG
>JBDRRF010000032.1:0-2377 GCA_043825875.1 Pseudomonadota bacterium | reverse complement strand
CTTTCTGGTTTGGCATCGGGGATACCAGAAAAATCGATTTCAGAGGGTGCAAATTCATCAAACGCAAGAAGGGACGGCTTCACCTCTGCATCAGGTATTCCAGATAGATCTATTTGTCCAATGTCTGTCATTTAAGTTGATCCATTACCTTTTGGATTGAATTTTCGCTTGTATCTTTTCCAGCTTTAGTAAGTATATCAATAGCTCGCTGTCTTTTATTTACCGTCTCTTCTTTAGGTACTATGGGTTTTTTATCCCAAAAGTAATCCCATGCTCTACCAATAAGGCTTTTTGTGTGTTCTTCCTTTATAGGTATTAGGATCTGCTCAAGTTTTTTACTTGGATCTTTATCGGGGTTAGCATCAGACCATTGAAGAAATTCCTCTACCGTTTTCTGGTATTTTATGTCCCCTTCCGCATCTTTGCCGAAGACTCCATAACCATGGTTTGTCTTTAAAATGCTTAGACCGCTTGATATTTCTTTTGTCCTTACACCGTCTTGAGGTTGTTTCTTTTCCTTTAAAGCGTCCATTTGAGCCTTTAGCACATTCGCAAAATGCTCTGCCTGTGTAGTCGTAAGCCCCCCCTCTTTACCTTTTCCTATTTTTTGAAATATTTCAGAGCGTGTAATGCCTTGTGGATTGTTATAAACAACAGTTGCTACTGTTGCATAAGTTAAAGGGTCATATTCTTCTACCGGGCTTTTACCATCTTTTAGTTCTCTTTGGCGTTCCCTTAAATTTGAATGCCATGAGTTTTTTTCGTGTGGCCCAAGAGATGAATTGTCAACCATAGCAGCTGCCTTTGAAAGATTTCCCTTCCTTATTTCTGAATAAATAGTTTCATCATCCGCATCTTTTTGCGTCTTAATTGCCTCTTGTTCCTTTATTTTAAGTTCTGTTTTAAACGCCTTCTTTGCCGCATCAGCAGAATGTATAAGGCCCGGCTTGTCCTCATCCGGAACTTTATCCCAAACCGGACTTGCCTTTAATGCCTCAGACCCACCTTCAGGGTTTGCTATGATATAATTTTTAGCTGCTGTTATCGCCTTAAGTTTCTCTATAGCCTTAGCCTTTGGCAAAAATTCCTGATATTGCCCTGGGTCTATGGTATCTCGGTTGGCCTCTATGTACTGTTTGGCAAACTGAGGGTCGCTATTTATGAAGGATTCAAGCTGGGTAGCTCTATAGTTTTTTGCTACCATTGCTTTTGTTTTTGAGTTGTCCAATCCTGGATATCTAGAATCTATAACCTGATATGCATTTGCAAGAAACTGATTGTATCTCTTTGGATTTTGAGCGATCTCTTCTTGAAATTTGACAATAACGCCAGCTAAAACACTATCTTTATAGTTGTCTTCCTCGGCGGCTTCCTTGTTTGACAAATTCCATAATTGCCTGTCTCTTACTCCCTGAGAACGTTTCTTGAAATAGTCCGCGGCAGTAGGGGTTAATGTCTGGGCTATTTCATCGACTCTTTTATCAAAATATATCTGGTGTTCTTCTGTTGCCCCCCTTGCCTCTATGCCTACCTTGCTATGTCTTTTACTAAATTCGCCTAGAGATTCATCGGTGAATTGATTGGCAGCGCGTTGCCCATCCCAAAAATCACGTTCCTCCTGCATCTTTTGTTGACGCTTTAGCAGGACTTCCCCAAGGCCGGAAATAGCCTCTCCCATGCCGGCCAATGCCTGATACGGCGCAGCGGCAGCCGCAGGGCTAATGGGGGCTATATTCGCCCCGCCCGGTATCGTTTCGGTTCTTTGTGAGACTGGTATTCTCATTGACATTCCTTAAACAATCGGTTATGATAGGTTATGATATATATGGAGGTGCACACATCATGAGTGAACGTGGATCATTCGTAACAGACTATATTTACTGCGATAAATGCTTTATTGAAGCCAAAAAACTCCTTCTACACCAAATTAAGGAATTATGCTCCATTGTTATTCCAAGTTGGCAACCAGGCAAAGAACTTCCAATAATTGCAGGGAAAGTTGGGGGTCTTTCGCCTTCAGACCAAATTATAATGTTTGAGGTTGATCTTATTCCTGAATTAGAGAAAGTCATTTGCCATCCAATACGAATTGTATTGCTGGGTGAATATTTTGAAAAGACATATCATATTTGTCCAATCAGCCATCCGTAAACCTGGCATCCTCATCGTGTTATCTCATATTCCCTGGGTTTGTTTAAACCTGATTGGGAAGCACCTATCACCCTCCCTGCCCCCGTAAGGAGCGTTGCACCAGCCGAAATAGCGCCCGCTTTCTTTGCTTGTGTCCCTGTAAAACGTTGCCCGGTCGCTTCCGATCTATACATGGACGATCCGATATCCCCCCCGTATCGGATAGCAAGCGCGTCAAGTTCCGTGT
>JBDRRF010000031.1:0-134086 GCA_043825875.1 Pseudomonadota bacterium | reverse complement strand
AGCCACTTTCAAAACGTTTCAGTTTGGTCAAGCTCAAGGCGGGAGAAAATTTCAACCACAGGAATACATTGAGTATTTCGAGGATTGAAATTTGAGCCCAACGCAGAGATCGGCCAAAATGGGGCGTTTTGAAACTGGCTCGCACTAAATGGCAATATATATTCCTCTGTTTTTACGCTTTATTTTTCCTAACTTATTCAACCTGAAAATAAGGTTACGAATTTTCTTTTCCTCAAAACCCGTTTTTGCCTGAATATCCTCAAAATTTGCTCCCTGATCATAACTTTTAATTACCTTTAGCACTGTTTCATATGCTGTTATTACTGACCTGTTATCGTTGCGCACAGACAAACGGCCACTTTTTTCCCCACAATTTTTTATCAGCATCTCCAGATTTTCCACTTTAGTCAAAATTTTTTGAAGATCTTTTCTAGATGGAATGTCATAAGTCAGCATGAAAAATTTGACCATTGCATCAAAACTAACTGCTTTTACTCTTTTCTTAGCCATATCCCCCCCTTTTTTTGACAATGAAATATATACAAAACAAACGACATAATTGTAGGAAATATCAATATAAAACTAATTGATAATAATACTAAAGTCAAGCTTCATAAATGTATAGCAAAGATTCTCGCCAAATATTATTTTCAGTCATCAGGGGTAGGATTATAGTAATATTTACTAAAAATCACTATATTGCTTTATCAGATAAATTTTCCGGCTGTAAAACCGGCTTAAAATATGAGGTAGCATTACTAGTAGTAATAATATAAATCTTAGAAAATCTATGTGGATAAATCTTTTTGCTCAATAAGCCCGTAATTGCTGTTTGCTGCAAGTCTCCCATTTGGCCGAAGCTTTCTCATCAGTATCGATTTTATTAACCAATAAAGTGGATTTTCCTTCAAGCAAGACGGCTTTCACCTTATCGCCGAGACGAATTTTATCATTTTCTATCAGCAACCCCTCATCAATGGATTGAACCACTTCAACATGTGTTTGCCTTTTTATCTCAACAGGTGTGACAATACCGTTAGCCGATTCAATTTTCAAATGGCCTTTAATACGACCATCATTGCCGGTCAGACGCAGGCCAACTGCGGCAAGTGCTCCTATCACACCTTGACCGGTTCCGCCATGCTCCGAAAGATGAACACCCAGGCGTTTTGCAAGCTCATATGCATCCGCTTTCTTAATTATACTTTTTTTGGCATTATATCCAAATGTCATCAATTCTTTGGTTCCGGAAAGCTTATCAATATTAACAACACACAGTCCAGGGTCAGATCCAATGGCGCTTTCTATCTTCAAAAAGGATATGGCAAACTCTATAAAAGTATCTATATATCCATCATTAACCGTTGCGGGAAAACACATGGCACTGTTGTGCGAAGTATAAGGAATATCGGGATGAACAAACATCTGATGACGGGTTATAAAACCTCCTTTTCCCCATCCATTGATATTTATGTTTTCCGATAACATCGAAGCCAGTTTCCCTGTTCCGATGCTCTCCAAATTATCCGTATCATCGATAGACACCAATATCCTCATTTCAAAACTCCTTTTTCCTGCACAGTTTCTTCATTGCGCACCTTGATCTTGAACTTTATGCAAAATATCTATTTTCTTCTTTTCGGTTTTCTCACATTTTTACCACTTAAAATCTTTTCCGTCATCTCTTCCGAAAGCTCATAGTTAAAAAATTTTTTATAAAATGCCTTGGTTTCGGCTTTCATATCAATATGGGAAAACAGTTCCGGATAAAGTGTTTTTGCCGTCCAAAGGATAGCAAGCGGCGTTTCTAATGACCCCGGATGCCCCCAGCGTGAAATACCGATAGGCATTTGGTATACTTTTCTGTTTTTCACGGCTTTTAGCGCTGACCACTTATCATCATTAAGAATGAGCTGAACAGCACTCGGTTCATTTGCAAGAATGACATCCGGATTCCATAGCAATATCTGCTCCAGGCTTGTGTAGTTTGCACCTTCAATTATCTGCTGCTCCCTGTTGAGGACCACATTTTCACACCCTGTTACTTTGAGCCAATCTATTTCAATGCTTTGAGTCAGCGTGGTTCGAAGCGGCTCGTTAACTGCATAATAGACATGAATACGGTTTTTCATCGGGATCTTATCAGTGAGTTGGCGTACGCGGTAAATTGTATCCTGGTAATAGTCAATATACTCATCAGCACGTGCCTCGGCCCAGATAGCCTGTCCGATTAACTTAATGGCATATTGCTGTGTTTCGATGCTGGAATAATCGATAATCAGATATGGTATTTGAAATCTGGCAAGCTTTGCCATATCCGAGAGGTCACCGGCAACATCTCCAGGCACAAAAAGAATATCTGGCTCAGATACCAGTAATTCTTCAATATTGATAGAGCCTTGCGCCTTAGGAACCCGTGCGTCCAAAATCGATGGGCATATGCTAAGCAAAAGCGTATCGCGTTTAAGGCCATAAGAAACGGCAATGATATCCTCTCCTCTTCCCAGCATCGTAACCACATGCCCTGTAAACGCATACAAACAAGCAATTCTTTTCACCTTTGCAGGCAACACCACCAAACGTCCCTTACAATCTATAAGCTTTACAACTTTGCCATTAAAACCATCTTTGTCTTCTTGACAATGCAATAGTACCGGCGTTGTGAACATTGCCAGGAGTAATCCAACAAGAATAAGCCATCCGAGAAAGTGTTTTTTCATTTATTCCATTCCATTCTTTTGAGCGGTGCTCCGATATTAGGCCCTTATACGATCGTGCGAATAGGTATCACCTGTTTTCTTGCTCTGTCAGTACCATTAGTATATTTGATAATATCGGCTTGTATGCCATATAATGTTTCAATCTTATCTTCATGCAATACCTTTTCAGGTGGGCCAGTTTCAATGAACCGAGTATCTTTTAGCATAGCGACATTAATAGATATATCACTGTTTTCGAAGAAAAAAGAATGATTGGGAAAATGCGTTGCCATTATTACCGATATCCCTTTGTCCTGCACAAGCCGGGCTATGGTTTCAAGTACTATCAGTTCATTCTTAAAATCAAGATGGGCCGTTGGCTCATCCATGATTACAAGAGGCGCATTTTGGGCCAGCGCTCTTGCAATCATGACCAATTGGCCTTCCCCGCCGCTAAGACGTGTATATGGCCTTATTTTTAAATGTGAAATACCAACAGTATCTAATGCCGATTCGGCAATCCGTCTGTCCGTTCTGTTCGGTGCGGAAAACAAACCGGTGTAAGCAGCCCGACCCATCATAACAATTTCCATTACTGTATAAGGAAATGTCCTCTCATGGCTTTGAGGAACATAGGAAATTAATCTGGCGAGATTGCCCGAAGTTATCTCCGAGATGGACTTGCCGGAAACTATAATACTGCCCGATTTCAGGCGTTGAAATCCAAGAATACAATCCAGAAGAGTTGTTTTTCCACAACCATTAGGACCTAGCAAACAAAAAACTTCTCCTTTATCAACACTAAAGCTGATATCACTTAATATCTGCTGGTGGCCATACGAAAAGCCTGCCTGTTCAACCGACAAAAGGGGCATTGTCATTACCAGCCACCTCCTTTTGTCTTTTTTAAAAGATATACAAAAAACGGGCCGCCGATAATAGCGGTTAAAATACCAAGCGGAATTTCAGATCCCGTCAATATTCTTCCCAAATTATCGACTAAAATCAGAAAAGACGCACCTAAAGAGAAGCTGACCGGAATCAGTATACGGTTATCGTTTCCAACCAACATACGGCCTATATGAGGAATTACCAATCCAATCCATCCTATAATGCCACTGACTGAAACTGCCCCTGCCGTAGCAAGGCTCGCACAAATAATGACGATTGCCTTTGATAGCCGTACGTTTATACCCAGTGAGTGAGCTTCCTTATCTCCCATCGAAAGCACATTAATACGCCAGCTTATGCCAAAAAGCCCTGCAAGTCCTATAAAAATGGGAATGATTGCTACGGCAATTTCATAATAACCGACATTGGCAAGAGAGCCCATAAGCCAGAAGACAATTGCAGGAAGTTGTTCATATGGGTCTGCTACAAATTTGACAAATGAAATCAAAGCGGAAAACACTGATGCCACAATAACACCCCCCAGAACCAACATGATACTGGGTGTCGATTGATACACCCTGCCGATCATATAACTGAGCATAACAGCCAGAATGCCAAAAGCAAGGGCAAACGGATAGGTTGCTACTACCGAGTTGAACAAAAGAATTGCCAGTGCTGCCCCGAAACCAGAGCCAGCACTGACACCTAAAATTCCTGAACTGACCAAAGGGTTCTTAAATAGCCCCTGAAATGCGGCGCCGCTTACCGCAAGAGCGCCGCCTACCAATGCCCCTAAAATAGCACGTGGCAAACGGATATCCCAAACCACACCATATTGAATATCCGTTACCGAAATATGAAAAGGCTCAAATCTGCTCAACAATATTTTCAACACATCAGATAAAGGTAAAGGATACCTTCCGATGCATAGTGATAAACAAATGCATATAATCGGCAACGCAATAAACAGTATCGCCGATGCTATATTTTTTTTAGAAGCTATATTCTATTCCTCCATAAAAAGTCCGGCCTTTTTGCGGGAGGCTATAAGCTTCCTCATAATCTAAATTTGTAACGTTTTCCACACCAATATAAGCTTTAAGGCGGTTTTTTAAGAAAGACTGGTCAAGTTTTAAATTAACCAGTGTAATATCATTTAGCTTCCGCTGCCGATACGGTGCGCTTTTGCTGTAAAAATACTGATTGGCGTAATGCATGGCAGATGCATAGGCTGAAAGCCCGCAGGGAAAAGTATATTGACTTTCAAACGTCAGCTTATGTTCAGGCCTGTATTGCAATTCGTCTTTGCCGGTATTGTCGGATTTGTCTTCAGTATCCATATACGTATAACCGGCTCTTAGCATCAGATTATTAATATAGCGGGTTTCAGCAACAAATTCGATTCCCTGAAAACAATATTGTTCATTGTTTTCAAAAATATCCGTTGCATCAACTTTTTCAATATAATTTTTAACATCTATATAAAACCCTGTTAGCGAAACCGAGGTGCGTTCAAAAATATTCTGTTCTATTCCCAACTCATAATTATTTGATCGCTCAGGCTCTAAATCCGGATTACCGGTATCTTCCTCATAAAGCTGACGAATGGAAGGAAACCTGATTTTTCGCGCATATGACCCTTTGATACGGGTATTTTCAAACACATCATAATGGATGCCAGCCAGATAACTGTTTTTGTCATCCGTACCGCCGGAGTCTTTATTAAACCAGTGATGGCTGTAGCCAAACACCAAGCCGAGCTTATCAAACGGAGACACTTCATATTCAAGAGCAGTTGAATGGATATTTACGTTATAGTCTTCGTCTAATTCTTGGATATTGTTTTTGTTATCCCGAACGATTCCATTTGAATCAAAAGATTGTTTTTCTGTACTTACAGCCAATGTAACGAGACCGATATTTTTTAAATCGGCAAAAGTTTGAATAGTACCGCCGTATGTTTTAGTAAGATTGCTTATAAAATAAGTATTCTTGCTGGTTATGGTATCATATAGATCATCATCATACCGGTTTTCATCCTCATCCATACGGTTAAAAAACATCCATCCGCGAACACCAAAAGGCCCTTGTGAGTTATAACTCATGGAAAGTTGCCCGGAAAAACCCTCGTAGTCTTCGATTCTGACATACTTTGGGTTGGAGGTAAAATCGTCAGATGCAATAGTACCAGGCGGTTTTCCAAATTCACCTTTAGTCGTGTTGGCAACCAGCCCTATTTCCAAACTATCAGTAGGAGAATATCCAAGGTTGGCAAAAAGGCTGTTCTGCTTTCTATCACTGTTTTCTCTTAGGCCACCATTTTCATATTTAGTTTCATCAAAATCATCCGATAACATAAAACCTTCGCTGTCCTGGGCACTGCCGCTGATAAAACCATTGAATTTATCTTTTGCGCCCGATATTCTGAAACTTCCTATATGATTCTCACGTTCTCCCGTTTCCAGCTTTACATTACCCTGAACGCCTTCGGTGCCTTTTCTTGTAATGATGTTTATAACACCGCCCAACGCGCCCTGTCCGTATAGCACCGAACTGTTACCATAGGAAACCTTGATTTTAGCTATGTTTTCCACCGGAATTATAGCCGGATCAAACTGACCGTCAAATGCTGAATTGAAAGCTATTCCATTCAACAGCAGCAACACATGCCTTGACCGAAATCCTCTTAAATCAACACGCGGTATTCCGTCATTTCCGGTACGTATACTCACACCAGGCAACAACCTTAAAGCCTGATCTAATGTACGCGCATTCTGCATCTCTATATCTTTAGCAGTAATTTCCCGAACGGTACCAATTGATTCCACCCCAACAGTTTTACCCGAAACAATAACTTCACCTAAAGAATATGCCGCCGTTTGATCACCAACTGATTCTGAAAATGCTTTATATGGAAAACAAAAACATATTCCAATTACCATAAAAACAACAACTCTTACTGACCCCTTAACCATTCTTCTTCTCCTTTTACCTGAACAATTACACTCAACCTGTGCATTTTGACTCTTGGTTTAAACTAAATTCAGTATTTTAAGATTTTTCAAATACGTTCAAAATGACATTTTTTCTAATTGTGACATAGTCTCTAAATAATATTGCCCGCCTCCAGTAATTTTAATCATTCAAATATTACGACATTTGTGACATATGTTATTTTTCGTAACATTTTGCCCTATTTCATATGCAGATTAATTTTGTCAATACTTAATCAACCTAAAATAGATTTTTCTAACCATAAATAACTTTTAAATCTCTCAATGAAGATTTCAAGAAAATTCAACAAATATTATTGTAAATGATACAGGTTTGATATAAGCGTTCTTTAGAAAAGATATAATAAAAAGGTAATGTACGCTTTGCATAAATATAGATGACAATTAAGAAAAAATTTTTCGAGTTTGTTGAAAAAATAAAAAATCTCGATGGTGATCCGCACTATATTGCGATGGGAATGTCTATCGGGGTATTTATCGGCATTACTCCGACTTTTCCTTTTCATACCGCTCTTGCGGTAATGCTTGCATATTTAATGCGCGCAAGCAAGGCAGCCGCAGCACTTGGAGTCTGGTTAGGAAATCCTCTTACAATGCCTTTTTTTTATTTTACAAGCTATAAGGCCGGACAAATTATTTATGGAACATCTTTTCCTTTTGACATAAAATACACAACATTTACCGAACTGTTGGAATTAGGGTCTGATGCCACTATTGCCCTTATGACCGGAGGAGTGTTGATAGGAATCCCGCCCGCTATAGCAGCATATTTTATTACCAGCCATATAACAAAAAAAGTACATTTTGCTAAAAAACAGAAAGAGAATATTTCATGACTTCTCCAAGATCATTACTTTCTGCATCGAAACTTTCTCCTAAAAAGCAATTCGGACAAAATTTTCTTACCGATCCATCAACAGCAGAAATGATAGTTCTACGCTCAAAAATACTACCCGAAGATATCATTCTTGAAATAGGAGCTGGTCTAGGAGCTCTCACATTGCCTCTTGCAGCCGTTGCTGCTAAGGTATATGCAGTTGAAAAAGACAATGGTCTGATCCCGCTCTTAGAAAATGAACTTCTATCAAAATCTGTTGATAATGTTGAAATATTAAACGAAAATATACTTAAACTTGATATAAATGGACTTGCAGCAAGACATGATCAAAAAATTATTGTAATAGGGAATCTCCCATACAATATCTCTTCCCAAATACTTATAAAACTTATAAAAGACCGAAGCAGTATAAGTCGTGCCATATTGATGTTCCAGAAAGAACTTGCCGGAAGAATCTGCGGGAAACCCGGCAATAAAGATTATGGAAGAATTTCGGTTATGCTGAAATATTGTGCGGATTCATCTGTAATCGCTGATATAAAAGCCTCTCTTTTTTTCCCAAAGCCAAAAATAGACTCCCAGATACTTGAGATCAGATTCAGGGAATATCCGGAATTTATGGCAGATGACGAACAATTCTTTTTTAATGTTATCAAAGCTGCCTTCGGAAAAAGACGCAAAACCCTTAAAAATTCACTTTCGTCAAGTGAACTTAAAATTAATGCACAAACCGCAGAATCGGCATTAAACAGTGTAGAAATAGATCCTACAAGACGTGCGGAAACCCTGACAATAGAAGAGTTTGTAAAACTTGGAAATGCCATTTACCAAGGCTTTATCAGATGAGCTATTCGCAAAACGGGCATAGCTATTGACGTAAATCTGTTCCCAAACTTTCGACTACATAAATATCTTCAATAATATTTCCCGTTTCAATAAACAAAAAACAACCACAACCCTTCTGTTAGGTCTCATTCCGGTTAAACCAGGAAAAACCGGTTGACAACCAATTGATTTTTTATATAATTTAAACAAGTTTTTTCGGGTTTTTGTAAAGGAGAAGCATATGGCAATCACACTTGCGTTTGATGTCTATGGAACTTTGATAGATACACATGGCATCATTGCGTTATTGGAAAAATATGTTGGTGATAAAGCTTATGAATTTTCTCGCATCTGGCGTGATAAACAGCTTGAATATTCGTTTCGGCGGGGCCTTATGCAAAATTACGAAAACTTTGCCATATGTACCGGAAACGCTCTTGATTATACGATTTCATATCTTAAAATCCAGCTTAGCCAGGAAGATAAGCAGGAACTGATGGATGCATATAAAGTTTTACCGGCATTTGATGATGTAGAAGAAGGATTGGCCCGCGCAAAGAAATCAGGTTTCAGAATGTTCGCATTCTCGAATGGCAGCGCCGATGCCGTGGAAACATTGCTGAAAAATGCCGGTATCAGAAACTACTTTCTTGGAGTAGTAAGTGTTGATGAAATAAAATCTTTTAAACCAAATCCCGGCGTGTATAGCCATTTTTTAAGAAGGGCTAACGCTGTGGGAACTGATGCATGGCTTATATCAAGTAATCCATTCGATGTGATCGGTGCTATTTCTTCCGGAATGCGGGCTGTATGGGTTAAGCGTTTACCTGATATATTATTTGATCCATGGGGAATCGAGCCTACACTAACAGTAAACAGCCTCTTGAGTCTGGATGAACAAATAAAACAAGGGCCCATGCAATAATCCGTTATGAGCAATCAGACTAAGCAAATCATGAGTATGTTAGAGCAGCTGAGCAATAGCGATATCGCAACTCATTCACAGCGATTTTTTAAAACCGGCAAGGGAGAATATGGAGAAGGAGACAAGTTTTTGGGGATTCGTGTTCCTGCTATAAGAAAATGCGTAAGAGAATACAGGAATATATCTTTGGATGATACCCTCGATATTTTAAAATCTCCTTTCCATGAAGCCAGGCTACTGGCATTGTTGATACTGGTTGCAAAATATTCTTCAGAAAATAATAGTTCTGGAAAAGTGTTAATATATCATTCTTACCTGAATCACACAAAATTCATAAACAGTTGGGATCTTGTTGACTGTACGGCAGAGCACATTGTAGGCGCTCATTTATTCATTAGAGAAAGAAAGCCTATTTACAGACTCGTGCGTTCAAAGGATCTCTGGGAACGAAGAATCAGCATTATATCCACTTTTCATTTCATCAAAAGAAATGACTTCTTCGATACTTTGGCAATTGCAGAAATATTATTAAATGACCGGGAAGACTTGATTCACAAGGCCGTAGGATGGATGTTGCGTGAAGTCGGCAAACGAAATAAAACCAGCGAAGAATTATTTTTGGATAAATACTACAAAAAAATGCCTCGAACTATGTTGCGTTATGCTATAGAAAAACTACCTGAAACTGAAAGGAAGGGATACCTGCATGGAACAAAATAATTATTCCAGCAAAACTGGCATAATAAACGACTTGCAAACACGTCCATATTTTCATTGCTTTTCGTTTAAAATTAAACTGACCATAACTATAGCTCTCTGTTTAATTCTGGTCAATTTTGCATTTGCAAATGAATCCGCCTTAAAACGTCCTGAAACTTGGGCTCAGCCTCTTGTGATAGAAGGTGTCCCAAATCTTCACAAAGTAAGCGATAATTTGTACCGAAGCGCCCAGCCTACAGCCAATGGAATGAAGAATTTAAAAGAAATGGGAATTAAAACAGTGGTAAATCTCCGAACTTTTCATTCGGATCGGAGCAAAATCGGAAATACGGAATTAAAGTATGAACACATCTATATGAAAGCCTGGCATCCTGAGCAAGAAGATATTATCCGGTTTCTACAAATCGCAACCGACCCGAATTATACCCCGGTACTGGTACATTGCCTGCACGGCGCAGATCGTACAGGAACAATGAGTGCTTTATATAGAATTGCAATCCAGGGATGGCCTAAGGATGAGGCTATTTCTGAAATGACAAAAGGTGGCTTTAACTTCCATACAGTGTTTGGCAATCTTCCCGAATGGATTCAAAAACTCGATATTGAATCAATCAAAAAAGAGGCTGGAATTAAGAACAGTGCGAAACATTAACATCCATGCGATATAATACTTATAACTACATAAGGGAAAAATCAGTGGCAATTTTATATACAAAAGTCATAAGATATTGCTCCTTTCGGACATGAATCCCTGCATAAACCGCAATTATCACAAACCGCTCTCTGTAAAGTTGTGTAGTTTACTATCTTGTCCGGCTCAAGATTATAAGAACACACCGATCTGCATAGGTTACAATTTACACATTCTTTTTGATCTGTTCTGATTTTAAAATTTCGATTAACTCCAATTAGAGACAGACATGCCCCGGACGGGCAAAAAAACCTGCACCAGGCGCGGGATACAAATAATATTTCAAATACAAGTATAGCTAATAGAAATATAAGACCGGCAACACTTACTTCCTGATGGGTAAATATCATGGAAAGTTCCCTGCCGAGAAGATGGGCAGGATCAAAGATTGAAATTATGGGAATTCCTAATAATAATGCTGTAAGAAGGGATACTGCAAGAATTATATAACGAAAATTTCTTATATATATTTTACGGGTAAATCCTTTTTTTTTCAAAATCGCATTAATTTTTGTTGAAAGTTCCAGTATAAAACCGATTGGGCAAAGCCAGGAACAAAATACCCTGCCAAAAAGTAATGTTATCAATAAAGGAATTAAAACAGCGATGAGCATGGAAGAAGAAACGGATTTTGCTGAAAACACAAAATCAAAAAAAGCTGCGGGATGAATAATATTAAAATTTCCTATTGAAAAACTCCATGTATCACCGGATACTTTCGAAATGGCAGGGGGCGGCAATTGACCCTTTACAATTAATGAGGGTGACCCGTTATACGGATTTTGTGAGTATAAGGGCACGGCAATGATAAGGAGAATTATACTTATCTGAGATATACGTCTTAATGGAAGTATTTTAAGATTTTTCTTCTCACTTCTCTTCATCTGTCTGACTTGTTTTTTAATACTCTAATTGCCGGCAATTGTGCATTATCTCTATTTTGTGCAATAATTCTTTCCACAAGAGCGCCGTATCTTAGCTGAAAATAATCCGGCACATTAGTTTCGTTTATAAATTTTGCATCGAATTTTCTTACCGGACAGACAAAAACACACCGGCCACATCCGATACAGGCTTTTTGATTAACATAAGGCGATATGCCGCTTCTTGATACTTCTTCATCAGGCGGCCTTGATAGAAGTGCCTTGTCTTTAAGTGGGCAGTTAAAATAACATTCCCCACAAAAACTAAACTGCCAGGCCACACAAAGCTTCCTGTTAAGGTTTGCTGTCCCGATTTTCATTTCTTTTGGAAGCTTGGATAGTACTTCTATATCGTTTGGTATGGGTTTTAAAGCACCTGTCGGGCATGCTTTTCCACAGCGCAAGTATTTGTCGAGAGGCTTTGATTTTCCGTCTGTCCCTGTTGTCCGGCATAAATAACAGGGGGTTTTTACAGGATCTATATATGGTGTATAAATATTAAGACCGGAATTGGCCCCTAAAAAACGAATACTATCATAAGGACATGCTTCAACACATTTGCCGCATCTGATACATTTTGAAAGAAAATCAGATGCGGCACCAGGCGGCCTTAAGACATCTTCTTTACTTCTTAATATCGGAAAAGATGCTGTGGTAGCCAACATACCGGTATTTTTCAAAAAGACCCTTCGTGTTATTTTAAATTCATCTGCCTTGTGATGTTTCAATCTATACTTTTTCAACTTTACACAAAAATCCTCTATACCCCGGAAAAGAGCTTATCGGGTCCAGAGATTGAGCCGAATCGTCTGTCAATTCGTTTACATTACTTTTTGACCATCCATGAGACATGGCTACTATTCCGGATTTCAGGCTTTTATTAAGTTGTGCCTTTGCCTGGATGCTGCCTCTAAGAGAGCTTATTGATACATTATTTCCTTCGGATATTCCAAGAGATGAAGCATCGGCCGGATTCATCTCAATCACAGGACCTGGTGATTTTGCTTTAAGCGAAGCAAGATTTCTAAACTGGGAATGAATATAGTATGGTATCCGTATGCCGGAGGTCATAAGAAGCGGATATTTTGCAAGAAGTTTTTTGTCAGCAGGTCCTTCGTATGGCTCAACATAGTCAGGCAGAGGATTGTATCCTGCGTCTGCCAGTGTTTGTGAATGGAATTCAATTTTTCCGGAAGGAGTCTTTATTTTATTCTCCAGCTTTTTCATGCTTCCCGACTTTAAAGGATGATCAATACCATTAAAATTCATCCTAAGATCCGAAGCGGTAACATTGATGGGAGAGAGGTGTTCGTCTATAGCTTCATCCAGGGTCGCCCATGGAAATTCATTTTCATAACCCATCTTATTTGCCAGCCCAAACCATAGCTTCCATTCCGGCCAAGCATTTCCCTGTTCGGCTATAACCTTTGGTGTCAGATATATCCTGTCCCTTGCCTTGAAATTATCTCTTTCAAGACATGATGTAGCAGGTAAGAATATATCTGCCATTTTGGCAGTTTCTGTCATAAAAAGATCATAGACAACCACCATATCCATTTCTTTATATGCTTTTCTCTGGTGTGAAGAATTAGGACCCGTAATAATCGGATTGCCACCTATAACCATAAGCGCTTTAATCGGATATGGCTTTTTTGTTAACACGGTATCCGGCAAAAGATTTGCCGTTACCATTTTTCTTGACTGCCATAAAACAGGATAGCTGTCGGCAGAATATCCTTGGGATGTAAATGGCTTATAATTATCTAATTCCAAATCCGCAAGCCCGACTTTTTCTCCCGAAGAAATCATACCTCCCTTTACATTCACATTTCCACATAAGGCTTGTATCAACATAACAGACCTGATTGTCTGCACTCCGTTTATATGGAGTTCCAATGCATTGCCTGTTTCAATACAAGCAGGTGAATTTTCGGCATACATCATTGTTGCATTTATAATATCTTTTGCCAAAATTCCGGTTATGGCTTCCGCTCGCTTAGGCTTGTATTGTTTTACAAGTTCTTCATATTCGAAAAAACCTGTGCCATATTTTTCTACAGTATCCCTGTTATAAAGATTATTTTCTAAAATTATATTTGTCATTGCCAGTGCAAGCACCCCGTCTGTTCCGGGACGCGGCTTAAGATGAATATCTGCCATTTGAGTCATGGGATTTGCTCTTGGATCAATGCAGATAAGTTTTGCACCTCTTTCCCTGGCAGGCAGTACTTCACTAAACCATTCAAGAAGGCTTGAAGATGACGGATTGCTTCCCCATTGAACCATGCATTTAGTATTTTCATAATCAGGGTGAACAGAACCTATGCTGTATTTTTTTGCCATCATTGTTGAAACAGCGCACTGGCTGCCGCAGCCGGTAAAATTTGGAGTTCCGTAAACATTTGAAAACCGCCTGAATAACTGCCTGTAAAAAGGTGCTCTAACCTCGGTAACTCCATAGTGGCAGACTGTTGATTGAGGGCCATAATCATTTTTAAGTTTTGAAAGTTTTTCCGAAATAATATTTAATGCTTCATCCCACGAAATATCCACCCATTTATCACCGACCCGCTTTCCTGGATTAAGAATTCTATCCGGAGAATATGTTTGTTCAACATTTGCAAGCCCCATATCGCACATAAATCCTTTGCTATGAGGGTCATCCTTGTTAGGAGAAACTGCAATCACACGATCATTTTTGATATATGCCTTCATGCCGCAATCCGATCCGCAAAGACCGCATCTTGTGATGACTTCCTTTGTCCCGGCAAGAGAATCAACTTTATCACTGCATCCTGCAAGAAAGCCTGCACCGCCTATTGTTACACCGATTCCTGCAAGCTCAAGGTATTTAAGAAATTGTCGCCTTGTATATCCCTTAGCTGATTCTTCATTGATGAAGATTCTTTTTTTCATAGTCTTGACCTCCGTAATAATTATATTTCTTCTCCCAATTTTAAAATCAATTATTATCTGGCAGATAACTGTAATCGATAAAATCTTCTATGGGAATTCTTCCCGGAAGATGGCCGTTTTCTATCATAATATCCTGCTGTTTATATAACTGTTTAATAGGTTCCCTTCCGTCTTCAAAATGCCTCAGGGCAGAGCGCATAGCCACTTCCATTTCGACTCCGCAATATTTCGGTATCCAGCGTCTTGCTTCTTTTTCATTGTTTTTTATATAATCAAATGACCTGACAAGGCCCCGTAAAAAGGCTTTTGCTTTTTCCGGGTTTTCACGAAGATACTTATCCGTAAAAAACAATCCTGAAAATACATATCCCGGGATTGCGTCATTAAATGAAAAAAGCAGCCGACTCGCACCATGCATCTCCAGCATGGTCGCAGTGGGATCTCAGGCAACTATTACATCAACGCCTTTTGATCTTAAGGCAGCTTCATGCTTCATGGCATCATCAAGCTTGATCCCCTTTATTTCATGAATATCATCAAAGCTTAAGCCGGCCTTTATCAAAGTTTCGCGAAGAATCATCTTGGCACTTATATCCCCACTGGTTGCAACTCTCTTGCCTTTTAAATCCGTAATGTCTTTTATTTCCTTATTTGTTGCATCCGAATGAAGACCGCATCTTGTTCCATTATGCGCCCTGCCGAGCCATGCAACGATCTTTATGGGAATTTTTCTGTTTGCAGCATGAAAAAATGATGCAGGTGCAATATGACCTGCATTTATGTCGCCATGAAGCGCTGAAGCGATAATGTTTTGTTCACCTACAAGTCTTACAAGCTCGACTTTGAGTCCTTCTTTTTCCCAAAAGCCTTCTTCAAGCCCTACATAGAGAGGAAGATCGTCTATACTTCTGCCGTATGTTACCTTCATGCTGCCCAGAGGAAAGTCTTTGGCTGTGCAGGGATATAAATTTAGTAATACAATTACCGTAACGGATATGATCATAATTGTAATTTTTTTAAAATACATTCTGATTCCTTATAAACTCTGTTTATTTACGCCATTCCCCCGGATAAAGAGGTTTCGGTATGCCAAGCCAGTACTCTGCTTTGAATAATCCGGGCAATACGATCCATACTAAATCCTAGAGATGAAATTACGATAATTCCTGCAAACATTCTCGCTGTGGCAAATGTTCGTTGTGCATCTATAACTAGAAAGCCTATTCCGGAATCGGCAGCAAGCATTTCAACTCCCACAATTGCAAGCATTGACATGGCGGTTGAAATTCTCATACCGGTGACAATCATGGGGAGGGCTGCCGGTATAAGTACTTTAACCCATAGCTGAAAACCATTTGCGCCAAGTGAACGCGCAGCCTGAATGAGTTTTTTATCTACACCTTTGATTCCTGCAATTGTATTTAAGACTATAGGGAAAAAACATGCTTTAAAAATAATCGCCACTTTAGAGCCGTTTCCTATACCGAACCAGATAAACATAACAGGTACCAACGCAAATGTGGAAATAGGCCTGATCAGTTCGATAAGCGGATCGATGATATCTTCGACAACCGTTGACCATGCTACAAGAAGTCCTATAGTCAGACCTGCAATTGCTGCGAGAATATATCCGCTAAATGCACGGGCAATACTAATAGCAATGTGCGGAAATACCTCACCGGTAATTATCATTGCATACAATTCCTTAAGCATTTCGGACGGAGGCGGAAAAAAGAAAGGATCCACCCAGATAAAACGGCCGATGATTTCCCATAATGCAAGAACACATATGGGAGAGATAATTTTTCTGTATTTAAACCTCATTGTTGCCTTCTTGAAATTCTTCCCATACAAGTTCTTTAAGATATCTTTCATATTCTCTAAACTCAGGCGAAACAAACATATCCCTGGTGCGTGGCCGGGGAAGATCAATTTTAATCAATTCTTTAATCTTTCCTGGCCGCTTGGTCATAATTGCAACTTTGTCAGACAAATAAACCGCCTCGCTTATGCTATGGGTTACAAAAAGTACTGTGCATTTTGCCTCATGCCATATTCGCAAAAGCTCTGTCTGAAGGCCTTCACGGGTGAGTGCATCCAATGATCCGAATGGTTCGTCAAGCAAAATTACCTTGGGCTTATTTACAAGCGCCCTTGCAATTGCTACCCGCTGTTTCATGCCTCCGCTCAACTCGTGAGGATAGCGGTCTTCAAAACCCTCCAGACCTACGAGTTCAATATAGACGGAAGCAATTTCCCGGCGTTTGTTTTTCGGTATTCTTTTAAGTTCCAGACCGAACTCAACATTACCTCTGACAGTTTTCCATGGGAAAAGAAGATATTCCTGAAATACTATAGACCTTAAAGGATCGGGACCGTTTACCGGTTGGCCTTTAATATATAGCTTGCCTGCCGTTGCTTTTTCTAAGCCCGAAACCAATAATAGAAAAGTTGATTTTCCGCATCCGCTAGGACCGACTATGCTGGTAAATTCACGTTCCTCAACTTTGAGATTAAAGTCTTCGATTGCAATTACATTTTTGCTTTTTCCATCCGCATATACTTTTGTAAGTTTTTCCGCCTCAATGAGACACATGCTAATTTCCCATTGAAATCTGCTCCAGAAAACCTTCAATGCGTACTCTGAGCTGTCCGATATCGGACTGCGAAAAATCCGTTACGATATGGAGAAAAGGAAGGTCATGCTTTCCTTTAACAACTTCTTTTACCCTGTAAGATTCGATATTAAAAGTATGGCAAAACTGCCATGTAAGATCTATAACACCCTGTATATTATATTCCGTTATAAGCCTGTCGATATCTTTAAACCTTGTATTATTCGGCGTCATACAGGAACAAGTTACTCTTAGATATCTTTGGGCAATCGCTTCAATAGGATCTTTGTTTTCATCCACCATATCTTCCATGCGCGTAATACCGCCACAACCTTCCTGACAGACGACAACCCCTCCGCATTCCTCCACCAGTTTTAAAACCTTGTCACATCCCAGGCTGTTTCCCAAACCCGTCCAGAGGATTCTTGGTCTGTCAGAAGAACAGGCATATTCATTATTTTGTATTTTTGTTTTTAGCCCTTCGAGAAGATTGCCAAGTTTTTCTCTATAAGGTTTGCGATCAACCGTATAGGCGAATTTGGTGGTTAATCCAACAAGGTCAACACCCATAACCGGCACTGGATGTGACTTACGGCATTTATGAATTTCAACTAAAAGCCTGCGTTCTTCATTTACATCTTTGATGGCCTGTTTTAATTTTTCGTCTGTTATTTTTACCCCAAGTTGTTTTTCAATAAATACTTTAAGCTTTTTAACCTCCGCTATCCAGTGGACAAGAGCTTCCTTTTCTTCAGACATCTGCGGGAGTTCCATAATGTGCATAGGCTTTTCCCATGCAAGTAGTTCATACATTTTTTTTCTGCCATCGCATGTTGTTTCACCCACAATACAATCGGTAAGCGGAAATATTGGGCAGGTGTTTGAAACAGCACGGCCGTAAGTTGCTTTAACCATGGGGCATAAGTCAGCAGGCAGCACTTCTTCTGCTGCTGCAATCGGCTCTTCAGTAGTTCCGCAAAGACCGACTGAAATCGCATCGGCTGCCCATACAAGTTCCTTTGGAAAATAAGAACACATTGAACCTACAACTTTTCTTCCCTCATCTTTCGCCATTTCAAGTTCTAAAGCCAGATTTGTTCTTACTTCCTGAATAGTATCATTAACCTTGAATTCTTTCATCAGGTCTCCTGTTATGTTATTTCAAAAACGACAGTAATTTCAATCGGAATAGGCCCGCTAAAAAGTCTTAAAGGAGGCCTTGGAAAAGGTGATGCTTTTTTTACGGCTTCAATAACGGCATTGTCTAAAGTTCTGTCTCTTGATGTTCCTACAATCGATAGTCCGGATATACTACCGTCAAGTCCGACAACAAATTCCACGGTTGACCGACCCTCTATCCGATTCATCTTTGCTATTCTCGGATATTCTTTTTTGCTTTCTATCCTGAGCTGAACAAGATCAAAATAATCTTTTTTCGTTATTACATCCTTTAATCCGTCTGATACTCCCGGATCAAGAGCGGCAAGATCCAAAGCAGAGCCTTTTAAAATCCCGGAAGCACTTATCTGTTCGGTCATTTTGCTTGAATAGTTATTATTTATGTTGTCTATTTTGATAGGTTTGAAGCTTGGCATAACCCTTGTTTGTATTTTGAGCTTTTGAATCTCTTTCGGGACGGAAACAGGTTTCGGTTTGTGACGGGGTCTTGGAATATCTCTTGAAACAGACTTTGAAATATCTTCCATACTTAACTCTATAAATGATATCATGCTTGACTTATATAGCCCTGAAACATGCAAAACCGCTATCAAATGGACCCCCAAAGAAATTCCGATCAGTCCTCTTAGAAGCCAGTTTGCATTTTTTTTTCTATCGTAACGGTCACCAATAATATTTGTTCCCCATGTAGTTTCCATGACAATTACAAATCCTTTTCCGTAGCAAGGCAAAGCCTGCCGGCTCCGGCAGCCTTGGCAACATCCATGACCTTGACCACCTTGTTAAGTATTACTCCCCTGTCGGATCTGACTACTACCAGTTTATCCTTATCGTTTCCAACCATTTCCTTAACCTTCTTGAAAAGTTCGCCTATCTCGACTTCCTGTTCGTTCAGATATGTTCTGCCATCTTTATCAACAAAAATAGTGATGGATTCCTCCACCTGGGGCTTTGATGCTTTTGCCTGGGGAAGCTTGATCTTTATTCCTTCATCCACCATGAAATTTGTGGTCAAAAGAAAATATATAAGCAGCATGAAAATAATATCAATAAGCGAGGTAAGCGGCATCTGCACCTCATAAATTGCCCTCTTTTTACGGCTTTTAATCATAAAGCAATCCTTTTAAGATTTGTTTCTAAGAGATGATATGGTTTTCAAAAACAAAACACTTCCCTGCTGAATTCTGGACTCATAGCCATTTACCATTGAAAGAAGATAGCTGTGAGCAACAACAATAGGAAGAGCTACAGCAAGGCCGAATGCTGTTGTCAGCATAGCCTCCCAGATACCTCCGGCAAGAACTGAAGAGTTGACCTTGCCTCCCATTTCCTGGATAACCATAAATGCTTTAATCATACCCATAACCGTACCTAAAAGTCCCATCATAGGTACTATATTTCCCATTGTTGCAAGAGCCTGAAGATATCGTGAAAGGCCCTGAACCTCTTCATCGGTCGCATGGACAATAACGGTCTCAATGGTTTCCCTGTCCTGGTCTTTTACTTCCAGTGCTTTTACCAACACCCGTCCAATAGGTGAATTGCTCTGACCTGCAATCGCAAAAGCATTTTGATCATCCCTGTTTTTCAGTTTCTCAGCCACCTTATACTCAAGCCCCTGTCCGCGCTTACGCATCTTGCCGATCCGTATAAGACGCTCTATAAAAATAGCCAATGATATAACCGAACACAGAAGAATCGGCCACATGCAGATACCGCCCTTCGAAAAGAATTCGAGCATATCGATACACCCCCTGTTATTTATTAATGTTTAAATTATCATTATTTGTCTTGTCTTCTATCACATCGACAATTCCGTCATAATCCAGATCTTTTGATTTTTTTACCAGTGCTTCGGATTCATCATATTCTTCCCAGATGTCCGGTTTGCCGTCATGGTTTGAATCTTCCTCAACTCTTGTTACACGATCCTTGTCATAGTAAAACCAGGTATCAATCCTGCCGTCTCCGTCAACATCCTTTTCGGCGAGAACTGCCTGCTGCTTTCCGTCATAATGCCAGACAGTATTTAAAATACCGGTGTACCCGACATCTTCCTTACTCTTTACAAGCTTTTTGTCTTTGTCGTAATATTCAACAAGATCCGGTTTCCCGTCGGCATTTTCATCAATTTCTTTTACTCTTAAAATACCATCCTTGTAGAAATGACGGGTATCGGTGTTTTTATCTCCATCGATATCAGTTTCTATAACCACATCCCAATCTTTAAGGTTAAACCACTGTGTGGTTTCAAATCTGCCATTGTGATCCTGATCCGTAAGCAGTTTTATTCTGTTTTCGTTTTTGTCAAAATACAGTTTATGATCAACTGCCCCGTTTTCATTTTCATCTTTTTCCACTCTTACGATTTTTTCATTTTCGTAGTACTGCCATGTATCAGATTTGCCGTTATAATTCGTATCACTTTCAACCTTTTGTTTTTCTCCCTTTTTGTTGAAAAAAATCTTTATATCAGGCTTTGTGTCTTTATTTTCATCAAGTGTCTGCAAACTCGGTTTACTGTTTTTAAAAAAGGTTACCTGATCTATGAATTCATCTCCTTGTGAATCATATTCCATTTTACTTATCTCGCCCTTTTCAAAATATCTTGTTCGATCTATTTTTCCTGTATACCTGCTGTCTTCCCTGATTACTGCCGGAAGTCCTTTTGAATCGAAATCACAGAAGAAGTCCGCTGTTTTATCAAAATCAGTGTCTTTTTCCTGGTAAAAAGGCTTTTCGTTTTTAAACTTGAGTGTTATATCAAATACCCTGTCATTGTTTGAATCTTTTTGTTCTTCATATATTTTTCCGTTTTTAAATATAATTACGGTTTCAAACCAGCCGTCATAATCCATATCCTTTTTCTGTAAAACGATATCTCCTTTTTCAAAAAACCGGAAAGTATCCATATTACCGCTTTTGTCCGAATCCATCCTGATTTCTTTTACAAGACCTTCGCCATCAAACAATATGAATTTTTCAACCAGCCCATCACCGTCCATATCTTCTTTTCTTTCAAAACGCTTTCCGTTTTGATATGTTTCCCATACATTTATTTTTCCGTCTGCTTTTGTATCTTTTGTTGAACTTGCAATTACTCCCTTATCAAAATAGATAATAGTATCGAAATAAGCGTCGCCTGTAGAATCCTTTTCAATCTTTAAAGGATTTTCTTTCTTGTCAAAGTATATAATCTGATCGATTTTGCCATTGCCTGTGCTGTCCTTTTCCTGCCTGACTCTTTTGCCATCTTTGATAAAATCCCGGCAGTCGATCTTTTGATTAAAATCAAGATCTCTTTCAACACGCACTGGTTTGCCATTTTCATAATACTGGAACCTGTCCATTATTCCATCGGCATTGCCGTCATTTTCTACCTTAAATACTTTTCCACCTGCATCCAGATAGACTAACTGATCAATCTTCCCATCCTTGTTTGTATCAATTTTAATGGTTTCTTCTTTGATTATTTTTTCTTTTGCATTAAGGATACCATTAAAAAAAGGCAGCAGAATCAATACACAACTGATGTTTACAATATAGATAAATTTTAATTTCAAAATACTAACGGTTCGTTTTTTCATAAATAATTAAAAGAATGTATATTTAAATGTTAAACCATAAATTTGGCGTTTCATCTGATAACCGTATGTTTGCTCGTAATTTTCCCCGAACAAATTATTGATATAAGCGTTTAGCTTTGCTTTGTTCTTATAAAATGAATACTGCACACCGATATCCGATGTTGTATATTCGCTAAGAGTATATCCTGCTTCACTGTATCTCTTGCCAACGTAACGCTGATCCCAGGAAAATTGTACAGAATCGCTAAGATGATATCTTAAACTAAGATTAATCTTATGCTTAGGTGGTAATTCCACTAAAAAGTCTACTAATTTTGTGGGATCATCTTCTTTTACTTCGTTATCAACATATGTATAGTTTCCAAAAGCAGTCATTTTCTTACAATTTATGTTAAATTCATATTCAATTCCCCAGAACCTTACGGTATCGATATTCCATCCACTCCATGTGCTGTTATGAATTACATCAGCTCTGTTTATTGTAACGTAATCTGTGATATCAGTATAATAAACTACAAATCTGTTATCGATATTTTCTGTAAAACGATGATAAATTCCGGTTTCATATTGCCACGTTGTTTCATATTCAAGTTTTTTTTGTTTGCCGCCGGCAGACATAGCAGAGCCATCTCAGCACCCTGGAGTGTCATAGTCCTTGGCAACGGATACATATACATTGGTTTCCGGATTGAAATTATATGTTAAGGCAAATTTTGGTAAGATGAACCAGTCATTGTATAAATGCCTTGAAGAAGCCGCTTCATCGGAAAGCTTAAAAGGATAAGTTTGCTGTCTTGCCTTTGAAACACGCAGGCCGGTTTTCATCATCCATTTATCGGAAATATTCCACAAGTCTTCAAAATATCCCGCATGGATTCTAAAAATATCATGTAATTCCTTGGCTTCCGTTCTTTTAAAATTATACCCGAGTGTGAGTGAATTATTTTTAAAAGGATACAAAGACCATTTGATACCCCCTCCGACATGCCTTTCGGTTATCTCATCACCGCCATATGTCATGGGAACACCCGTAGATGTAAAATAGTAAAGTTTTTCATAATTTTGAGTATTGTAGTAGTATATTTTTAACTTTGTATCCTTTATCGGCTGCTCAAAAGCCACATCCATATGCTTTACGGATCTTTCCTTGTAATTTCTACCAGGATAATCGTAGGATATCGCCCTATATCTTATCGTATCCGCATCTTCGGGAACTTTAGGATAATCCGGATCATATCCTGCAACACCGGGCCAGTTTACTACATTATTCCCCGTTTCCGTGGATGAGCCTTTATAACTAAAGAACAAAATTCCTTGAAAGGGGAAGAGATAATTAAACCTGGCCGAATAGTCTTCACCAGAGAAATAATTATTATTCAAATACGCTTCATCGTCGCGGTGTCCGTAATTTAAATAATAGGTAAGACCCCCCACACCTCCATCCACGTTGACTCTTTCGCTATGTGAAATTGCATTGGTGTAATCAAGATTTGCCGAATAATCCTGCGTATAAATCAGTCTTGGAACCGGAGAGTCTCTTTTTCTTCCTTTTTTTGTAATGATATTTATAACACCGCCTTCTGCACTTTCATAAGCGGCTGATGCACCACCTCTGATAATCTCTATCTTTTCGATATCACTCAAAGGTAAAGCAGACCAATCTATTGTTGTATTTTGCTTTCCGGTTGAACCTGTTAGTGGTCTTCCGTCCATTGCCACAATAAAACGGCTGTCATCAAACCCTCTCATCATAACAACAGCCTGTGCATCAGGAGCTCCGGAACTTTTCAACACATCAATTCCGGCAATGTTCATAAGTATATCTTCTACTTTTTCTACTTTTCCTGCTTTGACATATTTATCCACATCCACTAAAGTACTGGTAGGAGTATATGTTACTGCACCCCCGCCAAAAGCGTGGACAAAAACATCTCCCAGCTTAACACGTTCATCATCTATAGAATCTTCTTTTTTAGGACAGTCCGGGCAATCTTCATCCTCTTGTGCCCATACACTCTGAGGCATAAACAGGCATAAAGCCAGAAAGCCCAGTCCTAAAAGTTTTAATAATTTAAATTTCATTTAAATAAATATTCTCCTTTCACTCAAAATATTTTTTGTATTCATATCATTTATTTTATTGCTGCCCAAATATCCTTCTTTTGCAATTATTGATGCGCCCAGAGCTCCCGTAATCTGAGGATCTTCTGAAATTGCAGTAAATTTAATTTTTAAATACTTTTCCAAAGCCAACCGTAATCCGTCATTTCTGGCAACACCACCGACAAAAGCGACATTACGGTTAAGACCTATACGTCTAACCAGGGTGCCAATACGTCTTGCTATGCTTTCATTAAGTCCTGCCGCAATATCTTCTCTGGTTTCTCCGGCAGCAAGAAGAGAAATCACCTCCGATTCTGCAAATACAACACAAGTGCTGTTAATTGAGCATGGTTTCCTTGAGGCCTGACAATAATTGCTGAAAGATTCCGTATCTGTTTTAAGAGCTTTTGCCATAGCATCTAAAAAACGCCCGGTTCCGGCCGCACAACGGTCATTCATGCTAAAGTCATCAATTGTTCCATCACGTTTGAGTTTAATAGCCTTACTGTCCTGGCCACCTATATCAATAATACCTTCGATGGCAGGATTCAAATAACGAACCCCTTTAGCCTGGCAGCTTAATTCCGTTATTGTTTGATCAAAAAAATCAAGGGATACGCGACCGTATCCGGTACCCACAATTCGCTTGATTTCTTTAATAGTGCATTCAATCGCATCAAGTGCCTTTTCAAATACGGTTATTCCGGCTAATTTTGGATTTGAATCAGTAGGAATGACAACGCAGGAAGTAATTTGCGATTCATTTAAAATGACGCATTTTGCTGTCATTGATCCTATATCTATACCTGCAAACATATATTTATCCGCAATTAAATTTGATATGAGTCTTTTGCCTTAAGTTGAAATGAAGCATACGGTTTATTATATAAAATATAATTTTTACTCTCTTAAACTTCAAATATGACTATATAGGCACATAACAACTACAAGATATAATATCTATTTGTCCAATAGATAATTTCAATGTATATTCATGTTATTTATAGAGTGTATTTATAGCTTTTTAAATAGTGGGAGAAGGGTTATATATATGGAGTCGGACTTCTTTTTATAAAAATTATTGACCTATAAGCGCTATCATAATACAAGACTTAAGTTATTAATGGATATAATCTTGTTGGATTTATTAGGCATATATATTTAATTGTAAATAATAAATAAAATGGCTAAACACCTTACATTATCAATTCTTAGAATATTATGTTTGTTTTTGTTAATGCTAACCCTTTCTGGCTGTGGAAAACTTTTAAAAAAGCCCGAGGTTCATCTAAACAGTATTCAGATTAAGGAAATAAAAAACCTCGAAGCTGTGTTTAGTGTTAATATTGAGGTATATAATCCAAATTTTATACCGTTTAATATTAAAACGATAGAATGTGATGTTGAAATTGCAGGTCAGCATATTGCTTCTGCGGTCTCTGATGAAATATTTTCTATTCCGGCTCACGGCACAGGAATTGTACCTTTAGAAATTAACTCGAACTCCTTTGATTTGATTTCTGTAATAATAAAATTGCTTATGCCTGGTTCTAAAACCGGCAAGAAACAAATTGACTATAACATACAAGGGAAAATTCTCTTAGGCGGCATTTTATATGGGTCTGATACCATATCTTTTAGTTCAAGTGGAAATTTGCTTGAAAAGTATGGCCAATTAAAAGAATAACCTTGTAAGCTAACACATAATAATTTAATGATATAAATATGCTTACAGAGCTTGAAAAAAAAATTATCGCTTCAATACAAGGCGATATGCCTGTTTTAAAACGGCCATATGCCAAAATAGCAAAACAGCTCAATATTACTGAAAAGACTTTGCTTGATACTCTTAATCGGCTTTTAGAAAAAGGGGTTATAAGGCGTTTTGGAGCAACTCTTTGTCATCAGAATTCAGGCTTTGAAGCAAATGCCATGGCAGCCTGGGAAGTAGATGAAGATATTGTTGAACAAGTCGGGAAAAAGCTCGCTTCCTTCAGGCAGGTATCACATTGTTACCGGAGAAATCCTAATAAGGATTGGCCATATAACCTGTATACTATGGTTCATGCTAAAACCGAAGAATCCTGTTTGAAAACAATTGATAAAATGTCAGAAGCAACAGGTGTTAAAAACTATACAGTATTATTCAGCCGTAAAGAACTAAAAAAAACATCCATGCAGTACTTTTCAACAGAAAATGAAAGTTGATAAAATATTTTCCTGTGGTTTCAGACTCCCCAAATATTTTACTAATAAACCCGTGGATACACGATTTTGCCGCCTATGATTATTGGGCCAAACCATTAGGGCTTTTATATCTTGCATCAATATTAAGAACCCATGGATGTAATATTTCATATATTGACTGCCTGAACAGATTTCACCCTGATTTAAAAAAATCTATTTCTTCAAAAAAAGACGGAAGAGGCTCCTATCTCAAGACCAGCATTTTAAAGCCAAAAGGCCTTGACGATATTTCAAGAAATTATTCGCAATACGGGATACAAACTCAATGGTTTGAAAAAGAACTTCTTGCATCAAAACATCCAGATATAGTTTTTATTACTTCTCATATGACATACTGGTATCCTGGAGTATTTGAAACAATACGCATTGTAAAAAAAAATTTTCCGTCTGCACCCATTATTTTAGGAGGTATCTATGCCTCTTTATGCCATGACCATGCTATAAAATACTCAGGCGCAGATAAGGTAATTGCTGGAGAAGGAGAAAAAGTCGTTCTTGAACTTGTTAAAGAATATACCGGATTTTCAAGCAGTATAAAATTTGACCCGGAAGAGCTTGATTCTTATCCTTACCCTGCTTTTGATCTTGAAACAAAAACCACTTTTATTCCGGTTCTGACTTCAAAAGGATGCCCCTTTTCATGTGCATACTGTGCATCCGGTTATCTTAACAAAAAACGAATGCTCAGAAACCCTGAATCTGTTATCAATGAAATAGTTTACTGGCATAAAAGACACAAAATAACCGATTTTGCACTCTACGATGATGCTTTCCTTATAGATGCAAAAAACCACGCAATACCGTTACTTGAGAAAATAATAAATTCCGGAATAAATGTACGCTTCCACACCCCGAATGCTCTTCATGTAAGAGAAATTTCAGAATACACGGCAAAGCTCATGTTTAAAGCAGGTTTTAAAACAGTAAGGCTTGGACTTGAGACAACACTTTTTGATACAAACAGATTTGATAATAAGGTTTCCGAACTTGAATTTAAACAGGCACTTATTTCTTTAAAAGAAGCCGGGTTTTCAAAAACGCAGATCGGAGCTTACATTATGGCAGGACTTCCGGGTCAGGATGAAAAAAATGTAATAAAATCGATAAAAATTGTTGCCGAAAATGGAATTACACCGATTCCTGTTTATTATACTCCAATTCCTCATACCGCACTCTGGGAAAAAGCAGTTCAATGTTCACGTTATGATCTTAATTCTGATCCGATATTTACAAATAATTCCATATTACCGTGCCGCAAGGAAGGCTTTTCCTGGGAAATTGTTTCATTTTTGAAAAAACTTGCTGCGAGTTAAGATATTCGGACTTGCAATAATTTAACAGCATGCATATTAAGTCAGTAAACCAAAGATTCTCGATTTGAAAAAAACTGCCAGCCTGTTGCCTCTGGAACCTTATTGATAGGTCTCCAAAAGCAAATACAACACGAATATCTCAGCAATTAATTTATTATAATTTCTTAGCATTCCATATTAAGCTTTTTTGAAAATCTTTATAAAAAAACTTGACATTAAAACAAATGTTTTATACATACGTTTTAAATATATGTTTTATACTATTGCAGCATAAAATAAAATTATTTGTATCTTTTGGCTTTTCACCTGTTTCTATAAAGGCAAAGCATGAAATCTCCTAACGATGTGACAGACAATACAAGAAAACGCATTCTTGCAACCGCAGAAAAATTATTTGCCCAAAAAGGTTACAACGGTGTATCAGTCAGAGAAATCACACAATCTGCAAAATGCAACCTTGCAGCTGTAAACTATCATTTCGGCAATAAAAAAAATCTTTACTTCGACGTGTTTCGGTATCAACTTCTTCCCCGTTTGGCCGAAATCGAAACCCGATTCGAAGACAACCTTGCAAAACAGACTGAAATCAATCTTGAAACTATTGTAAGAACCTTAACACTTGTTTTTATAGAAAAGCATCTTAATAATTTAGGCAATGAAAGTTTAAATAGTATGATGCACAGAGAAATCAATAATCCTACCGGAGCCGTTGAAATTGTTATCAAGGAAGGAATGGTACCCTTTTTTGAGGTATTGATAAAACAATTAAAACCATACCTGCCTGAAAATATGGATGAAATTAAAATAAAGTTAAATATTTTCAGCATGATCGCAATGTCTTTGTATTTTTCCCTTGCGCAGCTTCCTGTTACTACAATCACCGGAAAAGAATACAATGAAACCTTTATTAATCAGCTGACAGAACATATTGTTTCCTTTGCTTTGCATGGTCTATATGGAAAATCCGGGGAGATTTGTTGATGAAGCCTTTATTTTGGGTACTTTATACTTTCATAATATCTGCCCTGTTTATTTCGGGCTGCATGAAAATGGGCGATAATTATTCAAGGCCGGAACTTGGAATCAATATACCCAAAGCCTATATTCAGGAAGATGAAAAGCTGTCTGCATTGTCCGGCACAAAAGACTTCTGGTGGCGCGAATTCGGTGATCCGAAATTAAATGATCTTGTTGACGAAGCATTTAAATACAATCCTGATATAAGAAAAGCGGCTGCCGTTATTCTTGAGCAAAAAGGCAGGATGATTCAAACCGGAGCAAACCGTTTTCCAAGTGTGAATATCGCAGGGCAGGCAAAACGTAATCAGTCTACAGTTGATATGACTTCTCCAACCGTTTTGCCAGCAGGCGGCATCGGTTTTATTACAAGTGAAAAACGCATTACCACAAACAGTTATGGATTATCAATTCCGGCCACCTTTGAACTGGATCTCTGGGGTCGTCTTGCAAGGGCGGATGAAGCGGCTAAAGCCGATCTTTTGCAGGCTGAAGAAAACAGGGATACGATTATCCAAAGCGTTATTGCTGAAGTGGTTAGTCTTTATCTTAAAATTGAATCTTTAAACCGGCAAATACAGCTAAACGAACAGCGCATTCAAAATTATCAGACCGGTTTAAATTTAGTTGATAAACGCTACACAGCAGGTCTTACCGATGCTCTGGAGGTCAGGCAGGCCAGAAGAAGTCTTTCCCAGGTTAAATCAGCTCAGCCGTCTTTGCACCAGGCATTGCAAGTAAGCCAAAACAATCTTGCCATACTATGCGGTAAATATCCGGAAAATACTTCACAGGAAACTAAGCCAAAAAATTATATTGATCATCTACCCCCTGTTCCCGGCGGTTTACCTTCGGATCTTCTCAAGCAAAGGCCCGATATCCGGGCTGCTGAAGCACAACTTATGGCTTTAAATGCCAGAGTGGGGCAAGCAAAAGCCAACAGGTTTCCTGCAATCAGTTTAACCGCAAGCTTTGGTTATGCCAGCGATGAACTGAGCAGTCTGATTACACCGGCCAGTGAATTATGGAATATTGCCTCCGGAATAACCGCTCCTGTTTTTGATGCAGGCAGCCGGAAAGCCGGATACGATATTGCACAGGCCCGTTATCAGCAAGGTGTATCCGATTATGCCAAAACAGTACTTTCGGCTTTTGCCGAAGTTGAAAATGCCCTGTTGATCAGAAAACAGCAGATCCTGAGAAGAGAGCAGCTGAACGATTTTTTGAATGAGGCAAAAGCAACCCAGGAAATGGCCGAATTTCGCTATGACCGGGGGATAGTGGACTATCTGACGGTATTAGACGCTGTACAGGCCAGATTTTTGGCCGAGGAAGAAATCATTGCATCCGACCTTACCATTTTACAAAACCGTGTAACCCTTCATCGGGCTTTGGGCGGTGGATGGGGTTTATAGCAATTGATAATATAACTGATATAAACAAATCCTGATCCACATAAATAAATTTGTTTATGGAGGATAAAATGAAAGATTACTCTATAGTAGGTAAATCCACTCCAAGAACTGATGCCGTTTCCAAAGTAACCGGCAAGGCTATTTATACGGATGATGTAAAAATGGCCGGAATGCTTACCGGCAAGCTTTTAAGAAGCCCTTTTCCTCATGCAAAAATTTTAAATATTGATACATCCAAAGCAACAAAGCTTCGCGGAGTTAAAGCAGTTATTACCGGCAAGGATACCGGCTCCCTCAAGATGGGCACATCTGTTGCGACACGTGATATTTTATGGGATCAGACTTCTCTTTGTATTGACAAGGTCAGATACATAGGAGATGAAGTCGCTGCTGTTGCCGCCACAGATGAAGATACGGCTATGGAGGCTCTTGAACTTATCAAAGTGGATTACAAGGAGCTGCCTGCGGTATTTGACATGTATGAAGCTATGGAACCCGATGCCCCGATCATTCATGAAGGATTTGAAAAAAATATTTCAAACCAGGTTTTACTTAAAGCAGGAGATGTGGAGCAGGCTTTGAAGGATTCCTATAAGGTGTATGAGAGCCGCTATGAAAGTCATTGTCATGCCCATTGTGCAATGGAACCACATACATCGCTAGGCAGTTGGGATAATAATGGCAGGATAACCTTATGGACTTCCACGCAGGCCCCGTATCAAATAAGAACTGTTCTGGCATTTGTATTGGGCCTTCCCGAAGACAGAGTCAGAGTAATAGTGCCTGCTTTGGGAGGGGGTTTCGGGGGAAAGGTTGAGCTCATGCCGATGGATGTATGCTGTGCCCTGCTTTCAAAAAAAACTGGGTATCCGGTAAAAATAACATTAACCAGAGAAGAGGAATTTGGCACCAGCCGGGTCAGTCATCCAATAACAGTTGAAATAAAAACCGCCGTTACAAAAGACGGAATTATTCTTGCCAAGAAAATCAGAAATATAATGGATGGAGGCGCATACGGTGCCGGTGGTGCCGGTGGAGCAGGCCCTTTTCTTTCAACTCTTTTTTTGCGTCTGGATTATAAGGTTCCCAATCTCAGTTTGAATGCATTAAGGGTCTATACCAATAAAACCATTGCGGGCGCAAGGCGCGGCTATACAGCTCCCCAGGTGCGTTTTGCCGAATGTTCCCATCTTGATGAAATCGCAGAAGATCTTGGAATGGATCCTGTGGAATTTCGTCTGAAAAATGCTATCGGCCCCAATTATACCAGCAGTACCGGTATTAAAGTAACAAGCTGCGGATTTCCTGAGGCAATAGAAAAAACAGCAAACTGCATTGGCTGGAAAGACATACGCGGCAAACAAAAAGAAAAGGCTGTCGGAGTCGGAATGGGTGGCGGCGGTTCGGTTTCGGGAAGCAGTTATGCTCCTGATATAACACCGATGAATTATACAACATCTGTAATGATAAAGCTGCACAAAGAGGGTTTTGCCACCCTTTATACCGGAGCTACCGATTGCGGGCAGGGTTCAGGCACAGTACTTCCCATGATAGCAGCAGAGGAACTGGGCATCAGCATGGACAAGATAATGCTTATGGTAAGTGATACCGACCTTTGTCCATATGATGCCGGAACATGGGGTCAAAGAGTTACATTCCATGCAGGCAATGCATCCAGGCTGGCGGCCGCAGATGCAAAAAAACAACTTTTTGAGGTGGTAGCAAAAAAACTCGAAGCAAACATCAAAGATCTTGAGGCAAAGGACAATCGCATATACGTCAAGGGAACACCTGAAAAAGGAATGACTTTCAGACAAGCAATCTGGATTTGTCAGGAAGATAATAATGGCCAGGAAATTATTGGCCGGGGGCATTTCCGGCATGATGAGAAACCGGAAGTATTGGGACAAATCTATGCAACAGGATTCGGAAATTATTGTGCGGCATATGTTTTTTGTGCCGGTGCCGCCAAAGTTAAGATAGATAAGGAAACAGGCCAAATTGACGTAAGCAGATTCTGTTTCGCCCAGGACTGCGGCACAGCAATTAACCCGGTCGGTGTAGAAGGCCAACTGGAAGGAGGGCTTCACATGGGTCTTGGATACAGCCTGATGGAAAATATAAAAACCGAAAATGGATCAATTATGAACGCATCGTATATTGATTATAAATTTCCTACTGTTTATGAAATGCCTGAAATGGATATTATTTTGATTGAACCCGATGAAAAGCTGGGCCCTTTCGGCGCTAAAGCATGTGGTGAAGGAAGTCTTGCACCGGTTGCTCCTGCTATTGCAAACGCCATTTATGATGCCATTGGTGTAAGAATTAAAAACCTGCCGTTAACCCCTGAAAAAATATTAAAGGCGCTGGAAGAACAAGAGAAAAGCGCCAATAAACAGATGCTGGATTGCAAAGACATTAATAAATAATAGCTGAAGGAGAAATCAATGAAAGAATATTGTGTAGTGGGCAAGCCTTTACATAAAGTTGATTCTCTGGAAAAGGTCACGGGAAAGGCCATTTACACCGATGACCTGAAATTTTCCGGTATGTTAACCGGCAAGATATTAAGAAGCCCCTACCCTCATGCACGCGTTCTAAACATAGACATAAGCAGGGCGCAAAAGCTTTCCGGAGTGAAAGCGGTTATAACAAGTAAAGATATCGGAGACAGGAAAATGGGTGTTGCTGCCTCAAACCGGCCCATATGGGACCAACCTGCCCTTTGTCTGGATAAGGTGCGCTATATAGGAGATGAAGTAGCGGCTGTAGCAGCTGTTAATGAAGATACGGCAATGGAGGCCTTAGAACTTATCCGTGTGGACTATAAAGAACTGCCGCCAGTATTTGATCCGTTCGAATCATTGGAGCCCGGCGCTCCGCTTATTCATGACGAGTTTGAAAGGAATATATCAAACCAGGTTCTCACAGAATCAGGAGATGTGGAACAAGGATTCAGGGAATCATACAGAGTATTCGAGCATCGTTATGAAACCAGGTATCAGGCGCATTGTGCAATGGAGCCTCATTCTTCAATCGGTGTTTGGGGACTTGACGGCCGGGTTACTTTATATACCTCGACTCAGAATCCTTATAATGTCAGAAGTATTCTTGCGTATGTTCTGGGTCTTGCTGAAGAAAAGGTAAGGCTGATTATACCCAAAGTGGGAGGGGGATTCGGAGGCAAGGCGGAACTTTTTCCTTTGGATGTCTGTTGTGTCGCTCTTTCAAGAAAAACCGGCCGGCCGGTTAAGATTGTACTTTCCCGTGAGGAAGAGTTTGGAACCACCAGAGTCAGTCATCCCATTATTTTTGATATGAAAACAGGTGTTATGCGCGATGGAACTCTTGTCGCCAAGCAGGTAAAATGTATAATGGATGGAGGCGCATATAGCGGTTCGGGGTTACCTGGGCCATTTCTTTCAACTCTTTTTCTGGGAATAGATTATAAGGTCCCGAACATAAGTTTAAATTCTATAAGAGTATATACAAATAAAACGGTTGCAGGCGCAAGGCGTGGCTATACAGCTCCTCAGGCGCATTTTGCAGAGAATATGCACATGGACCTGATAGCAAGGGAGCTTGGAATGGACCCTGTACAATTGCGTCTCAAAAATGCCGTTACTACCGGTTACAGGACTGGAACCGGAATGGATATAACCAGCTGCGGATTCACCGAAGCCATAGAAAAAGCTGCAATGTGCATTGGATGGAAGGATAAACGTGGAAAATTGAACAAACTGGATAAAGGTGTCGGTATGGGAAGCGGCGGCTCTCTCTCAGGTGGCAGCCGCGCAGCCAACATTACTCCGGCCAATTATACTGCCGCAGCAATGATCAAACTTCATACGGAGGGATTTGCCACTCTTTATTCGGGTGCTCAGGATATCGGTCAGGGATCAGACACTGTAATGGCCATGATGGCAGCCGAAGAACTGGGAATCGATATGGATAAAATCAGGATTGTATCCGGTGATACCGATATCTGCCCTTACAGCGCAGGTTCTGCCAGTCAAAGGATAACATTTCACTCCGGCATGGCCACAAAGCGAGCCGCTGTCGATGCAAAAGACAGGCTTTTTGAGGCTGTTGCCAAACGCCTTGAAGCAAGAATTGATGATCTTGAGGCAGGAGATAATAGAATTTACATCAAGGGATCTCCTGATAAAGGCATGACTTTTAGAGAAGCTATCTGGGCTTCTCAGGAAGACAATAAAGGTAAAGAAGTCGTAGGGTACGGAATATGGCGTCACGAAGTCGACGCTGCCGAAATAAAAGCCATATTTGAAACAGGAAAGGGAAATTACGCACCGGCATACATTTTCAGCGCAGGAACAGCCGAAGTTAAGGTAGATCGGGAAACCGGACAGGTTGATGTGGAAAACTTCTGTTTTGCCATGGATGTCGGCAAACCGGTTAACCCTGTTATGGTGGAAGGCCAGCTTGAAGGCGGGCTTCATATGGGAATCGGGTACAGTCTGTTTGAAGATCTGAATATGGAAAATGGACTCATTTTAAACCCGTCGTTTTTGGGCTACCATATGCCAACGGCATTTGAAATGCCTCAAACCGATATAATTGTAGTTGAAACGGATGAGCCGAACGCACCTTTCGGTGCAAAGGCCTGCGGCGAAGGAAGCGTAGCTCCTGTCGGCCCCGCAATAGCCAATGCAATCTTTGATGCTGTCGGAGTAAATATCAACAGTTTGCCCATAAGTGCTGAAAAAATATTAAAAGCACTGGAAGAAAAGAATAAAATTACATGAAAAAAACAAACAAAAGAATAATTTATTTTTTGATAGTCATCTTAATCTTAGCTGTAGGAGTTGCGGGAAATATGTATCTTAAAGCTTCCCGCCCACCTATTGAAAAACAAAACGCACCTCTTGCCATTCCACTTGCAAGGACTATTGCAGTTAAAGCAAAAACCTTTTTGGTACCGATCGATGGAAATGGAACGGTTTTTCCTTTAAAAGAAATCCAGCTTGTTCCCCAGGTTGGAGGCAAAGTAGTGTATATTTCACCAGCTCTTGTAAATGGCGGTGAGTATAAAAAAGACGAGATTCTCCTGGAAATTGATCCGGCTGATTATAAAATCGCCGTAACACTTGCAGAAGCATTGCTCAAAGATGCTGAAAGCAAATATATACTGGCCGAACAGGAAGCATCCGTTGCAATATCAGACTGGAAAGCGCTTCACCCCGATCAGCCCCCTCCCCCATTGGTAGCCAAGGAGCCACAACTTGCCACTGCAAAGGCAAAGCTTGAGGCTCAGAGGGCAGAGCTGGAACGTGCGAAATTAAACCTTGCAAGAACACGGCTTATAGCCCCATTTGACGGGCGTATAAGCCAAAAAAGCGTAGATATCGGTCAATATGTTTCTCTTGGCCAGGGACTTGCCACTCTTTATTCCACAGAAGCATCGGAGATTGTGCTTCCAATGGAAACCGAGAATCTGCAATGGTTTCATGTTCCGGGCTTTACAAATGGTATTGGAAAGGGCGCAGACGCTATAGTATATGCAGATATCGCGGGTAAACGAAGAACATGGAATGGCACTGTAGCAAGGGCTGAAGGGAAAATAGATGAACAGACACGAATGGTAAATATTGTGGTTAAAGTTGATAATCCTTATGCCAAGAAACCGCCACTGGCTCCCGGTCTTTTTGTATCCGTTGACATACAGGGAAGGCCTATAGAAAACGGAGTCATTATTCCAAGATCCGCCATTCATCAGGGAAATATAGTCTGGGTGGTTGGTAAAGACGAAAGTCTTGAGTTTCGAACTATTGAAGTGGCCCTTCGTTCAAGAACCGGTATTGTGGTAAAGAGCGGTCTTTTTGATAAGGAACAGATTGTTGTATCTCCCATTAAGGAAGTAACAAACGGAATGAAAGTACGCAATGTACCTGCAATAAACGGAGAGGAATAACCATGAATGGGGCCATCAAATGGTTTACACAAAACCATGTCGCCGCAAATCTTTTGATGTTTTTTCTGCTTATCGGCGGAATAGTCGTGGGAACCGGTATCAAACTTGAGGTTTTCCCGGATTTGGCTCTGGACAAAATCAATATTTCGGTAGTATACTTCGGCGCCTCCCCGGCCGAAGTTGAAGAAGGAGTAATTCGAAAAATTGAGGAAAAAATTTCAGGACTTGCCGGCATCAAACGAATAGATTCAACCGTTAGAGAAGGTTTCGGATCCGTTGTCGTGGAAGTAATGAAAGACTGGGATTTAAAAAAACTTCTTGATGAAGTAAAAGCGGAAGTAGATCGTATTACTACATTTCCGGAAGAGGCCGAACAGCCGGTTGTCAGGGAAATTGTTCGTCGCATGCAGGTTATTAATATCGCCATTTACGGAGATGTTTCGGAATCGACTTTAAAACATCTTTCAAACAGGATAAAAGATGACCTTACCAATCTTCCGGGAGTTACCCAGGCAGATATAAGCGCTGTAAGAGAAAGAGAAATCCACATTGAAATTTCCGAAAAAACTCTGCGCAGATATGCCCTGACTCTTGTTAATGTTGCCAATATTATCGCAAAAAGCAGTTTTGACCTTCCTGCCGGAAGTGTTAAAACAACAGGCGGTGAAATTCTTATACGGACCAAGGGTAAGCGATATTACGCCGATGACTATCGCAATATAGCTATTATTAACCGGCCTGACGGAAGCCGGGTAACTCTGGGCAACATTGCAAAGTTAAGTGACGGGTTTCAGAATGTGGATGTATTTGCACATTTTATGGGAAAACCGGCTGCTATTATAAATGTTTTCCGGGTTGCCGACCAGAGCGCACTTTCAGTTGTAAAAGCTGTTAAGAAATATATTAAAGAAATACAGCCAAGTCTGCCGAAAGGTGTAGATATCGAATATTTTGGTGATATGTCCAAAATATTGAAAAGCCGCATTGAACTTCTCATGAAAAACATGGCCATGGGACTTTTTTTGGTAATAATAATTCTTGGTATTTTTATGGAGATACGGCTTGCGTTTTGGGTGACTCTTGGCATTCCCATATCCTTTGCAGCAGGATTGATGTTTTTACCCCAGTTTGATGTATCTATCAATATGATATCCCTTTTTGCTTTTATCATGGTACTTGGTATAGTTGTTGATGATGCCATAATAGTGGGTGAAAATATATACCGGAAATATGAAGAGGGCGCAAATGCCCTTGATGCAGCAACCATTGGAACCATGGAAGTGGGAAGACCTGTTATTTTTTCAGTACTGACCACTATGGTCGCCTTCTGGCCGCTTCTTATGGCTGGAGGCACAATGGGAAAAATGACCCGAAATATTCCCCTTGTAGTAATTCTGGTATTGTCGGGATCATTGATAGAATCACTATTTGTTCTTCCTTCACATTTGAATCGCTCAAAAGCACTCAAAAAAAACAGCAGCACCGGGGTTAAACGTGAAAAATTCAGTTCCAGGTGGCTAAACAGTTTTGTTAACGGACCTTATGCCAGGCTTGTAGAATTTACAGTAAAATGGCGGTATGCTTCAGTTGCTCTTGGAATTGCCATTATATTTATTACGTTGGGTATATGGCAGGCAGGTTTAATAAAATACACTTTCTTTCCAAAAGTGGAAAGCGACACAATGGAATGCTTGATAACCATGCCATCAGGCACTCCGCCTGCCAGAACTTCTGAAGTAGTAAGCCATTTTGAAAAAGCTGCAAAAAAAGTTCTGGATGAAATTGATAAAAAGAATCCTGCCGGTGCGCCTTCAAATTTTGAATACAGTATATCCATGGTGGGCTCTCATTTTGACAGACACAGCGGAAACAACGATGTGGGCGGACATCTGGCACAAATATGGATTCAGCTGTTAGAATCTGAACAGCGCAACTTAAGCTCCGGGGAAATTTTAAATCTGTGGCGTAAAGAAGCAGGAATAGTACCCGATGCAGAAACCGTAAGTTTCAAAAGCGATATCAGCAATGCCGGAAATGCCATTGAAATTCACCTTTCCATGGATAACCACGAACAACTTCTTTTGGCTGCGGATGAATTAAAAAATGAACTTGAGAAATATCCGGGCGTATTTGATATAAGCGACAGTTTCTTACCCGGCAAACAGGAGATGCAGCTTAAATTGAAACCGGCTGCCAGCACCCTTGGCCTTACATTAAACGATCTGGCAAGGCAGGTAAGAAGCGCTTTTTACGGCGCCGAAGCCCTTCGGTTGCAGCTGGATAATGATGAAGTGAAAGTTTTAGTGCGATATCCGGAGTCTGAACGAAAGTCCCTTGCCAATACTGAAGAAATGAGGATTCGCACACCTTCAGGCCATGAGGTGCCTTTCAATCTTGTAGCGGAAATAGAAATGAAACAGGGATATGCCACAATTGAAAGAGCCCAGCGCCGAAGGGTTATCAAGGTAACAGCAGATGTTAATGAAAAAGTTGGAAATGCCAATGACATTCGAAACGATCTTACTGAGCGGTTTATTCCGAACCTGCTGAACCGCTATTCGGGACTACGTTATACCCTTGAAGGAGAAGGCAGGGAACAAAACGAGTCATTAGCCGATATCAAAAGAGGGTTCATTTTTGCTCTGTTTGGCATATTTGCACTTCTGGCTATTCCGTTTCGCTCCTTTTCACAACCCCTTGTTGTCATGGCTGCAATTCCCTTCGGACTAGTGGGAGCAGTAATCGGTCATATTCTTCTTGGTTTCAACTTAAGTATGATGAGTCTTATGGGCATGGTGGGTCTTTCAGGGGTTGTCGTAAACGACTCGCTGGTACTTATAGACCGCACAAACAGATTAAGGACGGAAGACAATTATAACGCTTATGATGCGGTAATAAAAGCAGCCAAACTAAGATTCCGGGCTATTATCCTTACATCTTTGACTACTTTTGCCGGTTTAACACCTATTATGCTGGAAAAAAGCATACAGGCAAGATTCATAACTCCTATGGCAATAAGCCTTGGGTTTGGAGTACTATTTGCTACTTTTATTACACTGCTTTTGATTCCATGCCTGTATATGTTGCTGGAAGATTTTTTAGCTTTGTTCTCTCGTTTCAGGAAATTGCCGGCTACAGATTAAATTACTACAGTATATCTATTAGCCAAAGAATTAAAATATAGTATTTGTCAAAATTCGGATAGAATAAAATACGGAGGCCTTTTGAATAGGAAATTATATTTTGTAGGGTTCATTATATTCATATATGCATATTTTTTTCAAATTAGTCCCTGTCATGCTATAAATCCTTATGATAATTGGGCATTGCCAGGATCATATTTTTCACTTTATCCCGTGTATTACACAGCATCCAAGTTAAAAAATAACAAAGGAAAAACATTGCTTATAAACATAGATGCAAGGGTTTATGAAACTGTTCTCAAATTTACAACGTACAATAAGTCATTCTTGCCTAATACATTGGGTTTCACACTTTTATTGCATGCCGGACGTAAGGATCTGCGCGGCGAACATGATCTGGGCATAGGGGATTTAACGGTTGGTCTTGGATATTGGTTTATAGATGATCCGGTATCAAAAACATATTTTGTCTTAGGTTCATTTTTGGATATTCCAACAGGAGATTATAACAAAAATAGAATAGTAAATATGGGAGAGAATGTATGGAAAATAAGGCCAGTTTTGGGTATGGCAAAACAATTGGGTAAATTTAATATTGAGACAGCTCTTTTTTATAATATATTTACTGAAAATAATGATACAAACACAAAAGAAGGCAATGAAACGATTTTGGAAGTTTATGTTGGATATATGATTTACCCCGGCCTATTGGCAGGGGGAAACTTCAACGCCACATTCGGAGTGAACAAGACAGTAAACGGACACAAAATCCATGATTCAGGCATAAGACGCTTTCAGGTCGGCCCCTCCATATACTGGAATACAGGGAATAGACTTTGCATAACCCTTAGCGCCCTATCCGAATTTGGTGTCAGAAATACTTCTCAAGGATATTTATTTACCGGCAGATTTGCGTGGGGATTTTAGACCAACCGAACACATCTCTTCAGAGCGATTCTTTAATATATTTTCAAGTTCTTTCATGCTTGAGAAAATAACGGGCTTTTCAACGCCAGATATTTCGGCTATTCCAGAAACAATGTCCGGGTTTTTTTTATCTCTTCTGTAAATACGTATTATGTAGCACTCCACAACTCCCCCCTTTTACAACTCATTCATAACTATTTAAACTTTTGCAGTGGATTTTATAGCGTTTGTCAAAATAATATTTTGACTCAATATGTAATTGTTTGCTTATAACAAATATCATAACAGACAAGCAGCTACAGATAGCCTACAGATTACGGATTTTACAAAAAAATGCCGGATTATATAAAGGGCCTTCGGAATACATATTTATATGAATATTGTTAAGAAGTTATGGACTTGTATATCGTGTTTGTTTTTTCGGATGGGGATATGCTCAAGGTTTTTGAAAGAACAGCTTTGCATTTTTCGTAAATTCTTGCAGCCTCGGCCCTGCGCCCAAGGTTGATTTGGCAGAGCATCAGATATTGATAGAGCTCCTCCACCAGGTTATCCAGTATCAGCCCCCGTTTGTACTGTTCTATTGCCTTTTCAAATTGACCGGTTTTCTGCCAGTATTTTCCGGTGTTGATTACAAGGTCAAGAAGCCTGTTTCTTATGTTCTCACGGACAGTCATAACCCAGCTCTTTGTAGAGTCCCCCGGAAGGAAGTCTCCTTTGTACAGGCCCATAGCCCTGCCGGTCAAGTCTATGGCTGCTTTGAATTCCCGCTCTCTCTTTGCCTTTGCCCATGAGCTCTCAGCCTGATCCAACAGGCTCCTGATCGCTCTAAGATCTGTCCAGCAATATTTTTTGTGCAGCGAGACCAACCCTCCATTGACCGAAACAACCTCTTTTCCTATGATATTTCGGAGACGCAGAAGTGTTATTTCACAGGATTTATGGGCCAAATCTCCGTCGGTTTCAGGCCAAAGTGCGTCCGCAATATCTTCTTCAGGTACATTATTGTGATCGAGGCAAATCAGCACCTTAAGAAGTGCCAAGGGCTTCTGGGGAGCCTTGCCTTTGAAATCCAGATTATTTCCATCCCGTTCAATCCTGAACTCGCTAAATGTATAAATCTTAAGTGGCCAGGGCCAGCCTTCCAATTCTACCGGGACTTGGTATTCTATGAGTTTCCTATTGCTAACGAATTGTCTGACATAGTCAGTTTCTATACCTGCGCTAAGAGCTTTTGCACAAAGAAAAGCCATAATTTTTGGCTCCCACCAGTATACAAAACCCATATAATTTTGCTCTCTTCCGATTAGAAAACCCTGCCGCAACAGACTCAGACCTTCTTCCTCTTTGCCCGTGTCGAAAGCAAAGTGTGCCTGGGCAAGAATGCACATAAAATAAAATAGCTTCGACCCGCATGAAAGATCCATAGCCGACCGGATATGGTTTTGGGCCTTATCAGTCTGCTTTATTACATGCAGGACTCGGGCAATCGCCAAATGGCTGTTTGCCGTCACATAGACATACCCACCCTTTTCTGAGATTTTGAGTGCTTCTTCGGCACGAGTCAATGCCTTAGAGAAATTTCCTGCCACAAACTCACGATAAGCTAAAAGACGATGAAAAAATGCAACACGAAGTCTTTGCCTGGGATCCAATATAGCTTCAAGAGCACGCAAGCTTTCATCTCCTGCCGCAAGATCTCCGGCTTCGAACTCGACAAAAGCCTTTGTATATAAAACAAGGTAATCAAAATAATGGATGCCTGTTTTGGCAGAGAATTCAAGTGCTGCTGAAATAATTTTTGCCGCATCTCTATGATCAGAACCAATATGAAAGGCAAGGCAAAGATGGGCTTCAAGTACAATAAATATAGCTTTTACAAACAGACTAGCTCCGGACCTCCTGGCCATATTGCGCATTTCTTCCATCAATAAGGAGAATTTTTTAAAATCTCCGGATAATGCGTAATGAAGACAAACCGAAAAAAAAGCTGTACAGCAAAGTGTTTGGTCACCACATTCTCTTGCTAATTTAAGCGACCTTTTTATCCAATCTTCCATATCGGCGTGCCAAGGCCATGCGGTTGTCATAGCAAACACCATACCGGCAGCTACTCTGGTCTCAATTTGGACTGAGGGAAAGTTTAGTCGCCTCCTGCCCATTAATTTATATAGGCGCTTGATCCACATCTGAAGCGGGGTAAAATCAGCAAACTCATAACCGAAACTCTCTATAATAAAAGACCATGAAAGCAAGGCCCCCGCAAGGTTGTCGGCTTTATTAAACTCATCAAACGCTTTTTCAAGATATTGTCTTGCAGAAGCAGGATCAAATAAAAGGCGGCACATACCCAGCCAATAAAAGAGCCATGGGGATTTAGAAAGTGCTTCATCAGGTAGCCTGTTAAGCCAGCCGGCCAGAGATTGGATCCTGCCCTGACCAAGAAGTATTTCAGCGTTTTTCAATATAAGGGCCGAAAGTGCCTCCCAATCTTCACATTCAATCCAAAGATCCGCTGCATGTTCCACCTGACCTGATTCCTCAAGCAGCGATGCAGCACGCCTTTGCTCCTGAAAGATATCTTCCGGGCTAAAAGATTCTCTCATGCGGGCAATCAGAAAATCTCTGAACAGGGAGTGATATCTGTATACAGGTTTAGGTGTCAAATTTAGCTCAGTAAAAAAATGGCTGCCTCTAAGAGTTTCAAGCATATCTTCAGCACCCTTTCCAGCCAGCCTTTCCGCAATCTTCGCCGGTATTACCGGTAGCAATGCTGTCTTTAACAAAAAACCTTGCATCTTTTCATCAAGCCTGTCGAAAACCTCCCTCGCAAAATAGCTAAACACATCTTTCCGCAATGGTTTTTGGGGAGGTTTCAGTGCTGTTGCCGCGTAGGCATTGTTTTCCATAAGCAAAACAAGACCTGCAGCCCAGCCTTCGATGCTGTTGTGCATGCCTGTGATTTCATTGTCCGTCAGCTCTTGCTTTCCGACAATTTGCGTGAACTGTTTCGATTCATCGAGTGTAAAGCGAAGATCATCCCATCTGATAAAATGCATCTTGTTACCTGCACGCAGCCCGATATGAGCCGGGGGCGGTTCATTCCTGCTTAGAATAAAAACACGCGTACCGTCAGGTACATCAGACAAGCCTATATTAACAATCTCATGAAAGTCGGAGGTTTCAAGTGCTTCCTGGTAATCGTCCAAAATAATTACAAAAGGAGGTTTCAGCCTGCGATAAAGGTCTTCGAAGAATCTTTGTGTGAAAACCGGTATTCCCTGTAGATATTCAGGTCTTAAAGTTTCAAGCGGCTTTTTGAAACGTGGAGCTGCTTTCTTTGCCGCTAGCCCCATATAATAGAAAAAATTCTCTATGTCAGAATCGCTTTTGTCCACACGATACCAAAGACACGGAATTCCTGTGTAATCCAAATAGCTCGCAGCAAACGTGGTCTTTCCTGAGCCCGCAGGGCCAGAGATCCAGACAATGGGTTTGCTGCCAATCTCCAACGCCTCAAACAGTCTTGTTCTATGAAAGACATTCGTGAGCGCGGGCCGCGATATTTTGGATATTGAGGCGTTGGTTCCTTTCATGAAAAATAATCTTCCAATCCTCTAAAAGCAGCTTATCGCTTAAAAAGGATTTGCTTTCGGGAAAACCAAAGACAGGGAAGTAGAAAATAGTCTTTTGGCCCGATGTCTATAGAAAAATGATACGAGCAACACGACCGAAGTTATCATTATCATAATAAAAATTAATGCGTCAAGTATAAAAAAATATGCCTCATACGCTTTTAATTAAAAAAAACAGTAAAAAAATCATTATTCAGTCAATCTGTATGCTATTTGTAAGTTGTTCTGTAGTAAATAAGGAAGCGTATCAAAAAAGGGCATTTCCTGTAAAGTTATAAGCTATAAGAATTAGACCAATATCATTATAATTACTATTACTTGCAATAAAAAGGACCTCTATGAATAACTGTAAAATTCTACCAAAGTCAGATAGGTTTTCGTCTGAACCCTTAACGGAATTTAAATATCTTCCCTGTATTGAAGCAAAAAATGAGATATGCCCTTTATGTGGATGCAAACATATATCCCTGTCCATGCAAGAAGTAATTGCAGTTGGGTTCGGCAATGCATTACTGACTAAAAATGGTGAGTGTGTATATTCGGAAAAGCAAGCGCAAAGCTGCAATGATTATATATCCGTGGCTGAAGCTGAAGAGTTGGCAGTTTCAGAGCCAGATTATGACTGGAGAATACATCTTATTGGTGCATTTAGCGCACAGCATTACCAGCGCCAGGGCGAATGTCATTGGGTATTATATAAAAAGGGGAAAGGGATCGCATAAGAACATTATTCTGCACAGTAACCGAGAAGGCGAAGAGGCTTTTTTAGTTTAAAAATCTCCGGCTATCCGATTATATGGTTCACTTTTTCTTTTCAATTTTTTATACCAATCTTCTTTACCATAAAGCTTTTCAGAACATTCCTCACAAAGTCCATGACTAAATTGAACCTCAGAATGCTCTACAATGTAGGATTCAATCTGATTCCAATAACCTTTGTCATCTTTAATTTTCTTACATGAAGCACAAATTGGAAGAAGTCCCTGCAATTTTTTAACGTGGTTCAAAGTTAGTTGCAGTTCTGTGTTATATATTTTTTCTTAGGCATTGTCTTTTTCATTGCATCATACTTCGATAACGGGCTTGCAGCTCCACACCCATTCTTACCCGCCATAAGTAATGCGAGCTGAAGTATTACTTGTTGTTAACTTTATCAACCCACTGATAAATAGCATCGCGGTATTTATATCCAATGGCCATAAAGACAATACAAATTACCGTTATAATTATAAAGGGCCCGTACGCTTTATCATAAAGGGATGCTCCCTGAAAACTTAACATCAAAGTTCCGGGCATGCGCCCTATAGTGGCGAGAAGAATAAATACTTTAATCGGAAGAGCACTTATGCCAAGAAACAGGCAAAGATAATCTTTGGGAAAACCGGGAAAAACAAACAGAACAAAAAGCACTAAAACCCCCTGGTGCTTAATTGTAGAATCAAATTTAGTCAGATAGTTTGAAGGGATTATTTTTCTGATGACCCGCTTGCCTAAAAAACGACCTATAAGAAAATTTATCCACGATCCAACTGCAAGTCCTATGCTTGAATAAATAAAACCCTGTAAAGCACCAAAAAGATATCCGCCGATAAAGCCCGTTGCTTCACCAGGAACAGGAGCAAAAATTACCTGAAGGATCTGGATAGCTATAAAAGCTATAGGGGCGAGAATTCCAAACGATGTAATAAATGTTTTAATCTGTTCCCTGTCGGATAAAAGATTCCAATAAAAAAGAGTCAAATCCCACAAGGGAGTCCTGAAAATATATATTACCACTGCAACAGCAATAATACAGACACCAATCAGCATACCCAATTTATGAGAACTGAGATTTTTCATAGGTAAAAACAGCTTTTGTTTTTATACTGTTTTTTGTTGAGCTTTGGCCAAAGCTGCAACAGCAGGCAAAGTCTTGCCTTCAAGCAGCTCAAGAAAAGCACCGCCTCCTGTTGAAATAAAAGTTATACTGCCTGCTTTACCTGCTTTATGGACAGCCGAATCAGTATCTCCTCCGCCAACTATGGTCAATGCTTTCGAATTTGCCAGATCATTTGCCATAGACATTGTACCTTTGGCAAAAGCTTCCATTTCAAATGCCCCGAGAGGGCCGTTCCAGATTATTGTTCCTGCATCCTTTAAAGCTTTTGAAAAAAGCAGAGATGACTCAGGCCCTATATCAAGCATCATCCACTTTGCCGGTATTTTGGCTACAGGCACAATTTTTGTCGCTGCATCGGGAGAAAAAGAATCAGCAACAATTCCATCAACCGGAAGATAAAATTTAACACCTTTTTCAGAAGCTTTTTTCATTATAGATGCGGCAACTTCAAGAAGATCTTCTTCAACCTTTGAATCCCCAACATCAATGCCCTGGCTTTTTAAGAAAGTATTTGCCATTGCACCGCCTATTATCAGTTTATCCACGCGCAAAATCATATTTTCAAGAGCAGCCAACTTGCTTGAAACTTTCGCCCCTCCAACCACTGCCACAAGCGGTCGCTTTGGGTTTGTCATGGCTTTTTCAAAGTATTCCAGCTCTTTTTCAAGTAATAATCCTGCAACCGACACTGTTGCATGCTCTGTTATTGCGGCAACAGAAGCATTCGCCCTATGAGATACTGCAAATGCATCATTAACATATACATCACAAAGCTTGGCCAGTTCTTTTGCAAAATTATCGTCATTTTTTTCTTCTTCCGGATGAAATCTTAAGTTTTCAAGAAGCAACACATCTGCTTCAGACATTGAAGATATTAAAGAATCAACATCAGGCCCTATACAGTCGGAAGCCATCTTAACTTCTTTGTCCAAATAAGAACTAAGGCGTTTTGCTACCGGCAAAAGACTAAACTGTGGAGAAACTTTTCCTTTCGGTCTGCCAAGATGAGATGCAACAATAAGCTTTGCTTTATTTTCTATCGCGTATTTTAAGGAAGGAAGTGCAAAACTTATTCTGGTATCATCAGTTATATTAAGCTTTTCATCTAAAGGCACATTAAAATCAACTCTTATAAACACACGTTTGCCCGAAAGGTTAATGTCTTTTATAGTTTTCAAAACTTTACTCCTTATTCTTTTTATTAATCTTGCGGTGAAGAATTTTCTTATCAGACCATCTTTTTAAAAAGCCGATCATGCCTGCTTCATAAAACCTGTCGGTAAATTCTTCTTGCGCTTTTAAACCTTCTTTCTGATTCATAGCTGTTTTTAAGCAATCGGTCTTTAAATCGCATGCAAGACAGGACTCCGGCGAACATCTTAAGCCGTCATCGGCCATTGGAAAAACAATGTCCATTTTCCCAAAACAATCCGGATGTTTTTTGTGGTCAGCATTCATTTCGGCAAATTTTTTGCTTCAAATTCTTTTGTCTGCAAATTAAATTCCAGGTTAATCTTTTCAATATAACCATGATCTGCAAAGCTGTAATATTTATTGTCGCCTATTATAATATGTTCATGGACGGAAACACCCATTACCTTGCATGCAAAAACAAGCTGTCTTGTTACTGCAATGTCTTCGGCAGAAGGTTCAGGATCACCTGACGGATGGTTATGTGCGAAAATAAGAGCTGCTGCATGATAATCTAGTGCAGCCCGTGCTACTTCTCTTGGATATACGGAACTTGAAGTAAGCGAACCCTTAAAAAGGGTTTCGGCTCTTATGACTTTGTTCTTGGCATCAAGAAAAATCACCTCAAAGCACTCAATGTTTTTGTCCCTTAGATTATGATTAAGATAATCGAACAATTCTTTGGAATTGTTTATAGGATCTTTATTAATCAATTTCTTTTCAAGATACCTGTTTGCAACATCATTAACAAGCTTGATCCCAAAAAGATTTACAGGCCCTATGCCTTTTATCTTACACAATTCAGAGGGGGAAGCTTCAAGGACTGCCTGAAAAGTCTTAAATTTGTTTAAAGCCGCCTTTGCAGATTCCTTGCAGTCTTTGCGTGGGGTAGCAAGAGTCAGTAAAAGTTCTATTACTTCATAATCATGAAAACCGGAAAGGCCTGACGACAGGAATTTATCTCGAAGCCTTTGCCTGTGGCCTTCGCCTTTTTCCTGTATTCTGTCTTTACTCATCCACTTCCTGCTTAAGATCACGCGTCATAAGATTAAGGAGAGCCTCCTTCGGAGAAACATCTTCGTATAATATGCTGTAAATCTGATCGGTGATAGGCATTTCAACACCAAGTTTTTTAGAAAGATTATAAACCGACTTTGTAGTATTTACACCTTCTGCAACCATACGCATTTCGGAAAGGATTTCCTTTAGTTTCTTGTTTTCGCCTATTTTTTTGCCAATCATATGATTTCTGCTTAAATCGCCTGTACAGGTAAGAACCAGGTCACCGACACCGGCAAGACCTGTAAATGTTTCAGGCTTTGCACCCATTGCAAGCCCTAGTCGCTTTAGCTCTGCCAGTCCTCTTGTTATAAGTGCTGCTCTGGTATTTAATCCCAGATCAAGACCGTCTATAATTCCTGCAGCAATAGCTATAACATTTTTGACTGCACCTCCCAATTCAACCCCTATTATATCATCATTGGTATATACCCTGAAAAATGGAGTTGCAAACAGGAGCTGAACAAAAGCTGCAACATCCGGACTTTTTGATGCCGCTGTTACTGCCGTAGGCAAGTTTTTTGCTACTTCCTTTGCAAAACTCGGCCCTGAAAGAACAGCAAAATTATCTTCACAAATATTAGTGATACACTCCTTGAGAACACCAGTCATGGTAAGATATGTACCATTTTCTATTCCCTTTGAAGCAGTAACTATAATTGTTTTTTTATCAATCAAGCCCGAAATTTTCATAGCTGTTTCGCGCATCACATGGGATGGCACAACTATAAGAACAAGATCTTTTTCTTTAACAGCATAGGCAATATTATTTGAAGGAATAATATTTGAAGAAAGTACTATATCCGGAAGAAAAACCTTATTCTCGCGAAATTCTTCGATCTGTTCTTTTATTTCCTTTTCAAAAACCCAGAAATCAACCTTAAATCCTTTATTACCTAAAAGATTGGCAAGCGCAGTACCCCAGCTTCCTGCCCCAATCACACCTATATTAGCATTATTTATATCTGATATATCCATCATCTAAAATTCATCCATATCCTCTTATATGGTATATTCTCCCGACCCTGTACTAGTCTTTTTCAGCAAGCCTCACCGCTCCGATAACTTTTTCAGGCTCTTCTCTGTTCATAAGCTTGACTCCCTGAGTATTGCGGCTGATAACCGAAATACCGCTTATGGGAGTACGAATAATTTTACCGGAGTCTGTCATAAGCATAAGGTCATCATCCTCATCTACAATAATTATTGTTACAACCTGGCCGTTTCTTTCACTGGTTTTTATACATATGACACCCTTTCCTCCTCTTTTATGAACAGGATATTCATCAATAGATGTCCTTTTGCCGAAACCGTTTTCCGTAACCGCAAAAAGCGTCTGTCCATGGCTTAAAACCTCCATTCCCACAATCCGGTCATCCTTGGACAAACGCATCCCCCGCATTCCTCCGGTAACACGGCCAGTTGCCCGTATATCCGATTCATGGAAACGAATAGATTTCCCCGAAGCTGAACAAACAAAAACATTAAGCGTACCATCAGTAATACGCACTGCTATAAGCTCATCTCCATCATCAAGTTTTAAAGCCTTGATTCCTCCTACTCTTGGCCGGCTGTATGCCATGATATCCGTCCTTTTAACCTGCCCCCGCTTTGTTGCCATGATCACAAAAGACCCCGGCTCAAAATCCTTTACAGCAAGAACGGTAGTAAGTTTTTCACCTTGTGCAAAGTTTAATAAATTAACTATAGCCTTACCCCGGCTTGTCCGTCCGGCTTCAGGAATATCATAAACTTTACACCAGTAGACTTTCCCCTGATTTGTAAAAAACAGAAAATGGTGGTGAGTAGATGCAACAAAAAGCAATGAAACAAAATCCTCTTCTTTTGTTGCCATCGCAGTTTTACCTTTTCCTCCGCGACTTTGCGCATTATATATACTTGCGGGTGTCCGCTTAATATATCCATCCTTGGAAACAGTAACAACCATATCCTCTTCAACGATTAAATCCTCAATTGAAATATCTTCCGTTTCATCCGTAATTTCAGTACGTCGTACATCGGCGTATTCGCTTTTTATCAGGGTAAGTTCATCTTTTATGATATTTAATACCAGAGTTTCGCTGGAAAGTATTGCCCTGTACTTTGCAATATCTTTTATTATATTATCATATTCTTCAATTATCTTTTCCCGCTCAAGGCCGGTAAGTCTTTGAAGACGCATATCCAACACAGCCTGAGACTGAATAGGAGTCATATCGAATTTAGATATAAGCGCTTGTTTAGCCTCTGTGGGAGATTTAGAGCTTTTAATCAATGTAATTACTGCATCAATATTATCTATCGCTATCTTGAGCCCTTCAAGTATATGAGCCCGTGCTTCAGCCTTCTTTAGCTCAAATTTAGTCCGCTTTATAATAATATCCTTGCGGTGCAGTACGAAATACTCAAGGATTTCCTTTAATGTCAGTACTTCCGGTCTGTTATTTACAACAGCAAGGAAGATGATACCGAATGTGCTTTGCATCCGGGTATGCTTATAAAGTTGATTGATGATAATTTTTGCCATCTGGTCTTTCTTAAGACCAAGAGCGATCCGCATCCCTTGTCTGTCGGATTCATCCCGTACATACTTTATTCCTTCTATCTGCTTGTCACGGATCATTTCGGCAATTTTTTCAATAAGGGTTGCTTTATTGACCATATATGGAAGCTCTGTAACCACTATAGTTTCGCTCTGACTCTTTTTATCCACTTCCACAAGAACTCGTGCACGAACCTTTACTTTACCTCTTCCGGTGGAATAAGCATCATATATTCCGCTTCTCCCGTAGATTATACCGGCTGTAGGAAAATCAGGCCCCGGTACTATTTTAATAAGCTCTTCACATGTAATATCGGGGTTATCTATAAGACTTTTTATTGCTTCTATTACTTCGGTAAGATTATGCGGTGGAATACTTGTCGCCATTCCGACAGCAATACCTGAAGATCCGTTAATCAGAAGACATGGTATTTTAGCAGGCAGTATTGAAGGCTCGGTTAAAGACTCATCATAATTCGGCACAACATCAACGGTCTCTTTGTCGATATCTTCCATCATTTCATGGGCAAGGCGCGTCATTCTGATTTCAGTATAACGCATTGCTGCAGGGGGATCTCCATCTACAGAGCCGAAATTGCCCTGGCCATCAACAAGCAGATACCTTAATGAAAAATCCTGGGCCATTCGAACAATAGTATCATAAACTGCCGTATCACCATGCGGATGATATTTACCTATTACATCACCGACTATTCTGGCTGATTTTTTATACGGTTTATTCCAATCATTCTTAAGCTCGCGCATGGCGTAAAGAATGCGACGATGGACAGGCTTAAGGCCATCGCGAACATCAGGCAAAGCCCTCCCGATAATAACGCTCATAGCGTAATCGAGATAAGACTTTTTCATCTCTGTCTCTAAGTCGATCTCATGTAGTTCTTCAGTTTGCATAATAATACAAAACCTTTTGTTTAAAGTTTACTACCGGAATAGATATCTGTTCTTTATGCTTTGCCGACAAATACTCCGGCAACAAGTATAAGAATGATTTCATAAGCAATCACATAAGCATAACTGCCAAACACAGCATATGCTATACCCCCGCCAACTATGGCAGGTACACCACAAAAAATGAGAATCCCGAGTTTTCTGCTAAGATCCATCTTACAACCCCTCAAAAAAACCCAATAATCAAATCGCAAAACCCAAATATAAAACGGTGAAAATCGATATCCAAATTACTTTCTTTCAATGACCATGGCCATTCCCATACCACCGCCAATGCACATGGAAATAAGGCCTGTAGAATATCCTTTTCTTTTCATCTGGTTCATTCCCGAAACCATTTGGCGAGCACCTGTACAGCCAATGGGATGCCCCAAAGAAATGCCGCTTCCCAGTTCATTCGGCCTGTCATTATCAATACCAAGTTCGCGCATACAACCGATAGCCTGGGACGCAAATGCTTCATTTAATTCTATCATGTCAATATCTTGCAATGCCATGCCGGCTGTTTTTAATGCTTTTTTAATAGCAGGAACAGGTCCAAGACCCATATATGCCGGATCAACACCGCCTGATGCAAAGGACTTGACATAGACAATAGGCTCAAGCCCAAGCTCTTTTGCCTTATCAAGGCTCATCATAACAACAGCCGCAGCACCATCATTTATTCCGGAGGCATTTCCGGCTGTCACGGTTCCGTCTTTTTTGAATGCCGGTCTTAATTTTCCCATTTTTTCAACGCTTGTTTCCATTGGGCGCTCATCCGTATCAACTATCGTGTCACCTTTTCGCGTCTTTATAACAACAGGTGTTATTTCCTGGGCAAATATGCCGTTTTTTATTGCAGCCATAGCTCTTTCATGGCTAAGTGCGCCAAGTTGATCCTGCTCTTCTCTGCTGATCCCATACATAGCAGCAATATTTTCAGCTGTTAATCCCATGTGATAGCCGTAAAATATCTCATATAATCCATCCAAAACCATTAAATCCTGGATCTGGCCGTTTCCTGTGATTTCCATTCTGTAACCCCAGCGGGCTTTTTGAAGCGCCATAGGTACAAGGCTCATGTTTTCCTGCCCACCGGCTATTATAACATCAGCCTGTCCGGCCATTATGGAAGTTGCCCCCAAAGCAATCGCCCGAAGTCCTGAGCTGCATACTTTATTAATGGTAAAAGCAGGCGTTTCCTTCGGAATACCGCCACGTATCATTGACTGTCTTGCAGGATTTTGCCCCAATCCGGCCTGAAGTACATTTCCCATTATAACTTCATCAATTTCAATTGGTTGTTTTGAATCATCCCAATCAGAATATTTGCTTTCAAGCTCGGTTATTCCCTTATCTTTCAATGTTTCGGGAGCATTTTCCAATGTATTTGCTCCAACAACAGGCCTAAGCCCTGTTCTTTTAAGAGCATCTTTTATAACCAGACCTCCTAAGTCAATAACTGAAACATCTTTTAAGCTTCCACCAAATGAACCTACAGCAGTTCTTGCTCCTCCAACTATTACAACTTCTTTCATATAAAAAAACCTCCTGATTTTGACGGCTTGAAATAATGCAACCGTCAGGTTTTAAAGTACTAATGAGCCAGTTTCAAAACGTCCCATTTTGGCCGATCTCTGCGTTGGGTGAAAATTTTAATCCTCGAAATACTCCATGTATTCCTGCGGTTAAAATTATCACCCGCCTTGACCTTGACCAAACTGAAACGTTTTGAAAGTGGCTCTAATATTTTTGTTTAACATGTTTATTAATTAATCATCAGAAAATATCGTTTTATTAAAACGATTCATGCATCTTTGAAAAATTAAGCCGGGAGATTATTACCACATAAGAAGATAAAAGGTCAATGATTAGAAGAAAATAAGAAATAATAATCCTGCCTGAATTATAACATTAAAATGACACTTGCATTCCCGTGCTGTATGCTATAAAGTCTGCACATTGTTGACTATAATGGAGAGTCAAAAACCCAGATATATAAAAATTCAAATCGGATATATCAACAAAGATACTTAAATCTTTAATCTAACTTAAAAATGTTTACCTTAACTATCTCATATGTAGCGGCTGCGGTAGCAGCAGGAATTGCGCTTCTTGCGCTGTGGCGAGAACCTCGCTCTTTTATTCATCGTATTTTTGCAGCAGGCATGATTTTATGTTCAGTAAATGCCGCATTAACCGGGTTTCTTTTCCAGTCATTATCTATAGATAATTTTTTAATTCGACAGCATTTCCAGTCAATAACCGCTTCATTTCTGCCATCTGTCTGGCTTCTTTTCAGCATAAGCTTTGCCCGAGCTAATTATATGGAACAGATATCAAAATGGAAATGGGTCATTATTTCATTTTTTATTCTGCCTGTATTAATAGCCATTTTTTTCAGAAACTCTTTCTTTTCGGGAGAACCCGTTTTAACAAAAACCTCAGAACTTTTTATAGCAATCGGAAATTCAGGATATATATGGCATCTTATCTGGATATTATCTGCAATCCTGATTCTGATGAATTTTGAAAGAACATTCCGACATTCCACAGGTCATATACGCTGGCAAACCAAATTTATGTTTCTCGGCTTGGGAGCTATGATAGGAATACGACTTTTCACATATAGCTATGTACTGCTTTTCAAAGGTGTAACTACAGGTCTTTATGTTATTAATCAAGGAGCGCTTCTTGTAGCCGCAATCCTTATTTTACGGTCACTATTACGTGGGAAACCTCTTAATGCCAGTATTCAGCTTTCCCATCAGCTTTTATATAATTCATTTACAATGCTTATCGCGGGCATCTACTTTATATTAGTAGGAACACTGACATGGCTTTCCGTTCATTTTGCATGGATCGATAATACTTATCTAATAATATTTTTAGCATTTGTAGCTTTAATCGTAATAATAAGTCTGCTGCTTTCAGACCGTCTGCGGGTAAAAAGAAAACGTTTTATAAGCCGTCATTTCAAACGGCCCCAATATGACTACCGGAAAATCTGGGGAGATTTTACAAACAGAACCGCTTCTGTTACACAAACAAAAGATCTTTGCAGCATTATTGTAAACATGGTCTCTGAAACAATGGAGATTCTATCCGTAAGCATCTGGATAGTTGATGAGAAACAGGAAAGGATGTCTTTAGAAGGTTCAACAGTATTTACGGATGCAAAAGCAGATACAATGAGTTTTTCAGGTTATAATATTGCTGATCTTATCCGCACAATGGAAGAACAATCTGTTTTGCTTGATCTTAAAGGAAATACAGCCAGCTGGGTGAAGTCTCTAAACCGCATCTATGATGCAGAAACACGCGAATCGAGTATAAGATACTGTGTCCCGCTAAATGCCGCAGGTCAACTTATCGGGATTATGACGTTAAGCGAAAAAGTTTTTTATGAGCCCCTTTCTTTTGAAGAAACTGAACTTGTTAGAACCATTGCCGATCAGGCGGCTGCTATCTTGCAGAATTTGAGGCTTTCGGAACATCTTCGCAAAGTAAAAGAGCTAGAGGCATTCCAGGCCATGTCTGCTTTTTTTATGCATGACCTGAAAAATCTTGCGACAAAACTTTCTCTTGTAACACAGAACCTACCTGTTCTTATAGATAACCCTGAATTTCGTGCCGATGCTCTTAAAACAATTTCACAAAGCGTATCAAAGATAAACAGCATGAGCAGCCGCCTCTCTCTTTTAAGCCAAAAGCTGGAACTTTCTGTACAAAAGACTGATCTTAATGAGATGATTACATCTGCCGTATCTGATATTAAAGGATATACCCAAGGGTCTGTTTTGCAAAACTTAAACAATGTTCCTTTGCTTTTTATAGATCCTGAACAAATTAATAAAGTACTCGAGAATCTTCTTATGAATGCCTGTGATGCCATAGAACAGGATGGTAAAATTATAGTTGAAACTGCCTGTAAAGAAAATTGGGCACAAATCTCTATCTATGACAATGGTTGCGGAATGTCTGAGGAATTTATAGCAAAAGATCTGTTCCGGCCTTTCAGGACAACAAAAAAACAGGGCATGGGAATCGGTCTGTTTCACTGTAAAACAATTGTTGAAGCTCATGGCGGCAGGATAGAGGTTGAAAGTAAAGAAAATAACTGGTCAATGTTTAGGGTGTTTTTGCCGATAAGCAGTAAATAAAGAAAAACGGTTCATATATTGTCAGGATATATAGTCACAATATTTAAGGACAAGGGATGAAAAAACCAAAATTACTGATAGTAGATGATGATGAAGATTTGAGAACGCAGATGAAGTGGGCTCTATCCAATGACTACAGAGTTTTTCTGGCCGAAGATCGAAAGAGCGCTCTTGCTTTATTTAAAAAGGAAACCCCAGCTGTTATTACACTTGATCTTGGGTTGCCTCCACATCCGGCAGGTGTGGAAGAAGGCTTTCTGACCTTGTCTGAAATCCTTACCGAAAACAGACAGCTCAAGGTAATTATCATTACCGGACGCGGAGAAAAAGAAAACGCCCTGCGCGCTGTAGCACAAGGTGCATATGATTTTTTCTACAAACCGATACAAATAGATGAACTTAAGGTTGTTTTAAAACGCGCTTTTTATGTATCTTATCTTGAGCAGGAACAGCGTATACTACAGAGCCGGTTGAGCGGCAACTCCTTTGAAGGCATGCTTGGCACCTGCCCCAAAATACAGGAAGTGTTTTCAACTATAAAAAAGGTGTCAACAACAGATGCACCTGTTCTTATAACAGGAGAAAGTGGTACGGGCAAGGAACTGGTCGCCCGTGCTATTCACAGTCTTAGTAACCGCAAATCCAATTCTTTTATTGCTATTAACTGCGGCGCCATACCTGAAAATCTTCTTGAAAGTGAGCTTTTCGGACATGAAAAGGGATCTTTCACAGGTGCTCATACGCAACGTAAAGGCCGTATTGAAATGGCTGAAGGGGGTACCCTGTTCTTAGATGAAATAGGCGAACTCCCGCTCTCTCTTCAAGTTAAACTTCTGCGATTCCTTCAGGAAAAAGTTATCGAACGAGTAGGAGGAAGGGAAGAAATTGAAGTTGATACCCGTGTTCTTTCTGCTACAAACCGCGATCTGGAAGAGGCAATGAAAGATGGAAGTTTCAGAAATGATCTATATTATCGTCTGGGAGTAATTTCCATAGCACTTCCTCCTTTAAGAGAAAGAAAAGGAGATGTATTGCTTTTGGCTAAAGCTTTTCTTGAGCGATATACAGATGAAAACAGAAAAAAAATAAAAGGCTACACATCTGATGCAATCAATGCTATTGAGCAATATGAATGGCCGGGAAATATCAGAGAACTTGAAAACCGTATAAAACGTGCCGTTATAATGGCTGAAGGCGGTAAAATAAGCCCTGAAGATCTTGAGATGAAATCTTCTGCACCTGCTAAATTTGAAGGTATGGGGCTCAAAGAAGCACGCGAAGCTTTAGAAAAAGAACTTATTTTAAAAGCACTTTTCAAAAACAACAGCAATCTGACAAAAGCTGCTTGTGAGCTTGGCATAAGCCGCCCGACTTTATATGATCTTATGGAAAAGTTTGAAATCCCGAAAGAATAGCACCTTTCATCTGATTACATAATAACCGGGTGAAACCCTGTATTTTTCAAGAGCTCCAAGATATGACGGTTTCATATCAGAAGAAGAATTCACCATTATCTCCATTTTCAAATCTCTATTATTTCCTTTTATATAACCTTTGGCCCTGGCGTATATTCCATTTCCCTCCATTGCCAAAGATTTTACGGTAATTAATCCATTCTCCTCAAACATTTCTCCACGCATTTTTTTAAACAAATCAAACGGAATAAGTCCGATACTTTTTATATCTGCATTATTTATAGAAAACTTAATATTACTTTTATCTTTTATTTTCAAAAAATCAAAATTAATATCTCCTGTACCGCTGATTCCATATAAACTTTCAACTACAGGCAAGTCTTTAATATCAATACCACTTCCCTTAATTCGTGCAACAAGGCCGGTACCTTTTTTAAAACCGACATTTCCATCAACATCTCCTTGATTGATATTGCAATGAAAATCTATAGTCGGAGATAATTTTAAAAAAGAAGCAAAATTTATTCCGGCTTTTAGATTATTTATTACTAAAATCAAAGTACCATCAGTACTGCTTACCTGAACATTTTGTTTTTTTATGCTATAAAAAAGTCCTTTTTCAAAACCATCCAAATCTATAATAATGCTATATTTTTTCAGAGAGTTTGAGATATAATCCGACACAATTTTTTTTGGGATTGCTATTATCCATAGCCCCCAAAAGACAAAGAATGCAACTGCGATAAAAAGGGCTGCTTTTTTCATTTTTAGTTAAACTTGTTATCCGTTTTATATGGGCTAATTAAACTTTTTCGGTAAATAAAGATATACTCATAGAAATATCTAAAAGTTCAGGGAATGCAAATGATTTTTTTATAGATGCGTTATTTATCTTAAGAAGCATAGGTACATTTTCAATTTTATAAAAAATATTTACCAGTTCATTGAGACTGATCTGTTCTATCATAACCTCAGCGCTTTTTTCATTCATCATGCCTTCTATTTCTCTATCCTCAAAACCTTTTATAGATTTTATTTTCCCTTTAATACCAAGCGGCAAAAATACTTCATCTAAAGCATAAATAATACTGTCGGCCTTTGACAAAGATCTTTTGCTTTCAATAGCGCTAACGTGTACATTCAGCTTCTTGTATTCATTGCTTAAGGTATAAAAATCATTTTGCCTTATTTTTAGAGCTGATAGTTCTTTTTCTGCTTTTTTATTAAGCATGTGCATAGGAATAATAAGAAGAAATAAACATAGAAGAAGAAATAGTATAATAATATCATTACGCGAATATGTTCTACTGATATTTTGCGATAATTTTTCGGGAATTTGCCTTAGGTCCATTTTTATTCAGGCCTTTCTTTAGCAACAACAGTAAAAAAAACCTTTCCGTCGGTTGCCGGTTTAATATCTGTGATCAAAACATCTGATAAGTATTTTGAGTACTTCCCCCTGGCCTTGTCAACAACTTCCATTGAAACTGCTTCGGCCTTCATTTTAATAAATCCTTTTTCGAACCAGATCTCGTTATATACAACTCCTCCTATTTGTTCGTGAGAAAGTTTTAGAAGAAAATCGATTGGATTTACTCCTGTTAAGGCATCACTCTTTTTTTTCAACTCTTTGATATGAGATTTTAACTGATATACTTCATTAACTATTTTCTTTTCTTCCGGAAACAAAGCTGCATACATTTTCCTTAAACTTTTCTTCTGTGAAGAAATATCTTTATTTGTTATTGTCAGATTGATAACAATGTTGGCATTTATAATAAATGCCAGTAAAAAACTTAAAATCACTGTTTTTTTCAGTATACGTTTTCTTCTGGCAATATCTTTTGTATAGGCTAAAGGACCGGATCTTAAATTTATGGTCGGGTGAAAAAGTTCATTTGCTGCTGAACCTGTTCTGTCAATTTCTTCCTTATTTTCCTTACTTGCGAGGCGTTCAACAAAAGAAAGTGTGCCTTCACCCATTTGAATGATATTAGCAAGATCTATTGATGTTATAATACGTGGATCAATATTTTTCAGAGCAAGCTTTTCAATTACAGCATTAATGCAGCTTTTGTCGGCATAAACTATCAGTATATCAAATCCGGAATCGGTGTTTTTAAGAACAACTGTTTCAAAAACAATATCTTCAGGATCACCACCTTCAATAAGGCTTCCAAGTTCTAAAGGGATTGCTTTACCCAATTTTTCCTTATCTGAATATGGAAGATTAATTATCCTGAAATTTAATAACTCCATGGGGATACTCAAATAAAAATCATTGATATCCTCTAAATTCTCATCGGATGAATATTCAAGTGTTTTGTCAAGCTCAATTTTTCCGGAATGCTCTTTGAAAATATAAACAAGAGTATTATCCTGCCATTTCTCACTTTCATCCTGTTTTATGCAAAAAGTAGAAATAGAACCGCCCGGATGAATATCAATAAAACCGATTTTTTTCATAATGCTCCAATTTGCATGAGAGCCACTTTCAAAACGTTTCAGTTTGGTCAAGCTCAAGGCGGGCGAAAATTTCAACCACAGGAATACATCGAGTATTTCGAGGATTGAAATTTGAGCCCAACGCAGAGATCGGCCAAAATGGGGCGTTTTGAAACTGGCTCATGATTATAACGTTATTCACGATTTGGCTATTTTCACCTTTCACACCAGTATTTGGTTAAAAATTTATCGCCTTTATTTTCCACAACACATTCTATAATTCTCTTTATCTTATTATCCTCTGCAAATGATGTTATTTTAAAATTTACGGCTTTTACTATAAGCATACCGATAAGTGACTGCCCCAAAGAACCTTCAAAGCCTGCTATTTTAACCAGATCACTTGGAGTTTCGAGAGGCTCAAGACCTCTGTACTTTATAATTCTTTCTGCAAGATCTTTAGTGATTTCGGCATTCAGGGCCATAATTACCGGCAATGGTGCACTATTGATATTTATAATATTAGATGTAACACCTTCAGCACCATATACCGTAATAAAAGGCTTTAATACTTCGTACGTTTTAGAATCCATTCCATTTATAAGTTTTAGCTCATCAATGCTGTCCAGATAAGCGTTTTTAGCACCCTGCTCGGATCTTCCCATCCTTGATTCGCTGTCAGGATCTATCCAGTCAGCAACCCTGTATGCAACTTGCTCATCAAGCTTAATATTTTTTAAAAGCCTTTTAAATGAATCTATTGAAGATTCATTAGTAGTTCCATTAGGCCAGACAATACTGTTTACATTAAATTTTGCGTTCTCATCCTCAACATTCACAAAAACCTTGCCGCCGGACCCATCAGCATTTTCACCAAATATGTTTCCCAAAGGAACTTCATATTTACCCGGATATGTATATGCATAACGTGACTGATTATCGGAAATTATTTTTTTAACAATAGTAATTCCTGATTTTGCAGTTAACGAAAGTTGGCGGCTGATTCTCCAGTTATTTAAAATTGCATTGGTTGAATATACTTCATGCACAAACTCAACAACCATTGTTGTCATTATCGCAAGGATCATCAGCGTCAGTATAAGAGCCATACCCTTATTGGAAGCCATTTATAAGTTCTTCCCTATTCTGGGTTTTGCTATATCGGAAATCACAAATAGTCTGCCGGTATTATCCCGTGTTTCTTTATTTGAAATATAAAACGTAACTGAAATTTTTATCTCGTTCGGAACATTTTTTGTCAATGCGCTGTCCCATGTTTTTACCCAGCGGTTCCCATATTTGCACTCTACGGTAAAAGATTGAACATCTTCTATCATATCAATTTTATGGCTTTGTGTTTTTTGAGATAAATCCGGTTGTAAAAATGCTGATTTTATTTCTTTTGTTATAATCAATCTGCCATCTCTTTCTTCCGTGGTATAGTTTATTTTAGCCATACCGTTTGTTAAAGGAGACAATGAGCTCATGGTAAGCTGGGAGGCCTGACGACCATAATAATCTCTGTCATCCATCCTGAACACAGTGTAGCTGTTATCACGAGAATAAATTACGGATTCTATCTCTCTTTTTAATATATCAACGAAAGCACGGGATTCCTGAAGTTTAAGCAGGGTTCCATCAACGGCTGCAAGCGCTTTGTGAGAAAGAAAAAAGGTATTATAAAGAGCTGTAAGTACCACAGACAATATGGCTATCGATATCAGGATTTCTAATAATGTGAAACCTTTAGTCCTTGATTCTTTCACCTTGCCCCTTTCTCTGCAACTATCTTTTCCCGGTTATTATTTCAGATAGTATAAGTTTTTCTTTCCCACTTATTACAGTTACTCCGATTTCCAGCATACCCGGAAATGTTGAATCCGACACCCTGGTTTCATATTGAATGTCGGAAAAAGGTTTTGGAAAATTTCCGCGATCTTCGGAAGGATTCTTCTCCATTTCATAGATCTTATCATGTGCCAACCTATCGATAGTAGTTAAGACTATCTGCTTCTCAGCTACACCGAGATGGTAATTAAGGGAAGAAATCAGGGTAAAAAGAAGTCCTCCTATAATTGCGAGGCTTATCATGATTTCAAGGAAAGTGAACCCTTTGTGCATCATCAAACCTTATGCTGTGTTATTATACTTATTCTGCCACTCAGAGAATTTGAACTAACGGAAATAGTATAATCATCACGTTTTAAATTAATCATAAAACTTTCTGAAGCACCCAATGGAGTATAAAATACAATTACTTCTCCATCGGATATTATACCTCTGGTTTGCAACAAAACACTTGAAAGATCATCAATTTTCTCTGTTTTTACACCTTCAGGGCCTTTATATCTGATTGTTTTTTGGCCCAGATCAAATTTAACCGCATATGTTTCTTTCATAGTCACTGCACTATCATTAAGATAACGCAGAACCGATGCTAAAACCGCTGCTTCGGATTTTAACTTGCCGCTTTCACGGAAGCCAATATATGGGAAAGATACCATGAGCATTACAGAAATGATAAAAACTACAACGATCAATTCTATAAGAGTAAAACCTCTATCCTTACATTTCCCAATTTTTAATATCCGCATCCTTGCCTTCTCCGCCCTCTTTGCCATCATCTCCGAAACTCATGATATCAAAATCTCCGTTTATGCCTGGAGATATGTACATGTATGAATTCCCCCACGGATCAAGCGGTATCTTTTTCTGTTCCAGGTATCCGCCCGTTCTGTAGTTATTGGGTATTCGACCTGTCTCAGGCTTTATAGAAAGAGCATCAAGTCCCTGTTGAGTATCCGGATAAAAGCCATTATCAATTTTAAAAAGTTTTAAGGCAGTCTCAAAATTTTTAATTTGTACTTTTGCTTCTGTAATGCGTGCATCATCAGTTCTTCCGATAATCTTTGGAGCTACTATCGCTGCTAAAAGACTTAGAATAAAAACCACAACAACAAGTTCAATTAAAGTAAAGCCTTTTATCGAAATATATTTTTTTTGCATTTCTCACCCCAATAATTACGTAAAATCCTAAGCATTAGAGCCACTTTCAAAACGTTTCAGTTTGGTCAAGATCAAGGCGGGTGAAAATTTTAACCGCAGGAATACATGGAGTATTTCGAGGATTAAAATTTTCAACCAACGCAGAGATCGGCCAAAATGGGACGTTTTGAAACTGGCTCATTATTTTACCAATTGATTCATCTGAAAGATTGGAAGTAAAACAGCAAGAACAATAATACAAACCACAACCCCCATTGAAAGTACCATTGCAGGTTCAAAAAGAGATAATGCCTTTTCAATTTTTCTGGCAAATTGCTGTTCATAAGACAAAGCCGCTCTGTTTATTGTCTGAGCAAGATTGCCACTTTTTTCACCGGTAGATATAAGTCTTAATAAAAGCGGCGGAAATCCGGAGAGAGAAGAAGACATCTGCTGTCCGCCTGCTACCTTTTCTACGGAATCGAGAACATTAAGCTCCAGTTTTCTGTTGCCAATAGATTTTGCAGAAAGTTTGAGCGCTTTAAGTAATGGAATACCCCCTTCAAGAAGAGCACCCATTGTCCTTGCAAATCTAGCATAATACAGGCTCTGAATAATATTACCGGGCAGTTTTAAAATAATGCCATCAATTTGTGTTCTGTATTTTTTAAATAACTTTCTTAACAACCAGGCTGTCGAAAAAAATATCGCAATGATTGCCCACCAGTATTTGGAAAAAATATTGCTCACCGCAATAATTGCTGCTGTAAGAAAAGGCAGAGAACCGCCTGTTTCTGAAAATATTCTTACAATCTTCGGCATTACAAAAGAAAACAGAAAGAAGAGAATCAATAAGCTTACACCGGCCATTAAAAGAGGGTATGCAGTTGCCGATCTAACTTTTGCTTTAATGAAAGCCTGCGTTTCAAGAAAATCGGCAATCTTTACAAGAACCATATCTAAAGAGCCACTTGTCTCGCCGGCCTGAACCATATTAATATAATACTCCGGAAAAAAATCCCCATAAACCTCCAGTGCTTTATGCAGACTCATGCCGGCAGATACTCTTTCTTTTATTTGAACCAGCAAATCCCCGTAATATCCGGTATATTCATCAGAAAGTGATTGCAGAGCATCCATCAACTGAACTCCGGAAGCAAGAAGCATCGAAAGATTTCTTGTAAAATCCGGAAGAAAAGTATCATCTTTTTTCTGAAATATACTTCTTATCGGCTTTTTGGTTACCTCCAGGACATCTGTTGGAAAGATCAGTTTTGCCTTTAAAGCAGAAATGGCATCAAAACGCCCCTGTGCTTCTATAGTACCTGTTATTTCCGATCCCTTGGAATTATACCCTTTATATTTAAATATCGGCATAGTCTTTCTGCGTAGCTCTCAAGATTTCCTGCAATGTAGTAATGCCTTTCATAACCTTATCAACGCCTTCCGAATAAAGGGTTCTCATTCCTTTGGAAACAGCATAATCTTTGATAGTCTGCGCATCAACACGCGCCGCAATCATTTGTCTAAGTTTATTATCTATGGAAAGAATTTCATAAATCCCCGTTCTTCCAAGATAGCCGCTTTGTCTGCATTCACTGCATCCTTTACCTTTGTATAATTGTTTAACAGGTAAAGGGAAATACGCCGTTTCCGAAGATGGCGGCTGATAAACTTCTTTGCAATGAGGGCAAATAGTTCTGACAAGCCGCTGGGCAACAACAGCAACAAGGGAAGAAGAAACAAGGAAAGGCTCCATTCCCATATCGGCAAGCCGTGCAAGTGCTGCTACAGCATCATTGGTATGAAGAGTGCTTAAAACAAGATGCCCCGTAAGAGAGGCTTGGATTGCAATTTCAGCAGTTTCAAAATCACGTATTTCACCGACCATTATAATATCAGGGTCCTGCCTTAATATTGATCTTAATCCGGATGCGAATGTAAGGCCTATTTTTGGATTAACCTGCATCTGCCCTATACCCTTTAATTGATACTCCACAGGATCTTCTACAGTAATAATGTTTCTTCCTTCAGTATGGATTCTGTTTAAAGCAGCATAAAGGGTTGTTGTTTTGCCGCTTCCTGTCGGTCCGGTTACAAGGATGATACCGCTTGTATTTTCAAGCAGTTTTTCAAATCTCACCTCATCTTTTTTATCAAGACCTACTTCATAAAGACCGATAAGCCCCTGTTTTCTATCGAGCAGCCTTAATACTGCTCTTTCTCCAAATGATGTAGGAATAATTGATACTCTAAGATCGATATCCTGGCCTCCGATAAGAAGCCTTATCCGGCCATCCTGTGGAAGTCTTTTTTCAGCAATATCAAGATTTGCCATAATTTTTACCCTGCTTATCAGGGCTTCCTGGATAATTTTAGGAGGATGCAAAATCTTGTGCAGTATCCCGTCAATTCGCATTCTGACTTCAAGATCTTTTTCGTAAGGCTCTATATGAATGTCGCTTGCTCTTTCTTTGAATGCCTGCTGGAAAAGGGCATTAAGAAGCCTTATGATAGGGGCATCTTCCGTAAGCTCAAGGATATCCCGCGGCTTCTCAAACTCGGTGGCCACAGAGGACAGATCCTCTGCATCCATATTGTCCATAACTTCTTCGGCATTACTGATCTGGCCATAAAATTTACTGATAGCCTCAGTAATAATGCCTTGCTCCGCTCTTAAAGGATGTGCTTTAAGTCCGTATTTTCCCGCCAGTTCAACAGCAGCCAAAAGACCGTTGTTACCATATACAGCGGCAACCAAAAAACCGTCATTTATCCTTAATGGCATGATAAGATTGTTTTTTGAGTAGAAGTAGGGAACCTGCCTTAACAGAGTAATATCCACATCATTATCTTTGATAAGTTTTATCGTGGTTCCTGCTGCCGGGGCAGCTATTTTTTCATCAAGTAATGTCCAGATCATTATTTTTAATATATTCTATTGTCTATTTTTTGCTTATCATCTTATTATTGTTCCGCTGTCCCAGATTCCTGATTACTGCTTTTCTCTCCTGATTCCTGAATCTTAATCCTCGGAACAGGCTCAACATTTTGTACTTCCGGAATTAAAGAATATTTATTTATCGCTTTCTTAAGATCTACATTCTTGTCAAGTTTAATATGATAAACTCCGCTGCTGGTGGTTTCAATATTTGACACCTTTTGTTCTGACAATATTTTATGAATTACTTCTTTGGGAATACCTTCTTTAAATTGAACCATCAATTCATCCTCGACATACTGTATTCCATTAAGCATATAATCGTTATATTTATTTTGAGTAAGCGTGGAAAGATCGGAAGCTTCATGAATAATATAAGGAGTTAAAAATATTAACAGATTTGTCTTTGTCCTGCTGGTGCTCCTGAATTTAAAAAACCAACCCAAAACGGGAATATCTCCCAAAAAGGGAACTTTTGTAATTAATTCTTCATCTTTTTCTTCCATTAGTCCACCAATTACAACCGTTTGCTTATCTTTTACCGATACGGATGTTCTTGTTGATCTTTTTGTCATTGTAGGACCAACTGATGTTATAATATTTTCTGAATCTGCCTTCGCTGCCGAAATTTCCTGATATATATCCAGTTTTACATATTCACCCTCGTTTATCTGAGGTGTAATCTTCAAAAGCACACCAACATCTTTACGTTCTATGGAAGTAAGAACGGTTGCGGTGGTACTAATATCCCTTTCTCTCGATGAGATCAAAGGTATATTTTCACCAACCAGGATTTCAGCCTCCATATTATCTGAAGTAAGAATCTGCGGTGTTGAGAGAATATTTACAGCATCTTTAAATTCACTCATGCTAAACAATGCAGTAATTCCCGGAACTTTAACATCGGAAGTTGCTCCAGGTACAAAACCCTGCGGAACCGTGAAGTAATTGGACATACCGCCCAGCGTTAGACCGGTCATACCGGAAAGGATGGAACTTATAGTTGAAGCATTTACCTCTCCCACTCCTCCCACCACGATAGGCTCTCCATCCTTTGTAACTGCGGCGCGCCATTTTGAGCCAAGTTCAAGCAATTTACCAATAGAAACCTCGGCAATCATGGCTTCCACAAAAACCTGCTTTCTTCTCTTATCAAGTTGTTTTATGATTCGTAACAAATTCTGGTAATCAGTAGGTGTAGCAACTACTACCAGAGCATTTGACGCTTTATCCGCAGTAATAGAAATGCCTCCGGCAGTTTCAAACACCGACATGGAAGCAGCTGCCTGCTTTGTCTGTCCCGCTTGTATAAGAAGTTGCAACACTTTTGCAAGTTCAACTGCATCTGCATTCTCCATGAAATAAACATTGATCATACCTTGTGCATCAGGAGAGCGCACATCAAGAAGGGAAATAAAGGAACGCATTAATTCTTTCATTGCTTTATCCCCGAACAGCATCACTGCGTTTAATCTCTGGTCTGCAACAGCCTTTCCTGCACTGCCTGGCAAAGCATTAGACGATATTCCGTTTTGCATCCCACGATTGCTGATATTATCATTTATTGTCTTGGCAACAACTTCAGCACCGGCATATTTAAGATATACAATTTCCGGCATCTCTCCCACACTCGGCTGGTCGATTGATTCTATAATGGATACTATTTTTCTTATATTTATTCCTGAATCAATTACAAGCAGCATATTGCCCGGCCCGAATACTGATGCATAACCATTTTTTGATACCATGGGAGCAATAAATTTAAGCGTTTCTGCAGAAGAAACATATTTGATCGTAATAAGTCTGGCTATATAATTTTCATTAGCCGGAAGCCCATCGTTTGTTACTTCCATTCCGCTATGCCTTGCATTCGCAGTAGGGATAATCTTATACATACCGGCTATGGTTGGAATAACTGTATAGCCTTTTAATGCAAGCACTGACGTAAAAAGGCCAAATGCATCATTTATGCTGATTTTTGATGGAGCAATAATTGTAACCTTGCCCCTGACATCCTCATCAAAAATAAAATTTTTTCCGGTAATTTCACTTACAAACTTTACTACTACAGGAAGGTCGATATCCACAAAATTAAAGCTTATCTTCTCCGTATCCTTTGATGCTGCAAAACCATTCGGAAGAATACCCATAATGAGTATAAAAGATACAGCCAATAAAAACATCCAATTAATTTTTTTACCGATCATGCTCGCCTTATCCTTACCTGATTTGATAGGTCATTGTAGTTCTTTTACCGGATCTTATGATATCAAGCCGTACCCTGTTCGTACCCTTTAAGGCAGTAAAAGCCTTAAGAGCATTTTCCGGGTTTGTAATATCAAAATTGTTTACTCTTAAAATAATATCTTCATTTTTTAAACCCAGATTATCTTGTATTTCACCTTTTTTTATATCTCTTAGAAGGAAGCCTTCCTGCCGGTTATTTTTCATATTTGGAATTAACCTGATATTAGAAAGGAAACGACCCGGATTTTCCAAAGCACTTTCAACCAGTTTCTGATCAATAACATACTCTCCTTTATCAAGTTTATTTACATAAGAAGGTAAGTTATTACTAGAGGGCGCTGTTTTCTGATTCACAGCAGCTATAGATTCCACTATGGAAATTTCAGAGATCACATCTTCTGATTCTATAAAAGCCTTGTCTTTTTCCACTTGTTTTAGCAAGCCGTTTCCCGGTATGAATTCACCTGACTTAAATATTTCCTGTTTGCCGTCACTGCCTGCAAATACGGCATAACTAAACATGTCATCACCCGAAATAGTCCCTATAAGTTTAATATCTGAAATAAAATGTGGTTTGACAGACGAACCGCTTAAGGGTTTTAAAGCACCTGCTGTAAAACCAAAAGGGTTGTTAATTAGAATGGATTCATATTCCATCAGGCCTTTTTTTATATGTTTAAAATTTGCAGTCTGAAAAAGAGCCGGAGTTTTAACATCTTTAGCATTATAAACTCTTGCAATGAAAGTTCTTACGCAAACCAGCACAAAAGCTATAAGTACAATTAAAACTATTACATTAATAATGCTCAAGGCATCTGCTTTTCGGTAAAGCATATTTTGACCCCCCAGGGCAAGCAAACTTAATAATTCTGTGTAACTTTATCATGTTATCTCAATAAGTCAATGATAATCTTTTCTTTATCTTAATTAATTTACGAAGTTAGCACCGATCTTTTCCTTACCGGATATATACCGTTAAGTTATCAATAGATGATTTTTTATACTATATTAATATGTTACATGCTATGTTTACCCTATTTATCAGTTTATAAATTTATGAGATAACTTTGTCTCTCACAGAGCACACAAATTTCTCAGAGTTTTTGTAAAAATTTTGAGATGAAAATTTTTACAAAGCAGTTCATCCAACTGAAGCAAAATGGTTATACATATCTTTCAGGTTATGAACCCAAAAACCTATGAACTGTTTTAACCGTAAACTGTAAACTGTCAACTGACAACCGCTTTTTCTCCATCAACCACTTTTTAGCTGTCGGAATACTTTACAATTTTATGAACAAAATATTATATTATACAACTACCTATATTTAATGTATTTTTTTATATTTATATTCAACAAACATCTTCTGCAACCCTAAAATCGTCGGTTTTCTTTACAAAAACAACAAAAAATGCTTCTAACATACTTTTATTATAATATAAAGAGATCATGATATACTTTATGTTTATTATCGAAAATAGCTTTGAGCCTAAATCAGCAAGAAAGATTACCTCGTTTTATCTCTCACAAAGTATGCAAAGGCATTTAGGCCATAAGTGCCAGGTTCTTTGAATTGCAACAAATTCCATAAGAGCAGGAGCCAGCCAAGGACGCAGCAGTATCGAACAGTTAACTAACTAAGAATATATATCGTGTGTTGAACAAGTTTGGTAATAACAATAATATCGAATAGATGTTGCCACGATAATCATAATTGTGGTATTGATAGGTTCAGAATTTCACAGTATTATAAGACATCCTTTTAGTATTATTATCATGTTAACAAAACCGATCAACTTGGGCACTAATCTGTAATATAAAAAAATACGGAATTAATAAATATGTATCTCCATAATTTAAAACTATGGAATTTTAGAAAATATGGGCTATGTCCTAAGAAGGGAGAGAAGGAGATAACCAATGAAAATTTTGGATTAAAGATAGAATTCCAACCTGGTTTAAATGTTTTAGTAGGAGAAAATGATTCTGGAAAAACTGCTGTCATAGATGCGATTCGTTATCTTCTTGATACAAATTCACAAGAGAGAACATGGATTACAGAGGATGATTTTCATGTTGGTGTAACCTGTATGAGAATAGAGGCTTGCTTTAAATTTTCTGAGAATGAAAATGCTATTGAAACCTGTGCACCTTTTGTTGAGCATTTAAGTACGGAAGAGGGAAAACCCATATTATATGTTACGTTATTAGCTCAGATCACTCAACGAAAAATGCGTGGAATAAGGTTTATCGATAGAACAATTAAGAGTGGTGTAAATGGCACGGGTAACTCCATTGAAGGTGAAATCCGTGCATTTTTACGAACTACTTACCTTAAACCACTTCGTGATGCCGCATTAGAAATGAGTTCAGGGCACGGTTCTCGCCTGTCACAGATTCTTGCTGGGCATAAAAAGATACAAGACTCTAAAGAGAAACTAATTGACATCATGGTTGAGGCTAATCAAAACATTGAAAAAAATGAGGTCATTGCCGATACCGAGAAGACTATCAATGATAATTATTTTCAAAAACTTCGGTTTGAAAAAGACAACCTTTCTACTAAAATAAAGATGGCTGATGTTAAGTCTAGTAAGGATCTTAACGACGCACAAAAATACCTTTTCTTAAAACGAATACTTGAACGTCTCAACCTGAATCTTTCCGAAGGTGAAAATGATGTTTTTACTGCTCATGGACTTGGCTATAATAACCTGATGTATATGGCAACAGAGATGCTTTTAATACAGCAAGAAAAAGGTGAGAATTTACCATTGTTGCTTATTGAGGAGCCGGAAGCCCATCTTCATCCACAGATGCAACTGCAACTATTGGAATTCTTGAAATCTCAAAATGGTGTGAAAACAATTCTTACTACCCATAGTCCCATACTAGCTTCAAAGGTACCGCTGGATAGCATGCTTTTACTTGCAGACAACAAAGTTTTTGATATGCGTAAGGGAAAAACAAGACTGGATAAAGATGATTACCATTTCCTCGAAAAGTTCTTGGACGCAACGAAGGCTAATTTATTTTTTGCAAGAGGTGTAATCATCGTTGAAGGTGACGCGGAAAACATACTTTTTCCGGTAATCGCAAAATTGCTTGATTGTCCATTAGAAAAGAATGGTATATCAATTGTGAATGTTGGACATACAGGGCTTTTTAGATTCTCGCGAATTTTACAGCGTGAGCACCCAGATAAGGATGGCCAAGTGCCTATAATGGTTGCTTGTGTGGCCGACCGAGATTTAAGGCCGGATATTGTTGCTTTTGAAGAAGATTGTGAAAAAAGTGATATTAAATATATTAAGAAAACAGATAAAAATAAAACATCGTTTGAATCATTTTATGATGGTTCAATAGAGGAAAAGAAGCTTGATGTGTATATAAATAAAAAGAAAGAGAATGATGGACAAAATGTTAAAACTTTTGTTTCACCAAGTTGGACTCTTGAATACGACATCGCTCACTGTGGTCTAAAAGAAGAAATGCATCAGGCTATTGGCACAAAAACCGCGTTTGAAGAAATTAATACAGGAACAAATGCGGAAATTTCTGCAAGAATCTATAAACCTCTGACCGGAGGTAAATCCAAATCAGAAACGGCATATCAATTAGCAAGAATACTAGAATATAAGTACTGGGACAAAAAAAACAACAAACCGAGGGATACAGAAGAATTAAAGTGTAAGCTACCAAAATATATCCTCCAAATGTATGAGCACGTGTCTGGTAAAGTTCTAACACCTGTAGAGAAAAATGATGCTTGAGATTACCGAAGCAGACATTGATGCTGTTGAAGCTGAGCTTGAAGGCATTACTTTTGATAAAGCCAGACGTGAAATCTTAAGGGACAATACTTCGTTTGATGTTCAAGCCTGCCCAGGAAGCGGTAAGACTACTTTGCTTGCAGCAAAACTTTTAATACTCTCAAATAATTGGGAATGGCCAAGAAATGGGGTATGTGTTTTATCGCACACAAATGTCGCAAAGAATGAAATAATAAAACTTTTGAAAAATCATACTACCGGTTGGCGATTTCTTGAATATCCCCATTTTATTGGTACCATCCAAGAATTTGTTAATAAGTTTATTGCAATACCCTTCATAAGAAATATTCAAATACCAATAAAATCTATCGACAATGAAGTTTATCTTAAAAAATGTGAATTATACCTCGAATATAAAACTAAAGCATATCTTAAAAGAAAGTACTGTTCTCAATTAGACCTTATGACAAAATGGGAAGATACAAAATTAATTTTCAAAATTCCTGGGTTTCCAAAACCTTCAAATTCTGATTCTTATAAAAACTTAGTTAGCGCAAAGGAAAATTTACAAAAAAATGGATACTTCCAATATCGTGAAATGTATGCATTTGCAGAGGCTAACTTATTTCATAACACTTTCTTGAAAAAAGCATTACAGAACCGGTTTAAAATGGTGTTTATCGATGAAATGCAGGATACGCAAAAGCATCAAGATGAATTAATAGAAAAGATTTTTCCTCGTAATGCACAAGAGCCTCCTGTTCAAAGATTCGGTGATGCCGATCAGGCTATTTATGACGGCATGAGTGATGAGCCTAATAAGAGTTATGACTGGGATGCTTGCAAATATCGTATCAATGATTCTCACCGGTTTAGTCCTTGCATTGCACATTTAGTTAGGGGGTTGAGTTTCAGTAGATTGGAGTTGAACACATCACATACATGTATAAATTTAGGTGATCACGCTAAATGTAAAAATTACGGCAAGAACTTGATTTATGTTTATGATAATGATGAATCTGCGAAACAAATACCGCAGCTCTATTCTGACCATTTAACCCAGATATTTAAGGGAGTAAATAGAACAGATATCAAAGCTATGGCGGTTGGTGCCATTGGAAAGAGATCAGAAAACGGATCACACGTCAGAATTGATATGTACTTTAAAAACTTTATCAAATCCAAACAATCCTCAACACCCAAATTTGATTGTCTTTATGAATGTGCTGCGTTCGCTGTTCAACAGAGTAGCCCTAATGTTAAGGATAACTATGAACTCCTTATAAACTGCCTTTTGCATTACTTGTATGGTTTGGATATTGAGATAATTATAGAAGGGGAAAAAAGCAATTTGAACGAAACTAATTTTCTTACTGCTCTCAAAAAGGAAAAAGAAAGTCTGGAAAAGTTCAATAAAGTGTTTGGCAACTGGGCAATGGAAAACACGCTGCCTTCGAAAGAAAATTGGGAAATTGCAATTCAGAATCTGTTGACTGTTTTAAATACAGTATTAAGCAATTTTACTTCAAAATCTTCTACCAATACTTTTTGGTCATACCCTTCAAATGCGGAGTTGAAAAAATTCAGTAATACTGAGAATGTTAATATTATTAAGAAAGATAATGGAATCCCTGTTGCCTTCGATACAATTCATGGTGTTAAAGGTCAGACCCATGATGCAATATTAGTACTTGAAACTAAATATAAAAAAAACATGGATGTAGGGAGTCTAATCAAAAACCTTTCTGATCCAAGTGCAGAAAGACAAGATAAAAAGCAAAATATAAAATTTATGAAACAACTATATGTTGCAATGTCCAGACCTAAAAGTGTTCTTTGTCTGGCAGTACACAAAGATAGTATCGCAGGTCATGAAGAAAGGTTGACGAATATAGGCTGGAAAATAGAAACTGTCTAAACTGGGGGTTCCACTTTAAAATTTGACTGAAATAAAACAGTTATAAGGCATACAACTTGTATGCATCAACAAGACAAAAACTTGGGGGAAGTAATAACACCGATGATTTTATGCAATGTGAAATATTTGACTTTCAGGAGCCGAAATCATGAGTTTTGATCCGGAAAAACCTTATAACGATCTTCCTCTTTTGCCGCCAAAGGCGGAGATCGAAACCAAAGAGGTGTTAAAAAAACTAGTGGTTGCCAGCCAGTTCCTTGCGGAGCTGAGAGGATATGCCGAACTTCTGCCTAACAAAGCCATTATTATTAATTCAATTATATTGCAGGAAGCAAAAGACAGCTCGGAAATAGAAAATATTGTAACAACCCATGATCAATTGTTCCGGGCATTGGCGGACAATAGAAAAATAGCGGAACCGGCGGTAAAAGAAGTCCTGAATTATCGCAGCGCCCTTTACAAAGGCTTCCATCTGGTAAAGGAACACAATCTGTTAACCACCAATACGATTGTCAATGTCCAGGAAGAGCTGGAGCAAAACAAGGCTGGTATCAGAAAGCTTCCAGGGACAAAACTGGTTAATGACAAGACCGGTAAGGTGATGTATACCCCGCCGGAAAATGAAAAAACAATCCGGGATTTACTTGCAAATCTTGAGACATATATCAATACGGAAACAGAAACCCTTCATCCCTTAATCAAGCTGGCCATTATTCATTATCAGTTTGAATCAATTCATCCTTTTTATGACGGGAACGGAAGAACCGGACGAATTATAAATGTTCTCTATCTGGTGATGAAAGGATTGCTTTCAGAACCTCTTTTGTATTTAAGCCGTTATATTATTCAGCATAAAGACGATTATTATAGGTTACTCAGAAAGGTAACTACTGAAAATAGTTGGGAAGAGTGGATATACTTTATGCTTACGGCTGTCGAAAAAACAGCCTGTTTCACTTTGGGGTTAAGTAAAGAGATTGTGACGCTCATGGAAAATGTCCGTAAATCTATACAAAACAAACTACCAAAAGTATATTCCCATGAACTTGTGGAAATACTTTTTACCAATGTATATACGAGAATAGACCATTTGGTGGGAAAGAATATTGCCTCCCGCAATGTAGCCGGAAGATATCTTAACCAACTTGAATCAATTAATATTTTAAAAAGAAAAAAGGTTGGACGGGATGTTTTTTATATAAATACCGGATTATATGATTTGTTTAAGACCTTTTCTAATATGCACTGATTTTTGCATAATCAGTGCATATTAGAAAAATATGCACTATTGCAGTGCATATTTAAGATTCTCTCAAAATAACATGTCCATGTTGTGGATATGACAATAAAACGTGTCCAAATTATTTAATTTTATGTACACGTTATTTGTATATAATGTCGGGAGAGCGGACGCTCTTAACTGGTTAACTTGAAACTATGGATTTTCACCAATACTTAATTGATCAAACGCAAACATATTCGGAAGTATTGGCTTTACTTATCAGTATTAATCGTGGGTAATATTATAATGGAAGACAATCGAAAAATATCTATTCCAAATTTATTCCAAGTAGATCTGATAAAAAACAGATATCACATCTTTGATTTAAGCAAAGCTAAGGCAAAGAATTACTACCCAAAACAGTTGTTGAAATTAATACCGAAACTGTCAAGTTTCAATCGAAACTTTGAAATTGTAGTGGGAAATATTTATAGTACGAGAGCATTTTTTGCAATATCTGAACCAATTGATAATGAAGTTGAATATGAAAGTGGTTATCTTGATTTAAAAATAATTATGAAAGAAAATAATGTTTTTATAGGTGAGGTGGTTACATCCTTGCCTCCTGTATTCATTTTGCAAAAAGGCTTAAAAATAAAATTTAAAAAAGATAACATATTATATAAACCAGATTATAATTCAATTAAGAAAGCTGACAGAGTCGGATCTTAACTATTTACTATTCGGTATAAAACGCCAGTTTGAAATTTTCTCTTTGATAGTTTTGTTTTTATGATGGATGATAAAAAAAATGCTGTAAATGACTTTTTAAATACTCTCATATTATCAGATTACGATGGCCAAAAAATCAGTTGTAACAAATTTAGCAAAATACCGGGGAATAGCAGAAACGGATTATAAATCTAAGAGAATTAAAAAGACTGGTTGCGTTAGGCGAATCTGAGCGTATTGAATTCAAAGCCACAACCGGACAGCGTACACAGGTACTTGACAAAAGCGTCAAACAGATAGAGTCGCAGTTATAGTCGTTGCGGGATAGGGTGATTGATATACTTTCAAATGAATCACTCTCAAAATCGGCAATCAAAAATGGAGGTTAAAATGAAGGTTGTTGCATTTAACGGTAGTCCCAGAAAAAAGGGTAATACGTCAATCCTGATTAAAACAGTATTAGAGGAAATCGAAAATGAAGGAATTGAAACAGAAATAGTACAACTGGCCGGAAAGGATATCAAAGGATGCGTAGCTTGTTTCAAGTGCCTTGAAAAGAAAAACTTCAAATGTGTGGCAATTGATGATTTTATTAATGTATGCATTAAAAAGATGATCAAGGCCGATGGTATTCTATTGGGTTCTCCCACCTATTTTTGCAATGTCTCAACAGAAATGAAAGCATTGATTGACAGAGCCGGAATGGTAGCATTTGCAAATGCCGGAATATTGAGGCATAAGGTAGGTGCAAGCGTATCTGTAGCCAATAGAACCGGAGCAACTCAAGCATTGATGATGATGAACACTTTGTTTTTATCCCATGAAATGTTTATTGTGGGATCAAATTACCCTAATATGGCTCTGGGCATGGAAAAAGGAGATGTTGAGAAAGATGCATGGGGATTACAGATCATGAAAGTGCTTGGTCAGAACATGGCTTTACTTCTTAAAAAATTAAACGGATAGAATGAATAACTTGTAAAAAATAGGATTTCAATATGAACCCGAGAGTAAAAATAGATACAACCCGGACCCCGGATGGAGGCGAGATGGTGCTTTATCAGCATGGTCTGGATTTCTCTATCCATATCAACGGCCATGATTTGATGCACAGCCGCCAAAATGAGTCGGAACTGGAGCTGGCGCGACTGGGTTGTGCGCATCTGGTTGGTCAGAAGGCTCCCAGAATACTAATCGGTGGCTTGGGTATGGGCTATACTTTGCGCCAGGCTCTCGATATGCTTAACCCCAACGCCAAAGTATTGGTGGGTGAACTGTTGGGTGCTGTAGTAGAATGGAATCGTGAGTATTTCGGAAAACTAAACGACCATCCCCTAAAGGACGAACGGGTTACTATTGAGACGGGAGATATTGTTGAGCTTATCTCAGGTTCTAAAAGCAGATTCGATGCGATTCTGATAGATATCGATAATGGCCCCAGTGCAATAACTGATTCACGTAATCGGCGTTTATACAGCAGTGAAGGAATCATGGCCTGCCGTCATGCATTGAGCGAACAGGGGTGCCTGTCTGTGTGGTCGGCCGAGCCGAATAAGAAATTCGAGCGGCTCTTGATTTGGTGCGGATTCCATGTGCGCCGTTTCAGGGTTCCGGCCTATAAAGGAAGTAAAGCGCAGTCGCGTTTTGTATGGGTTGTTTCGGAGGACAAGAAGCTTCTGCCCCCTGGTGGTGGCGAGCCGCGCCTGCCAAACAAGAAAGATTCGAAGAATGATCGAGCTAACAGAGGAGCTAAAAGGCCAAGATCTTGAGCCACTTTCAAAACGTTTCAGTTTGGTCAAGCTCAAGGCGGGAGAAAATTTCAACCACAGGAATACATTTAGTATTTCGAGGATTGAAATTTGAGCCCAACGCAGAGATCGGCCAAAATGGGACGTTTTGAAACTGGCTCTCTTAACTATTTATTATTTGGCATAAAATGGCAGGTTGTAATTTTATCTTTACTTACAGCAATAATACCCGTTCTTTAACAGGAATTAATTAAACACACAGCGTCAATTTAAAAAACTAAAAAAGTTTATTCCTTTCAATCAAAAAGCTCAGATTTTACGTTGCTTTGGGAAATGTCAGTTATTTATGCCAATGTTTCATATGGCTTCGGTGTGTATCATTTATCAGGCCTGGAACCATATGCTTGTCGTAAAATTCCAGATCCAGATGATGAACCTGTATCCACGTCCTTAAAAGTATAGTATCAAAGGTTCCGGGGAATCTGCCGTAATTGTCGTATACATAATTTGCATAGTCTTTTACGATATTTATTACCTCTGAAGACGGTTTTTCATATTTGGCAAGAAACTCTTTATCATCTTTAAACGGTACCGCACCTGGATAATTCGAATCAAATATTCCGCCATGACCGAACTTCTTTTCTACAAAAGCATCCACAGCCTCTCCCATATCCTTGTAATAGGGCGGACAGTATGGCTGGAAAATACCATCCAACCCCACAGCATTTAGATTTCCATCTTTGGTTTTTGCGGATCGAAATCCAAGGCCTTTTGTAAACGGAGTAATTCCGAGCATCATGACTCCCGAATGACCTGCGAATACAACCTGACCAAGCCCCATTGCTTCGGCAGCCAGACTTATGTTCTGAAGCATAGCGTAAACCGGGGCAATATTGATCATCAGGGCATTGAACTCAAAAGAAGAAAAAGGAACTTCCGGACCTTTGATTGCACCTTTTTCAATCCACTTTCCTATACCTGCCGGTTCTCCTCCCTTTAGGTCATTTATTATTTTGTAACCTTCACTTTGAAAAAGAACAAACAAAACATTAAGATACTCTTCAGACTGGTCTACTATGGGCATGAAAACAGTAGTCCCCGGCTTGCCTATATTCCAATTTGTCGCACCATAACCTCCGGCAGGAATAAATTCCGCTCTTCCATCGAAAAGTTTGACACAATCATTTTTAAAATAGTTCATGATTTTTTGCCGGTCTTTCTCGGTCTCAATTTCTACTGCTTTGGTGGCTTTTTGGGGATTGTATAAAAAAGTTCCCGTATCGTTTGTAAAGAAGATCTTGGTGTTTTGTACATTACAGGCTGCCGGAACAGTTCTTCCCACCCATGTTCCCCATGCAGTTCCCTGGTCCTCGATATCTGTGGGGGAATCACCGGTAACCGTTCCGTTTATACCGGCTCCGGCCCAGCATAACAAAGCTGTTTCGAGATCATTTAGCGGCAGCGGTTCTTGCTGTGAACTATGTTGCAACAAGCCTTTAGCAAGAGTGCCCCCTAAGGGAAACCTTCTCGTTCTACGGTGCGCCAATGCCTCAAACAGAGGGTACTTGAAAACCATTTCAAGTTCTTTCTCATTTGAAAAACTCATTTACTTTTCTCCATATATCAACAGTATGAGATGTAATCCGTATTAAGTTGTTCCTCCTTCCAGAGGCATGGCGGATCTGCCCCATTCCATATACGTCATCATATCTTGAATGGGAACACTTTGTCCGGTAGGAAGAAAAAACCGACCGTTGCTGCGTATCATAAAGCAATTGCGCATGGTATAGCCCCCACTAGTCATGACGCAGTACAAGCCCCTCGCGTAGGCGGTCATCTCCATGTCCAAAACGCCATGCGCAGAATTCATATTAAGATGCCAACGGATTGGAGCTTGCATGCCTGTCTTAGGGTCAATCCATAGCTCCAGCTCATCTATGGTTACTTCACCCTTTCCAAAAGGGATCTCCTTGTCATCCAGATAAACGCGGCCATAACTGAAACCAAGACCGGGTACATTCACAAGATATATCTGCATTGATTCATTCATAGAGACTATCCAGTAATAGGGATTGCGCATGATTACCATTTGATCCCATGAATTGCCGAAGGCCATGAGTTCGTGGATGCCAAATCCCTTTTCAAGGGTATGCTTCTTTCCTCCAACGGTTATTGTGCCCTCAGCCCAACAACGATGGTCGTATCCGGCCTTCCCGTTCTTGTTCAAGTCAGACCATGCTCCGAAGGTTCGCGTAGTGTTCCCCAGACCTCCAAGAATCAAATCGCAATCCACGCCCATATGCTCACCTTTAACCTCCCAATAAGGCGGGCGGGAGATGTATTGGCGGTTACCCGCATGCCAGATTACGCTTTCGCCCTTTTCTTCTATTCGAACATCATCCTGCCACTCGGTGGCATCCTGGCGGTTACTGATAAAGTCGTTATCATGCATCTTGCCCCGATAATCCTTTGGGACTATAATAAAAGTGGTTTGGCAAATCATTGCGTCATCAACACGCCACTTTCCCTTTTTCCCACCCCCAACATGCCAGGCATTGGGCACCAAACAGATGTCATAGCCCTGGGACTCGCCCATGAAAAGTTGGGCGTGAACCTCATGAAAGTCACCGCCCGGGCGCAACTCCCCCGCGTGACTCATCTCTTCACTTAACTCCACATCACTTTTGGCTTCTCTTTCCTTTGTCATTGTCATGCCCTCCATTTAAATTGCAAAGCTTTAACTCAAAAGCCCCCTTTGAGTCAGATCCTTGGCTACGTCTTGAAGATCAAGCTCTTCCAGCTTGGCCTTTGTCTGGAGACCGGTCGCCACATCCCAGCCCCTGAGTTGATAATATTCATCTTTCAAGGTTTCAAACTTATCTTTGTCTACAACAGCACCGGTCATGGAAATGATTTCCCCCTCCTTTCCCGGCGCCAGCGCTCTGGGATTGTCGGTACCTTCCTTCAGCGGAACGGAAAACATTGCCCGGGGAATAGTATCATATATTCTTCCTTTTCTTCCTTCTCTTGTAGTTATTGCTCTTCTGAGATTAAAGATTCTTTCGCCGATACGATAAAGTTCTTGTTCATCAACATTGTTTCCTGTAACAGCCGAGTAGACCTTGCTTTCAACGGAAGGGTCTCCGACGTAATCCCCCGAATTAGTCGTCAACGCCGGCCAGAGCCATTCGCAAAGACCCAGGCTTTCTTTTAAATATGACCTGTCCTGTATCATTTTTGCAGCCATTGCCTTACCCTCATAGGTGGAAAAATCAGCGGCCTGCGTACTTCCCCAAAACCTTTTGGCGACTTTGCGAAATACTTCACTGGAAACATTAGGATTTCCGCTGTAGGTTATAAGACTTTTTTTGTCCGCATAATTTCTGTCAGCCCAGAAAATCCACTTGTAAATCATAAATGCCGTTTCATGCACCTGTTCTATCGGCAGCGTTGGCTCCATTGCATATAAAAGACCATGCGCGGGGAACTGTCTTGGACAATAAGGCATGAGACGTGCGTCCATGCCAAAAGCAAACGGCAAATTTTCGAGTACTTCCACAGATCCCTTTCCAACAGATTCGGCTGCTTGAAAAAGTCCTTGTGCAAGAATATCTCCAAAGCCTTCCCTGTATGAAATCATTTTTAATAAGGCTTCTATAAATTCCAGGCTACCGAATTTAGATAGTGGAAGTCCTATTTCTTTTTCAGTTAAGATACCCGCCTTTGCACAACTTAAGATCCACATCATTATAGGCAGGAGAGAATGAACATCGATACCATATTCATCAAGCAATTTAACGGCGCGCATCGGAATTTCATTAGCCGGCATCTTATTCATATCGCCATAATACATTGAACCAACAATATAAAACACGGTAGGAGGTGCACAAAGCGATTTATGCATTGTGCCGTCTTCTAATTCGCGTTTGGATCTGTTGCAAACACCGATACAGCCGTAACAGTTATCCTTTTTCAGCTTGCCGATTTCAGCTCTTCTGTCGTTAAGAGCACGTGAACCCTCCCACAATTTAAAAAAATATCTTCTCAGATCGTTTAATCTCTTTGGATCAGCTACAACGGGTTTTGTTGTACCCATAACAGCAATGGCCTTGAGATTTTTAGCCCCCATAACTGATGCGAAGCCCTTGGCGCCGCTGGCATCGTTATCAGCAATAAGAGTAGAAAAGACTACGCCGTTTTCACCGGCAGGGCCACATGCGACCACGGCCACTTTTTCTCCTAGTTCTCCCTTCAAAATCTCCCGTGTTGCCAGAGTACTTTTGCCCCATAAATGAGAGGCGTCTTTTATTCCGGCTACGCCATCCTTGATGAAAAGATAAACGGGTTTATCAGATTTGCCATAAACCACAATCCCATCATAACCGGCGAATTTCAGCTGAGCACCCCATCTTCCTCCAAAATTACTGTAGGTAAAATGGTCTGGGATAGTAACAGGAGATTTACTACATACTGTCCACCTTGATGCACCTAATCCGGGAATTCCTGCAAGGGGACCGGTCATAAATATCAAGCGGTTTTGGGGATCAAATGCACCAACTTCCGGTGGCACTTCATCCCAGAAAATCTTTGCAGCAATCCCCCTGCCTCCAATATATTTATCCGCATAATTCATAGTTGGTATGGAGGTAAGCTTTCCGGACGATAAATCTACACTTAAGATTTTACCTGTATATCCGTATAGTTTTGTCATTTTGCTTTCTCCTAAAATAAGCTAACGGAATATTTTATTTATCAATTATATGGAGTATTTTATTTTTGAGTTGAGATATCTTATTAATAAATATATTTTATCAGGTGACATTTTATACAAAAACAGCATATTATGGACAGGCTTATTTAAAATCCCAGTTTTTTTCAAATATCATAGAATGTCATAGGTTACAATCAATAAGGCTATTTATAAGATGCATTTTGTAACTGCTCCACTCCGTGAAATAGTTTTGACGCAGCAGAAAGAAATATAGCTTGCTGGGAAATGTTGGAACGTAGCATAATATCAAAAATAGGAATTCATTAACCGGATTGAGGGATTAAAAATGAAATTCAAATTAGCACATACAAATATTAATGTTCTTGATCTTGAGAAAAGTCTGGCTTTTTATCAGGAAGCGCTCGGGTTACGCCAAGTGCGTACTTATGATCAGACTGACGGTAAATTTAAGCTCGTGTATATTTCTGATGGAGCCAACAACTACCAGATTGAACTCACATGGTTAAGCGATCGGGAAGGAGCATACAACCACGGTGATAATGATCTGCATCTCGCATTTGTTGCAGATGATTATGAAGCTGCTTACGGCAAACATAAAAAAATGGGCTGTATCTGTTATGAAAACCAGGAAATGGGAATATATTTCATTGAAGATCCGGATGGATACTGGCTTGAAATAATCCCTGCTAAAAAGTAAACGGTATTCATATATCTTTAAAAAATGCCTGATTGCTGAAATTGAAAATATCCTTCCTATTTATAAATAGTAGGACGGCATTTTATCTGCCGCCATGTGTAGGCTTTTTAAACATAAACCTGAGAGCCAGTTTCAAAACGTCCCATTTTGGCCGATCTCTGCGTTGGGATAAAATTTTAATCCTCGAAATACTACATGTATTCCTGCGGTTAAAATTTTAACCCGCCTTGACCTTGACCAAACTAAAACGTTTTGAAAGTGGCTCCTGAAATCAAAAATGGAGGTTAAAATGAAGGTTGTTGCATTTAATGGCAGTCCAAGAAAAAACGGTAATACATCAATATTGATAAAAACAGTATTCGAGGAGTTGGAAAAAGAAGGAATCGAAACAGAGGTAGTCAATCTGGCCGGAAAGGATATCAAAGGATGCATAGCTTGTTATAAGTGTTTTGAACAGAAAGAGAATGAGTACAAATGTTTGTCAATTGATGATTTCATTAACGAATGCATTGAAAAGATGATCAAAGCTGATGGAATAATATTGGGCTCTCCTACCTATTTTAGCAATGTTACAACAGAAATGAAGGCGTTTATTGACAGAGCAGGCCTGGTAGCATATGCAAATCCCGGATTGTTAAGGCATAAAGCTGGTGCTAGTGTCAGCGTAGGCACTGTAAGTGGAACGACCCAGGCATTAATGATGATGGATTCTTTCTTCTTATGCCTTGAAATGTTTATTGTGGGAGCAAACTATTTCAACATGGCCCTGGGTAATGATAAAGGAGATGTTGAGAAAGATGAGAGGGGACTTGGGACCATGAAAGTGCTTGGCCGAAATATGGCTTTTTTGCTGAAAAAATTAAACGTGTAGAGCAATAAATTTGCCAAGGTAGTAAAATAAAAATGGCTATGCTATAAAAAACCGGACCTTTGGTTAAGCCAGTGTTAGAAAACAGAAGAAGATATTATCGGATTTTAAAAAACGGAACTGTCGATATTAAAAATAGTCATAAAAGGGAAGCATTGATTCCTTAACTTCTTATTTCTGAGCCATCTTTTATTTAACTCCATAGCTTAGCCACCGGAGAAAGTGCCGTTCTCTTTATATTGACATATAGTTTTTAACATGCTTTATGCAAAACAAATTTAGTCTATTTTCCCCACGTTCAGTTGTTGTGTAAAATATATCTATATTAATCTTTGTGAAAAATCGGAGGTAGTATGAAAACTTTTAAGTTGGTTTTATCCTTATCTATGCTGTTAGTATTCACAGGTTGTTTCAATCATTATATCGCTAAGGACTATCAGCAATATCTTATAAACAATGAGGGTAATAATAGTTTTCCAAAAACATCGTTAGAGGCACAATATAAATTAACTGAGAATACAAAAACTCATAGTTATAAATTTCGTGCTGCTTCTGCCGGGTTAGCGCATGCATGGATTGTTGAATTTGGAAAAGTACTTGAGGATACTTTAGAGTCCAGGGATGTTCAAAACGCATTTGGTAAATTAGTAAAAGCCTCGGGAGATAATACCCAAGGGAATTTATTGGTTTTTGATTTGATAGAGTATAGGTTTGAAAATTTCCGGACATTTGTTACTCTTAAGATTACGCGCATTGACAATTCAAAGACGGTATCTGAAAAAACTTATACGGCAGAGGGAAAGAGTCAAGGCGGAAAAGTTTTCTTAGGAGGCGTATTTACTATGAAGAATGCTGTAGATCAATCAACCAAACTGGCTATAGATGATATTCTTACATCATTTATAAATGATCAAATAGGCAGTTGATCCTTCTTAAACTATTTGTCGACATGACACGCTTGCAGATCTGCCCTTGTGTGCGAAAAGGCACTGCGATTAAAACTTTATTTAAGGGAGCCACTTTCAAAACGTTTCAGTTTGATCAAGCTCAAAGCGGGAGAAAATTTTAACCGCAGGAATACATTGAGGATTATGAGGATTATAATTTTCATCCAACGCAGAGATCGGCCAAAATGGGGCGTTTTGAAACTGGCTCAAGGGTTTGCAGGCAAGCGTGCCAAACAACTAAGCTCTGACTTTATGTGGCATGAATATAAATAATGAATGAGACCACTCAAGCTAAGGTTAAACAGGCTGGTGGTATAATACTAAAGCCTATATTCTCATTTCCAGGTGGGCGCCGTTTTCATTTTTTAGAGCCCAGCGGCAATGAGTTGGCAGTGTGGGCTGATGTTAGTAGTTCAAAGTAGATTGTGTTGAATGTCTTTAATATCTCCATAAGAATGCCGCTTTATTTGTTTCATATGCTAAAATGGAAGTTATTTGCTTTCAGTTTGTCAACTTTGAGAATAGCAGCTACGCTGCATGATTCGGTAATTTCTCCTTCCATTACCATCTGCACTGCACGTTCAGAGCTTATCCATTTATTGACTATCTGTTCATTTGGTTCCTGCTTGGAAGTGGCACAGGTAAGATGCTTTGCCAGAAACAAATGCGCCACATCAGTTGTTACTCCATTACTATTGTCTATACTACCGAGAGCAGTCCATTCTGCGGCTTGAATTCCGGTTTCTTCTTCAAGTTCTCTTTTTGCTGCATCAAGGATTGTTTCATCTTCTGTTGCAGATCCTCCGGTTGGAATTTCCCATGAGTATTTATTAAGCGTATATCTCCATTGCCCGACTATAGCAATTTCATCTTTCTCATTTATAGCTACAACTCCTATCGATGGCTTTATTTCTACTACACCATAAATCCCATCTTTACCATCAGGCCGGATGACTTTATCTTCACGTAAGCGAAGCCAAGGGTTTTCATAGATCGTTTTTGTACTTATTGCCTTCCATGGGTTTTTGCGGTTCATTTGCTGGTATACCTTCTTCAATCCATCTGAAGTTTTAAAATTGTGTCGTTCAATGTTTTTAAATTATTTCGCACGTGATCATATTCCGCTTTGCTGTGTAGATCATGTAAAAGCAAGCCTTTGCTGTTGATGTTTACCGAAAGACTTGCCCGAAACATCCTTTTCAAAACATCTTTTCTCTGATTTAAATTCAGCCATTTCTGAATATTACTTTTATCATTTCCCGATATTTCCAGCATTTGGTCCAATTCTTCATCGCCTGTTTCTATCGCATCGGTTGCATGAAGCTGTGGAAAACCGAAAGGCATGTTTACTTTTTTATGTATGGCGATATCAAAAGGCAAGGGTTTTTCAAAAGACGCGACATATGTTGTACCTCTTGAATACGATGTTCTGGTTGGATTGCTGACGCTGACTCTGTCACTATGAGCGATATACCGTTGCTGCTTGCCTTTTACTATCGATTCTACCCTTACCGGTATATTATTATACGTTCCTTCCATTGCCCACGGAGACCAGCCTGAAAGCAAACCTAATAAAAATGAATCTTCAGGCTTTTTATCTTTCATTTCTTCAGCTACGTTAATATAACGAAGTCCCAGCATGCCAGCGGTTTGTTTGGCAATGTTTGTTTCGTTTTGCGTTTTCCGACGCACTATAAACACAGCAATGGGAATTGCTATTATTATAAGAACAGGGATATATCCCATAATAAGTTCTAAATACTCAGGCAGTGCATCAAAAAAAGAATCAACCATTTTTACCTCTCAAATTTTCTGAAACAACTATATATGATGTCGTTACTCATTTGATCAGTCTTTATATAGCATTTACCTTAATTCGGGTGAGTATTTGTTATTTCGAACGAAGTAAGAAATCCTTATGGATACTATAACCGGTAAAAGCTCCCTCCTCCGTTCGATATGACATCGGGATTGTGAAATGGAGTACTAAGGGCCAGAGATATTCATAGCCTAATTGCAAATATGCCTTTCGGAACATATTACTTTTCCAATCTGTAATAATTAACTATTCAAGACGTGATACCTATTGCCTCACGTCATTCATAATTTCTCCTTTTATTATTGTTTGGAACTCTTTTATGTTTACTTTCCATTGCCAGGGAGTTTTATCGACAGACCGATTGAATATTTCCATTTCTTTGGTGTCATATTCGGCATTCCAAAATGCTTAAGAAACTTGACTTCCCAAGCTTTATTACCGGAAAATAAAGCCAGATCCCTTGTTAGTTGTCCAACTGCAATACCTTGTGATTCAAAGGAAGAAATTTGCAACTCGGGACTACGACAATCTCCGTTGCCGAGGCATGGTTTCTTACATGCCCTGCAATGCCCGCAACCAAATTTTTGCACAACAGACTTCGGGCCAAGTATGTTCTTGATCTCTTTTGTTAACTTATGAAGAATGGGGAACTGATAAGGAGGTATATCAATTTGGTTAAAGAGTTTTGTCTGTATAACAATAAGTATATCCGATTTATCAAGTTTAGCGCGAACTTTCTCTGCTGACAGTGAAGAATGGTAAGGGCATGATGAATGTATTTTCAGAAACGGACAAGGTTCAAATCTCATTTCACCCTGAGTTCCATCATCATTTGGAAGACTAAACCAAAAAGGGTTTCGGCACATATCCTTGATTCTTTGATCACTAATAACAATTTTGCTGGGCAGAGCGCCTGCTCTGACAAAGTTTTTTACACCTTCAAAGGGGTAGGTACGGATGTGCCGTATATCGATGAGTTTCTCCAGCTCAGGATATTTTGATAACTTTGCTATTGCGTCCTTGTATAGTTTTTGTTTTGTTTTTGGCGATATGTTGCCTATAGGGTTGTCCATAACAATGGAGCGCTCAATGGAGTCGACGGAATAGTTAAAACGGTTTTTTTCAAATTTCACAGGCCCCTCCTTATTGTTTGGTATAATACTTCCATTGATAATGATATTTTAATTGTCTTTCATTAAACCACTATCTATGCTGGTAGTTGGTGATTCTTTCTTCAGTCGGATAAATGAGATTATCCTTATTTCAAAACCACATTTTCACAAGCATTTCCAGAGGCCAGGCAATTCATGATAATTTTAGGTTTTATTATCCTTACAAGTACGGGAAGCAAGAAAAGTGTACACAAAAGATGAAAGAAAGTTACAACAGCCAGCAGTAATCCCATATCTGCCTGAAATTTGATTTCTGATATTACCCAGAAAATAACTCCCACAATGATGAGCAAGGCAGTAATGGTAACGGCATTACCAGCGGTACGCACTGCTTCCGTTATCCCCAATTCAAAAGATTGCAGGCGGTTGGTTTCTTCCCTGATCCGGCTGAAAAGATAAATACCATAATCTACTCCGATGCCGACAGCAATGGGCGGGATCGCCAGAGTTTGAAGATTAAGGCTAAGACCGGCTATACCCATATAGCCAAATACAGCAAGGTTGGACACAAAAAGAGGTATCATTAATATAGCGCCCGGAACAAAGGATTGAAAAAAGAAGCTGACACATATGAAGGTAAGAGCAAAAGCGGCTACGCTCAGCAATATCTGATCTCTTGCAACAGCATCATTGGTGGCGGCAACCACGCCGATAATTCCTGCCGCCAAGTCAAACCGGATATTTTTATCTTTATTACAGTCTATAAAATCACGGCAATACTTTAAAACATTGTTTATGGTTTTAGCCGTGTGATCCTTGCAATAAGCCACAAGACTTGCTGCTGACAATTGTTCGGAATAGTATTGATCAAAATCGCCCGGCTCTGCCCCTCCGCCCATCATTAAAAACATGACAGCCGCAACACCTGCATCACTATCAGGTAACACGTATTGCTTAGGATCATTTTCCTGGTACTTCATTTGCATGTTCTTAATTAAGTCGGAAACGGAAGAAGTCCCCTCGATCAAAGGATTTTGCATCAAATAAAATTGAAATTCCGATATCTTTTCCATTAAATCTCTGTCGGCAAGTCCTTTTTCCCTATTACCACTGGCAACAATGATAAGAGGATCCATTGAACCGGGAAAATCTCTTGCAAGCACTCCGCATGCCTTATTGTATGGCGAATTGGCTCGCAGAATGGGAGTGCCAGGATAAATATCTCCAACTTCGACCCTCTGCGAGTACCATCCTGCAACAAGTACTAAGGTAACTGACAATACTATTATAACATAGAGCCCCTTTCCCTGGCTGCAAGCCGCCACTTTTCCCATTGCCCGATCAAGCCAGCCGCTTCGTTTCTTATCTCTCCACTTGCGATTCTTTTCCGCCGAGAAGGGAAGATATAGATAAAGAACCGGGTCTTGAATCAAACACACTACAATCATGCTCATGGCCCAGCAAAAACAAATAATACCAAGTTTTTGCATAATGGGAATGGGGACAAAAGCAATTAGCAGGATGCTAAAACTATCTGTAATGATACCCGACACGCCGGGATAAAAAAGTCCCCTGATAGTATTGGCAACCGCGGTCGGCATATCTCCCACATCCGCATATTCTTCGTTAATTCTCCAGTTAAATTGCATAGAATGGCTAAGTGCCCTTGTGCATAAGAGCAGCGGCACAACAAGAATCAAGGGGTCAAGATTATAACCCCAGAAACCGATAAAACCGATTCCCCAAATGGCGCAGATTCCAGCTGAAAAAAAAGGGAGTAGTACAAGGCGCAAACTTGAAGTATAAAGCAGTGCTGTTAAAAAGATGGCAATACCCGTTATAATAAATACCTTAAAAGTCTGGCCGATATAATGACTTATAACACCATAAAGATATGGTTCGCCTACGACAAAAATCTCATCGTTTTCATCTTCATACTTCTTTTTTATTAGCTGGATTTTGTCATAAATCACATCGCAATCAACACCCTCTTCAAAAAACCCAGCTGTGATAATGGCCGCTTTTGAATCCAAAGAAACCAGTTTGCCAAAATACAGGGTGTTTGAATAAATATTGCGCTTCAGATCTTCCATTTCCTCTTCTGTAGCCGGTGGTTCAGGAAACATCAAAGAGGGGAATTCCAACCCCCAGGAGCTAACCTTGAAGTTTTTAATCTTGCTTACTCCAATAGAGATAATTTTGTTTCGGTCAATGCCCGGGAAAAGAAGTAATTCGTCACTTATCTTGATTATTTTATTGAGAGATTTTTTATTGAAAATTGTTCCATTTTTGGCACGAATCTCTATTAAAATCTGATTTGTTCCTCCGAAACCGGAATATTTTTTTAATAACTTAACGAAGGCATGCTGACCCGGCAATAGATCAGGAAAATAGGTGCGAAGGGGAACATGAGAAGCCTGATAGAGGAAAAAAGCTGTCACGGCAATATTAATGCAGGCAATATAAAATTTTTTCCGCACCACAAATCGTGCAAGCCAGTCCACCCATACAAGCATTCGTTCTTCTAAAGTAATACGCTCTTTTTGGCTCATGTTCCCTGATACCTCCTGTAAAATATACTCCGATCCATTTTAAGTCGATTAATGCCAAGTTTTACTTTATGTGTTTTTCCTATCCGGTAAATTGCAGACACCTTCATCCTGATACAGGGCTTTCGGGCTATTCCAGGTCTTACCGCCGTCTTTTGTTAATTTGATTGTTCCGCCACCGCCGCATACAAAACCATTTTGTTCATCAATAAACTTTATTGCTCCCAGCCATGATCTCACACCGATATCATAAGGAGATATGTCCCAGGTTTCTCCTCCATCTTCCGTGATGAAGTAAATCCCTTTTATTCCAACAGCACAACCCTTCTTGCCGTTCATAGTTATCCCATAGAGAGTTTCATTTGCCGGCGTTTTTGTGATCTCCCAATTGGTTCCGCCATCTTTTGTGGTAATGATGCAACCATCCATTCCAACAGCCCATCCATTTGTTGCATCATTAAAATACAGACCGAAAAGATTTTTCCCTTCAGGATTTTTAGTTTCGGTCCAATTGGTTCCGCCATCTGTAGTTTTTAAAATCGTTCCGAACTCTCCAACTGCCCAACCATGATTTGCATCGGCAAAAAATATGCGGTTTAGCATCCTGTCCACCTTTTCCCCCATCTTCTCCCAGGTTTTACCGCCGTCTTTGGTATGCAATATAGTGTTAAATCCGCCCGCAATCCAACCTGTAGTTGTGTTTATAAAACAAATGCTGCTAAGAGTGTTGGTAACACCACTTTCTTGACGGGTCCACGTATGTCCTCCGTCAACTGTATTAAGAATCACCCCGAAACGGCCAACTGCATAGCCGTTATCGCTATCAAGAAAAGTTATATCAAAAATTTCCGATTTTATTCCGGATGCTTGCCTGTGAAATGTCTCCCCGCCATCCCCGGAGTAAATTATAGTTCCAAAAGCGCCTGCCGCCCATATATGACCTCCGACTACTGCTGATAGTCCATAGAAATTATACAGATAAAGTCTCTGATTGAAGGGTACGGCTTCCGGGGCTCCGTTTTTATTATTTACGGGGAATACGCCTGTTGCCGTAATAAAACAAATAAATATCGCGCATATGGCGACGATTACAACCTTAACTGCTTTGAACTTCTTTGGACTATCCACCTGTTCCTCCCATTAATAAGAGATAGATAGAGCCAATTGCAAAACTTCCTATTCTGTCATTCCCGCAACGTTTCTGGGTGGGAATCCAGTTTGTAACTGACTGAAATCATGGATGCCCGACAAAAACATTCGGGCATGACAAAACGTTATGCAATTGCCTCGATATATTGAATAATTCTTATAACATGGAGCCACTTTCAAAACGTTTCAGTTTGGTCAAGCTCAAGGCGGGAGAAAATTTCACCCACAGGAATACATTTAGTATTTCGAGGATTGAAATTTGAGCTCAACGCAGAGATCGGCCAAAATGGGGCGTTTTGAAACTGGCTCCATGATATGGTTTTAAATTTCGCGATTAGCTTTGTGGAGCAAATCTGCGGAATTTCCCCGGATTTGCCCCGAATTTTATTAACGTTGCTGATATTTTCGCTTCAGTACTTCCATACTGAAATCTTCCGGTTTCATACCCAAATTAAAATCAGTTGAAGTAAGAAGTGCCCGGGTGCTGTAAGTTCTTTGTAAGTCGATTGAGAACATGTTGTAAGGACAGGGAATCCATTTGCCATCGGGGGAATAGCCGTAATATTGAAAAAACCAGGGTCTCCCCTTGACATCGTAGTTGACGGCATAAGGAATCAGTAAGCGTTCGGAATCAATATACAGCTTGATTTTACTAACGGTAATAGCCTTTTCCGGCGTACCTTCAACTATATACATGGTTGTGCGGTAGTAGCGGTTATCCACCCCTGTCATATGACCTTTCAGATCTATCTGAAGCTGGGTCGTACCATTGGCAGGAGAAAGCATAACCTTTTTCCCCAAGTATTTCCAATGCCAGCGCGCCAGCTTTCCCTGGAAACCTTCGTTGGTATCGTAGATGAAGTTCATGCCGGCAGGCATCCGGTCCTGTCTTTGGGCCGTTGACATCCGTCGCACCCTTCGCATGGCCGGAATATACATCCATGTATCATCTTCCTTGTCAGGATCATAATACCGGTAAGTGAGCTGGATCATACCGGCGACATTGTATGGGGCGGAATAACCATAAGCTAGGATATTATCGATACCTTTGGGATTGGGTTTGTAAAGGGGGTTTGGATCGGCTTCCAGCCTGGTATCAAAACGCATCACCAACTTTTCAGCAAAGGCATTTCGCGTAAATCCTGATGCGTCAATATTGGATGCCAAAAACCCGGCTGGCATATCATCGCGATAATACGTCTTTTCCCAATTCCACATCAATTTCATGACATCTTTTTCAGGATCGGCACCGGGAAAGGGGCGGCCACCAACGTAGTTTTGCAACTGTCCCCTAGCATCCAATGTACATGTACCCTTATATTTTTCCGTCAATGCCAAGTATTTTTCATACAGAGTGCCTTTGGTGGGAATGGGGATATCGGCGATTTCATTGATCCTGAAATCACCCCACTTTTTGGGATTTTTAAGAACTTCATAGAATTCTTCCGGCAATAAATCCTTTATTTCCTCTATAGGTTTGGCCTTGTAGCCCCATGAATTTATGATCTTCGCATTTTCTATCGCCGGGTTAGGACCGTTAGCCGGGCCTTTGTAGGTAACCCCCAATTCCTTAAAGATAGGGATTTCCGCCCCGAAAGACCAATTCGGAGCTTTAGGTAAACCTGTGCCTTCGCCCCAACTACTTTGATGAACAAACATCATCAACAAAGCAAGCATACTGCTTATAAAAAGTTTTTTTGACATATCCTACCTCCGTAAATTCTTATAAAGCCTAATTAATACTTAACCCATAAGCCTCAAACAAATAGCAGTTGATCATTAAAATGTGTATTTGAGATGAAGAAAAATTTCGTCATCACGCTGAAAGGGACCGACCATTGCCGCGGTATTTTCTCTTGCATATAGCCATATTCCTCCTAAGGCTATGCTTGCCCTGTAAGTCGGACTATAGGTAAGTGTGGCTCTTGTCAGCCCGGCTTTTGCGCTGAAATCATAAGCCCCGAGCACTTCCGGTGTGATTCTTCCGTCAAAATATTCACTGTTTATAAGCAGTGTAACCATTGTCTGCTGTTTGCTGTAGCCCTCCCGGCCCAAACCGGTTTTCATTCCGTCCGCCGCATTAATTACGAATTTTTGATATAACTGCCCGGAAATAAAAAATGTTTTGTCACGATTTAAGGCTGATATAAATGTGGGGCGATCAAAGCCGATCATATATGCAAAAACATCTTTTTCCGTATATTCTGTGTCAGGAAATATTAATAAACCCGATGGATCAAGCATGCTTTGCATTCCGATAACCCATTGATTTGGTGAATCCACTGTAAAAGGCTGATCAATTGTGTAAGCGGATTCAAACCTGATTATTGAATCGGTTAGAGATTCCGGGACATTAAATGTTATTCCGATATTCTGAACTTTCGGCCAGTAAAAATGAAGAGATGATCCGACAAAAGAAGGCCCTATAGCCGCAATTCCGTGTATAAGAGTAGGATTATAAGCGGGATGAGCCGAGTTAGTGGCTACTTCCACCAAAGCCTCGGCATTACGATCAAGAGTCATTACCGCATCCTGAGCACGCGAATAATAGTAAAACATTGAACCGTCCCAATCTCCAAACCTTGCCCTCAGTCTGGCACCGCCTTGAAAATGGCTGTCATCCTGAAAATCATTCAAGTCACGTTCCATGCCCTGGATTAGAGCATTGGCAATGTCTTGCCTATTCCAATTTATATTAAGAGGCGCTAAAATTAGAGGTGGCGGTGGCCAGGCTGCAGGCGCAAATGTTGCAAGATTTATGTCAGGTGTGGTAGCATAAAAAGGATCCCAGTTTCCCCCCGGAGCAGACAGAGTGTTTGGCCTGAAATCTTCGGGAATAGCAACAAGTTCAATCTTGAAACCATGCTGGTTGGGAACCTCATGAACAAAATCAATTGCTCTTAAGGGAACCCTAACATTTTCAAGATCCTGCACAAAAGTTCCTCCGGCGCTTAAATCCAGAGGATTAATGATATCAGACATTCTGAAAAGATCCGCTTCCCCCCATACTATCTGCTGCCTACCTATTTTAAGAGTAGAGTTTTTGAAAAAAGCACGAAAATAATATTCACGCAAATCAACTTCCTGCTCCATATTCCGGTCGCCATATAATGACTCATTGTGGCGTCCTTCAGGAACCTTGGCCCTGTGTTTGGGCGAATCATTTATAGTATGATCCAGTTCATAAACGGCATCGAAATATCCTCTTGCAATTGTATTAAACTTCAGCCAGTCAGTGATATTTACTGCACCTTCCACCTGTAAAGTGTTTCGCATTCTGGAAAGCTGGTAATCATCATTTACCCCGTTTTCCAGGCGAAGGGCTGTCTGGTTCTCGATAAATCCGGTTATACTTACCTTATCCCCCAATAAGCTTTCACCAGCTATTACCTCGGTAGCATAGTTAAGGAAAAGAGCTGCTGCAATCGTAACAATCACCATAAAAAACATACTCTTATTCTTCATATTCTTTCCTCCCCTAATATGTTAAAAGATCAAAAACTGTCATTCACTCTAAATTTTAGTTACCTCCTTTCTTTTAGTCAGAGTTTAATATAAAACAAGGTTTAAATATTATTACTGATGCAGTCAGGATAAACTCAGGACAGATCAGAATTTTCCTGCTATCCAGCCCGCATAGAGTATGTAACAAATATTTTGTGATAGAATTTATCCGCCTCTTTGAAAATCAGCAAATACGGAATAAAAAAGTTTTGTGCACACGCCGGGTTTTTGAGCCCACCAGCTTTTCCCCATTTTTGTTGAGTTTTTTTGACCAATTAAGTGCTTGAAGTAAATAGTTTTCTTGTATCATATTGAATAACTATAAAAAATTAGATGTGAGAATGACTTGAAATTGACTACAATTATAAAACAAAATAGTCAATATTTTCTTGTGGATTATTTGAAAGATTGTATGACTATTTCCTTCTGATTTTATTTGTAGAAAATATTTATTGTTTTTTTATGTACCATAAAAAGATTAACTGATTCTTTTATTAAAAAATACAAATTGATAAAAAAGAGTTCAACTTTGAATGCCATTTTTTTTGAAAAGGATTTATTTGTCTTAAAGTTTTTTTTTGTTATATAAATATCTTTCAATAAAGATTGCATGGGAGCATAACATGAAAACCTTTAAAATACTTGCAGCAGACGATGAACTATATACATTGGAGTTATACAGACAGATATTGTCTTCCGATGAAATAAGTGAATTTCTTTCTTCAAAGGCAGAAACAGCAGGGGATAGTCTTTCCGTAGGAAACACTCCAAACAACACAATAAAATTATTCGATCTAATAACTTGCCGCCAGGGAGATGAAGCTGTTGAGGCTGTAAAAAAATCTCTTGAAGAAAAGCTTCCTTTCGCTTTAGCATTTCTTGATATTCGAATGCCGCCGGGTATAGATGGCATTTCAACAGCCCAGCAGATCAGGGTATTGGATCCTGATATTGAGATCGTAATTGTTACGGCAGATACCAACAGTTTGCCCCAAAATATTGTTCAGCTCATTCCGCCTGACCATAAGCTGCTTTTTATTCAAAAACCTTTTTCCTCACAGGAAATTTGCCAGTTTGCATTTGCTCTTTGTTCCAAATGGCAAGTTGAGCGTGAACTTATAGAAACCCGTAAAACTTTGGAAAATAGAATCATAGATAAAACTCAAGCACTATTGCAAACGAACAAACGACTACTGGCGGAAATGGAAGAGAGAAAAGTTATTGAAAAAGAGCTTAAAGATAGCGAGAAACGTTATCGAATGCTATTCGAAAATGCTGCTGAAGCAATTTTTTTAATTGAAGCCGAAGGCAAAAATCCCGGTAAAATTGTTGCTGCAAACAGAGCTGCGGCTATTATGCACGGTTATACTGTTGATCAACTTTTAAAATTAAACATAATAGATTTAAACACCCCTGATACCGCAAATAAAATACCTAATATAACTCAATGCCTGTTTAAAGGTAACCGGATTGATGTAGAAGTTCAACATTATCGGAAAGATGGCAGCCTGTTTACGGTTGAAAGCAATTCCAGCATGCTTGAACTTGGAAATAAAAAGTATGTTCTGACTTTCGACAGAGATATAACGTTCCGCAATAAGGCGCTTGAGGAAAAAGAGAAATTGTTATTGCAATTACGGCGTTCGGAGAAGATAGAAGCCATTGGTATACTGGCCGGTGGTGTTGCACATGATCTCAACAATATTTTAAGTGCTATTATAAATTATCCTGAGCTGATATTATTGGACCTTGAAGAAGAAAGCCCACTAAGAAAACAGATAATAACCATTCAACAATCCGGAGAGAAAGCGGCTGCTATAGTTCAGGATTTGTTGACTTTGGCACGCAGAGGCGTTGTAGTAAATGAGATAGTAAATCTTAATGATATTGTAAAAGACTATCTGGATAGCGCCGAGTATAAGAAACTAAAATTATTCTATCCTGATATTGAAATTAAAACTTTTCATAAGCCTGATTTGTTCAATATTATGGGCTCACCTGTTCATCTGTCAAAAACCATAATGAATTTGGTATCAAATGCCGCCGAAGCAATAGACCATAGAGGGACAATTACAATATCAGTTGATAATCAATATATAGACAGACCAATCAAACGTTTTGATATTGTTAACGAAGGAGACTATGCTGTTTTAAAGGTCAGCGATGATGGAATAGGAATTCCTGAGGAACACATAGAAAAAATATTTGAACCATTTTACACAAAAAAGAAAATGGGAAGGAGTGGAACAGGCCTTGGTATGGCGGTAGTATGGGGAACCGTTATTGACCATAAAGGGTATATCGATGTTCAAAGCATAGTTGGAAAAGGAACCACAATTACGCTATACTTACCAATGACACGCGAATCATTCACAGAAAACATTTCTAATAATTTCATTGAAGATTATATGGGAAAAGGGGAGTCGATTTTGATTGTGGATGATGTGAAACAACAGCTTGAAATCGCTACTGAAATATTAACTAAACTTGGTTATTCAGTAAATTCTGTTTCAAGTGGTGAAAAAGCTGTTGAATATCTGAAAGATAACAAAGCCGATTTGCTGATTTTAGACATGATTATGGAGCCTGGAATTGACGGGCTGGTTACATATCAGAAAATTTCGGAAATAAATCCGGGACAAAAAGCAATTATAGTTAGCGGATTTTCAGAAACACACAGGGTTAAGGCTACCCAGGAGTTGGGTGCAGGCACGTATATAAAGAAACCATATACCATCAAAGAAATGGGGGTTGCCGTCAAGTATGAACTTTGCAAATGAAAAACTTTTAAAAAGTTCTTGCAGAATATTGAGGAGATAACTTTAGTGTTGATTTTAATTGGTGGGCCGTATTGGAATCGAACCAATAACCTACTGATTAAGAGTCAGGTGCTCTGCCTAGTTGAGCTAACGGCCCTGCTTTCAGTTTTTTAAGAAATAAACTTTCTTGGAAAAACAGATGAAACTGGTATGCTCATACCTGCTTTGATATAGCTTGTCAATTTTTTTATGACTGCATTTGCAAAATGTTGCAACAGTTGCTTAGAGGGCCTGCCGGAAAGGACTTAAATTTTAACTCTGCTCATGCGCTTTCTTTCTTTTTTCCAGCTGATTTCTTTTTTCTTTCTTTGCAGCTTTGTTCTCTTTTTTTCCTCTTCAGCAATTTCAATGTTTAAAATATAACTGCCGGGCATATGCTTTGGGGTAATTTCCTTTTGTTTTTTGGCATGTGCGGGTTCTTCTTTTTGTTTCGGAAGTGGTGGTGCTGTAAAGCAGTCTGGAGGAATAGTTTCTGCGAAATACAGATCTCCTGAATTGTAAAAAATTACATTGGTTTCTAAAGCTTTTTGTGTATTTACCGTCAGAACAACAGGTGATTGATTAAAACGTTTTCCAATTCTTAGTGCCATTTCTTTTACAGGAGATAAAACTACCTTGTTATTGCCGACGGGAAAAATTCCTTTTTCCAGAGTAAAACTATGAGCTTTTTTTCTAATACAGGTATAAAGAAGCTTCGGTGGTGTATCGGAAATGGATTGTTTCGGCAGATTATCACGGTATTTTGAGCGTATCTTGTCATCATTTATTTCAAGTTGAGATTCAGGCAGAAAAGACAAAATATCATAAATATGATGCCGCCTTACAAATTTAAAACCTTCTTCTTCATTTATTGCAAAAAGCAAAGATTTTATTTTTATATATCCATTTTCATCCGGCACAAGACCGAACTCGTCCGGTTTACGTTCAAGTATATATGAGATAAATTTTGAAATTTGTTTGAGCGATTTGAGTTCATCCATTTATCTATTTCCCATATCTATTTTAACTTTGCTTTTTGTGTGAGCAAAGCCCGGTATTACAGTCACCTGCTATAGAACATAGCTTGGTATGGTGATCTCTTCCAAGATGAAAATTAATCCATGAAGAAGTATTGTTTAACTCCCACATGCGTGGAGGAGCGCAAACCGTAGTCATGTTTTCTGTCTTTCCTATCAGGGCAAGTCTTTGATAAGCAAGATACCATACACAATATCTGTCGGGATATACTTCGCATCTGCCTTGTCTGCTTCCACCGCAGGCTCCGTTTCGTATGTGTTTAGGGCACCTGGATTCCGGACATAAAAAACCAGGATATTCAATACCGCAATCGCCGCATTGCCGGCAATTAAGCAGAATTTTTTTTGTTACATCTTCAAAAAACTTTACGAGATGATATCCGGTCCCATGATTTTGATACAATTGTCTCGAAATTTTTTTATAAATCCCTGCAAACGGAGCATTGACAGTAAAAAAACTGTTATGCATATAATGGAGAAATTCAAAATGCAATTTTTGCAATAAACCGGCTTTACTTTTTTTAGGGGTTAAAATATCCGATGATAGTGCTGATGGATCGTCTTTTTGAAACATATAGAAATGATCCGGCTGCGAGTAATCAAACTCATTTAAAAAATCCTGCCAATTGTGTTCAATTTCGGCCATACGATCAAGAATTCTTTTAACCGTCTTAAAACTGCGATGTACTCCACCAATGTGTATACCCCGATATCCCAGTCCTTTACAAATAGCAGCAAGTTTTGCAGCACGTTCAACAGAAGCAAAATAACCTGCACTTTTGTCGGATTTCCACTCTTCTAAAATCTTGGCATAAAGCTCTTTGCTAACAACTGCACCTGGGACTCTGCCTGAATTCATTACACGGGCAACACGCGGGGTTAATAAGTAGACAGAGGCCAATGCCGGAATTTTTAAATCATTTATTTTTAAAAACCGGATAAGCTCATAGTACTTTCGTACGTCATATCCAAGTTGAGTAATTATATAATCTGCGCCTGAGGATATTTTCTTTTTAAGTTTATAGTATTGTGCATAGCATTCGGGTTCTGTCCATTTGAAAGGCGAGACGGCGCATCCTTTAAAAAAATGATCGTTCACTGCTGCCTTGTTGTTCATCAGGTTAAAGAAACAAAGTAGGCTTGCAGAATCAAGATCAAAGACCGGCGCACCCTGGCCTCCGAAGCCTTTTCCCGAATAGTCACCGGTAAGCGCCAATACGTTTTTCATGCCCATCCGGCGCAATTGTAATGCCCGGCTTTCAATTCCCATTCTGTTCATGTCTCTGCATGTAACATGCACTATAACATCTATGCCGCTATCAAGGACTTCTTTGCCAAGCACGTCAGGACTAAGCGAAGGGTTTCCTCCCGGATTATCTGTAATGCTTACTGCCGATAATCTCCCGTCGATTAAAGCCTGTTTGGAAAATTCCAGTATCGTGTTAATCGACCTTCCTGTTGATTCGGCTTTTGGAACAAGCTCCATTGTTATAACAAAATGATTCGGATCTAACAGATCATTCCGGAAATTTCTTGTCATACTCTCCTTTAATTTTTTATAAAACTCTTCAATTCATTTAAACCGTTTATTTCCAGAATCACACCTAAGCGTTCTCCTTGTTTGTTATGCATCTGATAGTAGTCTAAACATCTTTTTACTATCCTTACTGTATCATCAGGTTCAAAGATTCCAGTCAATTCTTCGGCAAGTCTCGGATGTCTTCCCAGTTTTCCTCCAAGTTGAATTCTGTATCCTGTTTTGCCTTTTTCAAGCACGCCGTTTGGACATACATCTATGCATTGCCCGCAGTAAAGGCACTTTTTTTCATCTATTACCGGCCTGTCATTATATAAGGAAATTGCACCCTCTTTACAGGTTTCTATACAAGTTTCGCACAAATTACAATCGGCATCCGTTATTTTTGGAATACAGGCACCGATAAGCCCGATGTCAGCAATCTGGGGACGCGAACATGAACTTGGGCAATCTGAAATGGAAACTCTAAGTTCATGGTGCATTTTCAGTGACCCGCCAGTCCTTTTTTTTAAAAAAGACTTCAGGTCTCTTTTCTTTAAGGTCTCTTCCAGCTTTTTAATAATTATTTCAGAAGATATAACGCAATGCGGACAGTTTCCCATGCCAAAGCATGTTTCTAACTGATACCCTTTGAGTTCATCTTCCATTTTGTTAAGAAATTTATTCTGGCATGAACGTACATGTTCTATTGTCACCAAAGCAGCACCGTATTCTGTTGCTTCTTCTTCCACTTTCTTTCTTACTTTTTTTCTCACAAAAAAAGGTATTCGTGAAACAGCCTCCTTTGCTTCATCGCTCCAATCCATAAAACCTCCGGGCTTATTTATTTCAAATAGTTTACGAAGAAAGAATTATCTTTGAGGCTTTTTCTCTTAACGCATTTATTCTCATTGGTTTCGCTAAATATTTTAAATTGTATTCATTAAAAAAAGACTGATTTTGTGGAGAAACATAACCGGTTATAAAAAGAAACCGGTTTTTTAGTTTAGGAAATTTTGCCACGGCTTCTTTGAAAAAGGAGATCCCATTCATTACAGGCATATCAACGTCAGATATTATTAATTTATAAAATTTTTCATCCATCAGCTTGAGTGCTTCTTGGCCATTATGAGCAATATCAATTTTGCCTGAGCGGTTCAGGATAGCTTGTAAAAGCTCTGTAATCAATTGATCATCATCTACAATTAAGATATTTTCAACCCATACAGAAGGTAAGCCAGTTAATTTTTTTAATGCTTCAGGGCGATTTTCTATCGTTTCCAAAAAGTATTCAATTTTTTTTATGTGGGCTTGGATTCTTGCTGCACAATATTTGAACTCACCAACATGTTCTTTCAGCACATTAATAACGTAGAGAAAGACGTTATTCCATTCGGAAAGTTCTCCCTCAACGATCTTTTCGATTAGTTCATCTCTTGAGAGTGAATTATTTTCTAAACCATTTTGCAGATCGGTAAAGTATTTAGCAATTTTATCACGGGTTACTTTATCAATTGAAATAGCCGGACTTGGAGCCGGTTTTGATACTAAATATTTTTCCGCACTTTTCAAGATATGGTAATGCCATGCTTCATCTTCAGCGGCGCTCTCAAGAAACATTTTAAATGTTGGATCATGGGCATAAATTTTTGCGGCTTGCAGATAAATTTTATTTGCCAGATTCTCAACTTCAAGAAGCCATTTAATAATATTAATCATGAAGACCTTTTAAATTATATAGTATTCGTAAGACTGTAATTGAAATTTAATATCGGTGCATGAGAATGTATTAACAATAATCATTACTATGGCATTTGTCATATATAAATTCAATAAAGAGTCAAATAAAAGAATCCGGCAGTAATTAAACTTACCGGATTCTTTTATTTGCATTGGGTTATCAGAAAATATTATTCTTTTGTTTCGAGTTTATTAGACCATTCAAGTAAATGCTTTGAAGCTATATCACGTCCGCCGATACCAAAAGCAACAGCAACTGCAATTGCAATCGCACCCAAAATCAATCCAAAAGCAAGAGTAACGATTTCAGAGCCAATTCCCATTTGCTGCAAAGCCATAGCTCCGGCAATAAACAAGATAGCCACGCGGGTAATTAAAGAAGTTAATTTAAGCTGGGCAGTTTCTTTTGTCAGTATTTTATTGGAAACGATATTGGCCAGAAAAAGACCAAGTCCAAAGATGATAATGCCCAGTAATATATTTCCGGAAAAAACCGTAAATTTTGCGACAATTTCTGAAATTTGTGTAAAACCTAATACTTCAAATGCTTCAATAACCGCAAAGAATAAAATAGCAATAAGTGTTAGGTATCCGACAATATTTGATGCTTTATGACCATCTTCTTTTGATTCTTTCATAACTCCCAAATTAATTGCAAATTTATCAAATCCAGCACCGGCCAGTAAACTGCTAACCAATTTTGATACCAGTTTAGCGATTATATAAGAAATGGAAATTATCAAAATCGCTGCAAAAATGCTTGGCAAGACTTTCAGTATTAAGTTTAACATATTGCTTACCGGTGTTGTAATAGCTTCCAGCATCAGGGCATCCAGCGTGATCAGTAAGACAGGTATTAAAATCAGAACATATATAATCAGTCCTAATAAATCAGATAATTTCTCCTTACCCAAAACAGCTTCCAGTCCTACTTTATCGCTTAATGTATTAACTCCAACGGCTTCCAGTAAATTGGATACAATCTTGCAAATAATTTTTGCCAAAAACCAGCCTATGACTAATATTAAACCGGCAGTAAATATATTCGGTAAAAAGTTAAGCATTTTATCCAGCATGGATCGTATGGGTTCAAGAATGCCCTGCATTTGAAGTGAATTCAAAACAGCCGGCAAAAACAGTAAAAATATCAGCCAATACACTGAATTTGCAATAGTGCTGCTTAACGCAATGGCTTTTTCTTCTTCTATTTTGGCGGAAAGGCGCTCATCAAGTTTTATAGTTGTTAAAAGCTTTGTAACGATAAAGCGTAAAACAGTAGCCAAAACCCAGGCTACTACAAGGAGAAGGATTGCGCCAAAAAATCTGGGAGCGTAAATAAAAATTTGATTTAGCAGGTTATTTAAAGGTTCAGTGATAAGTGTGAGTTTAAGCGCCTGAAAAAAAGCAATCAGAACAAACAACATCAAAAGATAAAAGATCGTTTTTGAGATATAATTCGCCACCGGTATTGGCTTGTCTTCATCTAAGGATAACCAGTTTGGTAATTTTTTACCCAGAGAAGTGCGGCTTATTACGCTACGTGATATAGCGGCAATAATTAAAGCTCCGATCCAGCCAATAATAAGTATTGCCAATGCACCAAGCAGATTTGGTACATAGGCACCAATCGTTTGCAAAATTTGTTTAAAGAATTCCCCCATTTTAACCCCCTTTGTTTTTATGATTAAAAAAGATATAGTTTATCATGTGTAAAATCAATTATTTATAAAATAACAACAGAATGCTATAATATCATTAAGAGTAGTGAGTTCTTGAAGAATGATATGTACTATAATTATTAACAGTCTCAACAGCAGGTGGAGCTGAGCTTGAATAACCGCTACTATTGCAGATGAAGAGAGTGTGAAGCCTTTGGAAAAGGTAATTTAACAACGAATTTTACACGGAATGAAGTAGCCGACCCTGTTAATCAGGTAAAGAATAAGATTATATATACTACAATAATCAGTTAAAACACCTGAAAGTACACCCGCATTTAAATCTATTATCATTATAAATGAAAAATCCGCTATGACAATCAATTATTTATAAATATTTTCAGACGCACGGCTTTTTACGGTTGTGATATCCCGGCGATTTGTTGTTTCAAAAGGCAAAACCCACTGCTGAACCGGTTGATCTATATCAACCTGATAAAAAGTACTTCTAAGGTCGGTGGAGTGCTTATCGATGTAATTTTCATCATACCTCTTAGCGGTTTCCGCTAAATATCACTGGAAAGCAGGGCGTGATGAATTTGTCAAAAGCACGTTAAAACTTAAAATTGTTTGGGTCACAGTGGCCTGTTCCAGCGTTTATATTGAATGGTGCGGTTATGTGATATTAAAATTTAAAATAACGCCCTACCTTGGTACAATATTGTTTATAATCATCTCCGTGTACTTGAATGAGAAATTTTTCTTCCTGTAAAATCTGTACATGAAGAGTTATCACAATACAGAGGGCAAGTATCAGGAATATCAATTCACCTTGTAGTAATAATGTTCCTGAAGCAAGCAAATCAAGGGCAACATAGATAGGATTACGCGACCATGAAAAAACTCCGGTGGTAACAAGATCGCCTGATTTCTTTCTGTCTATTCCTATACGCCATGATTTTCCAATTGATAAAACCGCTGAAATGTAAAACAACAAACCAAGTATCAAAACAATAATACCAACAATTTTTATCACGATATGATTTGATATTGTTGTATGTAATAAAGCTAAAGGGACATGGATATTAAGTGATAAGCCATGAGTTACTGATTCAAAAATCCACATTAAAAAGCAGGCAACAAAAACAAGCACGTTTATCATTTGTGTTTTTGTCATTTGCGGGTCAAGTACTAGTACTTTTACGTTTTGAATTTTTAAAATAAGAATCCGTCCCAGTCCGAATACTACTAAACAGGCAATCACAATAATTTGAACCAAATTTTGAAATTGTGTTATCATTTTTTGTGTCTTTAAATAAATCCTTGTAATTAACCATTCCGGTCTCAGCAGTACATTAGCTGAAACTGTGTGGTTGTATGATTTTGTTGAAAAAGAATTAAATACTTCTTTTTAATAAAGGATAAAAATCAGCGCCAGCAAACTATTCTACATAAGATGAGTTTAGAGCCAAAAGCATAACTCGATGCCTTTCCCATATTACCACTTTTCCGGTTACTTTTGAATTTCAGGTTGGCGCTTAGGTACGGGGAATGCTATAAATACTACCACACTAAAAGCAAATAGTTGCCCGAGCGCAAGCCCGAGTGGTACAGAAAATAATATAAGAATCCCACACTCAGCACCGCCATCAATAAGCGAGCAATAAATCGGAACTGCCGCTACGCCTACCACAAGCCCAAGGACGAGGCCAGAAAGCGTTGTGCCAAGGAACTTCCAAACAGAGCATTTAAACCATTTGGTGCGTTGCGTCAGGCGGTGATAGATGCCCCAACATATAGCAAACCCAACAACGATAAAGAAAGCCGAAACCGTAGAGAAAATTATTTCTTCCATTAATTATTTCTCCTGTTTTCTTTTTACTCCTTTACAAACAGTTAATAATTAAGATGCGTCCCTGTTTAGTACCCTATATATTTAAAAAAATATTAAAAAAAATATTAATTTTTTCCTCTATTCTCAAGAAAAAACATTGCACCAAAAAAAACACTTAAAAAGAACTCCAGGACCAGTGACTGATACATCATTTGACCAACATCACCAGCAGTTGCCATACCAACAGACCGCCCAACAAAAACAGAGAAAGCCGACAAAAATGCAACAAAAACACTCGCCTTAAAATATTTCTCCTTAATGACACCAAAAAGCATAAGCAAACCGACACACAAAGAAAATCCTCCATAAGTTGCTCTCATATCAATAAGAAGATCTCCCTGCGGAGCAGAAACACCAAGAAATAAAGGTGTAAAACTCACCGGATCAATAATAAACCCAAATCCAAAAGCAATAAACATAAGAGAATTGAGCCCGAGAATGGTTTTTTTAAACATTTTCCCCCCAAAAAAAATTTGTTTATTAGAGCCACTTTCAAAACGTTTCAGTTTGGTCAAGCTCAAGGCGGGAGAAAATTTCAACCGCAGGAATACATTTAGTATTTCGAGGATTGAAATTTGAGCCCAACGCTTAAGATCGGCCAAAATGGGGCGTTTTGAAACTGGCTCATTAGTTTATTTCCCGTAGCACATGACGCTGAGTTTGATCAATCACCCTTTCAGTAAGGAAGACAAAGAGTCCGCTTTTCCGATTTACGGAGCCCAGTAACCCGGAATGAAACGGTCTCCTGTTTGCTTGCGTTGAATATTATCGTTTTTCAATCGGTTTATACTTCTGATCAAAGTCGCCTACATAAACAGCTCGCGGTCTAAAAATTCTATTGTTCTCAACATATTCAAACACTCGCGATGTCCATCCGGCTACGCGGCTGGCTGCAAAGAGCGGGGTGAAGAGCTCGTCATCGATACCCAGGAAGGTGTAAATAATTCCTGAATAAAAGTCGACATTAGGGAAAATCTTCTTTTCTTTTCCCATGGCCGCCATCGCTGTTTTTTCGAGTTCTTGAGCAACTTGATATAGGTGGGTAAATTCCGGTTTTTCCTTAACCAGCAGATCTGCCAACGGGCCTAATACTCTGGCTCTCGGGTCGTAAGCTTTATACACCCGGTGCCCAAAGCCGCTGATTTTCTTTTTTTTGGAGAGTCTTTTTTCAACCCATGGTTTGACGTTTTCAACGGAACCTATCTCTTTTAAGCTATTGATAACCGCTTCGTTTGCACCCCCGTGTAAAGCGCCACTCAATGCAGCTATGCCGGATCCAACTGCAAAATAGATATCCGCCAGTGTTGAAGCAACCACCATTGTAGAAAATGTACTTGCGTTCATACCATGATCAGCATGCAGGATCAGTGAAATATCCATGATTTTTTCTTCAACAGGAGAGGGATCTTTTCCGGTGATCATATAGAGCAGGTTACCTGCAAAGCTTAAGTCCGATCTGGGTTCCAATGGCATACTACTGTGATGAATCCTGGAAACAGCTCCTATAATCGTTGAGACGCCGGCAATGAGATGGTAACAGGACTCCAGGGCTGTTTCACGAGCAAAGACCCTTTTGCGCCGCTGTTTTGATTTATGAATTTTAAACTCAAAGGTTGCATGTTTGGCTCCTTTAGGCGGAGTTTCCATGGCAAAAGAGTCTTCATCTGAGCTAATGGCATCCATTGTTTTTGGAAGGTCATCAACCCGGTCATAGTTGGTAAGCTCCTGTCGCATCAGATTAGCTCCAAGCCGCAATGCCCCCATGGCACTCATTTCTTCCACCGGGAATCCCATTAGTTGCCTTAAGGTTTTGTTCAGGTGGGAATATTCAAACAGCTTTTTCTTGTATTGGTCCAGTTCTTTTTGTTTAGGCAAATCCCCGTGCAGCAGCAGATAGGAGACTTCTTCAAACGTAGAATTGGCGCACAGATCGAAAATATTATATCCTCTGTATACGAGCCAGCCCTTGGCGCCGTTTACATAACCGATTTTGCTTTCACAGGCGATCGCCCCTTCCAGCCCGGGCCCGACGGTACATTTAATTGGCCATTTGGGCTTACCGCCAAACTGCGGTGGAGGTTCTTCCTTTGTGTCCTGATAAGCTTCTTTGGCGACATTGTTAATTATTTCCTGAATTTTTTCTAAGACATCCTTCATAATAGGCTCCTTTACCCCAGTTGTCTGAATATTGGAACTGTCAACTTACTTAACCAGTCTCGTTTCATATGATAACTTAATAAACTCTATTAAACATCAAAAAATTAAAAAGTGCCAACATTGCTTGTTATGTTGCTTCTTTAGTTTTGCAGGCTATTTGAACATTTAACACTTGAGGCTTGCTCTTAAATGATGATTCTACAGCTTCTCTTGCGGCAATTTCCAGTTCGGACACCTTCTTGTCCCGGACTTGTTCGGCATCAAAAATTACAGTAACCTGTGTTAATACTCCGTTATGGATATTCCAGCCTACTTGGGATTGAAGGCCGTATTTTGCCTTGATAGCCTCCTGGACTAATCCCTGTTTCTCAAACATTCCCTTCATATCACTCACAGCATTACAGCCAACTAAAAGGAATGCTGACATTATTACAGTTATCAGTAATCGCATTGTCACCTCCTTAAACATAACGCTGCTATCTTGGGCAGCAATGGCTTCCACTTTATTGTTAAAATTGTAATTATCTTATATATGGCATTTGAAAACCTGCAAAAAAGAACGCAAACATAAAAAAAACAATTGAGAATGAAATCATTAATTGAAGTAAAGAAAAAAGGAAATATACTGAAGCCATAAATATTTCAGAAATCTTCGATTTCTTTACTTCAGGTTTATATTTAATCATAAGAAATAATGTGAAACAAATATGATAAATTAGACTGACCACGATAGATACAAGGCCAAATGCTACAAACTCCTTCAAAGTTAATGACGACGTAAAATTATATAAAAGAGCGCCGAGAAATAATATTACGAAAGAAATAAATAAAGCAAAGTTTCTATTTCCTTTTTTATTCACTTCTTTCATTGCGGTAGTGATTTTATACTTACTATAAATTAATCCGCATTTCGGGCACTCGATATCACCTTCACGTATATTAAGAGAACATTTTGGGCATTGATCCATTGGAATTTATCTTCTCCGCTTAAAACGGACAGAGTGGAACTAAAAGTTCACCGGCCGGGAGCCCAAACTGGAAGTGTTATAAGCATGTTTAACTCAAGCAAGGCTATTTTGGAAAAAGGCACGGGTGCCCGGCTGAGTGTGAAACGACAGGTTCTACCGTTCTCTTCCTTCCCGAATAATGTCGACTATCTCTTGTGTTGTGATATTCGCTTTAATAGTTGGAACATCTAAAGGAGAAAGAACAGTTTTTTCAGGAACCAAGGAGAAAGTTCTTCCGTCTTTCCTTCGTATTATTACTTTTCCGGTATTTTCTGCCTGTTCAAGAACCATAGCAAGTTTTTGCCGGGCTTCTGAGTATGAATAGACTTGCATTTCAAACCTCCATGATTTTAATGTTGAGACCCTGAGCGAAAGCATTTAACCTTTGATCCAACGTTAATAATGGTGCTTTTTGCCTTATGGCACAATCCAGAAAATAGGCACCGTATGCATAAATACCGGCTTGTTTGGAAATCTTTAATATCGCATAAAAATCTGTTTCAATATACCGAATAGGGATGCTATTAAAAATTGAAATTCCCTTTTGAGCCTCCTCAAGCGACAGTCTCTTTTGTTTAAACATCGCCGAAAAAGCGTTACCAATTTCCCAAGGAATGGAGCCTGGCCCAATAAGTGTGTTTCCAGTTGTTAATTCAATAACTTTATGGCGCTCAGGTTCACCAGCGATCACTGAAACCAACGCAGAAGTGTCAATTACAATATCCATACTTACCCCCCCGAGTTTCTATTTGTGACAATTGTACAATAGCAGTATGTATTGTCAAGGCAAAAGTTGAAAAGCCAAGAGGTAGAACGATTCAGTCAGGAACAGCTGGGGCTTCCACTGACTTTAATAAAAGTAATAATTTTTTAGTTTAAGTAGACTTTACCAAAGCGGCCTGGCCCTGGCTGTTACCTGAACTGATGGGTTCTGTGCATATTCAAATTGTTTTATTCTGTGCAGGAACAAGTGATTAATCTTTGCCAACAAATATTTAAACCTAAATCCTTACAATATTTTATCAGTTCATCTTCCTGAAAATTATTCAAACCATAAAAAGTTGGAACTGAACATTTATCGTACAAATCTATATTTGAGTCTTTTGGCAATTTTAATAAAGCGGCATTTAGCTCATCAAAAGTATGAAAAACTTGAATGGACTTCTCTTTTTGGTTTGAAAGCTCATATCGTTCAATTGGTTTTAATTCAGTTCCTTCATTGAATACCATAATGTGGTTGAAATTTTCTCCCGCCTTGAGCTTGAACAAACTGAAACGTTTTGAAAGTGGCTCATGAAGAAAATAGATTTAAGCTATAAAATAAAATATTATGCTGTTTATATACTAATATGAGGGGATTATAAAATAATAAAAACAAAAGCCTAAAGGAATTATCAAGTTAAGTAATTGGGTATTTATTTGTTTTTATAAAGAAATCAATTTAATATTCTAAAAAGGTTTATGTTTAGTTATTGCAAAAATAAACAGTTATATTGTATGAATAAATGTTTATAATAGTGTATTAAACCGTCAAATTTGTTGTGTTGAAAATAATCGGGATTGTATATCTTTTAAGGAATTTTTTATCATGTCTATAGCAAAAATTATTGAAAATATAATTGCAAAATCATCCTGGATCAGAAAGATGTTTGAAGAAGGAACCCGCCTTAAGGCAGAACATGGAGAAGAAAATATTTTTGATTTCAGCCTTGGTAATCCTAATGTTGAGCCTCCTTCAGATTTCAGAAAAATACTTGTAGATACGGTTAATTCTTTAGGCCATGGGGATCATGGATATATGCCTAATACAGGTTACCCGTATGTTTGCAAAGCTGTGGCCGATTATCTTTCTGAAGAACAGGGTATTTTGATAGAAGCCAACAACATTGTCATGACTTGCGGCGCTGCCGGTGCATTAAATGTAATATTAAGAACCATCCTTGATCCGGGAGATGAAGTTATTACTCCAGCTCCTTATTTTGTGGAATATGGATTTTATGCTGCAAACCATGGTGGAGCTTTAACAACGGTTCCTACGAAAAAAGATTTTACCATAGATATCAATGCAATTTCATCAGCTATTAACTATAAAACAAAAGCTGTTTTGATAAATTCTCCGAATAATCCCACAGGACAGGTGTATTCCGAAAAAAGTCTGATCGAGCTTGGTAAACTGTTAACAGAAAAAAGCAAGAAATTTGGCAGAACTATTTATCTTTTATCTGATGAGCCTTATCGGAAAATCAGTTATGATGGAATTAAAATACCCAGTATTTTTAAATGTTATAATGAAAGCATAATTGCAACTTCGTATTCAAAGGATTTTTCAATACCAGGTGAGCGTATAGGCTTTGCGGCAATAAATCCTGCTGCTACATGTAAGAATGAGCTTTATGGCGGAATGGCGCTTGCAATCAGAATTCTTGGTTTTGTTAATGCCCCTGCTCTTATGCAGCGCGTTGTGGCTTTAATGCAGGGAAAAAGCGTTGATGTCTCAATTTACGCCAAAAAAAGAGAGCTTTTATGTAATGGCTTGTCTGAGTGTGGGTATGAATTTATAAAACCATCGGGCGCATTCTATCTTTTTCCAAAAAGCCCTATAGAAGATGATGTAAAATTCATCAGAGCGCTTCAGGAAGAGCTGATTCTGGCCGTGCCGGGCAGCGGGTTTTCGGGACCGGGATATTTCAGGATCGCGTTTTGTGTTTCAGATGATACGATTATAAATTCATTGCCGGGCTTTAAAAAGGTAATGGATAAATTCAGGAGTTAAATATGAAATATTCGGAAGCAAGGCAAGGCCGGGTTTTTGTAATGCGCTTAGAAGACGGAGATATAGTACACGAAGAAATTGAAAAATTTGCTGTAGAAAAATCCATAAAAGCTGCTGCAATGATCATTATAGGTGGTGCGGATGAAGGCAGTAAACTTGTTGTAGGGCCTGAAAAGGGCAGGACAAAGCCGGTAAATCCCATGGAGCATATTCTTGATAATGTCCATGAAGTCTCTGGCACAGGAACCCTGTTTCCGGATGAAGACGGAAAACCAATGATACATATGCATATGGCCTGCGGAAGAAATGCCGATACCGTAACTGGCTGTATTCGCAGAGGAGTAAAAGTATGGCAGATTATGGAAGTTATTATATTTGAACTTATCGATGCTAAAGGATCACGGATTTTTGATCCTGATCTTGGGTTTAAATTGCTGGTCCCTTAAAGGAAGAACATTATGCAAGCAGGTGAAAAACCGGCTGATGAAAAATTTACGGTTATAACCACACATGTTAGCGCTGACTTTGATGCTATTGCTTCCATGCTTGCGGCACAAAAGCTTTATCCGGGCTCGCTTGTAGTTTTTCCGGGTTTGCAGGAAAAGAACTTAAGAAATTTTTTTGTTGAATCAATGGTCTATCTTTTTAATATGGCGGATATTAAAAAGATAGATTTTACAAATGTTAATAGACTAGTATTGGTAGATACCAGACAACCTGCCAGAATCGGAAAGCTGTCATCTTTGCTTGAGCGTGATGATTTAGATATCCATATATATGATCACCATCCGCCTACAGCAAATGATATAAAAGGCAGCTTTGAAATTTACAGACAAACAGGAGCAACAGTTACAATTCTTGCTCAAATCCTAGAGGAAAAAAACATTTCTATTTCTGCTGAAGAAGCCACTATGATGTGTCTTGGTATATATGAAGATACCGGTTCTTTTATATTTCCATCAACAACAGAAGATGATTTTAAAGCCGCAGCTTTTCTGCTTTCCAAGGGAGCCAACTTAAATATTATTTCAAACCTTATCTCCCGCGAAATAAGCCCTAAGCAAATTTCGCTTTTAAATGATATGATACAGGCCTCAACAAGGCATAACATTAATGGTGTGGAAGTTGTTGTTACTACAATATCGTCAGATACCTATATTAATGATTTTTCGTTTCTTGTTCATAAAATGGCCAGAGCGGAAGAAATAGATGCCATATTTGCAATAGCACTTATGGATAATAAAGTATATCTTGTTGCAAGAAGCAGAATCCCTGAAGTTGATGTTGGCCTTATTATGTCTAACATGGGTGGGGGAGGCCATACATATGCTGCATCCGCGACTATAAAAGGAGAAACCTTAACACAGGTAGAACAAAAACTTTTTAAAGTACTTGATGAAAATATAAGAACAAGAAGAACTGCAAAACGGCTTATGTCTTCCCCTGCTATTTCCGTAAGTGGCGATGTATCATGCAAGGATGCAAGCAGTATTCTCACACGGTATAATATCAATGCTCTTCTTGTAACAGAAAAAAATAACGGAAAAGAAGAACTACTTGGCTACATTACCCGGCAGGTTATAGAAAAAGCGCTTTATCATAAACTCGATCATGTATTGCTCAAGGAATATATGACAACTGAGTTGGCTACTGTAGGGCCGGAGGCTGAGCTTATAGAAATACAGAATAAAATAATTGAAAACAAACAGCGTATTCTTCCCGTTATAGATAAAGGTTTATTAACCGGAGTTGTAACAAGAACAGATTTATTTAACATACTTGCAAGACAGTCTCAGCACAAAAATTCCGAATTTTCGGATCAGCCGAGTGAATATGCTCATGCACGTACAAGAAATATAGTAAAATTTCTTGAAGAGCGCCTTTCAAAACACCATATAGAATTATTGAAAACCATAGGAAAAGTTGCTGCTGACATAGAATTAAGAGCTTATGTGATCGGCGGGTTTGTCCGTGATCTTTTGCTTTACAGAAAAAACGAAGATATTGACATTGTAGTAGAAGGAGACGGAATTGCTTTTGCGAAAAAATATGCCGCCATAGTTGGTGCCCGAACACATTTATACGCAAAATTCGGAACTGCTGTAGTTATTTTCCCGGATGGTTTTAAGATAGATATCGCATCAGCCAGAATGGAATATTATAAGTTTCCGGCTGCACTTCCAAGCGTTGAGATGAGTTCGATAAAGTTAGATCTTGCCAGAAGAGATTTTACAATAAATACTATGGCAATCCAGTTAAATCCTGATAAATTCGGAACACTGATAGACTTTTTTGCAGCACAAAAAGATATTAAGGAAAAAACCATTAAGGTTTTGCAGAATTTAAGTTTTGTAGAAGATCCCACCCGAATATTTCGGGCCATAAGATTTGAACAAAGATTCGGTTTTACGATAGGAAAGCTTACATCAAGTTTGATAGAAAATGCCGTTAAAATGGATTTTTCCAAGCGCTTAAGTGGCAGAAGAGTTTTTTCCGAATTTCGACTGATCCTTGAAGAGGAAAACCCCATATCACCTATAATAAGATTAAACGATTATGGCCTTCTAAAAGTAATTGATCCATCAATAGTATTAAACAATGAGGCAATTTCATATCTTAATTCCGTAAAACAGGTTATCTCGTGGTACAATTTGCTTTTTCTCGAAGAATCATATATGAAGTGGGCCGTTTATTTTCTGGCGCTTTTTAAGAATTGCAAAATGGAAATAACAGAAAATGTATGCGTCCGTTTTGAAATTGCTCCTAAACAAAGAAATATTTTCTGCGAAGATCGTCTTAATGCGGAGCGTTGTCTTTACAAACTTGAGGGTAACCTTAATATAAAAAATGATGGGCTTTATAATTTGCTTATAGGATTTAAAATAGAAATTATACTATATATGATGGCGATCACAAAAAAAGAAAAAGTAAAAAAGGCTATATCGTTATTTATTACAAAACTTAGAAAGAAAAAATTATCAGTATCCGGAAAGGATTTGAAAAAGCTGGGGATTGAACCAGGGCCGCTTTATAAGGAAATATTAGAGGCAGCCCTTTGCGCCAGATTAAACGGTGCGCTTAAAACAAAAAATGATGAACTGGAATTTATAAAAAATTATGTTTCATGACTTTGATATATACAAAACAGTTTTAATGCTGATTCCTCTTATTTTTTCCGTAACGGTACATGAAGTTGCTCATGGGTATGCCGCTTACAGATTGGGAGATAATACTGCAAAGCTTGCCGGCAGATTAACTTTAAATCCGATAAAACACCTTGATTTTGTCGGTTCATTTTTACTTCCGGTTATGCTTAGGCTTATGGGTTCACCTGTAATTTTCGGTTACGCAAAACCGGTTCCTGTAAATTTTGCCAATTTGAAAGATCAAAAAAAAGATGTGATAGTTGTTGCTTCGGCAGGAGCATTAGCTAATATTGCCTTGGCAGTTATCTCAGCTATATTATTTCATATTATACTGAGCTATGACGGCAATTTTTATGATCTGAATAATGCGCCTGTTCTCAAGGCTATTGTTTCTATGCTTTTTTATAGTGTTTTTATCAATCCTATTCTTGCAGTTTTTAATCTTATGCCTATTCCGCCTCTTGATGGCAGCAGGATTCTTGCCGTACTTTTGCCCCATCATATGAGAATGCAATTTGCGAGAATTGAGCGTTTTGGAATGATGATATTAATATTTTTCCTTTTTACAGGCATATTTGATAAAATCCTGGAGTATGTTGCAATGCCTATCATCGGCTTTTTGTTAAGACAATAGGTTATGCCCTGAAATGGGGAAATATATTGGATTATATATTATAAAAAATTTCTTACCTGTCATTTCGAACCAACATACAAACGAAATGACATGGTATGGTAGAGACGCAACATTTTGCGTCTCTACGTTTTGATAATACGTTGTGATTAAGGAGATTAAATGACCGGGAAAAAAAGAATATTAAGCGGAATGCGACCAACCGGCCCGCTTCACCTTGGAAATTTGCACGGAGCGCTTTTGAACTGGATAGAAATGCAGGAAGAATATGAGTGCTTTTATTTTATTGCAGACTGGCATGCATTGACAAGTGATTATGAAAATACAACCATGATATCTGAATATATCAAAGAAATGATGATAGACTGGCTAAGTGTGGGTTTGTCTCCGGAGAAAAGCACATTGTTTGTTCAGTCTCACATAAAAGAGCATGCCGAGCTTTTTCTTCTTCTTTCAATGATAACACCCGTACCATGGCTTGAAAGAAATCCGACTTACAAAGACCAGATAGTACAGCTTAGCAATAAAGACCTTTCCACTTTCGGATTTCTGGGCTATCCGGTGCTTCAGGCGGCAGATATTATAATGTATAAACCATTCGGAGTTCCTGTAGGCATTGATCAGGTTCCGCATGTGGAAATCACAAGAGAAATAGCAAGAAGATTTAATTATCTTTATGGAGAAGTATTTCCGGAACCGGAAGCAATACTGACTAAAACCCCCAAGATCTTAGGTTCTGACCGGCGGAAAATGAGCAAAAGCTACAACAACGCAATTTTTCTTTCAGACGCACCTGAAGTTATATCATCAAAAGTATCAACAATGATAACGGACCCGCAAAGAGCAAGAAAAAAAGATCCGGGAGATCCTGAAGTATGCAATGTTTATGAATTTCATAAAATATATACTGACGGCAGTACTGTTAAAGATATAAATACAAAATGCCGTAGTGCTGAAATCGGATGTGTTGAATGTAAAAAGATAATGGCGCAAAATCTTGCTAAAGCTCTTGAACCTATAAGGGAAAAGAGAAAATATTATGAAGCAAATCCTAAACTGGTTGATGATATACTTGCAGAAGGCACCTTAAAGGCAAGAAAAGTTGCGGTTAATACAATGGAAGAAGTTAAAAGCCTGCTCAAAATATAGATAAAGAGCCAGTTTCAAAACGCCCCATTTTGGCCGATCTTAAGCGTTGGGCTCAAATTTCAATCCTCGAAATACTCTATGTATTCCTGTGGTTGAAATTTTCGCCCGCCTTGAGCTTGACCAAACTGAAACATTTTGAAATTGGCTCTAAAGATTAAAGAAAAGACATGCTATGGCGGAAGAACCGGAAGAAATATACGAAGTTCATTTAAAAGATGTATTTGAAGGCCCTATGGATCTTCTTATTCATCTTATTAAAAAGAACGAAGTTGACATTTATGACATTCCCATTTCCATTGTTACTGAACAGTATCTTCAATATATTGACTGGATGAAATCCATGAATGTCAATGTAGCCGGTGATTTTCTGGTTATGGCAGCAACCCTTACACATATAAAATCAAAGATGCTTCTTCCGGCGAAAGAAGATGAAGATGAAGATGATCCAAGAATTGAAATTACCAGACCTCTTCTTGAATATCTCCAGATGAAGTCTGCGGCAGAGCATCTGCTGGAAGGAAATATTCTTGGAGAAAATACTTTTTCCAGAAGTTTAGACAGAAAAGATTTACCCATAGATAATGAAGACAGAGTTATAAATGTAGGACTCTTTGAACTGATGGACGCTTTTCAGAGACTGCTTGATAAAATTCCGGCATTCAAAGAATTTGATATTACTCCCGACAAAGTATCGGTGAAAGACCGAATCAACGAACTTACAGATATGCTGGAAAAAGAGGGAAATATTACTTTTGATCAGCTTTTTGATGATACCGTTACAAAGAGCGATATTGTAATTACTTTTCTTGCTATACTGGAAATGGTGAAGATGGCTATTGTCAGTATTGTACAGCATGTGCAATCGGGTATAATAAGACTGTTTTATTTATAATTTTTTACAAAATTATTAATTTGTGATACATAGACGCCATGACTATTCCAACTGAACAGGAATTAAAAAATATTTTAGAAGCTTTGCTTTTTGTGGCGGATGCTCCCATTTCGATAGAGCGGATAAAAAGCGTTATCCCGGCTGATTTGAAAATCATTAAAGACATGCTATCCCGGCTGATTTCTGAATATGAAGAAAGAGATGGTGCAATTTTCCTTATGGAAGTTGCCGGAGGGTACCAGATTCGTACAAAACCTGAATATGCCGAATGGGTAAAGAAGTTTGTGCAGCCAAATCCTTTGCGGATGAGCAAAGCAGCTCTTGAAACTTTAACTATTATTGCATATAAGCAGCCGATAATCAGAAGTGAAGTAGAATATATAAGAGGTGTTGACAGCGGTGGAATACTTCGTACGCTGCTTGAACTCAAACTTATACGTGTTTTGGGAAGAAAAGATATACCGGGACGACCTCTTATATATTCAACAACAAAGCGGTTTCTTGAGATATTCGGATTAAAGAATCTTAGAGAGTTGCCCACACCGGATGAAATAAAAGGTCTTGTGAATCCTTTGCTTCCTGTAAGAAAGGACCCTGATCAGATACCGCTTATTCCTGATGAAGACAATGAAGATATCCCAAAAGATACGCTAATTAATGAAGATGATAAAAATATATTGACTTAAAACCTGATAAATCGTTATTCTTACGAGCCACTTTCAAAACGTTTCAGTTTGATCAAGGTCAAGGCGGGCGAAAATTTCAACCACAGGAATACTATAGAGTATTTCGAGGATTGAAATTTGAGCCCAACGCAGAGATCGGTCAAAATGGGACGTTTTGAAACTGGCTCTTACAAATAATAATCCTATATGGGCGGTTAACTCAGCGGGAGAGTGCTACCTTCACACGGTAGAAGTCACTGGTTCAAACCCAGTACCGCCCACCATCAATAAATTAAGCCAGTTACGGATAATTCCGTTTCTGGCTTTTTGCATTTTATAGGCCAAAAAACAGGACAAAACAATGAATAACATATTTAATCCAAGCGAAGAAGAAAGCAAGGAAATTGTTAATCAAATGATTACCAGCTTTTTTTATTTTGTTCACCTACAAACAAATGCTACCGGATTCTTTGGAAAATGTTTGTTACGGATTGAAAGCATGTAACGACCAGCATAACCAGACCGGCCACCATAGTTATACCGTAAGGCCGCATGCGTTCTCCCGGTCTGGTTGATGCATTTGAGGTTCGGCGATAATTGCCTCTCCCATCATTGACAATAAAGAATTTGACAAGCTGGTTACTTTTTCTTACCGATTCCTCTTATTACTTTATTGTTAGACCAATCACAATAGCGATAAATAGCATGATTGAAATACTAACTGGCAAATAAATGATTTTTCGTATGGTTGGAATAGCCATTGCTATGGCACCACTAAAAAGCGCAAACATACATGAACCTATGAAACCGGCCATCCATGTGTGTTGAGGAGTGGTAGCTAAAACAATAACTAAAAAGACTAAAAATGTAACTCCTGTTGCATACAAAAACTTTTCACCCAATTTTCTGTCTTTGGATTCAGAGCCTTCGATAGCGCCTAAAACAGGCAATTGTCTTACGCCACACTTAGGACAAATTTCTGCTTTGAGCAAAATTATCTCACCGCATTCACTACAATACTTCTCATCAGCCATTTTTGTTTTTTTACTCTGAATTTCCTCCATTGATTAACCTCCTATCAAAATAATAATATTATAGGAATCACTTATCTATTCAGCCGAACGGCCTGCGTCTGTTTCGAGCGAAGCGAGCCCGACAGCACGCCGATGTTAGTGTTTAATTATAAAATCTACGCATTGCTGGGCATGAGTTATTGCAATCAAATGCCCACCCTTTTCAATGGTTTCACAGTCATCCGGGCAAGAAATAAAATGATCCTTCTTGCCATGAATTCTATAAATCGTTTTTGGATCACCCTTAAAGCCTTGCCAATTAAGAATCGCTTTTGACATTGAAAAAATAAAATCGGGATCCGATTTCGAGTACATTTGCTGGACTTGTTTGCTCGACCATGAAGAAATCCATTGCGAGAATTTAATAATAGGTCTGTTGGCAAACGGCATTGAGGCTTTAGAAAATAAGCTTATTTCTTTCGAATTAATAGCACTTCCGATTAAGAATACTTTTTTAGTTCCTGTTAGTTGAGCTATCTCCAAAGCCACCATTCCACCTAATGAAGAACCAATTAAAGTATCATTATGATCTATTCTACATTCCTTAATTAATCTTCCTGCTAAATCAGCAACAGATTTTTCTTGATTATATGGGGGCCAGTCAACGAAACGACAGTCCTTAATCTCATGCCAAGGACCCAAATACATTTTTGAATTTGCTCCCATGCCTGGAAGAATGTATTTCATTGTCTCCACACTAACTACGAAATAAGTGGTGCGAACCGCAATGCCGACGGCCAAAGAAAAAGTAGTTTGAATTTCAGGTGTAACCACTGACAAAAGCAAATTGCAGTTCGCAGCCGACTTTATTTCATTTTTAAAAATTACTTATCGATTTTTTTATTAGAAGGTACTTCAATGATTTTGCCATCGTACCATATATTAAAAGTTCCATTAGAAGAAAAAACATGTTTTTCTGCATTTAGAAAAGTTCTTAGATTCATAATCGCAACATTAATTGGCCTTGCTTTAACTTTTGATTTTAGTGGATCTTCAAACACACCATAAAGACCTATTCTTCTCCCAAGAGGAAAAAAAACTTCTGTTTCTTTTAATGCGAAACCTATTGGACCACTTCTTCCGTTTTTATATGCAAGGGATACTGGATGATCTGAACATATAAATCCTGGTCCATCATTAGGTACAATTATGATTGACCAAGTCCTTTGACCTAACATTGGTAAAATTTTATCAAATGTTTCAAATTCAACATCAAGATTATGTGAAGGATGAAATTTTACGACGTATTTTCTATTTTCAATAAAATCTTTCATCTCCTCGAATGATACATTTTCATTAATAATTGTTCCTGATTCTCGAATTTTTTTCATATAATTATCCCAAATTTTCTTATCAGAAACAAGAATATCACCAATTTTATTTAGAGTTTGTTCTTGTGCATCATTGAAAGATTTCCGTAATTTAGGATTGCGAATTGCAACTAAACATAAAAAATTTAAAACCCAATTTAAATCTTCATCATTTGGATATTCTTCACTCTTAATTATTTTTTGAATTACTTTGATTACTTGACCTTCAAAGCTAGATAAATTTTGTTCGAGAGCATCTATTGGCATGTCATCTATATCAATTCGATTAAAGTCCCTTTTTACTGCAACATTTAATGGAGAAGTACAAAATGATTTGCCGGTAGAAGTATCAAAAACAAAAAATTTATCTTCTTTGGAACCTGTTTTAGTAAAGGCTGCAATATATGCTTGTGGAAGAAAATGATGTCGTCTTGCTGTAGGATTCATTTTCATGTATTAAAAATTACCTTTTAACAATTAATATAAATAATATGTCTTTACTTGATGTTGGAAACAAAATCTGCATGAAAAGTCGCTAATTTATAAAGGATTTTAGAGTTTTTGTCAAATTTTTACTGAGCTATTCTGTAATTGCTATTTAACATCTGTTTACGCGTATTACTTATAACGTATTTTGTCCAGTTGATTTCATTTGCGTTGATTACTGAATGGAACCTTGTAGATCTAAGATATCTGTCGTGTTGCTAATTTCAGGAAGCTATAAGTAAAAAATGATAGCATTACTCTTGAAATAATTTTCATCGAGATTTTTATGGTTTCTTTGTGATTGGGATTGAATATGTTATAATTCTTTTGCGGATTTTAATTTAGACCAATAACCCGTAATCCGCTGGGGCCAGCCGGTTGTGTCCTGCTTTACATGCGAATAACTCCGGCGGTTGGAGGCTACATCTCGTGCTGATCCCAACGCCCTTTGCCAAAACTTTGTTCTGTATCCCCTGTTTTCAAAGACGAATCACTTGTTTTCCTATCTCATATTGAGTATCTTTGACTATGTTTGCGTGCATCAATCTTTTCCATGCATGATGTCACAACACTACCAATATGGCTATCTTTAATTGCCGTGGTAATAAGAATCAAAATCTGTAGTATGCTGAAAAACGGGGGTTTGTCAATGACTGCTATTCTGGTGATTTATCACTCTCAAAACGGAAACACAAAAATGATGGCCGAATCGGTTGCCAAAGGAGCGGCAAGTGTTGTAAATGTCAGTGTAAATCTCAAAGCCGCAGGTGATACTACACTTGAGGATATTAGAAACTGTGATGGGTTGGTAATAGGCTCACCTGAGTATTTCGGATATATGGCCGGGATGATAAAAGATTTTTTTGACAGAACATATGAAGTCGTAACAAAAAATAAAAAAGAATTTCACAGGCCGTATTCTATTTTTGTTTGTGCCGGAAATGATGGAAGAAATACTCTTACCCAGATTGAAAGGATTTGTTTGGCCTTTCCGTTTCGGAAAGTATATGAACCCATTATTTCCAGAGGTAAAATAACGGATAGTATTTTGGAAAAATGTTTTGAGATGGGCCAAACTATTGCAGCAGGTTGCGATTTAGGGATATATTAATGAGCCAGTTTCAAAACGCCCCATTTTGGCCGATCTCTGCGTTAGGCTCAAATTTCGCACGAAGTGACACGTAGTGAAGCATAGCGCTAACCTTTAGCGCTATCCTCGAAATACTCAATGTATTCATTTGGTTGAAATTCTCTCCCGCCTTGAGCTTGACCAAACTGAAACGTTTTGAAAGTGGCTCTAATGTTTCGCTTTTAAAAAAATAACTATTTCTCATTCCTGCTTTGCAATAAACCTAATTTTCGCATTTTACTTCTAAGTGTGTTAGGATTTACATTAAGAAGTTCGGCTGCGCCCCCCTGTCCGTTTATTTTACCGCCTGTTTGTTTTAATACTTTCTGGATATGTAGTGATACTATTTCTTCCAAATCCAGAGTATCCTTTATATCATCAGATGAAAATGTGTGCTTTTCCAAATCGGATTGCGGTAATATAATTTTTACGATCTCTTTGAGGTATGAAAATATTTTTTCTTCTGCATTATCTTCTTTACTGTAAACCGGTTGGTGAAGTATATCAGGTTCTTTTTTTTGAAATACAGCATCTTCGAATGCAAGCGGGCCGGAAATGTTTTGTCCCTGATATTGGATTAAAATACGTTCTATATAATTTTCCAGTTCACGTACATTTCCCGGCCAACTGTAAGCCTTTAGCTGATCAATAGCTCCGGGTTCAATTGCAGGCGGTGGAGATATGTTCTTTTCAGTGGATTTTCGTTTGATAAAATAATATACCAGCTCGGCAATATCATTTCTTCTTTCACGCAAAGGAGGTATCTTTATCGGATAAACATTTAACCTGAACCAGAGATCTTCCCTGAATTGCTTTGTAACAACCATATTTTTCAAATCTCTGTTTGTAGCAGCTATAATCCTGACATCTACAGGTACGGATGCGGTGCCCCCTACCCTTTCTATTTGCTTATCCTGCAAAACCCGAAGAAGCCTTGTCTGAGCCTCAAGCGGAAGTTCTCCGATTTCATCAAGCAGTATTGTACCTTTATGCGCCCGCTCAAACCTGCCGCGCTTCTGAAATAAAGCTCCTGTAAAAGCGCCTTTTTCATGTCCGAAAAGCTCAGAGTCAATCAGACTATCCGGAATAGCACCGCAATTTATTTTAATAAAAGGCTGATTTTTTCTATGAGAAGAATAATGGATGGCATTTGCAATAACTTCTTTTCCCACTCCTGTTTCGCCGAGTAAAAGAACAGGAATATTTTCAGGAGCAACTTGTCTTACCATATCGAAAACAGCTTTAAGCCCGGCGCTTTTACCTATTATCTTATCACCTGAAATACGAAGCATCTCCTGATGAAGATAACGGTTGTCATCTACTAGCATTTCTTTTAGCTTTAAAAGCTCCTGATGCCGAAGAGCATTTGACATGGCAATCGCAAAAGGGTCATGCAGCATGGATAAAAGGTGTGCATGTTCGTTTTCGTAATGGTCTGCTCCGATTAAATAAGTTACCAGAGCAAACAGCCTTTTATCAGAAATTTTTAAGCGCATTGTCATCGTGGACATATCTGGTCTTTCAAGAAACACTTTCATCTTGCTGGTGGCCGGAAATGATACCGGCTGGTTTATTATCAAAACATCATCAAGGCTTGCCCAATAGGTTTCTATCTCGGATCGCATTTCCGGAGGTAAAGGTATGTTCCTGTCTACTTTTGCAATATTATTACGGCTGACCTGGGCAAGTGTTTCAATCGCAGGCATGCCCGGCTGTCCAAGAACAAGGCTCATGCCTGTAAGCGGCATAAAGTTTTCCATATATTCAAAAGCCTTCCACAGTGCTGTGTCAATATCAAGACTGCCGCAAATTCTCATTGTTGCCTGCCGGAAAAATTCGTTTGCATCTATATTCATAAATCCTCTGAAATTTTGTTATCTTGTTTAAACAGTTAGTTAGAGATTAGTTATTATATATCATATACATTGTTTAAATAAAAATATTAATATTTATATTAAAAGGTGTATTTTGGGGTTATAAATGTATCATATTGTAATTATATATAATATAATTTTGGCACGATTTAAGCATTTAATGAAAGATGAATAATTATGATGAACAAAACTTCAGATTTTTTGAACTGCAACAATAAGTTTATTGCCTGACTATAAAATGGAATTTTAATATATTTAAAAATCTTATAAAAAGGAAAGTTAGCTATGAGCGACCAATTCAACTATTTATTTACTCCGATTAAAATCGGCACAAAGACTGTAAAAAACAGGATCTATTTCGGACCCCACGGGACGATGATGGCTGATCAGAATTACATATTGGACGACAGGTATATTGAGTACTTGAGAGCAAGAGCCCAAGGCGGAGCCGGTTTGATAATTGCCGGGATGATGACCGTAATGCAAAATGCCAGGGATTTGGCGGGTATTCAGGAAATTCATGACGAAAGAGTTATTCCCATGTTAAAAAAGCTTGCCGATGCATTGCACAATGAAGGAGCTGTTGCGCTGGTTCAGCTATGTCATACAGGAAGAGAATCTGATCCTGAGTTAAGCCGTCTTCCTGCCTGGTCGGCGTCTGCTGTTCCATCCGGGGCCATGTTTCGTGATGTTCCCAAAGAAATGGAAACGGAAGATATACGGGAAGTAGTAAAGGCATTTGAAAGAGCGGCCCGGTTTGTCAAAGAAGCCGGTCTGGATGGTGTGGAAATACACGGCGGTTCGGGTTATCTGCCCCAGCAGTTTATGTCTCCGATAACTAACTTTAGAACGGATGAATATGGCGGAAGCCTTGATAACAGACTCAGGTTTCCAATGGAATTAGTTGATGCGATTCACGATGCTTTAGGTGATGAGCTTGTTTTGGGGTTCAGGCTTTCAGGTGATGATTTTGTACCCGGCGGAAACAGCATAGATGATTACAAGGAGATAGCCCAAAAGCTTGAGGCAACCGGAAAGATCGATTTTATCCATGTAGGCGGCCCGTTTTATGAAGGCATATACGGTCTTGGGATGGGAATGCAGGTACCGTTGGGGTTTTATACTCCGCATTCAGTAGGATTCAAAGAGGTTGTTGATCTTCCGGTATTAAACGATTTCAGGATCAATGATCCGATTCAGGGAGAAAAGATTCTGGCCAATGGTCAGGGTGATATGGTGGGAATGATTCGGGCTCTTATAGCCGACCCCGAGCTTCCTAATAAAGCCAGGGATGGAAGAATAGAAGAAATCCGTTCATGTATAGCCTGTGATCAGGGCTGCATAGGCCGTGCTTTTAAAGGAAAAGCGCTTACCTGTCTTCAGAATGCAACAGTTGGTCTGGAATTAAAGATAGGAAAGCTTGAGCCGGTGTCTGCCAAAAAGAAAATAGTTATTGTTGGCGGAGGCCCTGCCGGTATGGAGACTGCCCGTGTGGCAAAGTTAAGGGGCCATGATGTAGTTCTTTATGAAAAGGAGAATGAACTGGGCGGTCAGGTGAATATAGCAGTAAAAGTACAAAGCAGGGCTGAATTTGCCGGGATTACCAGATATCTTGTAAAGCAGATGGAAATACTTGGTGTTAAAGTTAATACAGGAGTTACCGTAACACCTGAGCTGGTAGCAAAAGAAAATCCTGATGCAGTAGTTATTGCCACCGGTTCAAAGCCTTTTAAACCGCCCATACCGGGTGCAGATCAGGACAATGTGTTTAGTGTATGGGATGTATTGCTTGAAAAAGCCGATATTGGCGAAAACGTTGTGGTAGTCGATGGCGGTGAGGCTCACTGGCCTTGCTGTAGTGTGGCTGAGTACCTTGCCGACAAGGGCAAGAAGGTAGAGATAATAACTCCTTTATTGTTTGTAGGTATGGAGCTTGCTGCAACAGCTGATTTGATGCCGTTTTACGTGAGAGTCAGATCAAAAGGTGTGGAGTTTAAGACCAACCTGCATTTAATGGCAATTGCTGGAAATACATTAACATTTCTTGATGTGTATGCCGGTGTCCCTAAAACTATAGAGGGTGTGGATACAATAGTACTTGCTGCCGGAAACCGTGCAGATGATCAGCTTTACAAAGAATTGAAAGGGAAAGTAAAGAAGCTTCACAGGGTAGGCGATTGCGTATCACCGAGAAGGGCCCTTGAGGCTATTTATGAAGGATATAACCTGGGAAGAATTTTATAACACTTAGGTTTGCAGTTTTAGGGTTCAGGGTTCAAGGATCACGGTTTACGGTTTACGATTATGAGGTATGAAGGCTCAAGGCAACAAACTGTGAACCTTGAACCCTGAACCTGAAACCCATGAGCCCATGAACCTAAGTAGTATTATTCTATTTGTGTAACAAACCAATCTTTCTCATTTTACTTCTAAGCGTGCTGGGGTTTACTTCGAGAAGTTCTGCTGCTCCTCCGCTGCCGTTAATTTTGCCCCCGGTCTTTTTTAATACGTTTTGAATATGCCAGGATATCAGCTTCTCAATTCCCATCGGTACTTGATTGTCTGTATTGACATCCCGTGAAATCAATTTGTTAATATCGGACTGCGGGAAAACAATTTTCATTATCTCTTTAATATGCAAAGAAACATCATTTATTGCCGAAGTTGTGTGCTCCTGTGTTTTAGTTTTGGGTGGTTCAGATTCAAATTGCTGGGATAAAGCATCTTCAAAAATCATTGGACCCGAAATATTTTGCCCCTGATGTTGGATTAATATTCGTTCCACATAGTTTTCAAGTTCACGTACATTGCCGGGCCAGCTATAAGCTTTTAGTTGTTCAATAACTGCCGGATCAATTGTCGGAGGATGAGACAGATTTCGTTCAACAGATTTTCTGTTAATAAAATAATAAATAAGATCCGGAATATCCTTTACCCTTTCCCTCAATGGCGGGATCTTGATGGGGTAAACGTTTAGCCTGAACCAGAGATCTTCCCTGAACAGCTTTGAAATAACCATATTTTTAAGATCTCTGTTTGTGGCGGCAATAATTCTGACATTTATTGGTATTGGCGTGGTACCTCCAACACGTTCTATCTGTTTATCCTGCAATACACGTAAAAGTCTTACCTGTGCTTCAAGTGGCAGTTCACCTATTTCATCTAAAAGTATAGTTCCTTTGTCAGCCCGCTCAAACCTGCCGCGTTTTTGGGCTAACGCACCGGTAAAAGCGCCTTTTTCATGGCCGAAAAGCTCGGAGTCAATCAGTGTTTCCGGAATGGCGCCACAATTAACCTTAATAAAAGGCTGGTTTTTTCTGGGAGAAGAATAATGAATCGCATTTGCGATTACTTCTTTTCCAACTCCTGTTTCACCAAGAAGAAGCACAGGAATATTCACGGGAGCAACTTGTTCGACCGTATCGAAAACCTGTTTCAGGCCCGCGTTTTTACCAATTATCTCATCGCCCGAAATACGACGCATCTCCTGATAAAGATAACGGTTATCATCAGCAAGCATTTCTTTTAACTTTAAAAGCTCCTGATGACGAAGAGCATTTGACATAGCAAGAGCAAAAGGGTCATGCAACATCGAAAGCAGTCGGGCATGTTTGTTTTCGTATTGATCTAATCCGATTAAATAAGTTACGAGAGCAAATAATCTTTTGTCCTGTATTTTAAGCGGAAGAGTCATGGTAGCCATATCAGGTCTATTGATCAGTTTTGTTACTACGTTAAGAGTGGTCGGAAACATCTCGGGCCGGTTTATGATTAAAACATCCTGAAGACTTGACCAGTGTTTTTCAACCTCTGCGCCAATTTCCGGGGTCAATGGTATGATCCGCTTCATCTTTTCTATCTTATGGCGGCTGACCTGAGCCAGTGTTTCTATGGCAGGCATACCCGGCTCACCGAGCACAAGATTCATTCCGGTTAATGGTATAAATTGTTCTAAATATTCCAGAGCCTTCCACATGGCGGTTTCGATATCCAGGCTTCCGCAAATCCTCATTGTAGCCTGACGGAAAAATTCGTTTGCGTCAATGTCCATAAAATACTCCCGGCTTAATATTAAGTTCTGAAAAAATTATCACTAGTCATATAACACACTTTTTACGTTTATTATAACTATATTTATTTAATTTAGATAGCTGCTAAATGTTAATGTGCATAATATATTGAATATATAAGTAATAATATTTTGGCACGATTTAAGCAATGATACTTATAACTGCTCAGATTCAAAATGAATATGGATACAAATAAATTATAAATTCAAAATAAAGGAGGCAAAAATGAACAAAGATTATGATTGGAGAGTAGGAGAAAAACCACTCGAAAAACCGGAAGATGCGGAGCCGATCCTGCCGGTGGACCCACCGGAAAAATGGGATCATGAGGCCGATATAGTAGTGGTCGGATCAGGAGGAGGAGGCCTTGCCGGCGCACTGAAAGCTGCTACGGAAGGATGCTCCGTGATTCTTTTGGAGAAATTGAAATTTACCGGAGGGACAACACAATACGCCGGTGCCTTTTACGCTTACAACAGCAGAATACAGAAAAAAGAAGGAATAGAATGGGATGTAAATGAAATTGCCATGGGCAGCCTGTTTGAAACAGGTTACACAGGCAACATCCACTTGTTTCGCAATATGATACAAAAAAGTGGTGAAGTCGTTGATTGGATAGAAGATCAGGGTTTTGAATGGGAGAATGAAAGAGCAGGATATCCCGCAGTCACCTCCAAAGGTGGCCACGAGAAATTATGTTATATCGCTATAACGGACCTTACTAACTTTCTTGTTGAAAAGTGCAAGGACAAGGGGGTCAAGTTTCAAATTAATACTCAAGTTGACACATTGGTGAAAGATAATGGCAGAATTGTTGGATTAAAAGCCACAGATTCGGAAGGAAACACCATTTTCGTAAAAGCAAATAAAGCCGTACTTATGGCGGCCGGCGGCATGCAGCACAATCGAAGCCTTCTTAAGCAATACGCTCCCTCAGTTTATAAAGGCGTAGGTAGTGTATCAATGTCTTTGCCGTGCAATACCGGCGAATGTTTCAGGATGGGGCTTGGAGCAGGAGCCGATGTGGCAGGATTTGACTCGTGCACCTGCTTTGAGGGGGGAATAGACCTCATGGAAAAAGGCGGCCCATGGTTTAGATTTTTATACTCCGGAGATGTCCAGTTGTCCAGAGCGCCTTGGCTGCACTTAAACAAAGCGTGCGAAAGATTTATGATGATGGACAACAACTTAGGCCAATACATGTTAAGACCGCCTGCGATGGCGTCACAACCCGGGGGAAGAGCCTATGTAATTTTTGATAACAAGTACGAAGACAATATCTGGAAGATTCAGGACGATGTCCCATTAGGGTTGTCTTGTAAACGCCCTCTCACACAGGATGTGCCGGCAAACGAAATAATTACCAGAAATGAGATGAATGCCCCTAAAGACTGGCGATTAGCGGTAAAAGAATCAATCGACTTGGGAGCAATAAGAGTTGCTAATACATTGGAAGAGCTAGCTGATAAATTGGGCTTAGATAAGGTTTTGTTCAAGGCAGCCATAGACAAATGGAATAGTTATTGTGATGCAGGTGAAGATCCGGAATTTGATACACCTCCCCGGTTCCTGATACCGATAAAGCACGCTCCTTTCTATGGGCTTAAAGCCGGCGGCAGCATGGGGCCGGTCGGAACCGGTCTAAGGACTAATCAGCACATGCAAGTATTGGATATGGATACGAAGCCTATTCCAGGGTTATACGCCGCATTTTTCACTGCCGGTGGAAGTATAGGACAAAGTAGAATGCCGATGGGCTTTGGTCTTCTCGGTGGTTGCAGTATGTCGACTACTTCCGGTTATACTGCCATCGAACATGCTGTATCACAAAAGTAAGTATAAAAATAATATCGGAAGGGAAAGCAATTATGAAGCTGGTAGATGGAAACGGCGGAACAATAATGCAGGTAAAAACAATGAAGCGTCAGGATGAGCGACTTGTTGTAAGGGGTATGGCGATGGGTGGCATGCCAATGACGGCCTTTGTGAAACCCGAGGAGTTGTGGAGCGTATTCGATCTGCTCACCTGGGATATAGTAAAGTACATGCCCGTCATGCTTTGGAAAGGCTTTAAGCTAAGCAGGAGTCTTAAAAAAAAGAAATAACAAGGAGGGTTAACATGGGGTTTTCAGGAGAATCAACATTGAAGGAAGTAATGGAAAACGATGAAAGTAAAGCAGTAATGGAGAAACATATTCCGGGATGCTCGGACAGTCCAATGCTTAAAATGGGATATTCCATGTCATTGGAACTGATAGCAAGTTTGCCTCAAGCCGGTATAAGTGCTGAGACATATCAGGCAATAATTGATGATCTGAGCAAATTATAAGTTATTTCCAGGCCAGATTCCGGCAAGTTTTAAGAGTTCATATATTTAATATAAATGTACCCGATGAGGAAATCAGCCATGAATATGCCTATGCAATCTTTAACAAAAAGTGAAATGCAAGCAAATGTTGTGATTATAGGTGCCGGTCATAACGGCCTTGTGGCATCATGCTATCTTGCGAAAGCCGGATACAAGGTAGTAGTTGTTGAGGCTCAAAAAAATGTTGGTGGGATGACCTCATCCGGTCCGTTTATCAAGTCAGCACCTGAATATATTATCCATCCATGTGCTGTGGATACTATATTTATACGTACATCAGGTATAATAGAAGATCTGGATTTAAAAAATCACGGCTTTAGTTCAATAGATCATGACCCATCATATGCATATCTTGCTCCGGACGGAGAGTCTATAGCTTTTTGGCGAGATCCTGCAAAAACGGCGGATGAAATCAAAAGATATTCTCCGGCAGATGCAAAAGCATTTCTTGAATTTGCAAATATACTTGAGGCATTGCTTGATGTAGCTCTTCCCATGATGTGCACAGATTCACGCAGGCCTTCATTGAAAGCAATTTTCAGCACGGTTCGTTCATCAATAACAAATCGTCGCCAGCTTGGCAAATTGGGAGCTCTTGCTCTTGGTTCGGCTGATCAGGCTCTTGCCGAATATTTCGATCATCCTTTTGTTATTGCAGCTCTTTTGGGGATTGCCGGAGGTGCAGGCCCGATAGATGCTGACGGTAGCGGTCTTGGCAATATTATTGTCGCTCTTTTACACAAGGTAGGTGTAGGTCGCCCGGTTGGAGGTATGCAGTCATTATCTGACTCTCTCAAAAGATGTTTATACAAGTATGGTGGAACTGCTCTGACCGGAGTATCTGTAGAAGAAATTCTTGTTGAAAAAGGACGGGCAGAAGGAGTTCGCCTTGCCGACGGAAGTGTCATAAGAGCTGATTGTGTACTGGCAGCCTGTGATCCCCGAACAGCATTGTGCCGTCTATTACCTGATGATGCTTTAGACAGACGAATAAAAGCACGCGTAGAACATATTCCCGCAAATGCCCGTGGTGCGGCACCAATGAAGGTTGACCTTGCTCTCAAAGGTAAGGTCGAAATGTCAAAACATCAAAAACTGCGAAAAGATCATGTTGATCTTAGAAAATCGGCATTAATTATCGGTACGGCAGATGATATACGATCGTCTTTTACAAGCTCCATTCGAGGGGAATTGGCCCCCGACCTTTACTTTTGGGCGGCGATTCCCACAGCCTGTGATCCTTCACAGGCACCAGAGGGTCAGGACGTTTTATATCTTTACCCACCCGCGGTTCCGGCTCATCCGAAAGAAGGTTGGCAGGCTTTACGCGAAAAGGCTGAGCAAACCATAATATCTAGGGCAAGCCGGTATTTTGACAATCTGGATTCGCTTGAAATCGGAAGATGGGTTGAAACTCCTGTAGATTTGGGTGCACGCACCGGGGCATTTAACGGATGTGTTACCCATGTGGATTTTGCCCTTCTTCGCTCCGGTCCATTGCGTCCGGCCTGGGGTCTGGGCGGATATGAAACTCCCATAAAAGGTCTTTTTTTAGGAGCTGCCGGTTCACATCCCGGAGGAGGTGTTTCCGGGATTCCGGGCAAGCTTGCGTCTAAGAGAGTGAGAAAATACTTAGCATGATTTAGTGATGAAAATAATTAATTATAAATAAGGAGACAAAAGAACATGACTATCAAATTAGGAGAAATGAAAGGTGCAGGGCCCTATTACGGAAAATCGCTTGATGAACTGAATGCCAGTTTAAGTTGGGGACCTGAAGAGGAAAGAGAGATAGAACGTTACTGCGAGAAGATTCATAAAAATATCAAAGAAGAAGAAATGACTCCGATGCAACGTTTTAAGGCTACTATGGAAGGCAAGGAAAGAGACCGTCTGCTTGTAGAGCCGTTTTTTTTCCCAACTTATGCCCTGCGTACCTTGGATGGGTTTGCCGATGCCGTTAAAGCCATCGATGCTTATTTTTATCCCAAATTGCTTGTCAAATCTCATCTGGCAACAACAGCCCGCTATAAGTTGGACACAATGTTTTGTGCACCAATTTCTTATGGCGAAAATTTATTTGGCTGGAATTCGATGTTTATTGAAAACGGCAATCCGGTGCATGATGGAGATCCGCTTATAAAAACTATTGAAGATCTAGAAGGGCTTGAGGCTCCCGATCCCACAAAACACGGCATGTTTGCCCAATACCTCTGGTTTTGCCAGGAATCAAGGAGAATATTTGATAAATATGGTTTGAGCGACAAAATTCCTATTGAAGGATCATTTTGTGAAGGTCCGGACGGTTTTGCCTGCTCGCATATGGTAGGTTACAATCAATATTTAAAGCATCTTCGCAAGAATCCTGAATTTTGCAAGAAACTATCAAATAGGGCCTCCGACTGGCTGATAAAACTTGGCATAGCAGTAAGTAATTTAGGAAAAGTTGATTACAGCTATATGTGTTCTCTTGTCGGGATGTATCCCATTAAAGGTGTAGAGTGGATAGCCGGAGAATATGCGAGGGTCGGCAAGGCTGTTAAAGCAGCGGTAAAAAAGCCCATTGTACACGCCTGGGCTTTCGATGGAGCAACCGATTGGCTGGATGAATTGCTTAAAGCTGGTGCCTTGGGAGATGACAGCTTTGATGGGATTATGTGTACAGGAGATATTAACAGATACAACATAGTAAATGATTTTGTACAAGAACATAACATGTACGGATGCTATGCTCCTTCAGATAAACTACTTGTTAGCGGACCTATGTCCAAAATAGAAGAAGAGATAAAAGGAAGATGTGATGCCGCTAAAAAAATACCCAACAACAGATGTACGATAGGTTTGGGTGCTATTGATTATTATACAACCCCTGAACATATGGACGCCAGTGTAGCGGCAGCCAGGAAATTTGCCAAGATGTAAGAATAATCACAAAGGAAAGGTGAGTACTATGTCAAATAAAGCAGAACTATTGGAAAAGATGAAAGAAGCAGTCATTGATCTTGATGACGACTTATTGTTTGAGTTGATTGATGAGGGTCTTAAGATAGATGTAGGCCCTCTTGATATGATCATGGAAGGTATGAACCCAGGTTTAAACATTATCGGCGAGGGGTTCGATACAGGCAAGCGGTTCATGAGCGATCTGATTATTGCAGGGGACATGTTAAATGATGCTACCGACAAGCTGCGTCCTCTTATTGAGTCAGGCGGAAAGCCCATGGGTGAAACGATGGTAATCGGAACGGTTGAAGGAGATGTGCATTTTATCGGAAAGCGCATAGTGGGAGCTGTATTTACCGCTAATGGATATAATGTAGTTGATATCGGTGAGAACAAATCTGGAAAGGACTTTGCGGAAGCCGCAAAAAAACATAACGCAACGGTAGTAGGCGCTTCAGCTATTCTGTCTCCTGTGAAAGCTTATTGCGGAAATGTAAATAAAGCACTTGTTGATATAGGTGTGCGGGATAATTTGATTTACATTGTTGGAGGCTGGGCGTTTACGGATGAACAGGCCGAAGAATACGGAGCTGATGCTGCAGGGATCAGCGCTATTGAAGCCATTAAAAAAGTTAAGATGTTAAAAGCAGGTGAAGTACCCATGCTGAAGAACAGGTAGTAATTAAATTGAACAAATGAATATCGAAGGAAGATATAAGATATAAGTAAACAACCCCCTTGCCCCCTTTTCTAAGGGGGAATATTTGAGCTGGTTTAACCTTATTAAATGAGGAATATCTTAGGTTCGTAACCAGCACCAAATGATGAAGTAAGACGTTAAAATTCCCCCTTAAAAAAGGGGGATAAAGGGGGTTGTTTAAAATCCGCCAAATACTTCACAATTCGAAATTCCTTGTTCGATATTCAGTTTTTTTGAAAAGTATATATGAAGAGGTATTGATATATGGAAAACCTATGGGGTTATGAACTCGTATTTCCGGAAGATGTTTTATATTCTACGGAGTTGCTTTGGGTAAAGGAAGAGGCTGGAAAGATACGCGTCGGTTTAAGCGATATAATCGTAAGATCGGCAAAGAAACTGGTAACCATTAAAATGACATGTGATGCAGGAGCTTTAATAAATAAAGGCGATTCGATCGGAACAGTTGAGACAAGTAAAGCCGTTAGAGAAATTATCGCCCCTGTTTCAGGTACGGTTACTGTCGTAAATCCTTCAATATCCGCTGGAGATCCGGCGTTGATAATGAAAGATCCTTATGGAGAAGGCTGGCTTGTGGAGATAGAGAAAACAGGCGATACCGATGCACAGCTTCAAGAGCTGATGAAAGGCGATGAGGATGAAACAAAGGAATGGTTAGAGGAACAAGCGGAAGATATTGTTCCAATGGCATAGGCAATTTTTATTGTAACTATTCAGGATAACCAACTGCGAACCTAACAACATGAGTAGTTATCTTTTATTATAGGAGTGATAAAGAAGTGTTAACATTTACTCAGGAACAAAAAACCTATACGATAGGTGATGTAACAATAGGCGGTCAGCCGGGTGAAAATCCAACTGTTCTTATGGGCAGCATTTTTTACCAGGGACATCGCATAGTA
>JBDRRF010000030.1:0-46410 GCA_043825875.1 Pseudomonadota bacterium | reverse complement strand
TTACGCAGACGGTAGATTGCCGGTTTCTATGACAAAAGGCGGAAGCGCTTATTATTTCCTATACGACCAGGTAGGAACATTAAAAGCTGTATCCGATTCTTCCGGCAATATCATAAAACAGATTGACTACGATTCTTTTGGGAATATAATATCAGATACAAATCCGGGATTTACAGTACCATTTGGCTTTGCAGGAGGATTGCACGATAGAGATACTGGACTTGTAAGATTCGGATATCGAGATTTTGATCCATCCATAGGCCGCTGGGCCGCCAAAGATCCTATTGATTTTGCGGGTGGGGACCCGAATCTTTATGGGTATGTCCTAAATGATCCGGTTAATCTGGTTGATCCGTTTGGATTGGTTAATTGGGGCAAGCTAGCCGTTGGAGTCCTTTCTGTCACTGATGGCCTAACGATGGTTGGAGTCGCCATTACTGCCACAGTTGGCACTGCTGTTTTAACAGGAAATCCAATTTTAACAGGCATTGTCGCTATTGAAATGGTTCCAGTATTAGCACTTGGTGTTTGGGATATATATCACGGGATTCATCTTATAGATGAAGCTTTAAATGATGAAAAGGCTACGCCATGCTCTTGATATTTATTGAGGAGTTGCTAAAGTGAGCAATATATATTTAAAGGTGTTTATTAAATCTTTTATAATTAGTATAATAGCTGTTCTTCCTTGGTACTTGTTAATCAGATTCGTTTTAGAATGGGAACTAAATGTAGAAGCTTTTTCTATACTATTATTCATCCTATTATACTTTCCATTAGTATTAATATCTGCCTGGAAAATAAAATCCTCAAAGGTAAAAGAAAGAGAGGAACAGATAAACAAATTATATATTGGGTATGGAAAAGGATTTGCATTGATTGTATCTTTTCAATTCCTTGTAGTAATTTTATTGCTTTTGGTGGTTTTTTGTAAATAAATTGACGAGTATTAGTATATTGGCATTGCTTATTAAGCATTTAACAGATTGACCTATGCCGTCAATAGTGTACGCCAATCTAAATTTCATGCCGCTTGTTTTAATGTGTAATATTGTTTCTCAAAGGGTAGTATATGTACTAAACTTATTTATCATAAACCAGCAGTTGGAGATTTATTTCATTAACCGCTGTTGTTTTTGGGAGGGCGGAGGGAGAATGATAAAATCAGACAGCCGCTAACCTTTTATATTCAAGCCCAGCCAGGCGAGACAAATGACATTTTACATAATTACGCGTTATCGGATGTGCGCTACCTTTTAGAATAGAATTGACAGCGCATGTACACGGCCAATTATGTAATGCTGCACTTTGGCGTGACAGGCAGGGTGTTAAGATGACAGCGGCTACCTTTTTCTTTATAAATCAGATTAAATTCTTTTTCATTTTATAGCATAAGCCTTATCATGAGGGCCCACCGTTAAAAAGATAACGGTCTTGTCTTCCAGCCCTTCACAGAGGCAATATTCGCAAAACGGTATCTTCCGGCATTCTTCGCAGATCGTAAATATGATTCGGAAATTTCTATCAACGCGAGCGCTGCGGCATCCACGCAAGTTGAGCTTCCCGGAGGTATCTGTGAGCTTTTCGGTATTATGATACGGATCTGACAGGACTCTTTCAACACGGTGCCTTATCTGCTCCCGCATGGAACTGTACCGTTTTAGATTAGTGACAAACCTTTGCTCATATACGGCTTGGTAATCACTCACCCCATACCTCGTCATGGGAATGCAACTTGATCTTATTATGTTTTTTGCGTTTGCCTATTTCTTCCATATCTTTATAAAGAGGCATTTCCGGCGTGAGTTGGAAAACACCCATGTTCTTTTTTAAGATTTTTAATAGCTCTTCCCGGACAACCCGCCTTATCATGGGTTCCAGGGTGCTGGCCAGTTCTTTTGTGTTTATGTTTTCTGTATGAGACATAGGGTCTTTTCTCCTTAATATTAGGAACGTTGTGCTTTCTGTTTCAGTTGTTCCTTCTCAATAAAAGTATCCAGCAGCTGGATAACTTGTCGTTTCTCTTTGATATCCCCGTTTCTTAGTTGTCATTGATTACCTCAAAAAACTGATACTCTGCTACAGATAATGTAGCGGTATATGCAACAAATATCAACCATGTATTTTTTAGAACACCATCTTGTCAGGAACAATTGGAGTCAGTTCTGCTTTTAGCTCTTATTGAAAGATTGTATGGAACTTAATATCCTTGGCGAGGTGTGGAGTATAAAGCGTTCTACGGTTTTTCGTCATTCAGGGTTTGACCAGGAATCCAGAATGTTTGCAGGGTATTGTAATGCTGGATGCCGGATCGAAGTCCGGCATGACGTTTCAGAGAATTGTTTAAAGATCATCATCCTTATCAATCATATTTTCAATCCGGCAACATATCGTAAAAATATAGCATTGTATCCGAGCGCGTAATAATGCCTATAATACGCCCGTTTTCAACAACCGGCAGCCTTCCTATATCATGCTTCGCCATTAGTTTTGCAGCCTGAATCGGGCTTTTCCCCGGATCGATTGTTACAATTTTTGTGCTCATAAATGCTTTTACGGGAGATACCAACTGAGGTTCTTTTTTTATTTTAATAAAATCTCTGTGGTAGTATTGTGGTAGGATTGGCGATGCCCTTTACATATGTAGATTATAGCCTAACTAACACATATTATAAAGAGTAAAAACACTGCTTAACAATATATTATTCTCTTGACGAACCCTTTAATGGCTCGATCCTATTACGTGCCTGCTACTAAGAGGCAAAGTGCTACCAGTCGATGGGGAAATAATCCTTTAAAAATTTGCCGCTCCAGTGTTTTCCTGTCAGGATGCCGTGAAAAAACGGATCACAAACTCTTGCCGCACCGTCTACAATATCTAATGGCGGCTGGAAATCATGGCAGTCCTGTTTGTGCTTGGCAAGTATGGCAGGATCTTCATCCGTAACCCAGCCTGTGTCTACTGAATTCATAAAAATCCCGTATGTGGCAAGATCACCGGCTGCAGTATGGGTAAGCATATTCAGGGAAGCCTTGGCCATATTGGTATGGGGATGGCGGCTGTCTTTTTTAAACCGCAGGAATTTGCCCTCCATAGCAGAAACATTAACAATATGTTTTTGTCCGGTGTAGTCCTGTTTCATCAAATTTGCCAGCCGGTTGCACAAAACAAAGGGGGCCACGGAATTGACAAGCTGGATTTCCAGCATTTCCGAGGTCTGGATCTCCCCTATCTTTAGTCGCCATGAATTAGTCTTTCTAAGATCCACCTGCTGGAGATCGGCATCAAGCTTTTCCGCTGGAAAGACCTCGGATACATCCAGTGAATTGTCATAAGAATAAGGAATCTGAGACAGCTGGGCGGACATGCGCAATCCCACGCCAGGAGCCGTTCCGTTCCATGTAACGGGTAATGCCTTTTCCCTGCCCACATTTTCCGTCTGCCCGTATTTCAGCCGGGAGAGACAGGAATGGTAATCACTCAGAAGGGTCTGGGCCTCAACCGGCAATTGTGATACATCCCTTGTTTCATTTTCCATAAGATGGGCATAAAATCCTGGCGGCCGCCTTACAGTCTGGGCTGCATTATTGATGAGGATGTCTAAACGCTGGTAGACGTCCCTAAAATAATCAGTAAAAAGCTCCACACTTGGGATGTGGCGCAGATCCAGCCCGTATATATGAAGTCTGTGGCCCCAGTCGGAAAAATCGGCTTCTTTGGAAAATCTTAAGGCAGAATCCTTTGGAAAGCGGGTGGTGGCAATCACCTTTGCACCGGCTCTTAGCATCATTAAGGTGGCCTGGTACCCGATCTTAAGCCGTGAACCGGTAATCAAAGCTACTTGCCCTTTCAGGGAAACTGTCTGGAAGCGTTTTTGATAATTAAATTGTGCGCATTCCGGGCATAAGGCGTCATAAAACATATGAAGCTTTGTAAACTCGGCCTTGCACACATAGCAGTTGCGCGGTGTTTCCAGCCTATTTGTATCTTCACATTCAGCTTCCTGGCCGGTATACGAAATCTGCTGTGGAGCAATAAATACCTTGGCTTCCCTGGCCTTACGGATTCCAGTGGCCGCCCTTATCCGGCGTTCTTTTTCCACAATAGCCATACGGTTTTGCCTTTTTCTGTCCTTATTTCGCTTTTTGATCTCCTTTTTGTCGGGCCTGGAAATTTTTCCGGCCGCAGTGATAAGAGCGATCCGTTCGGATTCCGGCAAAAGTGCAAGAAGTTCGGACTTATCCGCAATCTTTTCTAAAATGGGAATACACCCAAGTACTGCTGCCAGGGTTTCTTGTTTGTCGTCAATCATTGTATCCGTGTTGATGTTAATCACTGTTTTTACATCCTTGCTTTGGCCGTAATATATACCTGCCTGTATTCTAATAAAATAATTGAGCCAGTTTCAAAACGCCCCATTTTGGCCGATCTCTGCGATTGGCTCAATTTCGCACGAAGTGACACGTAGTGAAGCATAAGCGCTAACCTTTAGCGTTATCCTCTAAATACTCAATGTATTCCTGCGGTTGAAATTTTTTTCCGCCTTGAGCTTGACCAAACTGAAACGTTTTGAAATTGGCTCGATAAATTGAAAAATTATTGTTCTTGTTTGTAAGTTGAAGGACTTCTAAATTCTATTGCGCGATCAGCAGCCGGTCAAATGGATTATTATGATTTTTTAGTCAATATCTTACTTTAACAAGAAAAAGTCCGTTGGGCGGAGCTGTAGCAGGGGCTTTGCGGCGATCTTTTGAATCAAGGATTATTTTTATATCTGAAGGCTTCAGCTTCCCAAGGCCTACACTTACAAGAGCTCCTACTATATTTCTTACCATAAACCTTAAATACCCGTCAGCCTCTATTTCGAATTGAATAACATTGTCCTTTTTTTTTGTAAGTTCTGCTCTTAAAACTGTTCTTGTCGTAGTTTTTTTCGGGCTGCCGCTTGCTTCAAATGCTTTGAAATCTTTAGTACCGGCAAGAAAAAGGACTGCTTCTTTCATTGCATTAAAATCAAGGGGTCTTTTTATAAACCATACATAATTTCTTCCAATAGCGGGTGGAAGTTCCCTGTTTAGTATTATATATCTATATAACTTACTTTTGGTATTATAGCGTGAATGAAATTTTTCATTTATTTCTTCACAATGTTTGATAATGATATCTTTGGGAAGAAGGCTGTTTAGACCTCTAAAAAAAGAATCGGGTGTAAGATTTGTATCGCAAATGAAGTTGGCAATCTGGGCAAGAGCATGAACACCAGCATCGGTACGTCCCGAGCCTGTAAGAGTTATCTTTTGTTTAGTCATGACAGAGATAGCTTTTTCAATTTCTTCTTGTATTGTACGGTAATTGTTTTGTATTTGCCAACCACTGAATTCGGTACCATCATATTCTATAGTAAGCTTAAAATTTTTTATCATCGCGTATAAATAAAGCCCAATTATAAAAATAGCCAAAAATTAATATTGTGAATAAAAGTTTAACATTTATCAGTTATTTTATCTTGATTTATTAAACCGGATAAGTAAAAATGGCAAATAAACAAAAGAATACACCTGTTTTCTGGAATAATTAATTATAAGGTTTTTATCGTGCCATTAAAATCGCAACCAATTTTCAGAAAGGTTGTATACCCTTTCTATGATACAGAAACAGCAAGCATCATTATTATTATAATAATGATGCTTGTAATTTTATTCGGGATTACAGGAATAATTGTTGCGGTAGAAAGCCCGGAATATATTGGTTATATATGGGTCCCCTTACTTGTCGTATGCTTAAGCCTGATAATTTTTGTTTTAGAAATAATCCGTTTTATTAAGCATTATGTTTCCACACTTCAGAATAATTAATGAAAAACAACCCGCCCAAAAATTGTATTTATCCTAAAATATTAGACAGTTAAATACTATCCTCACCCTTAATTGTATTAGAACATCTTAAAATAAGTTCTATAAAGTGATGCAATATTCTTGCAGTAACGCCCCAGATTTCAACATCATCCAATGGGTAAATAAGTTCATGGATGTCAGGTATTCGCCCGTAATATTTTGAATCAATATGTTTTTCAACTAGAGTTTTTAGTGGTATTTCAAGCACTCTGGATATTTCCACAGGATCAAATCTAATATTACTTCTCTTTTTCCATATGCCGGTATACACTTTAATATCTTTATGCTGTATTGTTTGGAAATGACCCAGAGAACCTATCAGTTCGACCTGGTTTTTTCTTATATTAAGTTCTTCTTCAAGTTCTCTGTAAGCAGCTTCAACAAAACTGACATCTTCCTTTTCTACATGTCCTCCGGGAAGGGCAACCTGATTTCGCCATGGATAGCCTTCATTATCAGTCTTTTGTATCGCAAGAATATGAAGTGCACTGTTTTTATTAAAAATAAGCAGAAATACACAGGTAGAATCATAAGATAATGCGGGAGGCAGGGTTGACCGATCGGCATTTTTGATTATATCCGAGATAATTAAAAGATCGGTTTCTATTGAGTTGCTATTAAGGCAAAACTGCGTTGTCATGATGCTATTATTCTGAAGAGCTGGTGCTTTCCATATATGATTTTATGGTCATAGTTTTGTAACTGTCGGTATAAACAAACTTTGAGATGGATATAAACATTTCAGGCGGAATAAATCCAAGGTTTTTAAATATAACTTCTTCTTTGTCATCAATAAAGAAAAGACCTGGGTAACCCCTTACCCTGTATGTAAATGTAAGGTTTCGTTCTTTGTCTCCATTAATTTTTACAGGAATAAAATTATTATTTATTATATCTGTTACGGTTTGATCCTTAAAAGTTTTATTTTCCATTTCCCTGCAATATCTGCACGAATCTGAATAAAAATAGATAAACAGTTTTGCCTGATTATTACTGCAGAGTTTTTTTGCTTCATCATATTTATGCCATTTGATGCTATCAGCTGCAAAAGTATTGGCGGATATCATTATGAAAAATAAGAAAAAAGAGAATAGGAGGCTGGCGGTTTTTATTTTTTTCATTAAATACTCCAGTATCTTATAATAAATAATATTTTATTCAATCAGTTAAAAATTAATTTGTCTTGCCTCTTAATGGATTTTGCCGGAAGATTATAAAAATATATTTGCTAAAAGAAAAATTCCAACTAATACAAGCAGTATTCCTGCAGCAGTATTAATATATTTCATGGCAAAAGAGACTTTTTTAATAAATTTAATAAAAAGATTGATGAAAATAGATATCGCTATAAAAGGAATTGCAAGGCCTGCGGAATAAATGGCAAGAAGGATGATGCCATCAGAGACTGTATCAATACTGCCGGCATATATCAGAATTGAACCTAACAACGGTCCTATGCAAGGACTCCAACCTGCTGCAAAAGCCATTCCTACAAACAATACGCCTACATAGGTTAATGGCCTGTTATTTACCTGAATACGCTTTTCAAACTCAAGGCTCTTGATTCGGATAATTCCTGTTAAATGGATTCCAAGTAAAATAACAATAAGGCCGCCTACTATTCTGATAATAGGCCGGTATTTAAAAATAATTCCGCCTAGAAATGAAGCGGATGCGCCCATCATAATAAAAACAGAAGAAAACCCTATGACATATGCGATGGTAGAAAAAAAGACTTTCTTTCTTATGTGGGCATCATACTCTGTAGTCAATTGATCCAGAGAAAACCCTGTAATGAATGTAAAGTATCCCGGAATAAGCGGAAATATACAGGGAGAAGAAAATGAAATAAGCCCTGCAATAAAAGCTGCCGGATATGATATCGACTCAGCAAACATATTCATAACTTAACAATATAAATACCAAAATATGATTTTCGTGAAAGAATAGTTATAAGCCTGATTGTCTGATTTAACATAAGCAATTGATGGTAATATATATTACAGTTAAAAACTATGTCAATATTAAACATTTTTATTCAATAACTTTGTGTGATAATGCCTTTCCCATAAATATGTTTCATTATAATTTATTATGAAAAGTTATAAAATATTTTTTAAAAGGTATTGACATAATATGTTATGATAATTAAATTAAAAATTTAAATATTAAAACGGTTCAGCAAATTAAATAGATTAAACAAATTTTTAAAGAATTATAGATATAATAATGAGATTTTTGACGATTGATGTTGTGTATAGGTCTCAAGTATTATTTGCTAAATTCTATTTACGCTCATATACGAAGGAAGATTGTAAACTGTCACTCCTAAATTATTAATACCTTCCGTTTTTTTATGTTTCATTTCAGTTAGATAAGTTGGAGGGTGCTTTTCTTGGTTTTTTTTATTCCTGAAGAAAAAATTTTTGAAATAAAAAACGCGACAGACATTGTTGATGTTGTGTCCGAGTCGGTGCTGTTGAAAAAGTCCGGAAGGAATCACCTTGGGCTCTGCCCTTTTCATTCGGAAAAAACGCCCTCTTTTACAGTGAGTTATGAGAAACAGATATTTTATTGTTTTGGGTGTGGGGCCGGGGGCAATGTTTTTGCATATCTGATGAAAAAAGAAGGGCTTACTTTTCCGGAGGCAGTTAAGCATCTTGCCGAAAAGTATGGGATTGACATTCCTGTTGAAAAAACAACTCCGGAAAAGAGTAAAATAAATAGTGAAAGAGACAGTGTATTTTCAATTAACAAACAGGCTATGGAATTTTTTGAAAATTACCTTTTAAATGGTGATAGCGGCAAGAAAGCGCTTGAATATCTTAACAAAAGGGAAATATCTGAAAAAATTATAGCAGATTATCATCTTGGATATGCCCATGATGGGTGGAATACACTTTTTAATTTTTTTAATAAAAAAAATATTTCAGCATCACTTATTGAAAAAGCCGGATTGATTGTTAAAAAAAATAAATCTGATGGTTTTTATGATCGTTTCAGAAATAGAATAATTTTCCCGATATTTGATATAAACTCACAGGTGATAGGTTTCGGGGGGCGTGTTATGGACGATTCACTTCCCAAATACCTTAATTCGCCTGAAACTATTGTGTTTAATAAAAGCGGGTCACTGTATGGCCTTAATATAGCAAAGAGCGAGTGCAGGCTTACTGAAACGGTTTTTATTGTTGAGGGTTATTTTGATCTTCTTGCTCTTCATAAAAACGGAATAAAAAACAGCGTTGCCACCCTGGGGACTTCTATAACTTCTGAACATGTTAAGATTTTAAGAGCAATTATTGGCAAAGACGGTAAATTTATTCTTGTATATGATTCTGATGACGCAGGAATAAAAGCAGCACAAAGGAGTATAGAAATATTTGACAAAGGCTTTGCTGATGCAAAGATATTGGTGCTTCCTGCAGGTTATGATCCCGATTCATATCTTGTTGAATTCGGTGTGGAAGCTTTTAACAAAGCTGTTTCAAACGCTTATGGTACGGTTTCTTTTTTAATAAACAGCGCTATAAAAAAATATGGGCAGTCAGTTGAAGGGAAAATCCGTATCATTTCAGAATTGACTAAGATTTTATCTCCTATTGAGGATAATGTAGCAAGATCACTTTACATAAGAGAGCTTTCGGAAAAAATTGATATAGATGAAGTGGCTATACATGAAAAAATCAGAGAAGCTCTTGCGAATATAAAAACCGGTAAATATATTAATGGATCAGATGCAAACCAGGTTGCTGGCAACAAGTATGCGGGAGGTTCGGGGTCTGAAAATACGGTTGTTGAAAATAGTCAAAGAGGTACAAGATTTGAGAGGCAAATAATAGCAATGATGCTTCAATTTCCTGAAATAGTTTCTGAAATAAAAAAACATGATCTGTTGAGCGGTTTCTCTGATGATGTTTTAATTGCAATAGGAAATGCTATTATAGAGCATAAAAACTTGCCTGGGTTAAATTCGGAAGAAATTCCGGTATTTGATAATGATGAAAAAAATAGTATAGCAGCTTTTTTGAGTATAAGTGATGAAGTATGGGATCGTAAGAGCTGTTTGAGTCTGATAAGGCAGTTTGAATATGTGTGTAAACGAAAGAAAGATACGAGTATAAAAAGAATAAAGGAAGCTGAAGAAACAAAGGATGAAAAATTGCTTTTGGAATTATTAAGAGAAAAGCAAATTCAGGCAAAAGATAAGAGAACCAATAGGATGAAAGCTTTAGGAGGCGAAACTATATGGTGAGAAAACCTGCTGAGACATCAAAAATAAAGAAGAAAACGGAAAAAAAGACAGTGACAAAGAAATCTGTATCTACAAAAGCGAAAAGCACAAAGAAAGCAGACAAAGGAGATTTGAAAGAGCTGATAACAAAAGGTAAGAAAAAGGGGTATATTACCTATAAAGAGCTTAACGAAGAAATGCCTGACAATGTTATTTCTCTGGAAAAAATAAATGAAACGTTTGATATGCTTGACAGCAATGACATCGAAATTGTTGATGAAAATAAAAATAAGGCAGAAGATAATAAGGCATCAGATGAGAAAAAATTAAAAACGAGTGAGCTGGCGGCAGCAAATTTTGGAACTGTAACAGATCCGGTTAAAATGTATTTACGTGAGATGGGTCTTGTAACTTTGTTAAGCAGGGAAGGGGAAGTTGAGATTGCAAAAAAAATCGAAGATGGCGAGCAGGAAGTCTTAAAAGCCATGGTTTCAACACCTGTCGGGATGGAATGTATTATTGACCTTGGTCTTCAGATTGAAAGCGGAAGCCTCCGGCCGAAGCATGTACTTAAGGATTTTGATGAAAGTGATAGTTATGTAGATGAAATGATTCAGGTAGATAACTTTGTTAAAATGATTAATTCTATAAAAGAAATTCATGAAAACAATAATAAGTTATTTGAAAACTTATATTCTCTTAAACCAGATAAAAAAAGCGAACTGCGCCAGATAAAAAAAATGATTTCAGCAAATCATAACGAAATATTTGGGCTTCTTAAAGAATGGCGGCTTGAAACAGGCGTTTTGGACAGAATTGAATTACTTGTTAAATCTCATATAGAATGGTTCGAGTCTATGGTAAAAAATATTATGGACTGTGCTGCTAAAACTAATATTTCTGTAACTGATCTTAAAACAAATATTAACTCCAAAACCGGTTTCTTAAAATGCGCAAAGTCCAGTTGCAAGCTGACGAAAGATGAAATTGCATCTGTTTTTGATGAGATTAATAAATTCAATAATATGATAGCTGAAAATGAACAAAAAATCAGGACCGATTGCAAGACGTTAAAAAAAGTTATGACCTGTGTAGGAGAGGGACGATTTAGGGCAAAATTGGCAAAGAGCGAATTGACAAAAGCTAATTTGCGCCTTGTTGTCAGTATAGCAAAAAAATATACGAACAGAGGGCTACAGTTTTTGGATCTGATTCAGGAAGGCAATATTGGCCTTATGAAAGCAGTAGATAAGTTTGAATACCGACGAGGCTATAAATTCAGCACATATGCTACTTGGTGGATAAGGCAGGCAATTACAAGAGCTATTGCCGACCAGGCGAGAACTATCCGAATTCCGGTGCATATGATTGAAACGATAAACAAGTTGATCAGAACATCAAGATATCTTGTGCAAGAGCAGGGGCGCGAACCTTCTCCTGAAGAGATTGCAGAAAAAATGGAAATTCCGCTTGAAAAAGTAAGAAAGGTTTTGAAGATAGCAAGAGAGCCTATATCCCTTGAAACTCCGATTGGGGAAGAAGAAGACAGTCATCTGGGAGATTTTATAGAGGACAAGAAGTTTATGCTTCCTTCAGATGCGGCTATAAATCAGAATCTCGCGGAACAAACAAGGAAAGTACTTGCTACTCTTACTCCAAGGGAGGAGAAGGTCCTTAGGATGCGTTTTGGAATTGGAGAAAGGGCTGATCATACATTAGAAGAAGTTGGACAGGATTTTCAGGTTACACGTGAGCGCATAAGGCAGATTGAGGCCAAGGCGTTAAGGAAATTGAGGCACCCAACAAGAAGCCGCAAACTAAAAAACTTTATTGAAATGTGATCTTATTTCAAAAGAGATGTGCTTTTTACGAATTCTATCAAATGTAGCACTTGACAAATTATTTTTATGAATATAAACGTCAGACATCAAAATGCATTGAGGGCCCATAGCTCAGCTGGAAGAGCCACCGGCTCATAACCGGTAGGTCCCTGGTTCGAACCCAGGTGGGCCCATATCCGTTATCGGAGAAGTAGATGACAACTGCTGACAATGGGCATCAACAATCGGGTACTGCTTTGGCTTTAAACAACCTGATATTTCAACTAAAATGGCAAACAAGAGTTATTCAAAACTCTCAAGGCATGGTTATATTGACCATGCCTTTTTTTATTTAAAAACTTAGCAGATCAGTAAGGAAGGGCGTTACAATTAATAAACCGGTATTTATATAATGCAAGTCACAGTCTATGATATAATCAAATTGATTGAAAAAATTGCACCATCCCGGCTTGCTGAAAAATGGGACAATTCAGGTCTTCAGGCAGGTAAATTGGATTGGCCGGTTAAAAAAGTATTAATTGCTCTTGATCCGACTCCTGATGTTATTGAAGTCGCATGCAGCAAAAGGGTTGATCTTCTGGTTACTCATCATCCGATGATTTTTAATCCGCTTAAATCCATTGATTTTAGTTCATCGACAGGCTCTCTTATATATAAAGCGGCGATAAATAATCTGGCGATATTTTCTGCACATACAAATCTTGATAGTGCATCAGACGGTATAAATGATTTGCTTGCTTTGTCTATTGGGCTTAAAAATATTAAGACATTATGCAAAAGCGGCGAAACAGATAAGTGCAAGTTTGTTGTATATGTACCCGCAGACTACGAACATAAGGTGATTAAAGCTCTTTTTGAAACAAAAGCAGGCGTAATTGGTTCTTATACGTGCTGCTCTTTCAGAAATACCGGAAAAGGGACTTTCAAACCAGGAGCTTCGGCAAAGCCTTTTATCGGAAATAAGGATGAAATATCCCATGTTGATGAGGTAAGGATAGAAGTTGTAGCATATAAGCAAGATATTAGCGAAATCGTTTCGCATATCAGGCGATATCATCCTTATGAAACAATGGCATACGATGTATATCCACTATATGAATATGATAAAACTGAAGGGTTAGGTCGTGTCGGTGAGCTTGAAGAAAAACAAAAGCTTTATATTTTTGCTGAAAAGATAAAACAAAAACTTGCTTTAGATAGTGTAAGAATTGTCGGAAATCCTGAACTCATTGTAAGCGAAGTGGCTATCTGTTCGGGAAGCGGATCAGGTCTTCTTAAAGATTTTTTCAGATCCGGCGCTCAGGTATACATTAGTGGTGATTTACGGTACCATGATGCAAAATCTGTTGCATCTGAAGGGCGCGGCCTTATTGATATAGGGCATTTTGCGTCCGAGCATTTAATTGTAGAAAAGCTAACTGAAAAGCTTAACATCATGATTCTTGAAGAAAGTTACGATGTGATAGCAGAGGCATGCAGGATTGAACGAGATCCGTTTGTTGTTTTATAAATATTTATTTAACAAAGAAGACATATTAAAATGATTGATATTAAAGAACAGATAGAATTTTTGATCAAATTACAAGCTATTGAAACCGAAAGAAATAAGATTAGCTTAGCACTTGCCGGTGTTTCCGAAAAAAATGATAGGCTTGATTTGAAAATAAAAAATTCTGAGGACATTGTTGAACTAAAGCAATCCTTTATTGAGGATTTAAGAAATAAATATAAAGAACTGGAGTTTAATAACCAGGCGAACATTTCTATTTTGTCAAAAAGCCAGGGAAAACTCGCATCAGTTAAGACGAACAAGGAATATCAGTCTGTTTTGAAGGAAATTGATGATATTAAATTAAAAAATTCTGATATTGAAGAAGAAATATTAAAAACCCTGGAAGCTATTGACACAGCAGAGAATGAAATTTTGGAGCTAAATAAAGAATTTCTTCAAATAAAAGAAACGATTAATGGACAAAAGGCAATCATAAATAAAGAAGCCGAGCAGAACAGGGAAGGTATTGTGTCTTGTGACGAAAAGTGGAATAATATCTCAAAAAATGTAGCCACAGAAATAATGTCCAAATATAATATGGTTAGGGAGTTTATAAAAGATACGGCGATTGCGCCGACTATAGATTCCATTTGTCAGGGATGCAATATGAATATCCCGCCACAGATGTATAATGAGCTTTTAAGATTTGACAGTATTAAATACTGTCCTCACTGTCAGAGAATAATTTACTGGGGAAAAACTTGATATAACGGTTGGAGCAATCTAAACGATCGCAGGATCAGTTAAAACTGCTCCTGAGGAAAGTCCGAACACCATAGGGTAGGGTGCTCCATAACATGGAGTCGTGGCAACACGAAGGAAAGTGCAACAGAAAGTATACCGCCTTGCAATTGCAGGGTAAGGGTGAAAAGGTGCGGTAAGAGCGCACCAGATTTCCGGGTGACCGGAGATCTCGGTAAACCCCACCCGGTGCAAGACCAAATAGGGGAGTGCTTGAGGGCTGCCCGTCCGAGCTCCCGGGTAGGTCGCAAGAGATGCAGGGCAACCTGCATCCTTAGATGAATGATCGTTATCTTTTTTGGAGTAATCTGAAAAAGCAAACAGAATTCGGCTTATAGATTGCTCCGGCCGTTATATTGGTTTTTATAGTTTTAAATAACTTACATTGCGGAATTTTTATTTTTCCGCAGCCATTGATCAAACAAGGATATGACAATAAGCGATGCAATTACAGGAAAATGCCAAGGACGGCAGTTTTGCCGAAAAGATTGGAGTGTTTTCATATGATTATCTTAAAAGTTGTTCATCACTTTCAATCGGTGAAGATCCGAAGCGGTTTTTTGTTAAGAAGTTTATTTTATCTTTTATATCATCATCGCAACTTCTTGAAGATTTTTTAGATTACCACGGAGCAAAAAATAATAAAAACTGGTATTACTACCGGGAACTTTCTGCTGCTGTAAGACATTTGAGCCTTGCCTGCTATTCCCAGACGCATATTTTGAATAGAATCGACTTTTATGATCTGCCTGTGCTTGAAAATTTCGTGGATGAAGGCAAGGCTACTCTTAATTTTCTTATAGAAACAATTCTAAAAATGGCTCCTGAAATACTAACAGAAGCACGCCGCCTTGGTATTCCTATCCCTAAAGAAATATTTTATCCTGCTGATTTCCCAAGCATCACTACCACAGATAAATTCGAATATGATATAGATGATGAAAACAAGGACCAAGAGAAGGAAAGTATAGTTAAAATAGCAAGTGAATTTCTAAATATAGCCAATGATCTGGATCATTACAGTTTTTATGAACCTTATAATAATGATGGCATACGTTCTTTAGTTCCTGGAAGAATAAATGAGGTTGAAATCAGGCATTTTGAAATGCTTGTTCACAATCTTCAATCTTCTTTCGATACTTATGTAATACACGGAGGTTATCAGTTCGGCAACAGGAAATTAAAGCAGCTTCGCGGGTTTTTTTCAGTAGTATTTCATCTTCTTCAGATAATCGGACGCCTTCTGCATTTTTATGAAAGACATCTTCATGACGCAGGGTATAAGAGCCTTTATAAAAAATCCCAGGAAAAATTATCATTGGTGATTGATCCGGATATACTTTTAGAACGTACCATTAATTATGGTCTTTACTATGTCTGTTATTTTTTGACCAACGGAAAAGATCTTGCAAAAGAAATATTAAACGAGAATATTGAGCGTTCGTCAATTACTGTCGGCATACCTGTTTCACTCGGTTTTCACAGCAGGCCCAGCTTGCTTGTAGCCAAAATAGTACAGCATTACGGGGGGCAGGTCGAGCTTTGTGTCGGTACTGACAGATTTGATGCAAGTAATGTCCTTGACATACAATGGGCAGGAGGCAAGATTCAGAAAGAAAATACACAGGAGGTTGTTTTCGAGGGTGATCTGCGAGCCTTAAAAGATATTAAAATACTTGCAAATATCAATTACGGAGAAGATTCAATGGGCAAAGGTGTTCCTCTTCCCAAAGAGCTGAAATATCTCAAGTAAATTTTAAAATTGGATATTTGATCAATAGATTCTCAAGGAATTAATATGGTTTATGCTATCATAGTCGCAGCCGGAAAAGGTAATAGGATGAACAGCTCAATCCGCAAGCAATTTCTTGAGATTGACGGCAGTCCTTTATTGTATGCGACCCTTAAAGCATTTGACTTATGCACTCTTATTGAAAATATAATTCTTGTTGTTCCCGCCGATGATATCCAATACTGTATCGATCGGATAATAGATCCGCTGAAGATAAAAAAGAAAGTAAAGCTTATAAAGGGTGGCAAAGAGCGTCAAGAGTCTGTATATAACGGATTGCTTGAGATTGATGAAAAAGACGCCACTGTAGTTATACATGATGGCGTTCGCCCATTTGTCAGTTCCAGCCTGATTGAAGAATGTGTAAGGGGGGCTCTTTTGCATAAAGCTTGCGTATCGGGATTGCCTGCATCCGATACATTAAAGTTAGCAGATGATACCGGATGTATTGAAAGTACTCTTTCCAGGGATTCGGTATGGCTTGTCCAGACGCCGCAGGCCTTTGACTACAGTCTTATTAAAAAAGCTCATGATATTGCTATAAAGGATGGTTTTACAGGTACTGATGATGCGATGCTTGTAGAAAGGATTGGCGAAAAAGTAAAAATAATAAAAGGAAGTAAAAATAATATAAAGATTACAACAAAAGAAGATCTTATTCTGGCGCAGGCAATATTTCAGATTATTAAATCCGGCAATTAAAGTGTGGAAAACAATAATATACAATATTTTCTTTGTAAATAGCAGCCCATATATTTTGTAAGGAGTTTGTTTTTTATGAAAAAAATTATGGTGGTAGATAATGATTTAATGATTTTATCTTTTATGTCAGATCTGCTTGAAAGTGAAGGTTACAAAGTTTTAACGGCAAAAAACGGTCTTATGGCTTTAGAGATGCTTGAAAGCAGTATTCCGGATATTATGTTTATTGATCTTGTTATGCCGAATATCAGCGGAGATAAATTATGTGGTGCAATCAGAAGAAACCCAAAATACAAAGATATTTATATAATTATTGTGTCTGCCATTGCTGCGGAACAGAAAATAGATTTTACTGAAATTGGTGCCGATGCCTGCATAGCTAAAGCTTCTTTTTCCAAGATGTCTAAACATATATTATACATCTTAAAGCGATTTAACAATAAAATACCGGATGAGATGACAAATGAAATACTAGGGCTTGAAAATGTTTATTCTCGCACGGTTGTTAAAGAACTTTTAAATTATAAAAGACATGTTGAAGTAATATTAGATAATGTTTCTGAAGGAATTTTAGAACTCAATATAAATAAAAAGATAATTTATGCCAACCAATTTGCTAACGAGCTTATTTGTTTAAGCGAGAAAGAACCTTTGGGTTTATATTTTCATAAACTTTTTGAGTATCCTCATAAAAAAAGAGTAGAAGAGCTTCTCGATTTGGTTGATAGCGGTCCGCAGGAAATACCTGAAGACAAGCCTGTAATGCTTAAAAGTAAAATAATATCCATGAATATTTTGCCTATCAATTATAAGGAACATAAATCTATAATTATCATATTAAGTGATATTACGAAAAACAAAAAGGCAGAAGATGAGCGGCGGTATATGCAGGAACGTCTCCAACGATTTGATAAGATGAATGCCCTGGGAGAATTGGCAGGTGGTGTTGCACATGATCTGAATAATGTTTTAGGCAGTCTTATAGGTTATTCGGAACTGCTTCTCAGAAAAACTGATGAATCCAGTCCCATAAGCCGCTATGTTACGAATATAATGAACAGCGGAGAAAAAGCGGCGGCTATTGTTCAGGATCTTTTGACCATGGCAAGAAGAAATGTTTATACGGAAAATATTGTCAATCTGAATTCCATAATCAGAAAATATCTGGTTACCCCGGAATATGATAAGCTATGTTCGCATTACCCTGATGTTGAGGTTAGGGCAAGCCTTAAATCTGACCTGCTCAATATCGTAGGTTCTCCAGTTCATCTGGATAAGATGATAATGAACCTTGTTTCAAATGCCGCTGAAGCCATGCCTGAAGGGGGAATGCTAACAATTACTACCGATAACCAATACCTGGACAGGCCGGTTGAGGGATATGATCATATAAGCGAAGGGGAATACGCCGTTCTTTCCGTAGCTGATACAGGTGAAGGCATATCTCCTTCCGATTTGAAACTTATATTCGAACCTTTTTATACAAAAAAGGTGATGGGAAGAAGTGGAACCGGGCTTGGATTGGCTGTGGTTTGGGGTACGGTAAAGGATCATAACGGCTATATAAATGTTTTTAGTAAAGAGAAAACAGGAACTACTTTTACTCTGTATTTTCCTGTAACAAGAGAAGATATAACCGAAGGTCAGAATATTTTGCCGGAGCCTGAATATATGGGTAAGGGGGAATCAATTTTGGTTGTTGATGATGTTGATGGCCAGCGGGAGATTGCCACTCTTATGCTTAGGGAAATTAACTACAAAGTGGTGGCGGCTTCAAGTGGTGAAGAAGCAATAGAATATTTGAAAAGCAATAAGGTGGATTTAATTGTTTTAGATATGATCATGTCCCCCGGCATTGACGGGCTTGATACTTACAAGCAAATTATTGAGATCCACCCAAAACAAAAGGCTATCATAGTAAGTGGTTTTTCCGAGACGGATCGTGTAGCCAAGGCTATTAAACTGGGTGCAGGAGCCTATGTAAGAAAACCCTATCTTTTGGGAAATATCGGATTAGCAATCAGGCAAGAACTTGATAAGTAAATTAGTATCAATTTTGGCTATGAGATTTACAACTTTTTTTTAAATGAATCGCTCTTTTGCGAAGGGAATTTTCACCAATGTAAGCCCATAAAGTATCTAATTCGGACTGAGATACCCTCAATTTCTCAATAAGCATAGCATCAATTTTTCCTCTCTGTCCGGCAGCAATTGTAAGCCAGCGCCGGACAGTATCAAATTTTACTTTCATAACATTTGCCGTACCTGTAAGAGACATTCCCTTAATCAGAAGATTGAGGACAGCAATAATTTTTTCTTCGGAAGATTTAAGGCCGTAAAAAATACTCCCTGCTTTAGTGCAAAATGATCTGTTGCAGGTTTTACATATAAACCTGCGGCGTAAGCCCCCCTGTTTTGTTCTGTAAGTTCCGTTGCAGACTATATTGCCTTCTTTGTTTTTATCGTTTCTTACACAATCAGGATTTGGGCAGGTTATTTCCTTTATGTTGATTTCACTCTCTTTTGTATCCGGGCCCCTATCGTCAACGGGTTGGGGAGTGTCAACGGGTTTGGGAGGAGAATAACTCTCAAACCGGTTAATCAGATTATCCAACTCGATTTCAAGAATTTCCGGAACATCATCAGAAATTACATCCCCGAATTCATGGGCATTCCATGCTATTCGCAAACCCAGATCAGTGTAAAACTCTTTTCCTTTTGATATGGATGTATGGAAAGCCGCAAGATATCTTTCTTTTTGATTTATTTTTGAAAGATATTTCAAATTGTTAACCATCATCGGATATGCTACCCCTAAATTTGTTGCAAACATGGAATAATGAAAAAAAACTCCTTTATTCATAGTTAATATGCCGCTGATTTTATCTGCTGTAAGATAATCTTCGAGCGTTTTTTGCTTTATAAGCTTCTGATATATATCTATTCTGATGGGTAAACATATAACATAACCTACCATAAGACCCCAGTGATCAAATGTAATGCGGTTTAAATCAGGCAACATTTTTATAGCTTTTGCCAAAACATCTTTATTCAAAGGTTTCTTGGTTCCGTAGGTATCATTATGATAAGAAAGAACCACATCTATATACTTATCAGTTAGGCACTTATCGTTTTCTGCCGTAATTTTTCCACCCGGCTGTGTGTAGCTTTTGAGTAAATCCTTTATTCTTATAAGATCCGCTTCAATTAATGTGTAGGCGAATCTTTTCTTTTTCAGCGAATACCATAACGGATTATCAGAATTAAGCGAAATGCAAACTTCCATGGGTATTTTAGTAATACTGGCAATATCCTGAAGATTTTCTATGGAAGCATGTGAAAGATTAGCTTCCCATCTTCGCAATTGCCTTACGCTGACTTCTATCAATTCGGCAAATTCATCCTGGCTTTGCTTTCGCCATTGCCGGTAGTCTTTGATTAGTTGTCCAAGTGTCTTGTAACATTTATAATTATCAGAGGACATATTTAGGCCTTGTTAAAACTGTGATGCCGGATATAATATTGAGCAAGTTCCAAAACGCCCCAGTTTGGCCGATCTCTGCGTTGGGCTCAAATTTCAATCCTCGAAATACTTAATGTATTCCTGCGGTTGAAATTTTCTCCCGCCTTGAGCTTGACCAAACTGAAACGTTTTGAAAGTGGCTCTATTATCAAAATATAAAAATGTAACCGTTTATTGCTTAACAGTAAAACAATAGAAAAACAATATTACAATGGAGGTAAATAACGATATGATTAAGCTTGGTAAAATGGAAGATGCCGGGCCGTATTACGGTAAAACCCTTGATGAATTGGGCGATATGGAGTGGAGTCCTGAAGAAGAAAGGGAGATTGAAAGATACTGTGAGCAAATTCACAAGAACTGCCTTGAAGAAGAGATGACTCCTATGGAGCGTTACAAGGCTACTTTTGCAGGCAAGGAAAGGGACCGTCTTATGGTTGAGATGGAATACCATGTCTCGTTTGCAGTGAGAACACTTGACGGCTTTGCTGATGCATTAAAACCAATTGATGCATATCAATTACCCAAATTATTGGTTAAATCCCATTTAGCAACTACAGCAAGATATAAGCCGGATAATCTTTTCTTAGGTCCACTTTCATATGGTGAAAACCTGTACGGCTGCGATTCAAAACTTATTGAATACGGCAATCCGGTGCATATCGGAGAAATGCCGATAAAAACCGAGGAAGATCTTATTGGTTTGGAAGTACCTGATCCGGATAAACACGGCATGTACCCTCAATATTTGTGGTGGCTTAGAGAATCGAGAAGAATATTCGATAAATACAGCTTAAGCGGACTTATGCCCATTGAGGGCTCCCATTGTCACGGGCCTGACGGTTTTACCGCCAATCATTTATTGGGCTACAATCAGATGATGAAAGCTTTACGCAAAAATCCCGATCTTGTCAAAAAGACTATAGCTTTGGCTACGCAGTGGCAAATAAAGCTTGGCAAGGCCGTTACACTGCTTGGTAATGTTGATTACAGCTACCAGTGCGGCAGTATGGGCTTTGTTCCCCACATACCGGATAATTTATGGATTGCCGATGAATACTGCAAGATAGGCAGTGCAATTAAAAATGCAATTCCAGCTGAAAATCCGATTGTATATGCATGGGCAATGGAAGGATGTGTCGAATGGCTGCCTACTGTATGGGAGAAAAATGTAGCCGGTCCAGGCAGTTTTGATGGAATTATGGTTACAGGTGATATCAAAAGCTTTAAGAAATTATATGAATTTTGTCAGGAACATGATCTTTATGCGTCCAGTGCGCCATCTGATAAAACACTTGTAAGTGGCCCGATTTCAGCTATTGAAGAAGAAGTTAAAGCCCGCAGCGATTGCGCAAAAGCATCCCGTACCAACAGGTGTACCCTTTCTGTTGGTGCTGTAGACTACTATACTACTCCAAAGCATCTTGATGCCACCATAGCGGCGTCCAAGAAGTTTGGCAGATATTAAACACCAGAGCCACTTCCAAAACGTTTCAGTTTGGTCAAGCTCAAGGCGGGAGAAAATTTCAACCACAGGAATACATTTAGTATTTCGAGGATAGCGCTAATGCTTCACTTCGTGCGAAATTTGAGCCCAACGCTTAAGATCGGCCGAAATGGGGTGTTTTGAAACTGGCTCAGCAATATAACTTTGTATCTTTTTTAAGATAGCGGTAAGCTTTATTTGGTCAGAGAGTTTTTGAAATTTTACCAAATACTTTTCTATAATTTGAAGGTAGTGGATATCACAACTTTACTCGATAAGAAATATTTTCCCCGAGCTTGTTGTTGTTATTCCTTTTGAAATTACAAGATTTTTACCTATATTAATTCCATCCTGAAGAACTTTCGCATCACAACTTGAGCTTTTAGAAGATATATTTGCAATATGCGGATACTTGTATTTTATATATTTGTTAAGCATAGGATCTCCGGTTTTTACCAGGGCATTGGATACAGTATGTTTACTTTTGGTGTCTCCCTTTAATTTTGTACTAAAGCCTTTTATAATCCCTGTAGCAAAGTCTGTTTTGCGATAGCGGTTTAAAGATTTTTTGCTGTTGTATTCTGCCCATCTGCTTTCAATATGATGTTTTATAAAATCATGGACATAAGATGCTATCTCGATATTTTCCAAAGTTCCGGAAAGTTCAAGTATTCGTCCCATTTTTTCTTTTTCGATCATAAAAACAGGAACCCATATAGTCCAGACGAAATAATAATCTCTTAGCAATCCTGCAAGATAATAATCTTCTTTCGGATGACGGAGAGCCGGAGCACCCACTGATATGCTTTCGAACTGACGATTTATATTATTTGTAATTACGTCAACATTATATTTTGCAACCAACTCATGCGCTTTTTTCATGGCTGATTCCGCTTCGTTTTGATTGCTGCTTTCGGCAAGAGCAAACAGCTTTTTTATGCGAAGTAATATTGTTGGATCATCTGATTCATTATCGTTTCTATTTTTGTCGCTGTTTTCTGTAGCTCTGTAATCAGCTCTTAAGATATAACATGCTTTTTTAAATAATGGGCCATGAGGTGTTTCGGATTTTGCTCCAAATATTTGTTCTGCCACCTGGTGAGCCATTTCGTGAAGCAGAATTTTTTTTATATAATCCCAATTGCATGATAATGCCGTATTGCGGTTTATACAAATCTCATTTTTTTCGCTTGACCAGTATCCCAGCCTTCTTTTCATATCTTTCAAGCAAAATGAAGGTATATTTAAAAACTTGCGGTATTTTGAGTCGATAAGATATCGGGCTGTTTCCCATTCAAGGGCAAGGCCGTGAAGAATTTTTCTTTCCAGTTTTTCTATTATAGCAGCAGATTCAGGTTTATATTTGTGCATGTTAAAAAATGTATTTGGATTAATTAGGCCTTAAATTTTGACTTATTGCCAACTTGTAATTATTGTTTTATAATACAAATTTTGTAAAATTGTTCATGATTTTAACGCCTATTTTAACAAAAAGCTATACCAAAGTTGGAATTAAATAATGATAAAACTATTTATTAAAAACCATCGTTTTATAATATCGACTCTTATTATCTGTTTTTTACTTTTATTTTGCGCTGATACGGTGTTAGCCAAGAGCAGTAATTTGCTCCCTCTTTGGCCGCATGAGCAAAGCGATCTTAAACCTGATCCGGCTGCAATTTACGGACGTCTTGCCAATGGATTCAGATATGTGCTTATGCAGAACCATGAGCCCAAGAACAGAGTGAATATATGTATTAATGTCCAGACAGGTTCCATGCAGGAAGAAGATGGGCAAGAAGGTTTGGCACACTATCTTGAGCACATACTTTTTTGTGGTTCTACGCATTTTAAGCCAGGTGAACTAATAAAATATTTTCAGGACATGGGGATGGATTTCGGTCCTGATGCTAATGCCCATACGGGATTTAATGAAACAGTTTATGAAATTTTACTGCCTGACGGAAAAAAAGAGAGTATTGATAAAGGTCTTTTAATATCGGATGATTTTATTAAAGGCGCTCTTATACTTGATTCGGAAGTAAATAGAGAAAGACGGGTTATACTTGCAGAAAAAAGATCCAGAGATTCCTCATCATACCGTACTGTTGTTTCGACCATGAAATTCAAATTTCCGGATGCCTTAATTTCAAAGAGGTTACCTATAGGTGAGAAGGAAACAATTGAAAATATTACGGGCAAACAATTGAAAGATTTTTATCAGGCATGGTACAGACCGGAAGATGTTGTTCTGATAATTGTGGGAGATTTTGATCCCAAAACAGCTGATGGACTAATTAAAGAAAAATTTTCAACGCTATCTGAAATGGCGCCGGTAAAAAGCGCTCCTTTGTTTGGGGATATTAAGCATAAAGGAATAAAACCCTTTTACCATTATGAAAAAGATGAGGGTAATACTACGGTAAGTATTGAGATTGCCAGCAAAGTTGAAGAAGAGGTGGAAACCTCAAAAGTTCGCAGAAAGCGATTTATAGCTAATGTTGCAGACCGTATTGTCCGTAACAGGCTTGATGCCATGGTAACAAAAAACAAGGCTCCGTTTACTTCGGCTTCCATCAGTTCCGGGACTTTTCTTAACCATATTCAATATGCCGGTATTTCAGCCGAGTGCGGTCCTGAAAACTGGGAAGAATCATTATCTGCTATTGAGCAAGTATTAAGAGGCGCTCTTGAAAACGGTTTTACTCATTCTGAGTTTGAAAGGGTAAAAAAAGATCTCATGGCGATGTTTTCCAATGCGGTTAAACAGGCCTCTACACGGGACAGCCGGATGCTTGCAAATGATATAATAAGGGATGCAAACAATCATAGAGTATTTCAATCTCCATTGCAGGAAGAGCAGTTTTATGCCGGCGTTTTGGATTCGATTTCTGTAAAAGATTTGTATGATTCGTTTATAAATACATGGAAGCCGGAGCATAGACTTGTAATTGTCACCGGAAATACTAAAATTGACGGGAACACCGATCCAAAAGAGCAGATAGCTAAAGTATATGAAAAAAGTACTTTGGTGGAGATACCAAAAAATATTGAGAGCAACCCGGTTTTTTTCCCTTATCTTTCCCAGCCCAAAACAAAGGGTAAGATAAAACAAAGAAAAAACATGCCTGATCTTGGGATTGTGCAAATAGATTTTGAAAACAAGGTGCGCCTTAATCTTAAAAAAACCGATTTTGAGGCAAATGAAATTATGGCAAATATTTCTTTCGGACTTGGAAGTTCGCAAGAGCCTGAAGGTTTGGAAGGTATATCCCGTTTTTCTCAAGAGGTTGTTAATGAGAGTGGGCTTGGTAAGCTGGACAAGGATGAGTTGGATAGAGCACTTGCAGGAAAAAGTACTAATATTTCATTTGCTGTTAAGGATGGATCTTTTCTTTTAAGAGGGAAAACGGTATCAAATGAAATCGAACTTCTTTTTCAGCTTTTTTATGCAAAGCTTATGGACCCGGGATTCAGGAAAGAATCATACCTGTTGTCTATGGAAAGATTAAACCAGAAATACAAGGAGTATTCAGGGTCAATAGATGGTGCAATGCCGCTTTTTGGCGAACGTTTTCTTGCAGGCGGAGATACGCGTTTCGGTTTTGCTGTACCGGAAAAATTAAAAAAAATATCGCTGGATGATATTATTTCATGGATCGGTCCAAAATTACAAAATGATCCTATAGAAATTTCGATAGTCGGGGATTTTAATGAAGACCGGGTTGTAGAGCTTGTCGGCCTGTATTTTGGCAGCCTGCCTGAAAGAAAAACATCCGGCTTGGCGCAAATAAGATCCGTTAATATAAATTTTCCTTCAGATAAATCCATTAATATAGATGTTGAAACAGAAATTAAAAAAGGTGCTGTATATGTAGCATATCCAACTAAAGACATATGGGATATTGATACAACACGACGTCTATCTGTTCTCGCAGAAGTTTTTTCGGAAAAAATACGCCAGGAGGTCAGGGAGAATATGGGCGCATCTTACTCTTATTTTGTATATAATGCCCCCAGCAGGGTATATCCAGGATATGGCATCTTATTTTCAAGAGCAGATGTAAATCCTAAAGAGTCTGTTGCTGTGGAAAATAAAATTAAAAAAATAGCATCCGAAATTGCAAAAAACGGGGTCAGCAAAGAAAATATGAAAAGGGCACTTGATCCGATATTAACCAGGATAAAGGATATTTTGAGAAATAATGGTTACTGGCTTAGAGTATTAACTGAGTCTCAAAAATATCCGCAGCAAATAGAGTGGGCCAGGAATTTAAAAAAAGATTACGAAAAAATAACTGCTGATGAACTTTCTATGCTTGCAAAAAAATATCTTGTTAATTCCAGAGCCGCTTCAATTATTGCAAAACCTGCCAAAGGATCTTCTTCTTATGAAAAAAAATAAAGCTTCCAATGACCCAATAAACAGGTTGTGGAAATATTTTGCTTCGATAAAACTTACCATAACTTTGCTTATCATTCTTGCAATTACCTGCATTATAGGAACGTTGATACCACAGAATGAAAGTCCTGCGGCATATTTTTTCAAGTACGGAGAATTTGTTTACAAAGTATTTTCTGCTCTAGATATCTTTGATATGTACCATTCGTGGTGGTTTCAGCTATTAGTCTTTATTCTAACGGCAAATATTATTGTATGTTCAATTGACCGCCTTTCTTCAACATGGAAAGTAATTTTTAAAAAAACTCCTTCTTTTGATATTGCCAAATTAAAAAGTTCTTACAAGGAAGAATTTAATGTTGCTCATACTCCGGCAGATCTTAAGGCTATATATGCAACGGCATTGTCGAAGTTGTTTAAATTCACAAGAATAGAAGATAAAGAGAATGGATTTGTTATTTATGCGGAAAAAGGTCGCTGGAGTCGGCTTGGAGTTTACGCGGTTCATTTTAGCGTTATTTTGTTGCTTATTGGCGGATTAATAGGTTCCTATTTTGGATTTGATGGTTCTGTTACTATCCCTGAGGGAAAAAGTGTTAAAAATGTAATATTGAGAAATACGGGTGCAAAGCAACCTCTTGATTTTGAAATAAGGTGTGATGATTTTAATGTAACATTTTATAAGTCGGGCATGCCTAAAGAATATCGTTCAGCACTTACTATTCTTGAAAACGGCAAACCTGTTTTTAAAAAAGATATAATTGTTAATGACCCTCTCCGCTACAAAGGAATTAATATTTTTCAGTCAAATTACGGAATGCAGGAGCCTGAAGATATATCGCTTAGCTTTACTGATCGTAAAACCGGAACAGTATATAGAAAAAAAATATCTGTAGGAGAAGAAATCGATCTTCCGGGAACATCTGCTAAGTTTGCTTTGAATAAGTATTTCCGCTCATATAATTTCAGAGAGCATAATCTTGGAGAAGCTTTTGTGGGAACATTGACTCCATTAAAAGGTGAACCTGCTGATATAATACTTCCATTTAATTTTCCCGGTTTTGACAAAATGAGAGGTGGTGAGCTTGTAATATCTGCGGAAAATAACGAAAAGCGTTACTATACAGGGCTTCAGGTAACAAGAGATCCCGGAGTTCCCGTTGTTTACAGCGGATTTATATTGATGATTATAGGATGCTTTATTACTTTTTTTGTGTCTCATATCAGATTTTGTGTCGAGGTTGTTAAAAAACATGGGAAAAGCATTGTTATCATTGCCGGAATTTCAAATAAAAATATAATAGGAATGGAAGCCAGTACAAAAAAGATAGCAAAGCTGCTGTCAAAAAAAGTATAGGATGAATATAATGAACAGTTCAATATTTTTATCAATAACCACTTTCATATATGGATTAGCTGCATTTTTTTATATTTTTTCCGTTGTTTTTAAAAAGCCTTTCTTCGGAAAACTTGGAACATGGGCTTTTCTTGCCGGAATTTTAGGGAATGCAGGCGGAATATTATTGAGATGGTTTGAATCATATCAGTTTGGAGTAGGCCATGCTCCTCTTTCGAATAAATATGAATCTTTGGTTTTCTTTGCGTTTGTTATTGGTGTAGTATATCTTGTTGTTGAAAAAACATATCAAAACCGATCAATCGGAGCCTTTACAAGTCCTCTTGCTTTTCTGTCAATGGCCTATGCTTCTCTTTCTCCTAATATAAGTGACAGGATTCAGCCGCTTTTGCCTGCATTGAAAAGCAATTGGCTGATTGCGCATGTTGTAGCTTGTTTTATAGGTTATGCGGCATTTGCTATAGCTTTCGGCCTTGGAATTATGTTTCTTCTTAAACAAAATGAGTCGGAATTGGGGACTCCATTTTTAAAGTTCTTTCCTGATTTATCATTAATAGATGAGCTTTCGCACCAGATGATAATGTTTGGCTTTCTCTTCCTTACTGTAGGGATAATAACCGGTGCTGTTTGGGCAAACTCGGCATGGGGAAGATATTGGGGATGGGACCCCAAGGAAACCTGGTCGCTTATTACATGGTTTATTTATGCGACACTTCTTCATGCAAGATTTATGAGAGGCTGGCGCGGAAAACGTCTGGCATATCTTTCAATAATAGGGTTTATGGCAGTACTTTTTACATATTTCGGCGTAAATTATCTTCCCGGACTTCATAGCTACGGGCAGTAATTTTATATGGGCTTGTATTAGAGATCTTATTCTTGCAAAAAGTTTGTCAATAGGTTATATATATTCCAAATTATTTTAGATGATTGCTGATTATTCGGAAGAATTGTAATAATTCTTTAATCTTTTTGGAAATCCCTTTGTATGAGGAGAAAATCGGAACTGTAAAAATACCTGTTAATCTATCAGTATTGTCAATTTTAAACTATTTGCCAGGATGAGAGGAAGGTTCGCTTTGAAAATCTGTAAAACAATCTTGTACCGTTTTATTATTGTCGGAATAATGGCGTTATTCATTAGTGCCTGTGCTTCTACACAGAGCACGAAAGTTGACCTGAAGCCATTGTCTTCATTTGAGTTTGGGCAAAGACATATAGTTGCGGTTATCCCTTTTAAATATAAGGCTGAGCAGGAACAGTATAAAAACCTGAGCAATAAACTGGTTGACCTGACCCTTGATGAGCTTCTTGAAAGTAAAAGATTCAGGGCTATTGAACGTAGCCGTATTGATGCCGTTCTTAAAGAAATACAATTGAGCCAAACGGGTATCATAGATGAAAAAGCAGCAAACCGGATCGGCAAGCAACTGGGGGCCGAAATGATTTTGGTGGGAAATTTGATTTCAATTAAGCCGACAATGTCACGCGACAGCATGGGTATTATGTGGCAAGAAACCCGTGGATTTGAGATTAGCTTGCAGGGACGTATCATTAATGTAGAAACCGGCGAAATCATGGCCTCAGCAAAAGCAACCGGTATGGAAGGACAGCAAGAAAAAATGGCTTTGGGTGCCAAAACAGGGGTTATTGCTGCTGAAGAAACCTTAATTAACAAAGCTGCAGAAACTGCGATAAGAATATTGGTGAATGATTTATCAAGTCAGATATCGCCTAAGCCTGGCACATAGCGAAATTACAGCACCTGACTTATTTTTTGATGCAATCCTAATCATATTTAAGGGTAGGTTGTTTTTATGCAATCATGAAACTATACAAGTTGGAGGTGTTGCGTGTTCAAAAACATCTTTAATCGTAACAAACCGATTAAGGGTAAGGGTGAAGCCTCAGAGGATGCTGAGTCAGATCCGACTTTTGAGGCAGTAATGCGTTCTATTGAGGCTGAGCGAGCAGAAGATCCTTTTATTGGGGCTAAGATCGGAGCCAAAGAGGTTTTTCATCGCATCTTCAAAGCTATGAAAGACGATCGCGGAGTTCATATCGAATCTCTTCTTTGTGTTTTGGGTGCTCTTGCCGGGTACTCATGTCAGGCCAACTTGCGTGCCCAGGCGATCGAAAAAGGAGTGCCAGAAAATACACCTTTTGTTGTCATGGAGGCAAATGACGGAAAGAAATACTTCTTTGGCGATCCTCTGAATCGTATACTTGCAGAGGGCCAATTATCTGTATGGTCTCTTGCTGTTGGAGCGGCACAAGATGCCGGTTGTGAAAAACTGATAGATTTACAGGACATTTTTAAGCATGTAACGGCTTCAGTTGGAAAAACAACTTTCGGTATACCTCGACTTCCTGATGATCATCCCGTAAGTGATAAGCCGATCAACTATCTCAGAGCCTTATGGCCCCAAATCTTTGAGGTAGCTAAATGGTTTTGCCAGAAACCATCTGAATGGCCGGTTCTCTTCGGGCTTGCGATACAGGAGGCTATCTATATTAGTAAAGAAAGCTTACCGTTGGATTTAGCGTTGACGATCGTAATGGAAAGTGCCATCCCGATGTCCAAAGTTGATTTGACTACAGCGTGACAAGGATAGGGACATCTTTGAAAAGAACGGTAATTGAAAGGAGAGAATAGAGGTAACTATGGAGGAAAGAGCTTATTCCTACAGACAAAAAGTATGGCTTGGCCCCTTGGGCATAGTTCTATTTGGAGCTTCAACATACTATTTCATTAAAAAAGCCCAAGTCAATCACGATGGTCTTGTTATGAGGAGAATCATTGAATTATCGGCACAGAGCGCCACCTATTTCTACTGGGCGGTTTTCCTGCTTTCACTCATTCTTGCTATTCTCAGTCTCTTTGCAATCTACATGTTTTTTAAAGGCCCAAGACAAATTGTATTGTCATATAGTGATCTCGTTGCACCCAAAGGGTTTATGAGCAGCTCCTGTATCAATATTCCATACAAAGAGATTCGATCTATTCAGGTGCAGGAGGTAAATCAACAAAAACTTCTGCACGTTGCTCATAACCGTGGAAAACTGATAATCGCTCAGACCATGTTTGCATCAAAGGCGGCTTTTGAGGAATTTTGCTTGTTGCTTTCAAGTCGTGTTTGATAATGACCGATTGTTGGATGCAGACGTTGAATCAAAATATTTTCCTGCTCACTTGTGATTGTGGGTATAAGTAATAGGAAAGGTATAAAGCTATGGAAAAAACAGACAAGTTAGCAGTATTAATAGATGCAGAAAATGCTCAGCCAAGCATTGTGGATGGTTTGCTGGCAGAAATTGCGAATTACGGTGTAGCCAGTGTCAAGAGAATCTATGGCGATTGGACAGGGCCTGGCTTAAAAGGTTGGAAAGAGGTTTTGTTACAATATTCCATACAACCAATGCAGCAATTCGCGTACACAAAAGGAAAAAACGCAACTGACAGCGCAATGATTATTGATGCAATGGACTTATTGTACACCGGAAACTTTAACGGATTTTGTATAGTATCCAGTGATAGTGATTTTACCAAGCTGGCATCAAGAATAAGAGAAGCGGGATTAATAGTATATGGTTTTGGAGAACAAAAGACACCTTCCGCTTTTGTTTCAGCCTGTGACAAATTCATTTATACAGAAGTACTTCGTGCAAAGACCGGTGAAAGTGAAGCCATTGCCAAAAAATCAAGCAATGATTTAAGAAAAGATACAAAACTGGTAAGCCTGTTACGTAATGCAGTGGAAGCATCTTCCGATGAAAGCGGATGGGCTCATCTTGCACATGTCGGCAGTAATATTGCAAAACAATCACCTGAATTTGACCCGCGTAATTATGGGTATGGAAAATTAGGCGAACTGGTTTCCGCAACAAAGCTTTTTGATATGGATGAAAGGCAAATAGGTAGCACTGCCTCAAAGGTCATTTATGTTCGTGATAAGCGAAATAGACAGATCGAATCTTCAGATAATTAAGGAATATGAACAATGAAAGATCAAAAATGGTTAACAACATCTGCAGGTGTGAAAATGCCGTGGATTATTTATGGAACTGCCTGGAAAAAGGAGCGCACGGCAGATCTTGTTGTAAAAGCTGTTCAGGCTGGATTCAGAGGAATTGATACTGCCGGTCAGCCTAAACATTATGATGAAGCCGGCATCGGTGAAGCGCTTTTAAGACTGAAAAAAGATTATGGTATTGAGCGTGAAGAATTGTATTTACAAACCAAGTTTACCCCGCTTCCGGGCCATGATCCGGAACAAGTGCCATATGATAAGAACGCTACTGTGGAAGTGCAGGTTTTACAGTCTTTTGAAACATCAATGAAAAAACTGCAAACTGAATATGTTGATACTTTACTGCTTCATACAATGATAGAGCCATATCCGCTCTTAATGAAAGTATGGGAAGCAATGGAGTCAATTCAACAATCCGGTAGAGCGCGTCAGATCGGAATCAGCAATTTTTATTATATATATATGGTGAAAAAACTTTATGCAGATGCCAACATAAAACCTGCAGTACTGCAAAATCGTTTTTATAAGGATACTGGATATGATCCTGAATTGCGTTCCTGGTGTTCCGATAATGGAGTTATTTACCAGGGTTTCTGGACTCTAACCGCAAACCGGTATATATTATTCGATAATATTGTTCAGACCCTTGCCAGAAAGCATAAAAAAACCGATGCACAAATTTTCTTTAGATATCTCAATCAATCCGGCATTGTTCCTCTTACCGGCACAACTTCCGAGCAACACATGGCCCAAGATCTTAATGTTTTTGATTTTAAGCTTTCTCCTGCTGATTTAAAGAATGTGAGTTCCTTGCTTAGTGTAAAAGATATAATTATACCTCAAGCTGGTATTGTTTTATAATTTTAAGGTAAAAAAAAGAAAGTATGGATACAGTAGATAAGAAGGGGATGTTTTTTGTTGTAGTTGCAAAAGCTGGCGTATTGTCGTTGCTATTCACAGCTATCTTAAATCGTTCGCGCAGTAAAAAAATTTTAGCTACAATAATGTTCCTGCTTTCTCTCTTTATCTTGGGTGAGAATACTCTGCGTGCCGATACAGTGGAATATAAACTCACAATTGCTCAAGAGACGGTCAGTTTTACAGGAAAAGAACGTCCTGCGATGACTATTAACGGCAACATCCCAGGGCCGACGCTACGATTCCATGTAGGAGACTCAGCCGTAATTCATGTCCTCAACGCTATGAATGTCAACACCTCGATCCATTGGCACGGAATTCTTTTGCCGAATGATCAGGACGGCGTTCCGTATTTGACTTATCCACCAATTGCTCCGGGATCAACGTTTACATATCGTTTCATGATCAGGCAGGCAGGGACGTATTGGTATCATTCACACAGTGGATTGCAGGAACAGCAGGGAGTTTATGGATCAATTGCAATCGAGGCTGAAAATAGGATCTATAAAGAAGTCCGCGATGAGGTAGTTCTTCTCTCTGACTGGAGTGACGAGAACCCGCATGAGATAATGCGCACGCTCAAGCGTGGCAGTGAATGGTATTCGGTAAAGAAGAACAGTGCACAGAGCCTGCTGGGCGCATACAGAGCCGGCAAAGTTGGTTCATTTTTTCAACGCGAGTTAAGTCGAATGCCAGCAATGGATATATCCGACGTGGCCTATGACAGATTCCTTGCCAACGGAAAGTCGTCATATAAAATACACGCAAGTCCTGGCGAGACTCTTCGATTGAGGATTATTGACGGCTCTGCGACGACGTATTTTCTTTTAGAGTTCGCCGGTGGTCCAGTGAAGATTATCGCAGCTGACGGGATTGATGTTAGACCATTTGAAGAGCAACGTTTTCTTATCGGCGTTGCTGAAACATACGATGTTCTCATTCGTGTTCCACAAAACGGCAGTTATGAACTGCGCGCTACGGCACACGACGGATCGGGGCATGCCTCGGTTTGGATTGGAGAGGGTGAGCCGCATGCCGCACCTGACATCCCAAAGCCGGATCTTTACGCTGCAATGGGCCAAGTTACCTTAAGGAGTCTCTTCGCACTCACACCTGAGGGCAGCATGGGAATGACAACAGGCGATGTGAAAACCGGGAAGTTTGACCGGCCGGGAATGAACATGCCGGGGCATAGCGGTGTCGCTATGAATCATGACAAGATGCCAATTGGCATGCCGATGTCACACAAAAACCAACCTGGGCACAATATGAGTATGCCGGTAGGCGAGATGGCCCACGATCATGATCTTATGCCGATGCCAATGGCTCACCAATCGACAGATCATGGGACCAAGGATCAGGATGAACGCACAGTGCAGAAATCTCCTGAGAATATGCACGATGGCCACCAAATGGGCGCTGTAGAAACCGTAGTGGATGGTAAGGACCCGCGCCGTCCATGGCCTATTTATGAAAAGCTTAGGGCTCTTGAGCCGACGGTGTTTCCTCCTGAACAGTCGCGTCAAGTTATTCGCCTCACACTTGATGGAGACATGGACCGATATGTCTGGTACTTCAATAACAAGGCCCTGCATGAACAGGACAAGATTACCATCCGAAAGGGCCAAGTGGCGCGCTTTGTTATGATTAACCGTACAATGATGCATCACCCTATACATCTCCACGGCCATTTTTTTCGCGTTATCAACGGCCAGGGTGATTACTCCCCATTAAAACATACGGTCAACGTTGCGCCTATGTCTACCAGCGTTATCGAATTCGATGCCAATGATGCGGGCGACTGGTTTTTTCACTGTCACCTGCTCTATCACATGCACAGCGGAATGGCGCGCATTCTCCACTACGAAAGTTTTAAACCCGATGCAGAGGTATCATCTATTCGGCATAAGCTTCTTGAAGATCCCATATATTTCTGGGGCGAAGCTACTGCCATGAGCCATATGACCGAAGGGTCACTCGTCCTGTCGAACACCCGCAATATTCTTACCGCTGACTGGCAGGCAGGGTGGCAGAATGTCGAAAATACTGATTACGAAATCGATCTAACATGGGATTATTCGTTCAACCGTTATACCAGCGTTTTTGCAGGGGCAGAAATCACAAATGAGGAACTTGGCGACCGGGGAATTTTCGGCGGCCGTTACATGCTGCCACTTCTCATTTATACGACCGGATGGGTTGATACAGAGGGTGAATTCCGTTTATCACTTTCAAAGGAGTTGCCGTTAACATCGCGTTTGAGCGCCTTTGGCGAGATCGAATATGACACTGCAACCAAATGGGAATGTCAAGCAGGCGCAATTTTCCTAATCGATAAGCGTTTCTCGATAATGTCCAGTTATCATACCGAGTTTGGTATCGGCGCAGGACTTGTGATACGATTTTGACCCCTTTTCTCACTGGGTATTCATCATCATTTTGGCAATAAGTGCTGGAGGCCCTTGGAAAATATTTAAATAAGAGGTAAAAAAACGAAAGTATTTATTAGATTCATTATTATATTGTTTATAGCCTTTCCCTCTTTTGTATTTGCACAAGATAAAGGCTCGGTTTGTTTGGGGCCTTTTTTAAGCATTATAATGTATGCACCTTCAAATAGGCCATATCTTACTATAGGAGATTATGGCCCTTTTCATTTTGAACAAACCAATCAAACCTGCCGGCTTGTTGCTGAAGACTTGGATCTTAATAAAGTATATAGGGTTAAGGTTCACTTTGAAGATAAAGTAGTAACATCCTGGAACCTCGACTTTAAAAAGATCGCCAGTAATATGGTTTATATCTGGAGAGATAAAGGCGCATGGCGTATGGAACCTATTAAAAATGGCAAATGCGAACGGCCGCAAAGATAATTTTATGAATATAAACAAAAAGAAGATCTCGTGGATGATTGGGAGTCTTTTTGTTATATTTTTGGCTTATGTAATATATTCAGCCGACAAAGGTTCTCTGCCTCTTTTCATTCGCAAAATGTATATGTTTCCCGGTGGTGATAAGGCAGGACATATCGTTTTGTTAGGGTTGCTGGCCTTCTTTGTTAATTATTTTCTATACCCGCGCTATCTTCGTGTTTTTGGCAAAACAGTACTTATTGGAAGCCTGATTGTATTTTGCCTGATTACAATTGAGGAAGTCAGCCAGATATTTATATCAAAACGTACTTTTGATTTGCTTGATCTATTCTGTAGCTATCTTGGTATTATTGCAGGCGATATTACAGTTAAATATATGAAAAGAGAAAGGGGGTTGTTGTGAAGGTAATGGCATTTAACGGAAGTCCGCGTAAAAAGACATGGAACACCATAACCCTGTTGAATAACGCTCTTCAAGGCGCTAAATCTATAGGTGCTAAGACTGAACTGGTTCAACTTTACGACCTGAATTATTCCGGCTGTATAAGCTGTTTTTCCTGCAAGAAACTTGATCGTAAGGAGGACGGAGTTTGCGCAGTTCAGGATGATCTGACTGGCGTGCTGAATCGTGTCAAGGACGCCGATGCTCTGATTATCGGCACTCCTGTTTATTATGGCACCGAATCTTCCGCCACACGGGCTTTTTTAGAACGACTTTGCTTTCCTTACCTGAAATACACAAAAGATATGCGATCTCTTTTCCCAAGACGCATAAATACTGCTATAATTTATACAATGGGTGTAACAGAAGAAATGCTTGAACAAACGGGATTTAGCCAGGTTTTTGCTACGACTAAAATGATGCTTGGGATACATTTTGGTGCATGTGAGTTGCTATTATCCTTAGATACTCTCCAATACAGCGACTATGATAAGTATGAGGCGGAAATGTTTGACAAGGAGGCAAAATACGAGCGTCATGCCAAAGTTTTCCCACAGGATTGTAAGCGTGCCTTTGAATTGGGTGTTCGTATGGCATCCGGCGAAGTCCCTGATCCGGAGTCGATTCCAAACTATGAATATTGATAATACGCTAAATTATACTGCTTCGATTTAAGTTATCTTGCAAATAAGGCAAAAGTATCCTTTGCATCCAAATGTTGCCACTGATTACCGGAGAGAAATCATGGAAATAATCGTTAAACTAATTATCTTACCTGTCTTAATCCTTGCCACTTTGCTTTCATGCGGAGGCAAAAACACACATTTTGCGCATCCTGATCCTGATATCAGCATTGATAATTTAAAACAGACGGTTCAATATCTTTCTTCCATGAGCCCGGCACGTAGTTTCAGTTATCCCGAATCGCTTGAAAATTCGGCGCAATATATCTCGCAAAAATTTATTGAATATGGTCTTGAGCCGAAAAGTCAAAAATTTGAAGTCTCAGGCTATGTATATGAAAATATTATCGCCAGTGCCGGCCCAAAGGAAGGTGAACGCATTATAGTTGGTGCCCATTTCGATGTATGCGGCGATCAGCCGGGAGCCGATGATAATGCGAGCGCTGTAGCAGGTTTGCTTGAAATAGCCCGTTTTGCAAAAAAACATGAATCAAAATTACCTTACAGGGTAGATTTTGTAGCTTACAATTTAGAAGAACCTCCTTTCTTCGGTACCGAAAATATGGGAAGTTATTTTCATGCGAAATCGTTGCATGATAATAATATAAAGATACGGGGAATGATTTGTCTGGAGATGATAGGATTTTTTTCAGATAAGGAAAAATCACAGACTTACCCTGTTGGTTTAATGCGGCTGTTCTACCCGGGCACAGGAGATTTTATTTGTGTGGTAAGCAACTATGGCAGTTCATCTTTGGCAAAACAATTATCTTTGCATCTTAAAGCCACATCAGTAAATGTTGAAACTTTAAAGGCTCCGTCAATTATTACAGGAGTTGATTTTTCCGATCACAGAAATTACTGGCATTTCGGATATGATGCCGTTATGATAACAGATACGGCTTTCTACAGAAATCCCAACTATCATCAGACTTCCGATACGATTGACACTCTGGATTTTACCAGAATGAAGGAGGTAGTAAAAGGTGTCTGCTGGTCGCTATTGAATATTAAGTGACTTATAACAACCCCATAACATAAAACATCTTTTAGGTATGGTTTAATGACAAAAAGATCTAAACAAAGAACTAATAATAAACTCCTGATAAGGAAAAGAACAGCTAATAAATCTGATCCGGCAAACAAGAATTATACATCGCTTCAATTTATTTCATATGAAATAACAGATGAACCAATTGACGATTCGTCTATCCCAGAAGAAGTACAGGATGAATTGGAAGATCTATTTGTGCGAATACAAAAAGCTCCGGAATCAACAATTGATAGACTTGATGAGCTAATCAGCAAGTACCCAAAAGTTCCGCAATTATATAATTATATTAGTGTCGCGTATTCAAATCTTAACGATACTGAAAAATCAAGACAATATGCTGAGAAGAACTACAATAACAACCCTGACTACCTTTTTGCAAAATTAAATTATGCTGAAATTTGTATGACAGAAGGAAAGTATAAGAAAGTTCCTGAAATATTGGATTATAAATTTGACATTAAAGCATTATACCCTGAAAGAGACATCTTCCATATCACAGAGGTTGTTGGATTTATGGGCATAGCTGGTTCATATTTTGCTAATACTGGCGAAGGAGAACAGGTTAAACTTTTTTATAAAAATCTTAAAAAGCTTGCACCAAGACATCCATACACAAAAAGGTTAAAGCGATATCTTTTTATTAATTCTTTCCGTAAAGGGTTGAATATATTGACGGGAAAAAAGTGACATGTAAATATAAAACAATTTTATTGTACTTGAAATCTATGGAATTCATCATGAATAACATCCAAATAATTGGTCATCCTTCTCTATGCGATTTCGGAGATAGATATTTCGGAACTTAAACACCGCAACTTCTTGATTTAGGAGGTGGAGATGACAGGTATCCGTCGATACAAACCGCTTTGACACTACTTATAGAATCAGGAAGATCCGAAGGCTCTCCCTGTACAGCAATAAAGCTGGCCGGCTTATCTTTTCCTATAATTCCGAAATCGTTTATACCAAGTAATTTTGCTCCATTATAAGTAGCGCATTTAATGGCTTCCGGCAGCAAATATCCTGCGGCTATAAGCAAACCAAGTTCATGTATTACTGCTGATCCATGATGAACACCGATGCTTCCCGCATCCGTACCAAGCGCAATTGTAACGCCAAGTTCTCTTGCCTTTGAAATCTGTTTAATCTGGTGCTCAAGATTCATGCATGCTACATCATATTCAATACTTCCTTTTTCCATATGTTCACAATATGCTTTCATGGTGCAGGCAGTCGGAACCCATGTTATATCTTTTTCCGCCATTAATTTAAGGTTGTCTTCTCCCATAAAAAAGCCATGCTCTATCGAGTGACAACCGGCTAAAACGGCTGCTGCAACCGGTCTTTTACCGTTTGCATGTACCATAACCTTTAGCCCGAGTTTGCCGGCAATTTTCACAGCATCCGAGAGTTCTTCCACACTAAATTGCGGATCGGTTTCTTTCCCGAATTCTTTAAGACTGTTTAAACCCGAATTTACAATCTTGATATGATCAATTTCATCCGGACAACTATTAATTGCTTCTGCAAGGCTAAAACTTTTATCCGGCGCTCTTCCTATCAATCCGCCATATCTGCCTGCCCTGTGCCATGCTTTTCCTGCAATTTTAATATTAACAGGAAAATTTTTTTCATCCGGGCACTCGTTAAAATATTGCAAGGCATGAGCATTTTTATCGCCTCCGTCTCTGACTGCTAAAATGCCGTGAGACAAATACTGGGAAATATGATTCAAAATAATATCGCTTGCTTTGTCAAAGTCCATATCAAGCTGCATTTCTCTAAATTCCGGATCATCTGTTCCCGACATCAAGAGGTGAACATGGCTGTCAACTAAAGGAGGAAGTATAGTACAAGATGATAAATCGATTGCTTTACTTGTAGCAGAATCTTTAAACCCGGAATCATCTATAGAAATAATATTTCCGTCTTTAATGCCAAGCCTCATGTTTTTTAAAACAGGGCCGCCGCTTCCGTCTATAATCCATCCCGCATCTATAAATTTCATTTCAGATATATACTCCTGTTAATTCTTCCCGGTTACGTGAAATAATGAACTCTTTTCTTACAAGATCAAGCGCTGCTGCTGCAAATATTTTTTTATTCAAAATACGGTCTTTAAAATAAAAATTAAAAGTAAAGCCTTTAACTATATCCGGTGTTGCAAGTCCCATACATACTGTTCCAACCGGCTTATCTTCCGTGCCTCCGGCAGGACCTGCAATACCGCTGGTTGAAAGTCCGTAAGTTGCACCTGATATTTTTTTTGCCCCGGCTGCCATTTCCTTTGCAGTTTCTTCATGCACAGCCCCATACTTTTCTATAGTTGCCGGATTGACCCCCAGTACTTTTATTTTTGAGTCATTTGAATATGTAATACCGGAAAAAAGAAAATAATCCGAACTGCCGGACACATTGGTTAGCATATCTGAAACCAGCCCGCCGGTACAACTTTCTGCAACAGCAATAGTGGCATTATTTTTCTTTAACAGTTTACCTACCACAACTTCCATAGATTTGCCTTCTGCTGAAACTATTTTATCGCCAAATTTTTGTAAAACCTTTGCGACAGCGGCATCAAGAAGCTGAATAACTTCATTTTCTTCTTTCCCCCTTGCATACATTTTTATATGTATCTCGGGAAAAGTTGCTCTTAATCCAAATTTGATATCGCCGAATTCATCTATAATAGATAATATATTCTCATTTACAGCCGCTTCTGTAACACCAAAAGTCGATATGTTCTTAATTATACTGTATTGTCTGCCGCTTTCATATAGTTCATAAATTTTTGGAATCACTTTTGCCGAAAGCATTTTTTTCATTTCATAAGGAACCCCCGGCAAAAAGAAAAAGAGGCATTTGCCTATTTTTAATGCAAATCCAGGAGCAGATCCAACAGGGTTATCAAGACATTCCGACCCTTTTGGGAGCATGGCCTGTTTATCATTTAATGGATTCATGAGGCGCTTTCTTTTTTCAAAAAAGTTTTGCACCGTTTTTAAAGCATCCTTGTCCATGCACATATCAACACCGGCTGCATGTGCAGCAGCTTCGGCAGTAATATCATCTGTTGTAGGTCCAAGTCCGCCTGTAACAATGGCAATATCCGCACGCGTTCCTATCTCCTTTAATATTGAAGAAATGGCATTAAGATCGTCTCCTACCGTACTATGTCTTACCACCTCAAGGCCCGCTTCTTCCAAAGCTTGTGCTATATATGCCGAATTACTGTCAATCAATGCCCCGGAACGAACCTCATCACCGGTTGAAAGAATTTCTGCTATCATATGTGAATTTTCCTTTATTATTTATTTTCAGACCAGTTCCAAAGGGCCGCCCGTTGACGAAGAGAATTTTTTCTAACAAAAGCCCATAATGTATCAAGGTCGGCCTGTGATACTTCAGGATCTTTTTCAAGAATAGCATTGATTTTATCGCAATGTCTTGCCGAAACGCTAAGCCAGTGCCGGATTGTATTGAAAGATATTCCCAATGAGTCAGCCGCTTTTTGCAAAGGCATTCCTTTAAGCAGTAATTTAAGGGCTTTAATAAATTTATCTTCCGAAGATCTTAAGCCATGAAACATAGTTCCTGTTCTGTTACAAAAAGATTTACCGCATGTTTTGCAGAGAAAGCGGCGACCAGGGAGACCGTCTTTTGTGCGGTATGTCCCGTTTGAAACGACATTGCCTTGTTTGGTTTTACCATAAAGTTTGCATGCAGAATTTGTGCAGGCTTGTGTTATTTGTTTAACAGGATTGATGTTTTTATTATAAGATAAGTTTCTATCAACGCCTAATGATGATTCATCAACGCTAATTAAAGATTTCTGTTCCGGCATTTTTCCCGATTGTCCGGAAATGTGTTCAATCATCCATACATAAGGCTTTCTAAGTTTTATATGAACATCCAGATTCTGTTCATATATGACAGGGTTTGTTTCATTGAGCCTGTGAGCATAATCTCTAACAAACCTCATTCCTATATTACTCTGGATTGTTTTCGCTTCTTTGGTAGCGGTATGAGTGGCGAGAAGAAAATTCTCTTTTTGCTTAATTTCAGAAAGGGACTGAGCACTGTCTATAACAAGCCGCCGTCCAACGCTGACACAGGCTGAATGTACGGAATAATAGAACAAAACCCCCGCATCCATGCTTATTATATCATTAATGCTTCGTAAACTCAGATAATTTTCTATGCACTTTGATTTTATAATATCCTTATATATATCCGCTTTTATCGGAAGACATATTTGATGTCCAACATAATGCCCCCAGCAGTCAATAATTGTATTATTAAGATTTGGAAGGAACCTGGCGGCTTTTTTGATTACATCTTTCGGCAATGGTCTCTCCGTACCGTAAATATCCCGATGGCATGAGAGAATCATATTGATTTGCCTATCTGTTGTAATTGGTATGTATTTTACAAGAAAGTCATCCGCGGATTTATTTTGGTATCTTAATAATTCTCGTGACAAAAACTGATCTTCCTCAATCAATGAATACTTAAAAAACCTTTTGCCTAAAGAATACCATACAGGCTGGTCCGCGTTGAGAGCTATTAACGCCTGCATAGGAAGACCGGTCATTTCCGAAAGATCATGCAGATTCTCAATTCTGGGACTGCGGCGATCGGATTCCCAATTTTGCAGTTCCCGAACGCTTATTTGAATTGATTCGGAAAATTTTTCCTGGCTCATCTTCCGCCATTTTCGATATTCTTTTATAAGAGAGCCAAGAGATCTGTATAACTTAGTATTATCTGACGAAATATTTGTTCCTTGTATAGAAGCCATGAATTTAATATTCCATTTTCGATATAAAATTTAATGTTAGTTTGGATAAATGAATTATTAAATACAATAAGTCAACTATGAAAAAAGCCATGTTTTTTAAGATAGGTTTTTATATTGGCATTAAACAGCCCTTTTTTTGTGCCGTGTCTTGCCCGACAACGCTTTGGAATTAGTACGAACCTTAAAAGGACTGATTAATGCCGGAAAGAGTATTAGTTTACTATAAACATCAGGAAGGAGGTGAAAGCAGTTATAAATAATTAGATGATATATCTTTTTTGAAGAAATTAAATTTAAGGAGGAAAGATATGAGAAAAAGAAGATGGGGTGAATCTGGCTTATGTGTATTAATTACACTATCAATGTTGGTAATTTTCTCTCCAATTGCCGTAGCTCAAATGACTAGTAGTTTCCATGGTTTTCTGGAATCTTCTTTAGTTATGCGTGATGTAGATGGTATGCAGTACGGTTTTTTTGACGAAGCTTACGGAGTACAACAGAGAAATACATTAAAGTTTGATGTTGACATTGATCCTGATATGGAACTGGGCCCGTTTAGAGTAGAAAAAGTTCATTTAACTTTCAGGGGCGCCTATGATTCAATTTATGATCTTGCTGCACATAGATATGATATTAAAGAAGATTTAGGTGCTTCAAGATTTGATTATGGAGAAGAAGACATAAGGTTTGAGAGTGACCTAAGAGAAGCTTTTATTGATTTTGCCTATAAAGGCCATCTGGGCAACAGAGCCTTCCTAAGAACAGGAAGACAAATTGTATCCTGGGGTGAAAGCTCTCTTGAAACCATGTGCGATATTATTAACCCAGCCGACCAGTCCTTTCAGATGTTTTTCCAGAACCCAGATGATGTAAAAACCCCCCTCTGGATGGGCCGGTTAAATTTCGATCTGCCGCGTTTTGCCAGAACCAGTATTAATTTTGATTTATTGTGGATTCCTGATATCAGGCCAACACAGTTCGGACCCAGAGATAGTGTTGCAGGCCAAGCTGGTGTAGGGCTTCAGGCGCCTTATGTATCCCCCCTGTTTTATGATCTTACCGGACAAAATATAAGAGAGGATGTGCCTACGAACAATAATGAATACGGTGGAAAGGTATCTGCACAGCTCGGAGACAGGCTTAGCCTTTCTTTGCTTTACTTCAGAGATGTAGTAAATGATCCGGGTATATTTATAGACAAATTTTATAGTGGACAAACAGCTAATTTTACGCACAATAAACAGCATGTTTACGGCGGCTATTTTAGCTATCAATTGCTTATTGGCCGTTTTGAAGCTGTTATAAGAGGTGAGGCTTCACATTATACTGCTTACCCGATCACTGTTGCTACAGGTCAAGATCTTTTGGTCGGGAACTGGATGTCAATTCCTGTTGCGCCTTTTATGGTTCCTTTAGATGATCAGGCAGGTGTACAATCCTTTGTATATAAACCGGTCACAAAAGTTATGCTGGCTGTTGACAAAGATTTGCGCATAAGATGGATTTCACCTCACGACCTTGTAAATGTATCTTTTGAATGGCTGCATACAACGATCAATGAGTGGAATGCTGGCGATTCAGACGGTCGCCTGGATGGACCATTTTATTCTGCCACAGTAACAAACAAAGCAGGCGGTCCGAAACTGTTGCACCAACGAACAAACAGCCGGGAACAGGATACTTTCTTTTTTCAGGCAATGACGAACTGGTGGGCAAGCAAACTTAATCCTATGCTTATAGTTGCATACAATATGGGAAAACATGGCGATGGTGCCACATGGATGCTGCGTCCGCAAATTAAATGGACTATAACACCTAATTTATATACTCAGCTAACATTTCAAGCATTTTTGGGTGATGATGAATCAAGTTACGCATTTTCCAATTTTGTGAATGGACCTACTGAGGCAACCATTAAACTGGGATATGAATGGTAACAATTGTGGTTTTATTTTCCGAGGATCGTATTAACTGTTATTAAAAGCACTATTAGTCAAGATATAAAATAACAAAGGCTTTTTTTGGATTTTGGAAAAACCAAAGGAGGAAAAAGTGAAGATAAGAAATATAAGGTTTTTTAAAATTTTAGGGTTGTCGCTGCTTGTTCTCCTCTTGGGCAGTTCATTGCTGGCTATGGATTTACCCAAGGTAATTGATAAGACCAACTGTGCTCAATACAAAGACATTCTCTTTCCGGCTATGTATCGCGCGGTAGAAAAAGGCGATATGGTTATTACACCTGGAGCTGTTAACTTTAAATGGAAGTTGCCGGAAAGCTTTCTTGCTGCAAGCCAGAAGAATGCCGGAAAGTTTGACATAAGTTCTGAAGGAGAGGTAATCGAAAAAAGTACAGGAAAAATTCCATACCATAATGTTTACGGTATGCCTTTCCCCACAATAGATCCTAAAGATCCCAAGGTGGGAAACAAGATTGTAGCGAATTATAAATGGTCGGTATATCGTTTCATGGCTTCAAGACTGCGTAGACCTCTATTATGGATAGACAAATCAGGAAAGGAACGCTATGCAGACGGTTTGTTTTCATGTCTTTATTTGACAGGCAGGCCGCCAGGTCAGGAAATAGCAAAAAATCCTGATCATGTTCTTAGCTACGAATTACCAAGAATTTTGGAGCCGATGAGTGTTAAAGGAACTAATCAAATGATGCTCGTTTATATGGACCCATCAAAGGAAGACACCAGTTATGCTTATGTTCCTGCCATTCGCAGGATTCGGCAAACCGGAACAGCGTCACGATCTGATCCATTCATGGGATCTGATTCATGGTCCGATATGAATTATGGATTCAGCGGTAAAATCAGTTCAATGAAATGGAAGTTAATTGGAGAAAAAACGATTCTTGTTTCTTTTACCAGCCCGAACTTGATACCTGTTGAGGAATTACCGGATGGAAGGGTTCCTTCGAAATTTCCATACACGGGTGAGTGCTTCAAATTAAATTATGAAGTGCCGGGATTTAAGGGCGCTGCCTGGGCACCTGCTCCGGGTGTTATAACATATGCTCCCAGAAAGGTATGGGTTGTGGAACAGATGCCTAAAGATCCTTATTACAACTGGGGTTTGCACGTAAATTATATTGACCAGGAAACTTATAACATATGGTACAAGGAAGTATATGAAAGATCCGGCGATTTCCGGACCTGGTTTACTAATTTCTTCCATTATAGTGAGAGTCCAAGTGGTAAAAATAATATAGGAGATAGTGATGCTCAGGTCTATATAGATGAAAAAGCGCGTCATTGTACTGTTAGCTCTACGGCTCCTCATCCCGAAAACTTTTTATATATACCTGCTTCAAAATTGGACGCCAGCTTTTTTAGCGTTAGTAATTTCTTGCTGTTGTCGAAATAAAAGTTGCTGGTATTTTATGGCTTTATATCACAACTCATAACTTTATTTCTATAAACGTATTTTGCTTTCACCTTATTTGTCTATCAAGCAATATGCATGGTTCTGTAGTTTTGCACGTTTATTCAAGTTTATACAATTTGATATAAACAACCGGTCGGTCTTAGGCAAAGGAACCGGCCGGTTGTTTTTGCAATCGAGACTTTTTGTCTTAATATCAATCACCGACCACCAGCAAAGCTGGTGGTTTGATGAAGCCCCCTCGAAGGGGGCATTGTTTCAGGAAAGCCCCTCAAAGAGCTGTTTAGTTATTTATTATCTTTGTCTTGCTCTTTGATATATTTTTTGATCATGTCCTCATCAAGACCAACTGTACTCACATAATATCCCCTTGCCCAAAAATTCAAACCTGTCATCCTTTTGGTTTTTAAAAGATCTCGATGTATCCTGATCGCACTTTTCCATGTCAGGTTGCATAAGTGGCCAGGATCTTATGGTCGATAACGGGCTTTCCGCTATTATGGAGTTTGCGCCAATAGCACAGGAATAGGTATATAGTAAAGTATAACCGGGTGAGCCAGTTTCAAAACGCCCCATTTTGGCCGATCTCTGCGTTGGGCTCAAATTTCAATCCTCGAAATACTAAATGTATTCCTGTGGTTGAAATTTTCTCCCGCCTTGAGCTTGACCAAACTGAAACGTTTTGAAAGTGGC
>JBDRRF010000029.1:0-51131 GCA_043825875.1 Pseudomonadota bacterium | reverse complement strand
GCCACTTTCAAAACGTTTCAGTTTGGTCAAGCTCAAGGCGGGAGAAAATTTCAACCACAGGAATACATTTAGTATTTCGAGGATTGAAATTTGAGCCCAACGCAGAGATCGGCCAAAATGGGGCGTTTTGAAACTGGCTCAGTATATTCATCCTGCTTTTTACATGGGAATACAATCTTTATTTATATATTTAAAATAATTCATAATTAGTTGTTTCAATAGATATTTAAAGTATTGCCTTTTGTATTCTGTTTTAGTGTGCTTTTATATATAAATGCAATAAGAAAACAGGAGAGCTATGACCAGCGAAAAGCATACGGAAGCTTTTTTGAGAAAGTTCTCGATATGGTGTCTGTTTATAACAGCATTAATCAGCATTCTGTTATTTGCCGGATGGATTTTGGAATCTGCAAGGCTCACTAGTATAAGTCAAAATTACAAACCCTGTCCTATCACCACCTTATGTCTTTGCATACTCAGTATTTCTTATATATTTCATCTGAAAAAACCTGAAAACCGTTTGAAACAAATTATTGTTGTAACATGTACATTTCTTGTTATAATCATCAGCTTTTTTTTCGGCATAAGACTTGAAGCCAAGTATTTGATTTTTATATATCAGTATTTTTTGATGGTTGATATGCCACCTGTTATAGCAGCAAATCTTATAATTGTTTCCACAGGTATTTTATTTTTGACTTTTCCTTCCCATAAAAGGCAGCTTTATAATAATTTAGCGGCTTTTTGCGCAATATCATCTATTATAACGGAATTAATTTTACTCCTTGCTTATCTATATAATACACCCTTTTTATACAGGCAAGGCCCCATCCCCAATTCAATTGCAGGAGCAATATCTTTAGTTTTTCTCGGCATGGGACTTTTAACAGCAGCAGGTCCCCAGGCCCTGCCTGTAAGGTTATTTGCAGGCATATCTCTTCGCAGCCGCTTAATAAGGACGTTCTTTCCTCTCGTAATTGTGGCTGTTTTTATAAACGACATAATAGTAAGGCTGTTAGCATCTTTTGTAAGAGTAAATCCTGCTTTTGCAAGGTCCATAATTGCAATAGCATCCGCTGCAATAGTCGGCATAATAATAGCCAAACTGGCGAAATCCATAGGCACTCAGATAGATAGTATTCATAGTAAGTTTGTTAAAAAAAATGATGAGCTGATTAAAACTAACAAACTCTTTGAAATGATAGCTGAAAATATCAATGAAGGTTTCTGGATGTTAGATGCCAAAGTTGAAAATATAATCTATGCAAGTCCCGGCTTTAAACGGATCAGAGGAAAATCTTTAGATGTTTATGTGGAAAATCCCCAATCATATTTTGACAACGTTCATACTGAAGACATGGCGCGGATAATCTCTGCTGCTGATAGATACAAAACAGGTATGCCCTTAGATATTGCATTTCGCATAATCAATCCGGATGGATCTATCCGATGGGTTGAGGCCCATGGATTTCCTGTAAAGGATGCCTCGGGACAGGTTATTAATAATATCGGTATAATAAAAGACATTACCAGACAAAAGCAAGCTGAAGAAAATCTGAAATCAGAAAGAGATTTTTCGGATGCGGCTTTAAACAGTTTGCCCGGACTTTTTTATCTTTATGATAATACAGGAAGGTTTTTAAGATGGAATAAAAACGTTGAAACAGTAACAGGATATTCTTTTGAAGAAATTAAAAAGCTACATCCTCTTGATCTGTGCATAGATTCAGAAAAGGCTTTGGTGTCTGAAAATATTGCAAAGGGTTTTAAAGATGGCCATACAGAAATAGAGGCAAATTTACTTACCAAAAGCGGGAAAACAATTCCCCATTATCTTACCGCCAAACTGTTTCAATTTAAAACCATACCATGTATTATCGGTATCGGTATCGATATAAGTGAACGCAAACAAAATGCTCTTGAATTGCAAAAGGAAAAGGAAACAGCTCAAAAATACCTTGATATCGCAGGAGTAATACTCATAGCGGTTAACCTTGATATTGAATTAATTTTAGCTAATAAGAAAGCTTGTGAAATATTTGGATATGAAGAAAATGAGCTTATCGGCCAAAATGCTATTGATACTTTTATTCCTGAAGATAAACGATACGAATCTGAAATTTTCATCAAACAATTGCTTGCCGGTGAAATAGACATATCAGAAGCAAAGAAGGTGCAAGGTGTCATACTTACTAAAAAAGGTGAACAAAGAATTATCGAATGGAGCGATGTTCTGCTAAAAGATGAAACAGGTAAAGTAACCGGAATATTAACTTCAGGAGAAGATGTAACTGAAAGAATAAAGATGCAGGATATGCTCATTCAGGCAAAAAATGAGTGGGAAGAAACCTTTGATACAATAAATGATGCTATTACCATTCATGACAACAATTGTAATATAATCCGGGCGAATAAAACTGCGCTGAGCCTGCTTGGAATATCTATTGATGATATTAGTAAATATAAATGTTTTCAGTCATATCATGGTTTGGCTAATCCCCTGCCTGATTGTCCATGTTGTAATGTTCTAAAAACAGGAAAAATAGCTGTTAAGAAAATGTTTGAACCCCATCTTGACAGACATCTTGAAGTAAAGGCGATTCCCCGCTTTGGCAAGAATAACCAGACCACAGGTATAGTACATATTGTACGGGATATAAGCGATCAGGTGACGGCTGAAAAAAAGCAACAATTATTGCAATCACAGTTTCTACACATGCAAAAGATGGAATCTATAGGGCGGCTTGCCGGGGGTGTGGCTCATGATTTTAATAATATATTAAGCGGCATATTAGGTTTCAGCGAACTTGCGCTACTTGATATTGCAGAAAATGATCCTTTAAAAGAACGTATTGAATTAATCATGGGCCTGGGAGAAAAGGCCGGATCTCTTACAAAACAGCTTCTTGCTTTTAGCCGAAAGCAAATGCTTGAAATCAGGGATACCGATCTTAACACTGTTGTAACCGATATGACCAAAATGTTGAAGCGGATCATAGGTGAAGACATAACACTAAATCTAAAATTCTCCGAAACAACCAGTAAAGCTCTGTGCGACCAGAGCCAGATGGAACAGATTTTGTTAAACCTTTCTGTAAACTCAAGAGATGCTATGCCAAATGGAGGTATTTTAACCATAGAAACAGATGAAGTAGTAATGAGTGATATTAATATAATAAATCTTGAAGAGGTGAAACCGGGAAAATATGTAAAGCTTACAATAAGTGATACTGGATGCGGTATGAGCAATGAAGTTCTTGAAAATATATTTGAACCTTTTTATACCACAAAAGAGATTGGAAAAGGAACAGGGCTGGGCCTTGCCACAGTTTATGGCATTATTAAACAGCATAACGGATATATTGATGTAACAAGCAAACCAAATCAAGGATCAGCATTTAATTTATATTTACCTGTTTCAAATCATAAAGAGATTAAAAAAGATTCTGAAATTGATACTATCCCTATAAAAGGGGGGAAAGAAACAATCCTTGTTGTAGATGATGAACCGATATTGCTTTCAATTATAGAAAATGCTTTAAACCCCTTAGGCTATCAGCTTCTTGTGGCCTCTACTGCACAAGAAGCTTTAAAAATTAATGAAACTTATGATGGCACTATTGATCTGTTGCTGACCGATATTATTATGCCGGAAATAAACGGTAAAGATCTTGCCAACATGATAGCAGCTGTTCGTCCCGGCATAGAAGTGGTTTTTATGTCGGGTTATCCGTCAGAGGCTGTTGCAGATCAAAATTTAAGTAAAGGATATGGTTTCCATCTTCAAAAACCATTGAGAATTACCATGATCAGGCAAAAGCTGCGTGAAGTACTAGACAATAAACATGATGCATCTTAAAATCGAATAACTTTTCCAGCCAAACCATTCTAATTATTCAAACCAGGCTTTTCTCTTTTACGTTTTGCCGCACCATGGTCTAAAAATCATAACGGTTAGTACCGGTACCACAAGACCTGCTACTGCAACGGTGATCATGAGCATTCCAAGTTCATTATAATTGCCACGCTCTATAACAAAAATTTCGTTCAGATATTTTGTAAGCAACTGGCTTGCAGATAAAGCAAGATTGGTAAAGGCTGCCATTATAGCAAAATAAGTGGCTTTTTGATTTTCTGGGGCTTCTTTTGCAATCCATGCCAGCATGGGAATCATGGCAACCTGACCTAACGGCGAATCTGCCATGGTATCAACTATTGCAATTGTTCTTGCGCCAAAGCCCAAATTTTCTACAGTCCAAAGATGAAGCCCGTAATACATTCCTATAAAGGGCAGAAACATAACTGTGCCGTATAGTGATAAAAAGACTACAAGATAAGGTATAGGCCTTTTGCTCATCCATGCACGCAGAGCAATCATACCAATAATTGCAAGTATTGCTGAAATCTGGCGCAATGTACCGAAAAATGCTTCATCAAATTGCAATATATCAATCTGCCACCAGCCTGCACCCGCCCCTGAAGTAGGCATGGCACGAAAAACAAAAATAATAACAGCTATACCGATTATTTCCCGACGTTTTCTTATTTCCATATTCTGTAAGAGTTGATGAATCAGGTAGCCGATAATAAAAAAAGAAGCACAGAAAATAACTTCTTCCTTGAGTGCAATTTTCGATAAACCCATTACTAAGATCATTACAAGAAAAATCAAACTCCCACCAAGGATATAATAATTTGGGGAAAGAAGATCTAGTTCAGGATGCATCATTTCAGAAATAGCTTCTTTGCTAAAACCCTTTAGCCTAAACTGTTTTCGTTTAAAACGGTTTATTATGGCAGCTGTTACAACACCCAGCACGGAAATAACCGGAATCCCCAAAGACATCCAATACATCGAAGCATAAGAAAAAACATGTGCCAGCCATCCGCCTAAACCGGCAACTACAGCACTACCACCAAGAATTGCGATACGGCCAAGAGTTTGCACCGTAACATGCATGCGTTTGAGCTCATCATCGGAAAAACGTGACCCGTCTGTTTTAAAATGCGGCACAGCTTCAACAGTCATAGCATCAGCTACCACATCCTGGAGTATAAATCCCACAGGAGACAGCAGAGCTGAAATGACATACCATATTTCAAGCGGAAGCATTGTCTGCATCCAGTGTTTATGACCGGTCAGACCGACCATAATCAGCAAACCACTTGCCATAATAAATGCACCGGCATAAATGAATAAGGACTTTTTATGCCAGTATAGATCTACAAGATGCCCCAGAGGCATTTTCAAGGCCCATGGGATACCGGCCCAAAAGCCTAAACTTGCAAGAAAAGCCGCAGAGAGTCCAAGTTCTTCTTTTACATAAAAGCTCTCTATAATCCCGGTAAAAGCGGAAACCCCCGCAGCCAGATATACCATCATAGGCGGAGCATAACTTAGGCGCATTTCCTTAAATATGCCCAAAAACCCATTGGTAAGCCAGCGCCAAAAACGCATGATGTGATTAGATTTCCCGTTAGCAAGCAATCTTATATTCATAATACTTTAAACAGCACAAGGAACAGAACGCCCGGAAAGCAACTCTATTTTATATTTGCGAACAGCAATATCTTCAAAAAGAAGGGTTTTTATCTCACAAAGAGTTTTTACAGAGTAATTCATCATTTCAATTTGCTCAAGCAATTGAATAAAGTAATTGCTTCTTATGCCGCCTTCAACTTCAGCATGAACCGGCAGCACATGGATGCCGCCGTTTTTTAATAATGAAGTAATTTGAGAAATAGCGCTATCAATACCTATTTCTTCAATACATGGTAGATCGGAAGGAATTTCCACAATACTAATTTTCTCATGAACAAAAGGTTCTTTGGCTCTTGTGCAGCTTAAGTAATCAAATTTGTATTTACCTATAATTTCCATCACCCTGTCATCAATAAGCCATGCCGGTGCTCCAAATGATGTGGGCATATATCCTGTGAGCTTTTTAAATGAATTGACACCTTTTTCGAACCATTCATTTATCCATTCAATTGATTTTAAGTATAGCTCATCCTGCCAGCGCCTGTGATCCCATGCATGGAACTGGACTTCATGCCCGTTTGATATTATTTGTTTTACAATTTCAGGAAAAGAAAGCGCTATCATGGGTGATGGCAGCAATGTCCCGTACAAAGCCGTCTTGAAACCATAGAGCCCGGCAGCATTGCTTTTTATCATCTTTTTAAAAAAGAGCGGGTTTTTGATAAGTTGAAGAGCAGCTCTACCCGAAGCATCGGGCCCTATACTTAAATAAAAAGTTGCTCTTATATTAAACCGGTTAAGAATATCAAGAATGCGGGGCACACCTTTTTTCATACCCTGATAGGTGTCCACATCTATTTTGATGCCTAAAACATTTTGATTCATACACACGCCTTATTGTTATCAGGGAAATAATATCTGACAGCTATTAAGATTTGTCTTCCAGAGTAATATCTGCTTTATCCGATGAATAGACTTTATCAATCACGTACTCAGGTCGTTTTCTTACTTCTCTGTAAATCCTGCCAATATATTCTCCTAAAATTCCGAAGGCAAAAAACTGCAACCCTATAAAAACAAAAAGGATCGCAAAAAGTGTAAAAATACCCTGGGCAGCCCAGTGAGCACCATATACCAGCCTTGCAATAATTAAAAATACACCAAACAATATTCCGGCCGAAGACATTACTATCCCTCCATACAAAAGGAATTTCATGGGCAAATCAGAAAAAGATGAAACAAGATCGAACTGAAGATTTATAAGTTTTCTTAAAGGATAGTTGGATGTTCCACCAGCTCTTTCTTCATGAGCAACCTCAATTTCGGTAATATGTTTTCCAAAATATACGGCAAGCGCAGGTATAAACGTTGAATGTTCATGACAGGCAATCATACGTTCTACCACAGGGCGTCTATATGCACGCAGCATGCATCCCCAGTCGGTCATACTTACTTTGGTAATCTTTCTTGCTACCATGTTGATTAGCTTTGATGCCGTAAGTCTGAAAATCGAATCCTGGCGCTTTTTTCTGATTGTGCCTACCACATCATACCCACCTTCTTCCATTTCTGTTACAAGCCTGGGAATTTCTTCGGGAGGATTCTGCAAATCAGCATCCAGTGTGATTATGATATCACCTTTAGTAATTGAAAAGCCGGCAAATATTGCTGCATGCTGGCCATAATTTCTTACAAGCGCAACAACTTTTATCTCAGGCCATACTGCAAGGTTTTTTAATATGGAAAGAGAATTATCTTTACTACCGTCATCGATAAGAATTATCTCATACGGCCTGTTCATTTGCTGCATAACAGGATGTATTCGTTCAATCAGTAAACGCAGATTTTCTTCTTCATTGTAAACGGGAATTACCAGAGAAATCATATTCTGTGTGTTCATCTATTAATCCCTTTTTAAAATTTCTCTTATAGCCTCACAGACATAAGAAGCATCATCTTCTTTCATATCAGGAAAAAGTGGAAGTGAAATAATTTGTTCCGCTGCTCTTTCGGTTTCGGGAAGCATCCCGTTTTGTGTTCCATGCTTTTTCTTAATATAACTCAATTGATGGCAAGCCGGAAAATGAAAGCCATACCCTATATTATATTCAGATAATTTTTCCATAAACATCGCTCTTTTCATGGATAGTACTTTTATCACAAAAAGGTGATTTGAATTAATGTGCGAATATTCAGGAATACCAGGTAATTCTATCCCTTTGATATCTTTAAGCCCGTTTATATAAGTTGCTGCTATCCGAGCTCTTTTGCTGTTAATGTCATCTAACCTTTCTAACTGGGCAAGCCCTAAAGCTGCCAGCATATCCGGCAAATTATATTTGAACCCAGGTTGATAGATATCATATTCCGGGTTTCCTCCCTTGCCATAACGCTTCCATGCATCCCTTTCTATCCCGTGAAATCTTAATAACCTTAAATTTTTTTCCAGTTTTTCATCACTTAGTGTGATCATGCCTCCTTCACCGCTTGTGATGTTTTTTAAGGGATGAAAAGAAAAAATCGCGATATGTCCGAAGCCGCCGGCATGAATTCTATTGTAGTAAGTACCAACAGCATGTGCGGCATCTTCGATAACTATAAGATTGTGGTGTTTTGCAATTTTTAAAATATTATCCATATCGGCAGGTACACCTGCAAAGTGAACAGGAATAATTGCTTTGGTTTTAGAAGTAATTTTTTCTTCTATAAGATCGGCATTGATATTTAAGGTATCATAATCAATATCGACAAAAACGGGTTTTGCTTTTTGCATCGCAATCATATTGATGGTTGAAGCAAAGGTCATAGACGGCGTGATTACTTCATCTCCTTCTACGATATTAAGTGCGAGAAGTACTATGTGCATTCCGGCTGTAGCTGAACTTACAGTAATTGCCTGTTTAGCCCCGGTCAGTTTGCAAAAATTATCTTCAAATTCCTTGCAGGCGGGTCCGGTGGTAATCCATCCTGATTTCAGACATTTTACAACATTTTCAATCTCATTGTCCCCTATGGGAGGTTTTGACAGGGGTAAAAAATCTTCTCTTATTTTCATAAATTGCGGGGTTCCATATTTTTGATGTTAAAAGATTATCTATTATACAATAATAATTGATTTTTAGTAAATCATATTGTATTAAAAAGACCCAGAAAGGTAATTTGTTAAGTTAATATCATAATTGATGGATTCATAAAAAGTCCATCTATTTTTTTAAAAAAATGCTCCTGCACTCTCGCTTCATCATTTCTTCATATTTGACTTGGTATAATACTCATTAAAATTTGACTTTGTTATAGTAACATTATTTATTTTTATAAAATAATTTTACTTGCGGTTGTGGAGGCCTATCTGAAATGAATAAATATTTTTTTCAGGAACATATTAATACCCTGTTAAAAAAAGATAAAGATTACCCTCTTTTTCATTTCTTTATTATCTTTATAATTGCCGCGATAGTTCTTTTCTGGAATCTTGGCATGATACCAATCTTGGGTTCGGAAGGAAGATGGGCTTTGATCTGTCGGTATATGTACAGATACAGCGATATATTCCACCCTTTTATAGGTAATTCCTTATATTGGGACAAACCTCTGCTTTCATACTGGCTTGTATTGCCTTTCGTGCATATAAACGGGGGTGTAACGGAGGCGATGATAAGAATCCCTTCTTTGATTTGTGCACTTTTATTGCTTTACTTTACGTTTGATCTTGCCCGCACTTGGTTTGGAAACCGAACCGCCCTTTTGTCAGCGGCTGTCCTGATGACTTCATACGGATTTATATTCTGGGCACGTAATGCACAAGTTGAAATGCTTAACGCATTTTTTATTCTTTTTGCAATCCGGTACTTTTTAAAACACAAATCGGATATTAACCACTCGTGGGTATATATATTCGGGATTATCATGGCCATCGGAGCAAACATGAAGGGGCTTCCGGCATATGGAGTACCAACCTTTTCTATAATTATTCTGCTTATTGTAAAAAAGGAATGGCCGCCTGCTTTTACTTTGCGCTGTTGTATTGCAGCAGCTATATTATCTCTTGCCGTTTATTTAGCCTTTCCGTTAGCCGCCTCTTATTTCACAAAATCATGGGATCCGCTGCAATTGGTATGGCATGAAAATGTAGTTAGATTTTTCAAACCTTTTGACCATAAAGGACCTGCATGGACTTATTTTGTGAGGATCTTCGATCTCGCTGCTCCCTGGTCATTACTTTTACCCATAGCCCTTATCCGGTTAATTCCAAAATTTAAAGAGCAAAATTCTTCAGTAAAGGAAATGATTGCACTTTTTTGCGGTATATTTATTTTTTTCACTCTTTCAGGTTCCCGGAGATCATACTATCTGCTGCCGATTATACCTTTTGCTTCTATTATGGCGGCACATTTATTGATCAGCTTTTCCGAATCTTCTCTTTCGCCTTTCTTTGACCGTTTTATAAAAGGATTCGGCTTCCTGTTAGGTTTTATCCTGATTGTACCGCTTGCAGCCCTTGTTTTTTATCCTGCCTTATATCCTGTTTCAGGTATAAAACTTTGGGTTATTACAATACTGGTATCTTCAGTCTCACCATTTATTATATATTTTAGTATAAAAAGACATGCCGAAAAAATGGCCGGCGCCATGGTAGTAATAACTTGTATTTATATATTTGGTATAATTCCTCTTTTCACTCAGTTGCCAAATGTAAGATCACAGGTCGCAGAAGCAAAATCTTTCAGTAAATCATGTGCGTTTTTTCCCAAAAAAATTGACCCTGTTTTATACTATGTGGATCAAACCTGCCAGGTATTCTCTGATGAAGCCACAGCTTATGATTGGGCTATAGTAAACAAAGGGATAGTGTTCATGCCTGATAAAGCTAAAGTGCCAAAAGAAAGATGGGAGGCTGTAGTTAATTCGCGCAAATGGAATGCAATGAAAGCACTATATAAAAAACACATTTAGAGAAAGGACTCCGGAATGAAGGCAGTTGTTTTGGCTTACCACAATATCGGTTGCGCAGGGATAGAAGCACTTTTAAGAAATGGCTTCGAAATCACCGCGATTTTTACTCATGAAGATGATCCTGGCGAAAATCTATGGTTCAAATCTGTTGCAGAGCTTGCCGCAGCCAACGATATCCCGGTATATGCGCCGGATGATATCAATCATCCATTATGGGTGGAAAGAATAAAGGAAATGAAGCCGGATATTCTTTTCTCATTTTATTACAGAAACCTTGTGAGCAAAAAGATTCTGGATCTTATCCCTTTAGGTGCTCTTAATCTGCACGGATCGCTTCTCCCCCTTTATCGTGGCCGTTGCCCCGTAAACTGGGTACTTATAAACGGCGAAAAAAAAACCGGCGTAACACTTCATTATATGACACCTCAACCTGATGATGGTGATATAGTCGGCCAAAAACGAGTTGGCATTGATGATAATGACACAGCTCTAACCTTGTTTAACAAAATTGAAATCGCATCTGCCGGCCTGCTGGATGAACAGTTGCCGAAAATCCGGCAAAATTGCGCTGATCGTATCCCTCAGGATCATTTACTGGCAAGCTATTTCGGTGGACGCAAACCCGAAGATGGTGAAATCAACTGGGAACAAAAAGCTTCCGATGTCCGCAACCTTGTTCGTGCAGTAACCCGACCATATCCGGGCGCCTTTTCTTATATAGGCAATCGTAAATGTTTTTTCTGGCAGGTTAGTATAGCTCAGATATCAGAAGAAGCTTCACCGGGCACAGTGCTTTCCACAAATCCTTTAAAAATTGCCTGCGGTAATGATGCTGTGGAAGTGATGTTTGGACAACCTGAAGACGGAGTCTATATGAGCGGCCGGCAACTTGCCGAAGAACTCAATCTGGCAAAAGGTATGAAGTTTAACGGTCAAGTGGAAATAATTTTAGAACAGCAACGCAAAAAAAATGTTCTTATCCTTGGAGTAAACGGTTTTATAGGCAACCATCTGAGTGAACGGCTGCTTGATAGCGGCCGCTACGATGTTTATGGTATGGATCTTTCAACTAATGCTATAAACCGGCTGCTTGAAAGGCCCGGCTTTCACTTTAAGGAAGGCGATATAGGAATCATGAGAGAGTGGATAGAATATCATGTCCGCAAATGTGATATTATACTACCTCTTGTTGCTATTGCGACACCTATAGAGTATGTAAGAAATCCTCTGCGGGTATTTGAACTCGACTTTGAAGAAAACCTGCGAATTGTCCGATACTGTGTCAAGTACAAAAAAAGGCTGATATTTCCTTCTACTTCCGAAGTTTATGGCATGTGCACGGATTCTGAATTTGACGAGCAGAGTTCAAATTTTGTTCTTGGTCCCATCCATAAACAACGGTGGATATATTCATGCAGCAAACAAATGCTTGATCGGGTAATATGGGCCTATGGCGCAACCAATGGTTTGAAGTTCACTCTGATTCGCCCATTTAACTGGTTAGGCCCCAGGCTTGATTCTCTCGCCTCAGCCAGAATCGGCAGTTCCCGTGTAATAACCCAGTTTATTCTAAATCTGGTGGAAGGCAGACCAATTCGCCTGGTAGACGGCGGCAGCCAGAAGCGGTGTTTTACAGATGTTAAAGATGGTATCGATTGTTTGTTTAAAATTATAGAAGATAAAAATAATAACAGCAATGGCCGGATTTTTAATATAGGAAACCCTGATAATGAAAAGAGCATGGCGGAGCTTGCAGAAATTCTTGTAGACAAATTTTCTTCTCACCCACTTAGAAAACATTTTCCGCCTTTAGCAGGTATCCGCAGAATCGAAGCTCAAACTTTTTATGGTAATGGTTACCAGGATGTTGAACACAGGCGTCCTTCCATACGTCAGGCAAAAGCTTTGCTTGGATGGGAGCCTGTCGTACCTTTTTCTCAGTCTGTTGAAGAAACTCTGGATTTCTTTTTAAGAGATCTGGTGGAAGAAATGGGAATATCAGAATGATCTTATATCTTGTCATCTATAGTTGATGCGAAGCATTACAATATGGTTAACATTTCCGACAATCCGGGAAAAGATTATTCATGGTTAAGGCTGGCAGGTATTTTATTTATTTTTCTTATTGCCTATACCTGGGCACAGCCGTTCCGGGACATATACGGTCTTGAAACCCGTAATGCACTTATGGCCCGTGAAATGCTTGAAGACGGAATAAGTCTGATACCAAAAGTTTTGGGACAACCTTATCCCGATTATCCGCCTCTTTACTTCTGGCTTGAAACCCTTTTTTCGAATCCTTCGGGTCATATTACCACCTTAAGCGCAGTACTTCCAAGCGCCCTTTCGGCTATCGGTATTTTGGCACTTACATTTTTCTTTGGGCGTAGTATCAATATACGTACAGGCTGGCTTTCACTATTAGTACTTGCCACTATCCCTAAATTCTGGCTTGAAGCAGGCAGTGTTACAATTGATATGCTGCTTGCTTTTAATATCACTGCTGCCATTCTTTGTCTTTATTTCAGAGATAATAGCCAACATTTTAGGGTAAAAATTACTTATACTATAAGTGCAGTAATTTTCCTGATATTTGCTTTTCTCACCAAAGGCCTCATAGGAATAGTTCTGCCGGGGATATCATGGGGTGGATATCTTCTCTGGGAGAGACGCTGGAAACATTTATTTTCCTTTGTTTTGTTTATGGCTTCTATTGGACTGCTTTGTATGGCAATTGAATTGTTTATCGTTTCCCATGCTGGAGGCAGACAACTGGTTGATGATGTTATAAAGATGCAGATCACGGGCAGAATAACAAGTAAAGCCAATAAATCTATTTTTTATTACCCTATACAGCTGCTTGAAATCGTAAGTGTCTGGTGGCTTTTTATTATTCCGGGATTATTTCGATATGATAATAAAAAATCAGAAAAAGGCATCTTATACCGGCTTCGCCAAACGGTAACATCTCATTCGGCAAACCGCTTAGCAATTACATGGTTTGCAGGAACAGTTGCTGTTTTCTCACTTGCCAGCACAAAACATTCCCGATACCTTTTACCGCTCTATCCTGCGGCTGCTATCATTCTTGCTTCTTTAATAGATGATATTATAATTAAAGGTTCCATACTCTATAAAAATATCATACAAAATATTATAAGCACTTTAATTTTGGCAATATTGCTGGCTGGTTTGGTTTTTTCCTGTTTATACAGACAATTGGTGTTTGTCCCTCTTGCATTCGTTTTTATCTGGTTGGCAACAGGGATATTTTTGTGGTTTTTCATAAGAAGACGAATAATAGAGAAATATAGTTTGATTGCCTCAATACTGCTTCTTCTCATCGTAGGACTTTCCGGATCAAATCTTATGGTAACCCCGGCATTTTCTCATATGGCATCCGGCCGGGCTTTTATAGAAGCAGCAGAATCGAAGGTTGACCCAAAACTTCCGCTTGTAATTTATGGTATAAATAATGACGGGGATGGCGTAAAATTTGCTCTGTACAGCAACCGTAAACCATCTGCAATTCGTTTTGTTAACACTGCCGAAGAGTTAAATATGATTTTAAAACCTTGCCTTTTAGTTTCTCGTCTTGATGATAATACAGAGCTTAAGAGTCTTTTATACGAAAAAAAATGCAATAAGATAGCAGAAGGTAAAATCTACTCGAAACAATTTGTCGCCTGCTTGCTCGGTTCAGGAGAATAGCCAATTTATGGATAAACAAATAAAAAAATATACGATAGCGCTTATAGCCTTATATATTTTATGTTACATACTGCCGCTTGGATACAGAGATTTGGTAATTCCTGATGAAACACGCTACGCCGAAATCGCCAGGGAGATGATTTCAGGAGGCGACTGGGTTGTTCCCCATTTAAACGGATTAAGATACTTTGAAAAACCTGTTTTAGGATACTGGGCACATGCATTCTCTATTATGCTTTTCGGAGAAAACAATTTTGCTGTTCGTTTCCCTTCAGCGCTTGCAGTCGGACTTTCAGCATTGTTGATATATTTGCTTGTATTTAGAGTTTTTCGTAAGGAAGATAAAAATAATTATTTACCGACTGTTCTTGCAGTACTTGTCTTTCTGACTTCTTTTGAAGTGTTGGGTCTGGGTAATACAGCTGTCCTCGATAGTATATTTGCTCTCTTTTTAACAGCTTCCATAGCCTTTTTTTTTGTTGCTTCTGAAGAAAATATTAAATCAGGAAGAGAAAAACTATTTTTATTGTTATCCGGAATATTTTGCGGGCTTGCATTTCTTACCAAGGGATTTCTTGCCTTTGCCCTTCCCATAATGGTAATAGCACCTTATCTTGTCTGGCAAAAACGTTATAAAGATATATTACGCATGAGCTGGCTTCCTCTTCTTTTCGCAGTGCTTGTATCTTTGCCATGGAGCATTGCTATCTACTTAAGAGAACCGGATTTCTGGCACTATTTTGTCTGGACTGAGCACATCCAGCGTTTTATGGCCAATAACGCCCAGCATAGTAAATCATTCTGGTTCTTCTGCCTTATTTCACCGGCAGCTTTATTGCCATGGACATTCTTAATTCCGGCAACCGTTGCCGGCATTAGAATGCAAATAAAAACCCTTGGCGCAAGCAGTCGGCTGGTAAGGTTTTCTATTTGTTGGCTTGTACTACCTTTTTTGTTTTTTTCACTTTCAAAAGGCAAGCTTATAACTTATATTCTTCCCTGCTTTGCACCTTTTGCCGTTCTTATGGCGCTCGGCCTTTCGAATATGACTGAAAAGGTTAAAAACAGATCTTTTAAATTCGGAGTCGTTTCTGCCGGTATTTTATTTTCGCTTATACTTCTGGCTTTTATCTATATTCAACTTTTCGGCTATCATGATTTCTATCCTTATACCCAGCCATGGAAAATGCTAATGGCTGTTAACAGTCTTGTTTTTTTTATTTTATTTTGTGGCTTTTCTTTAAAAAGCCAAAATAGCAGATCCAGTGTTTTGCTTTTCGGGATAGCTCCGCTCCTGCTGTTTTTTTCAGCTCATTTTATTGTACCTGATTTGACTGTAGAAAAGAAGGCACCAGGTCCTCTTTTTGAAAGAAACAAGCAGGATATCGGGCAGGAATCTGTGGTTTTATCCGATTCAAGTACTGTTGGGGCAGTCTGCTGGTATATGAAGCGAAGTGATGTATACTTACTTGAAGGTGCCGGCGAACTTGATTATGGAGTAAGTTATGCGGATTCTGCATATAGATTGATAGATATTAAATCAGCTGTAAGTTTGATCAATAAAAATCATGGCAAAACAATGCTGGTATCGAAAAGCAAACATATCCGCAAGTGGAAAGATCGGCTCCCCGAACCTGTTTATCAAGATGATAACGGCTTAAACGGATTTGTTTTCCGACATTATTAAATATAAATAAACCTCAACTTTTAATAAGGCTCACCATCATGAAAATATTGATTGTCGATGATGAAAATTCGCTGCTTAAACAATTACAGCAAATTTTCGAGAGTCAGCGCTATACAGTTGAAACAGCAACAGATGGTGAAGATGCATTTGATAAGTTGTTCGCTACCTCTTTCGATTTGATTATTTTGGATATCATGATGCCTAAGGTCGATGGCCTGACTGTATTGAAAGAGATTCGAAAAGCCGGAATCAAAACTCCGGTTCTGATGCTTACAGCCAAAGGAGATGTGGAGGACAAGATCAAGGGGCTTGATCTTGGAGCAGATGACTATCTTCCTAAACCATTTTCTTCGGATGAACTGATGGCGCGTGTCCGCGCCCTTTTCAGGCGATCAGGCGGTCAGATTGAATCGGTATTACAGGTTTATGATCTTAAACTAGATACCGTTAACCGGGATGTAACAAAAGACAAAAAGTTGCTTGAACTGACTCCCAGAGAATTTTCTATTTTAGAATTTCTTCTTTATAACAAAAACAGAGTAGTATCCAGATTCAGCCTGGCCGAACATGTTTGGGGAGATGATTTTGATCCTTTCAGCATGTCAAATTTTATGGATGTTCATATTAAAAATCTTCGGCATAAAATCGGTGACTCAATAATACAAACCATTCGTGGCGTTGGCTATATTATTAAGGATCAACAGGAATGACGGTTAAAAAAAGGATAATACTGTTTGTTGCGGGCACCGGTTTTATCACAAGCTTGTTGTTTTCCATTGTAGTGTTTTGTGAGCTTTTAGAACAGCCTTTTTCCCTTTTGGATAAAGAACTGAGAGAAGAAGCAGACAGGGCAAGCCTGATGATCTCTATGGGACAATCAGAATCGGCATTGCCGTCTGTAGGTTCGCCAAGCTATGAAAGTTATCCCTATTGGTTAAATATTTATAAGCAAGATTCCGGAATATTAATTTATGAGTCAAAGCTTGCAAAACTTATAAAACTTGCTTCGGTTAAACCCGGCTCCAAAGCTATTTTAAACGCCTTAAACCAGCCCGAAAACATTTCTTTGGAACAACATAAAAGAAAGCAAACAACCTTCCGTGTAAGATCTTTCATATTTAGCTATTCAGGAATAGAGTATAAAGTACAAATTGCCCGCTCTATGTCAAAACTTAAAGATGAAATCAGGGAATTGGTTTTAGGTCTTGTTGCAGGACTTGTTTTTTCCAGCCTTGTTTTAATTGTAATCAGCTATTTTGTTGCAGGAAAGATATTAAAACCGATTGAAGCCATGAGAGATTTAACACATAATATAAGTGAAAAGAATCTTGATAAAAGAATTCCTGTAGGTCCCGAAAATGACGAATTCAATGAACTTGCAAACACTATTAACCTGATGCTTGACAGGCTGCAATATTCATTTGCAAGACAAAGAAATTTACTGTTTGATACGTCTCATGAAATGAAAACACCGCTATCGACGATGAGGCTGGCAGTAGATGAAATTTGTTCCACAAACAGAGAAAATCTACCCACTTTATTGGAGGATAATCTTTTACAGTTAAACAATCAGGTTTTGAGAATGGAACAGCTGGTTAAAAACCTATTAAGCCTTTCATCTCTGGAAATGTTGGACCGTATCAAACCGGAAGAAGTGAACTTAAAAGATTTGATATTATCCCTTGCATCCGATTATCGATTTTTGACAGACGAGCAAAATATCAAAATGGATTTCAGGTTCCCTGACAAACTTATTGTCAGCGGAGATGCCAATAAACTGAACAGAGCTTTCTCAAATATTTTTGATAATGCCATTAAGTACAATATTGAAGATGGTAAAATCACTGTGGAAGGTGAGCAATCTTTGGATGGAGTGATAATTACATTTGCCAATACAGGTTTCGGAATAGCTTCAAATGAAACAGGAAAGGTATTCGAACAATTTTACCGGGTGGAAAAGTCCAGGTCTGCCAGATACGGTGGATCAGGACTGGGACTGGCTATAGTTAAGCGTATAATAGAGCTTCATGGCGGAAATGTAAAAATGGAGAGCGTACAGGGTGAATGGACGCGGGTAATAGCTTTTCTTCCATACGTATGCACTTAAGCACTGAAACAGTTAAGAGGATAATTATATGAACATTACTATTATTGGAGCCGGACAATAACCCGATTTCTTGCAGACCGGAAAATACCACAATAAAGCTATTGACTTTCCCCGGTATCATATATATTTTTTATAAAGTTTCAGTAAAGTTAGTGTTTGTGGGTTTAGAAAATAGCACCTATTAAGACACAAAGAGTCTCTTTGCCCTTTTAAAAAATCGCAATTGGTATAATATAATCTGCTGATGTGGAATATAACATACTGCAATCATTTATAACATTCAATTTTACTAAAAGCTTAAATCAATAATTTAATAGATTTACAAAAAACAGGAAAACATTTTTTTGTCATTCCGGCCTAATAGCTTTAATGGCGCTTTTTTAAATAACATAATAAATTTATACAAATAATATATAAAACAAAGAGGGGTGAGATATGTACACAGAAACAGTGATGGATCACTTCAAAAAACCTAGAAATGTAGGAGAAATGAAAGATCCGGATGGAGTGGGAGAAATAGGCAATCCTGTCTGTGGCGATATGATGAATATATATATCAAGGTTAAAGATGATATAATCGAAGATATAAGTTTTCAGACATTTGGATGCGGAGCTGCAATTGCCGTTTCCAGCATGCTGACAGAAATGGCCAAAGGTAAAACCATAGAAGAAGCAAAAAAAATAACAAATAAGTCTGTAGCTGAGGCACTTCAAGGCCTTCCTAAAAATAAGCTCCACTGTTCAAACCTTGGCGCAGATGCCCTCCAACTCGCCATAAAAGATTATGAAGACAGAAAAGCCGGAAAAGTAAGAGTTAAGCTGCCGATGGAAGATGTTCATACACATGAAGAAGGCGAAGAATGCAAATGCCCGTATTGCAGTGGCGAGATTGATCCCAAACATGAGTTTTGCGATAATTGCGGACGAGAAATAAGCGATATTCATTAATATTTTGTAAGGAGCATAATAGATGAAGGTAACAAATCTTGATTATATATCTGCCAACCCTCTTTCGCCTGAAGTTAAAGAAGCCATGATAGAAGCAATTAAAAAGGACTATGGCAATCCTTCAAGCACCCACAGCTTTGGGGACGAAGCCAGAGATGCCATTGATAAGGCTCGTGAAAATGTTGCACTCTTAATAAACAGCCCTTCTCCTGATAATATAGTCTTTACTTCATCCGGAACAGAGTCAATTAATCATGCCATAAAAGGTGTGGCTTTTGCACATGCAAAAAAGGGGAAACATATCATAACATCAAATATAGAACATAATTCTGTATTAAAATCCCTGCGCAGATTAACAAAATTAGGTTACACGGTAACCTCCGTTGAAGTTGACAAAAATGGTGTTGTTGATCCGGCGAATGTACAAAAGGCTATAACCGATCAGACCATACTGATATCAATAATGCATGGAAATAATGAGATTGGCACAATTCAGCCGATAAAGGAAATAGCCCGTATTGCACAAGAAAATAATGTGCTTTTTCATTCTGATTGTGTGGCCTCGGTTGGAGTAATACCAATTGATGTTCAGGAATTAGGAATAGATCTTATAAGTTTTGCCGCTAATCAATTCAACGGCCCTTCCGGAGTCGGAGGACTATATATACGAAAAGGCGTAAGCCTCTTTCCTCTGATTGATGGGGGCGGCCAGGAAGACGGCAGAAGAGCCGGTACGGAGAATTTAATAGGCATAATAGGTATGGGGGTAGCAGCAGAAATTGCTAACCGGGATATGCAGTCCAGATTGGCCCATATGAAAAAGCTCAAAAATAAGCTTATAACCGGGTTGAAGAAAAATATTGATGATATCATTATTAATGGACACTCTGAACTTTCTCTTCCCAATCTTGTATCGCTTTGTGTAAAATATATTGAGGGAGAGAGCATAGTCCTTATGCTTGATGAAGAAAAAATAGCAGTGTCCACCCGATCCGCCTGTGCATCAGGTTCTCTTAGAGCCTCACACGTTCTTCTTTCAATTGATATGGACTATGCGGATGCACAAGGAACCCTCATAATAACCTTTGGGAAAGATACCACAGAAGCTGAGATCGATCGTTTTGTCGATGTATTGAAAAAAGTTGTTGCTATATTAAGAGAAATGTCGCCTTTATATAAAAAGAACAAGATCTGAATTAATAACTATTTAAGGAATTATAACTATGAGTTGGGATTGGGAAAAACTTAAGAACCAGCAGGAAAGTAAACAAACTATTCCGCCACAAATGGAAAACTTTTTCAAAAAGTTTTCTGATAAAAAGATTCCCGGACTTCCGATAATTATCCTTGTTATCTTTGTTCTGTTTCTTGGCTCTTCTATGTTTTATACAATAGGGGTTGATGAGGTAGGAATTGTGCAGCGGTTTGGAAAATATATAAAAATGACTCATTCCGGACTTAATTTCAAATTGCCGGCCGGCATAGAAAAAGTAACCAAAGTAAAAGTAGAACGCGTTTATAAAAAGGAGTTTGGTTTCAGCTCAACAAGACCAGAGGGGAGACAGCTTTATTCTTCTCAAACTGTAAACGAAAATGTATCCCTGATGCTTACAGGAGATCTGAATGTAGCTCTTGCCCCCTGGATTGTTCATTACAGAATCAAAGAACCTTATAATTTTTTATTTAAAATCAGAGATGTTGATTCCCTGCTGTCAGATATGTCCGAAGCGGCAATGCGGCTTGTTATAGGAGACAGAAGTATAAATGAAGTCATAAGCAAGCGGGAAGAAATAGCTGATGAAGCAAAGATAGTTCTTCAGGCCGAACTTGATAAATCCGAAGCAGGAATAAGCATTGCAACAATTGAAATGGAAAAAACAAATGTGCCGGAGCCTGTTCAACAGTCATTTAATGAAGTCAACCAGGCAGTTCAGGAAAAAGAAAAACTGATATATCAGGCAAAAGAAGAATATAATAAAGAATTGCCTAAAGCAAGAGGTGAAGCCGAAAGGACAATCAGGATAGCTGAAGGATACGCTCTGGACAGAGTAAACCGGGCAAAGGGCGATGCTTCAAGATTTGTTGCGCTTTATAATGAATATGTGAAAGCAAAGGATGTAACCCAAAGAAGGATGTATCTTGAAATGTTACAGGATCTTCTCCCGAAACTTGGAAACAAATACATAATAGACGCCGATCAGAAGAATCTTTTACCGTTTCTAAATCTTGCAAACCAAACAGGTGCCATAAAAAATGAAAACTAGAGATATCTCCATATTAATAGGTTGTATAATCGCAATTTTTGTTACATTAGGTTCCGCTTTTATCGTAGATGAAACAGAACAGGTAATTGTAACACAATTCGGAAAAGTAATCAGATCTCCCATAAAAGAACCTGGAATTTATTTTAAAATTCCGCTTTTTCAGGAAGTAAATTATTTTCCTAAAAACCTCTTACAATGGGACGGCAAGCCAGGACAGATACCAACTCTTGACAAAACATATCTATGGATTGATACATTTGCCCGCTGGAAAATAGTTGATCCGGTAAAATTTTTTCAGACCGTAACTACTGTAAATAGTGCTCTTGGGCGGCTTGACGATATAATAGATCCTGCCCTAAGAAATCTTATTACATCCTACAAGCTTATAGAAACAGTGCGCAGGAGCAACAGAGAACTTGATACTTTTGAAGCGGGCATAGAAATTACGGAAAAAAAGTCCAGGCCGTTATACAAAATTACTACCGGAAGAGAAGTTATTATGCAAGATATTCTCGAACAGGCACAACCTAAACTGGCTCAATTCGGCATCGAGCTGGTTGATGTTAAGATCAAACGCATTAATTATGTAAGGGAGGTCAGAGAATCAGTATATGGCCGAATGATTGCGGAACGGAAACAAATAGCCGAAAAATTCCGCTCGGAAGGGCATGGGGAAGCTCAAAAAATTATCGGAGAAAAAGAGCGTGACTTAAAACAAATAACCTCAGAAGCATATAAAAAGGCACAGGAACTTAAAGGTAAGGCTGATGCCGAAGCAACCAAGATATACGCTAAAGCATTCGGTGCTGATCCGGCTTTCTATTCTTTTGTAAAAACCCTTGAGGTTTATAATGAATCATTGAGCAAAGACAGCTCACTTGTACTTACAACTGATTCGGAATTATTTAAATATCTTAAAGGATATCAAAAATAATTTTACAGCAGCCTGGTTTTGAATTTTTTCAGTAAGTCAAAAAAAAACTTTATATAAGCCAATATAAAAAAGCGCCTACATAAAAAAAGGCGCTTTTTATATATTAAACACTAAATAAATAAGAGACCGCAGGTAGCTTTATTTACCTTTTCTTCTCTGATGCCGCGTACGGGCTAAAAGCTTTTTATGCTTATGCCTTCTCATTTTTTTCCTTCGCTTTTTTATTACGCTACCCAACAGATCACCTCCTATATTCCTATATAATTATAATTTCTTCTAAAACCGATAATTTTATTATATATAAAGAAAATTCACAGAACTTTCAATCTATTTTTTTAAATTTTTTAAATAAATTAGCAAACAACCGGCAAAATAATTTTATTGAATATTACCGTTTTAATTTAACAAAAACTTACTAACACTATTATTTAATCTTTGTCCATATTTTTTTATTATCAAATATAAAGTTTATATTTGCGCTTTCACGCAATTCGCTTAAATTTTTCAGCAAGCCTTTTGAATCGTAGTTGTCAGTTTCGTACCCAATTTATAAAAATCGAATAATATGATATCATGTTAAAAATATTTATTTGATTTTAATGTATAAATCATTAATAACATAATTATGAATTATATCGAAAAACTTTCAAAATTTAACCCAAGACAGATTAAAACTGTAAACGAGGCTGCTGAAATATCCGAAGAGCTTGTAAGCGAATATTATAAATTATCCACCAGCCAATGGCTTAGAAAACGCTACGATATAAAGACGCTTGCAAATCTTTCAACAGAGGAAATTGTTGCCGGCCCTTTCGCTCAGATAATAAAATATAAAGCTCAACCAAAAAATTCATCTCTTAGTTCATCAACATATGATTTTTATAAAATCTGTCTTCAGGACAATTCCATACTTTCTGTTGTAAAAAAATCACCACCAATAAAGCTTTATCCTTTTTTGCTTTATATAATCACACACGAACTTGTCCATATCGTAAGGTTCAGTGAATATCTCCAAAATTTCAGCGCTTCCTATGAAGAGAAGATGGCTGAAGAAACAAGAGTTCATTACAATACTCATGAAATACTTAAATCCATCAAACTGATCGGACTTTCAAGTGTTTTTAAGTTTTATGACAAATGGCGTATTCCTGTTGATGGTCTGCAAGAAGAACCACAAGATTAATTTTAATAAAAAGCTTTATAAATTAGTTAATTATATAATATATAAAAAACACATTCATTTTCTTGACAACCACACAATACTGACTATATTAATTGCATTAATTTATATCATAATAAAATTTTTGTCGTTTTACGAACAAAATATCGGTAAGGAGGAATATTGCTATGCCCATTTATGAATACGAATGCGCAAAATGTGGCAAAATTGAAGAAGTTATCCAGAAATTTTCGGATAAACCACTATCCAAATGCAAATCATGCTCTGGAAAACTTCATAAACTTATGTCACACTCTACCTTCCAGCTTAAGGGAAGCGGTTGGTATGTAACTGACTATGCAGGCAAATCGCAAGGTTCTGCACCTCCTCCCCCAAAGACCGAAAATATATCTGATTCTAAGAAATCCGATAGCAACCCTAAAACAAAAACAGAATAGCCTGTCTCTAAAAAGGAAATTGTTTATATCAACAGTTTTTATAACAATGTTTATATTAATTCATCGATATTTATAAAGAAAGTACTATACCATCCCTTTACAAACAGAAAAGCATGATTATAGTCATAAAAATATTTATTAAATCTGAAAGTCACATTTAAACACAAATGAATTTATATTTTGAAGGGGGGTGGCTTAAAGATAGAATATATTTAGACCGTTTTTGTTCATTTTAATTATGAAATCAGGCAGTTTCTATAAATAATAATAAGTTATAATTCGTAAAATAAAAAGGAGAACTGAAACCATGAAGCTTAAACCATTACATGATCGAATTTTGGTACAGCGTGTTGAAGAACTTGCAACCACTAAGGGAGGAATTATTATTCCGGACACAGCCAAAGAAAAACCGGCTGAGGGTAAAGTTATAGCAGTTGGCAACGGAAAAATCGGTGAAGACGGCAAAAAGATTCCTCTTGAAATTAAAAAGGGAGATACAATTCTGTTCGGTAAATATTCTGGCACTGAGGTAAAAATAGAAGGAGATGAATACCTTATCATGCGCGAAGATGATGTGCTGGGTATAATTGAGTAATTTAAATGGCTATAAACATATAAACGGAGGATAGAACGATATGGCTAAAATTATTAAGTATAATATGAAAGCCCGTGAAGCTATGCTAAAGGGCGTACAAACTCTTGCCGATGCGGTGGTTGTAACTCTCGGTCCAAAAGGAAGAAATGTTGTTATTGATAAATCCTGGGGTTCACCTACAATTACAAAAGACGGCGTTACCGTAGCCAAGGAAATAGAACTTGAAGACAAGTTTGAAAATATGGGCGCCCAGATGGTAAAAGAAGTCGCAAGTAAAACAAGTGATATGGCTGGTGACGGAACAACAACTGCTACTGTCCTGGCAAGAGCTATTTACGAAGAAGGACAAAAGCTTGTTGCAGCCGGAAATAATCCGATGTCGATCAAACGTGGTATCGATAAGGCTATCGAAGTTGCGGTGAAAGAACTCCATAAGATGAGTAAACCGACCAAGGATCAGCGTGAAATAGCACAGGTCGGCACAATATCTGCTAATAACGATGAAACCATAGGCAATATAATTGCTGAAGCAATGAATAAAGTTGGGAAAGAGGGTGTAATTACTGTCGAAGAAGCCAAAAGCATGGATACAACCCTTGATATCGTTGAAGGAATGCAGTTTGATCGCGGATATCTTTCTCCTTATTTTGTTACTGACCCTGAAAAAATGACCGTATCGCTTGATGATGTATATATTCTCATCAATGAGACAAAAGTAAGCAATATGAAAGACCTTCTTCCAATTCTTGAGAAAATAGCAAAAATGGGCAAACCGCTTCTTATAATTGCGGAAGATGTTGACGGTGAAGCACTGGCAACCCTTGTAGTAAATAAGTTGCGAGGCACATTGAAAGTTGCCGCTGTAAAAGCACCCGGATTCGGTGACAGAAGAAAAGCAATGTTAGAAGATATTGCTATCCTTACTGGTGGACAAGTTGTTTCAGAAGATATCGGTGTCAAACTAGAAAGTATCGGTCTTGAAGATCTTGGAAAAGCAAAACGGATTGTAATAGACAAAGACAATACAACAGTAGTAGATGGCGCCGGCTCACGATCCGCTTTGGAAGGCCGTGTAAAACAAATACGCGCCCAAATTGATGAGACCACATCTGATTATGATCGTGAAAAACTCCAGGAACGTCTTGCAAAGCTGATCGGTGGAGTAGCCGTAATTAATGTAGGAGCTGCAACAGAAACCGAAATGAAAGAGAAAAAAGCCCGCGTTGAAGATGCACTAAACGCAACTCGTGCTGCCGTTGAAGAAGGTATCGTTCCCGGTGGAGGAGTGGCTTTGGTTCGCTGCCTTGAAGCTCTGGATAAGATAAAGATCAAATCAGATCAAAAACTTGGCGTTAAAGTTGTTATGCGTGCAATTGAAGAACCTTTAAGGCAGATCGCAAATAATGCAGGTGCTGAAGGATCAGTTGTAATTGATCAGGTAAAGAAAAGCGAAGGCTCTGTTGGATATAATGCCGACACAGATACTTATGAAGATCTTATTGCGGCAGGAGTTATAGATCCTACAAAAGTAGTACGCTTTGCGCTTCAGAATGCAGGAAGCGTTGCCTCTCTTATGCTCACAACAGAAGCCATGATTGCTGACAAACCCGAACCAAAGGGTGACGGCGGAATGCCTGGCGGAATGCCTGGCGGCATGGGCGGAATGGGCGGAATGGGCGGAATGGGCGGCATGATGTAGTTTCATAATAAACCCATTATAAATATAAAGCTCCTGTGTTTTCTAAAATTCACAGGAGCTTTTTTTTATTTTTACAAACGCTATAATCGAACATAGCAAGTCAGGCATTTATTTTAATGCCTGACTCTCTTACCATAATCATACGACATATTGATAATATACTTGACAAACAAGTATTTTCAAATTAATAATTACCAATAATGTCAGCTAAAAGCCTTAATAATCAAATTGCAGTCCACCTAATATTAATCTCTAATCTGCAAAACATATAGAGGTGATTTATGCGCAATATTTTAAAACACAAAATTATTATTACAGTTACTTGCATATTAACCTCAATGATAGTTATTCCTGCTTCACTCTATGCTATCGAAAACCAGGAAACACTTGAGCATGAAATTGGTGTTTACTACACAATACAAAAGGGTGATACGCTATGGGATATTTCAAAAAAATATTTTGATTCTCCCTGGGTATGGCCGGAACTCTGGAAAGAAAACAAGTATATTAAAAACCCTCATTTTATTGAACCGGGCGACATGCTGCGTCTTTTCTATAATAGGGAATCAGATTTAATTCTTAATGAAGATCAATCACCGGAAGATAGCAATTCACAGTCTGAAAATACCTGCGAAAAGGATATATTATACTTTAATTATCCTGCTATAGACAGTATAGGATTTATAAAAAAAGAACCGGTCTCACCCAATGGTTCAATATTTAAAGTAAAAGATGACAAAGTAGTAATCAGCGAAGGGGATCTTGTATATGTAAAAAATGAAAACAATTCTGATTTTGTGCCTGGTTCCAAATATACGGTTTACCGCACATTTGAACCCTTAGCAGACAGTACGCCAGGCTCAGCAGGGAAGCAGCATTACCTCACCGGCATAGTGGAAATTAAGACAGTTGAACCTCTTTATGTTATTGCAGAGGTATTAAAATCTTTCAGAGAAATTGCCATCAATGATTTATTGATGCCTTATGAACCAAGATCTCCCAAAATACCAATAATTGAGAGTAATAAAGAAATTGAATGCAGTATTTTAGTCCCGGAAGAAACAAAAGAACTAATTGGTGATAATACGATAGTTTTTATAGACAAAGGTGAAAAAGACGGGATAAAGCCGGGGCAGTTTTATCATATATATTACAGAGAAAAGGAAAATATTTCTCCTGATAGTTTAGTATCAACATATCTTGCTCCGGTTGATTTCGGAAAGTTATTCGTTCTTATTTCAGAACAAACTACAGCATCAGCTGTTATTACAAGATCCGATAGAGAAATATTTACTGGAGCAGCGGTTAGATACCCTGTAGAATAATGGGTGAAGCCATCGAGGGAAACTTCTTAAAGGTTGGAGAAGAATAAGTTAAAGATTTTCCCTTGGGTTATTTTTATACTCAAACCATTGGCTTTATCCGGTTGGGAGAAGGAATTTTCCCCTTAATTATCTAAGGGGCAAGCGAAAATGAAGACAATCCAATTTCCTCGTCAAAAATACAATAATATTCTCTTCTTCCAGCTATACTATCAGGATTTATCGTATCCGGTGTTCCACCATCGCTATATAACGTAGCTTCTATACGAACAAAGTTTGCATCACTATTATCTTCAATATATGCCTTTGTATTTTGAGAAAGGAACAATATAGGATCTCTGCTGTTTCCATCATTTGTAGTCGCACCAATACGAACTCCGTCGTCCGGATCATGAGAATAATCAACATCATCATAAGAGACTATACTATTCATTACGGCATTTATCAATTGCCTGCCGTCGCTTAATGCCGCAGAATCATAGGCTTTCGCCCTGTAGCTTAAGAACATATCAGAACCAATTGCCACAAGGATGCCTATGATTGCCATTACAAGCATAAGTTCCATCAAAGTAACGCCTTTGTTTTCTTTTAATTTATTAAGGCCTAATGTAAGTTCTTCTTTCATATGCCTCTCCTTATATGTCAACTTCCGGCTTTCTGCCATTTCCCATCGATATTTACATAAGCTATGTCTTTTTTATCAGGATATTGCAGATTACCAAAACCCAAGGTTCCATTTTTATCTTTCCATACAAGGTATTTTCCGCTCTGCGCTGAAGCTATAACATCAAGGTTTCTTTTATTCCCGGAAATTTTTTCATCAGATGCTAAAGTTTTTTTAGCTGTTGTAGATCTCTTCACATCATAACATTTTCCATCACTATATATTGAGATTCTTGCAATATGCGGATACTGAACATTGCCAAAACCTCTAACTCCCTTGTTGTCTTTCCAGACAAGATATTTACGGCTAATTTTATTTTCAAAATCCACCACATTTTCAGTTTCCTTAACAAGTGAAAACTGAGGTTCGATCAGCTGAGCAGAAATTATTTTTTCTTCCTTTTCAGAAACCGCTGCAGCAAGCCTGGAAACAAGATCAGAAATATCGGAAGATGCTGCTTTTTTATTTGGCGAAGCTGCGTCTTTTGACGATGCAACAAAAATCTTCTTTCCTGATACCGGCTTAAGATTTTTATCTATCGATGCAACCAGTGTTTTGCCTTCAAGTATCACACTTTTACTTAGCTTAAAATTATTCTTGCCGGGAACATATTCCCATATCACATCTTCAATAAAAGCCTTATTAGCAATATATTCAGGATAAAGATCGATAAGTACTTCAGGATACTTTTTTTTATCGGCATAATATCTTTCAATACTTCGACCCATTTTGCTAAGCCCTGCTATCGGACTTTTATTGACAATATCAACCATCCGGGCAGATTCCTTTTCATTCCATTTCTTTATTTTTTCTTCTTTAGAGTGATCTTTATAAGAAAAGTAACCAACTGCAATAAGGATAGCCAGTATGCACATTATGATATATTTTTTATTCATATCCCCCTCAAACACTTAATCACTTATTACTATTCATATACCGCTTATCACTATTTATAACAGTTTTGAAATAAAGGATAATATGAATGTAATATAATTTCAAGCATTTTTTATTTTAGAGCAATTTTTTAAAAGATCTTATAAACAGCCTTTATATGGGTTTCCTCTTCCTTTATCACTTTATCTACTGCTAAGTTGCTAGTTATAAAAACGTTCAGTAATATTATATGCAGTTATTTTTTTAAATACTGCATATAATATATATCCTCGTAAAGAGTCCGTCTGTAAGCACTTATAAATAATTGACGGACTCTTTACGAAACATTTGGCATTAAAAGAAGGATTCTCGTTTGTCTTCCATGATGTTTATAATCAACTTTTTACCTTTAATTATTTTATAAAACATTATAACCTTTTGGTCTTCTGAAATGTTATTTGTTTTTAATATTCTCTCCATTTCGGAAGCATCCTTGAAGTAATAACGTTGTGTATCAACCCTGACAGACATGTCTGTGGAATTGATTTTGGAAATAACTCCTTTAGCAAAATCTGTACCTTCCGCAAGCACAATTGCATAGCTATAAGTGCAAGAAACTACCAAAATAACCAATGAAAGAATCATAATTACTTTTCTGCTTTTCATGATACTCACCTCCTTATTAATTATTATACTCTTTCCAGTAAAAAGGAATCATTGAGCCGGGCATATCAACTTCAGGCAGAGGATATATTTTTCCACCCACAGATATGAAGCCCGCCGCTTTACCAAACCTAATTACTATGGATACTCCGGAAGGTATATGATTTCCTATTTTAAGATATCTATCAAGCCTTGTATACTTCGCTTTAACGTTATCAGGGTCCGTTTTGTCATCATTACCAGTATAAAAATTATAGGCGGCATTTCCTGTGCAGTATTTAAGAGCCATTAATCTGGCTACATTAGTATATACACAGGGATCACCAGTCGATTCCATCGGCTGGAATGTGGGAACATAAAGAACTTTTGCAAACAATGTTACCGGAGATATACATTTCGTACCATCGAATTCTGTTTTCGTAGTAAAATCAACATCATTGTCCACATCGGCACATCCATCCAAGTCCGAAAACAGAATATACCACCCATTGGTTTTTTCTCTCAGAAAAGTCTCAATATTGGCCTTTGTCTGCAAATTTTCCATTGTATCAGCAAATAACTCAAGATCTGGTTCCAATGCTCCGCATGTAACATTCAGCAGATTAGCTTCCGTAAAATAGTCACTACCATCAGCATAAGTGCCTGTCGGATTTTTAAGCTTGAAATCAGCATGTGCATCATAAAAAGCGTAGACTCCATTTTTTACTCTATAATCTTTGCTTGGGTTCAAATGGGAACCAACATAGGTCGGATGCTCCCTGTCGCCTGTTCCCATATAAAGAACAGGAAGATCTGTATAGCAGTTTCCGGCATAAGAAACATCCGGGCTGTAAAAAGTTTTTCTGGGGCTTACTATCGGAAAACTGATAAGGCCAAGAGCCCTCGGATCATCACCGGATACCCATTCTTTAAAAGCATCTCTATATTCATATGCTGATTTCTGCACACTCATCGGATTCGTTTTAAATATAAGATTCAAGTTGAAATATTTGAAAATTTTTGTGTCTTCATCATATTCAGGCGAAAACTTCCATACCTGTCCGTAAAGATCCGCCATATATATTGCAAGCACGTAACCTTTAGAATCTGATACAATAGTAGGATCAGCAGCAAAGCAATATTTCATATACTGGGTAATATCACTTGGATTGCTAATATCATCCCGCACAAATTGTCGCCCGATACTGAAATATGAGCCGTCTAAAAGACTTCCGTCACTGGCCTTGACAAGAAAGATGCCGCGCCCCATGGTATCTTCATGACTGTCGGTAAGATAATAATCATCTTCTTCGTCCGGGTTTCTGTCTTCGTTTGTATCGTATCCGCCTGGTATCATCAAGATATCTTCAACGGAAGAAGCTTTTACTATCCTAAGATGCTTTGGTATACCCATTGTGTATCCAAGCTCTTCCATACCTGTTGTGCTGTTACTTATTTCCCACGCAAAAGACCACTTAGTAGGATCATCATCGGTAATATTTATAGCATAATACGACCTTCCTCCACGTCTTAAACCAAAAACCAGAAGCTTGGTGTTGTCTGCCAGATTAACAACTATCGGAGAACCGTCAACCGTATATACCTTCGTGTTAGGCACGGGCAGGTCCGGGTCAAACTGATTCATATATACAAGAACCGAAGAAGGGACAAAAGCAAATACTTCCTGGCCGTTTCCTGTGCCTTCGGTATCATCAAACACATGCAGCATACCGTCATTTGCTCCAACAGCAATCAAACGTTTTTTAAGGGTGCCACCATCAAAATAGTCAATTATCTTGGGTGTGGAGTGAATTATAGGACCCATAGGCCAGGAGCTTTTTTCTACCGGAGCACCAAGAGTTTTTCCATCTGTTCCATCACTGGCATTATATGTATATCCGTATAAAAAGTTGACTATTTTCGCTCTTCCAATATCATCAGCGGGCGCAAGGCCTAAAGCCGCATATGACAATGTATCGTTTCCAACTGTTACTAAAGCTGATCCAATGTTCGTTGTGATGTATCTGTGAGTCACATTTGAGGAAGTAATAATACTGGTCTCAAATTCTGAGATATCCGGGATGCTTTCGTATACTAATTGACCTACCCCGCCTTTTTCCACATCACCACCGTCTGTTGTTGACCAATACGACGAGGATGCCTCAATCATATTACCATCACAATCGGTAGCCTCCATATCGTTTCTATCGACAACATACCAGTCTTCACCATTATCACAGCCTGTTGCTTCACCATATAGAAGGCCGTATTTTTTCAGATTTCCTGTCCAGTAAACATCTTCATTGGGCTTAAAAACGGCCATATACAGTTTATTTCCCGACTGGACTCTGTTCGCTTCATCAACAGATACCACCGGAGCCGTATAAGCCGTATATTCACCAATCATAAGACCAAGTGAATGAAAAGCATTTACAAGCTGTGATTTTGAATATGCCGTAAGGTAAAGCCCCCCTCCCAGATCTGAAGCGTGTTGCAGCATGGGCTGATCCATACTGAAACCAATATTATGCACGGTTATATTGTCGGCAGAACTCTTTCTTGCCGCTTCCAATTCATCAGCCGTATAAGGTGAGAGAGAGGGAACGATTTCCGTAAAATCAAGCCAGCTATGCGTATATAAATATCCTGCTATATCGTCATAATAATCATTTGCCGGGGAAGAGTACTGCATTGGATCCAGAGTATACTGAACGCTGTCATGAAGTGCAGTATTTGTATGAAAATTAAGGCCTGATATTCTTTCCCATTCAGTGTCAGCGGAAGGAAAGCCATCTGTTAATGTAATTACAAAATTTTTATTGCAGTCTCTGTGAATAAGAGGAATATGATGATTAAAATGTATCAATACATCCTGCAACGCCTCTCCAAGCGGGGTTCCGCCAATTGCATCTATATGGCTAAGCTGTTCAATGATACTATTTTTTACAGCGTCATCATTGAAACTTCCGTTTATCGGCTGGTTGGGTGGAAGTTGGCCGCCATCAGCACCACCCGATTTATCAAAAGCCATAAGCCCCCAGTTTATTTTGCCTCTTGTGGTTTCAAGAACATCTATTATGGCGGATCTCGCGACATCAATTCTTATGTCAAAACTATAAGTACCGCTTGCACCAATAGACTCATACTGATATTTATCGATTTTCCATCTACTGCCCGAGCTTTTTTTACTCGTAATAAAGCGCAGTTGAATTTTTGTGCCATCTACCCATTCCGACCATTTATCAGTAGACGCCGCAACATATTCCTTATCCCATGATGCATCTTCATCTTTATCTCCATTTTCATCGTAGAATAAAAGCCTATCTTTACTGGAAAGTCTTATGTCACTGAAATGGACTCTAATCCTGCTTGACAGCATATTATAAACCTCATAATTCACAGTGCTGTCGGCATTTGAATCGTAATCTACAATGGGAGCATAAGCAGGGTAATTTTTGGAAACAGCATTATAAGGAACAGTTTCATAGGTCAGTCCGGGAGTAAATTTACAGGTTTTCCATGCATCTTGCCAGGTTGATCCAACATAAACAGATAGATTAAAAATCATCTGCATATTAATCCAGTTCCCGGTTGCGAAAAAATAACATTTTTCCCTTCCATACCAATCAGTATCTGCAGCAGAAGGGTTTGAGGTATAGGTTGAAGCAGAATTGGTAACAAGTTCATCCTTATCACCTGCCCCGGTGTCCTCAGGCCCTGAGCCATCGTAAAAATAACCGCTGAAATAATTTCCAGGCGCCTGAAGCATACCCGATAAGCCTTTGTCAATCCTAGAGCCATCATAATTTTGATACCAGTTGTGCAACTCAACATCCTTACCATTTGGAAGCCGCTGTCCGTCAACCGTAATCATCGTTTTACCCGTTGTTGCGTCAACAACCGTGCTTATCCGTCCACCATAAGCCGCATCTCCTGGCTTATCACCTTCTTCATCTTCAAATTCGCCATCCGCATTCAAATATGTATGCATATCCGCGCTACCATCAATATACCATGCACGGTCCGGATCTCCCGAATCACCTGTAAGGGTGTTTGCATATCCGGTATTTCCGTAAATAAGATATATTTTTGTTCTTGCAGCTTTTTTTGCCGAAGGATAATATGTAGCGCTTGTACCATGAAGACCACTTGAATCCTTTGAATCTGTCCAATCTCCCGAATTGTCACATATGTAATTGAAGAAAGTAGCATATTCGATTGTGTTATCATAAAGAGGCCAGGCCATGCTTCCCGATGAATCCATAAGTATCATTACATTATGTTTTACTTTCGGTTTGTAGATATCGGTATCATCCGCAAAAGATACTGTACTGCAAACAGACATAAGAAACATCAGTAAAAAACACCATAAAACCCCTGGCTTAATTCTTATTCCACTATTTGTTTCATCTAATGATTTTCTATTCGTTATCATAAAATCCTCCTTTAAAGACGACCAACACATTAGTTTTTAGGCCCTATCTTTCTGAATCCTTCGTTTATAGTAGCAGACATTTGAGCCAACGAAACACCCTCTTGTTTTCTTATTGTTGTATCAAATATATATGAGGCAAATGAAGCGCCATAACCTTTTGGCATAGGTCCCTGACCTCTAAAAAAAACTCTGTATGCATATTCAGCATCGCTGCTGGTATAGTTTTTAGGCCATGTCGAGTCTGTAACATTATCAATCTGGTCATCTGACGGATTTTCCAGCGTAACCGGGGGGGTATTATATTCTGTTTTAGTCAATATTGTAGGCGTATCAATATCTGTTATCGAATAACTAGCGGAGCAACTGGTGCGGTCTGAAGGGCATGGCCTGCCGGGAAGGCCGGCATAATCGACATCAACAGAAACTTCGGTAACACCTCCTTCGGCAGCATAAAAATCCTGTTTTGTGAGTATGGTATTACGAAGAATCTGCATTTCAACAGTGCTTAGCTTTGTTGACATTATTCCCATAAGGAGCAAAAGCGCCATCATAATAATGACAACCACCATTATCGATCCTTTTTCATTGTTTAATATTATTACGGTTTTTTTCATAACCAGAACCTTTCAAGCGAGTATTTCATATTATAAACCACTGAATCCTAACCTTAAGATCTTTATCTTTTATATTGTGATTTTAAACATCCTGGGGCTTTATATAAGTTAGCCGAATAGTCTTTGTTGTTCCTTTAATAGCTATAGTATATGTAATAGTCATATTTATGGACTTGTGATCGGTATTATCCGTAACAATCCATGTTACCGTACGATTATCGTTTGTATAAGAGTGCTCTGAGTTATAGGCAGGATCAAGATCATAATCATCATAAGGAAGAATCATGAGCCTTTCCATCTCATCACCACCCATTGTTGTGGCTTCAGTCGCCATTCTTGAATAGCTGTTAAGATTGGTTGATGCTATCTGCATTTTTGCCACTCCCATAATTCCAATTGAAAAAATGGCAAGCGCAATAAGAACTTCTATCATTGTATATCCGCTATTACCGGATTTTTTGCCTGATTCATCTTTTGTATTGAGAATATTTTTATTAAAGTTTTTACTGTTCATCCCAAAACTCCTTCAAAAATATATAAAATCATTAAAAGCCAAGATTTCTGCATTTAATAATAGTTTCCAATAGCTCCCGTTTATAGTTATCGTTCGGCGTTATGCGCCTGTTAGCAACAACATATGTATGGCTATCATTATAATCTAATAGAGTGGTTTTAGTTCTCGCCAGAATCCAGACCCTGATGGCTCTTATTTTATCAAGATCAATCTCGGATGGCAGAGTCGTTCCAGCTTCATCATCATATATATCTATTACACCATTATCAGTGGTATCCAGAATGCTATCAAGTTTATTGTTGTTATCGGTATCTATAGCCCATAAAACATTGCCGCCACCAGATGATACATCAAGTTGACCGTCTCCGTCATTGTCATAAGCATATGCAAAGCCTATTGCATCTATGCCTTCGGCAACTATTGTAATCCCTCCACCACCAACTTTTCTGCCAAGATCCAGAATTCCTGCAGGACTTCCGGCTGTGTAATTATATATTCTATAAGTATAAGTCTCGTTTGAATCTAACTGTCCATTCATAGCATGAGGAGTTGGAGGAGTGGTGCTGGTATCTTCAGCGCCGTTATCAGCTGTAAAGGTTATTGAGCTGTATCCATTTACGTTATCGCTACCATCTATATCTTTAAATTTTATATCCTTTATTCCAAATTTACCGGATGCTTCCGGGTCATATCCCGCCATTCTTATCTCTTTTTCAATAAGATATAGTGAGCCTCTTATATTCTGCTGCATATTCACAATAGCGGTCTCTTTTCTGTTCATCCTGGATTGAGTATTGTAGGCCGCATATATTACCGCAAGGACAATAGTAGCAAGTCCCATTACGACCATAAGTTCAACCAGAGTAAGCCCTTTGTTTGAGCTTGTATATTTCGAACTAAATCTAAATATTTTTCTTATTATATTCATTTCAAGAATTCCTATTTCCAGCTAGATCCATCCCATTTTGATGTAACAATTCCACCTGAAAGAAATGTTTGTATCCTGTAGTATGCTGATCTTGTATTATCTGTTAAAAAAACACTACTTAGTGAAGAAGTTCCATCTGAAGAAAAGGTAATTGTACCAGCCATTGTACCTGCAAAAGAAGGTGGCATTCCAAAAACAACCCCACCGCTATAACTGCTTAACAAAACCCTCTTATTAGCACAGGGAATAGAATAGCTTCCAGAACCTGTATTAAATGTAACTGCACAGCTCTGATTTTGCCTTATTGCACCCAATTTTGCCAATTGCAAATTTCCCTGTAATTCCGAAATGGCAGTTTTTAACCCCTGGCCTCTTAGCCAATTTATAATATTTGGCGTTATTATTGCAGATAGAATTGCAATAATAGCTAATACGATCATTAACTCAACTAATGAGAAACCGGCTTTTTTCTGCATCTTTTACTCTCCAATACTTAAGCCCGACAATTCAATAAAATTTCATTGCCCGGATAGTCTGTTAATATACAAACCCCATGCCAATATTTTTATATATAGTTACTGATTGATCTGTAAAATATTATTAAGATATAACATATTGATATAAATAAGCATTATTTCATTTAGAGCAAATAGAATGCGCCATGAAAACAAAATAATAAAACAAGCTTTACAGGGCAAACTATTAAACTTATTTATAGCACTATTAAATAATTTAATAGTGTGAATTGTGATGGTAACATAAAGAACAGCGGTATCAGGTTTATTGCGAATCCATAATATAATCTACGGCATTTTTAAAAATGAGTATGCCAGTCGGAATTTGCTTGCACTCATTTTCACCTAAACGTTTCAGCTTTTCTTTGCGTCTTGTCCAGTCAGGATGGTTTGTGAAATGGTTATAGGCTTCAGGATGAGGCATAAGGCCGAATATGCGGCCGCTGGGATCACATATCCCGGCAATATCTTCTACAGATCCATTTGGATTGTAAGGATATTTTCCGTTCGCCGGTTTTCCTTCCGGCATCGCATACCGAACAACAACCTGATTATTATCAACAAGCCTTTTTATGGTTGATTCATCCGAATAAAACTTCCCTTCTCCATGTCTTATGGGAAGTTCGATATTATCCAATCCTTTGGTAAATACACAGGAGGATGAATTATTTACTTTAAGATCCACCCAGCAATCCTTAAAATTTCCGCAGTCATTGAAAGTTAACGCAAGTGATCTTGTGGTATAGTTATTATCAAATCCCGGCAAAAGACCCATATTTACTATAGCCTGGAATCCATTGCAAATTCCTATTACAAGATTGCCCTTATCAACAAATTCAAGTATTTTATCGCCAAGTTTTGTTTTAAGTTTAACAGACTGGACTACTCCGGCCCCATGGTCATCACCCCAGCCAAATCCTCCTGTAAAAACCAGAATATTAAAATCAGACAGGTTAATATCTCCGCCAATAAGGCTGTTTATATGGACCCTTTTAGCTTTTGCGCCGGCAAGTTCAAAAGTATATGCAGTTTCGTAGTCGCAGTTTAAGCCATATCCGGCAAGCACCAGAACTTTAACCTTACTCATATCAGCTCTCCAAAAGGCTGTTTCCATGCTTTTTTTAATGCATCAACAGATAGGCAAATAATATTTTTGTTTTTGGTACTATTTACTATCAATTCTTTGTTTTCCGTAACCTCACCAATATTTGCATAACAAAGCCCGTTAAAAATACTTTCAAAAATTTTTTTATTTTCAGGCGCAACAGTTACTATAATCCGGCCGGCTGATTCTGAAAAAAGAATCGAATCAATACGATCAAGCCCATTAGTTGGTACACAATCTATATCCACCCTTAAACCAAGATCACCTCCCATAGCAACCATCGCAAGATGCACACCCAAGCCCCCCCGGTAAATGCCATGGGCTGAGGCTACAAGACCTTTGTCTATAGCCTCACAAAGCGCTTTGTAGAGCTTAAGGAATTGAACGGGAAATACTTTCGGCACATTTAATCCGATATAACCAAAATGCTCATAATATTCAGAAGCACCCAGTTCGTTTTGGGTTTCGCCCAGCACATACACAAGATCTCCCGGAATTTTGCAATCCATTGTGATGCATTTATGAATTTCATCTATTACAGATACCGCTGAAAACTGCATGGTTTCAAGAGCTGACGTTTTGTGGGATTCGCCGTATCTGCCCGATAGGTATCCATCCACATACATGCTGTCTTTTCCGGATAGAAGCGGTATCTCGTATGAAAGACATGTTTTTGCAAGTGCTTTGCAGGAGCGCACAAGCTGGGCGGCCTTGAATTTCCCATCGGGATTATTAACCGGATGATACCCAATATTGGGCCAGCAGAAATTATCCACCCCTCCAATATGATCAATACTGCCACCAACACAAATAAGCCGCCGGACAGCTTCATCAATCGTGCAGCATGTCATATGAAAAGCATCTATTGCCGAATACATAGGTAAAATTGCCTGTGAAAAAGCAATTCCTTTATTTGAATCAAGCACAGGTCTTATTACAACTGCATCACTGTTTATATCGCGCTTTTTTCCTACAAGCGGTTTGATAACACTACTGCCTTGTACTTCATGATCATATTGTTTACAGATCCACTCTTTTGAGCAGATATTCGGACGAGATAAAATATCAAGTAAAAGCTTATTGTAATCTTCGGGCTCTGTTATCACAGGCTCATATAGACCGCGCATAGCAGGTGGATACCACACAGCATCAAACTCCCACTGAGGAAAGCCTGCCGCAAGCAAATCCATATCAACATAAGCACAGGTTTTACTATTATACTTAATATGAAGTTTTCCGGAATTGGTATATTTCCCGATTGCAGTACTTTCAACTGCGTGTTTTGCAGATAGTTCAAAAAATCTCTCAAGATGCTCAGGTTTTACTGCAACAGTCATACGTTCCTGAGATTCCGAAACCCATATTTCCCACTGGTCCAGGCCTTCGTATTTTAATGGAACCTTATCAAGATCTATTTCACAGCCATTTGAATATATGGCGGATTCTCCAATAGATGATGAAAGTCCGCCACCGCCATTATCGGTTATAAAAGCAATAAGGCCTTCATCACGAGCTTCGAGCAGAAAATCGTGCATTTTCTTTTGAGTATAGGGATCACCTATCTGGACATGGCCTGCCGGAGTGTTTTCGGAAAATACTTCAGATGAAGCCGTAACCCCATGTATACCGTCTTTTCCTACTCTTCCGCCACACATGATAATAACGTCTTCGACAGATGTTTTCTTCTGTTCGGCAGGTTCTTTCTTAATTGTTGCAGGCATAATTCCAAGAGCGGTAACAAATACAAGACATTTTCCCATATAGCCGTGATGGAAAAGAACCTGGCCAAACGGCGTTGGTATCCCGCTTTTATTTCCGCCGTCTCTAACTCCTTCTATAACCCCATCTAAAAGACGTCTTGGATGAAGATGCGGCATAAGCGGACCATTATAATCCCTGTGCCCTACACAAAAACCATAACTGCCCATGATAAGCTTTGAGCCTTTTCCAGTACCTAAAGGATCACGATATACTCCGACTATTCCCGTGATGGCTCCGCCATATGCTTCCATGTTGGAAGGTGAATTATGTGTTTCACCGGTTATGACATAATAGTTATCCTCATCAAAAAGCCCAGCTCCGGCATTATCCCACAATACTGAAACAACCCATTGTTTTTTATCTTTAAGATAAAGAGTTGGCACTTCAATACAGGTCTTAAAAAGATTATCAACCGTTTCGGTATCTCCTGTTTCAAGATCTGTGTAGCGAAATAACCCCCGGAAGGTATTGTGGTTACAATGATCACTTCTTGCCTGGCAGATATATTCGAGCTCAATATCTGTTGGCTCCGACAAACCTTGGGCAGCCCGTGCGGCCAGAACATCATCTTTTAAAAAATAAGATCTTATTGCAAAAATATCATTCGGATTTAAGGCAAGGTTTCTTTTATCACTGACCTTTTGTAATATTTCATCGCTTTTTATTGATATTGTTGAAACAGTGGGAATATGGTTTAATACTACTTTTGGAATAATATAACCAATTCCTTCATTACTATTCCAATCGGCTTTTGAATAAATTTTAGTCTGCTGAATAATATCATTTGATAAAAGTTCACGGGCAATTTTTTCAATATTTTTCTGTGACAGGTCATGGCCCTTAATACAATACCGTTTAGATGTATAAACTGCTGCATCTTTTTTAAAAGATCCGGAAATTTTTGTCCCGATCAAATCTTCCATGGCTTCTACCGCAGTACTGCCCGGATTATCTTTCACCCCCGGTTTATAGCCAACCCATATTATCCAGTCGAAATCAATTGCAATAGGATCAAATGATGAAGTTTGTATGACAGGATTTGTAAAAATTGCAGACTGAATCAAATTCAGCTCGTCTTTATTTAAAGCGGCATCAATGGTAACAATTGAAATGGTGCGTACTTTTGCAAATTCAATTCCGAAATAATTTTTCGCTTTTAAACGAATACCTTCGCCTTCTGCATCAAACATTTCGGGTTTTAATGCAATCTCAAGTCTATGCGGCATTTTATTTTATCTTTATCAACTAAAAAAATATCTGGTTATATCATTGTAAAAAACAAAGATCATAAGCAAAATTAGTACGAAAATACCAACCTGCTGGGCTATTTCACGAATCTTTGTATTTACCGGTTTTCCTATTGCAGCTTCAATAAAATAGAAAAACAAATGCCCGCCATCTAAAACCGGTATAGGAAGAAAATTCAACACTGCAAGATTTATACTGATAAGAGCCATAAAAAACAGAAAATCGGAAGCACCTTCTCTAGCCTGTTGTCCCGCCATCTCAGCAATCATTATAGGGCCGCCAAGAGTGTTGATGGATAACTTACCCTGTATCAGCTTTGCAATACTTACAATCGTTAAATGTGTAAATCTATAAGTCTGCCTCACGCTTTCAAACAAAGCTTCAAAAACTGAAAATTTTTTCAAAAACTTATCTTCATCTGACAAAATATTACCAGCGCTTGAAACACCAATCTTATAGCTTTCTTCAATCTCACCTAATGCATTTTTATTCTTTGTAAGCGCAGGTGTTATCTTTACATCAAAAGAAGAGTCACCACGTTGAATAGTTGTCAGCAGAATCTTTCCTTGACTTTCTAATATAATCTTCTGCATTTTGTTCCAGCTATTGACTTTTTCACCATTAATGGCAACTATTTTATCGTTTTTTTCAAGCCCGGCTGCCTGGGCAGGAAAACCATTCGATACCCCGCCTATAATTGCCTCAATTTCCGGATAGCCGGAAATCCCCAAATCATAATATTTAACCTCATCCCCAAAAAGATCCTGGCCTGTATTTAATTGCGGAGAAAGTGCAAGGGCAATTACAGAATCATCCCGCTTAAGCTTCAGTGATAGCGTGCGCCCTTCGCTGCGTTTAATGGCATTAAAAATATCATACCATGAATCAACCGGCGCTTCGTCAATAGAGAGAATTAAATCACCTTTTGCAAGCCCTGCTTTTTGGGCCGGACCACCAATATCGATATTTCTTATTACAGGTGTGACATCCTCAATTCCCACAACCGAAAAAAATCCAAAATAAATGACAGCAGCCAAAAGAATATTAAAGGTTGGCCCGGCAGCAACAATTAAAATTCTCTTAAAAACATGTTTATGGCTATATGAAATTGAAATATCTTCCGGGTCAAGCTCCGAATCAGGATCTTCACCTACCATTTTAACATACCCGCCAAGAGGAACCGCTGAAACGCGGTAATCCGTGATCCCTACTTTTTTCCCGAAAAGCCTTGGCCCGAATCCAAGAGAAAATTTTTCGATTCCTACTCCAAAATACCTGGCCACAAGAAAATGGCCAAGCTCATGAATAAAAATCAGTACCCCGAGTACTATAATAAATGCAATAAAATCTGTGCCCATAAATTATACAGCTTTCTAAAATCCTTTTATTCGATTATTTGCTCCACAGCAACATTGCGCGCCCAATTATCTGCCTGGAGAATATCAGATAGCGCCGGATTTGCAATAACAAAGTGCTTTTCCATTGTTTTCCTTATTACTTGAGGAATATCTGCAAAGGAAATTCTTTTGTTTAAAAAACCTTCAACTGCTATTTCGTTTGCCGCATTCAAAACGGCCGGAAGAGTTCCTCCAATTTTACCCGCATAATAAGCAAGATCAATACAAGGGAATTTGTCAGTATCAGGTTTTTGAAAAGTAAGTGATCCGATAGAATTGAAATCAGGAGAATCTTGTCCTATGGGAAGCCTTTCCGGAAAAGACATAGCATATGCAATAGCCCCTCTCATATCCGGGACACCCATTTGGGCAATAACCGTTCCGTCTTTAAATGACACCATTGAATGAACAATGCTTTGAGGATGAATAAGTACTTCAATAGTATCAACCGAAACCTCAAAAAGATGTTTGGCTTCTATAACTTCAAGTCCTTTATTCATCATTGTAGCAGAATCAATACTTATTTTTTTACCCATTTGCCAAACCGGATGGTTTATTGCATCTTCCGGTGTAATTTTGCCAAATTCAGTTGAGGAAAGATTAAGGAAAGGCCCCCCCGAAGCTGTGAGCAGTATCTTATCCATATCTTTTTTACGTTGACCGGAAAGACACTGAAAAATTGCGCTGTGTTCACTATCTACAGGAAGTATTTTAACACCCTTTTCCTTGGCACTTTTGATAACTATATCACCTGCCATAACAAGCGTTTCCTTGTTGGCAAGCGCAATATCCTTTCCGGCATCAATTGCAGATAATACCGGCAAAAGCCCGGCAGAACCAACAATTGCGGCAACTACCATATCGACTCCATCCAAAGATGCGGCTGCCTTGTAACCCTCAGTTCCATAAAGAATTTTAATATCAATTCCGGAAGTAGCTTTTTTAAGCTCTAAGGCGCTTTGTTCATCAAATACAACAGCCATATGGGGCTTAAATTTTTTTATTTGCTGAGCAAGCAATAATACATTATTTTTCGCCGCAAGCGCTTTTATCCGAAACTTGTGCGAAAACATTTCAACTATCTTTAGAGTATTGGTTCCGATTGATCCTGTTGAACCCAATATAGATAAAGACTTCATTATATTAAACCCGTTTTCATTATTAAAACAAAAATTCCTTAAACACCCAGGCAACCGGCGCAGCAAATAAAAGAGCGTCGATACGATCAAGAATGCCACCATGTCCGGGTAATATTGACCCCGAATCCTTAACACCGGCAGATCTTTTCAATTCCGATTCAAAAAGATCCCCGATCTGTCCTGCAATTCCGACACAAATAAATAATAAAATAGAAATCCACCATGAATATGATGACAGAAAATAATATTTAAATATACCACCTGCCACAATATTTAATCCCAATCCGCCTAAAGATCCTTCTATTGTTTTTCCGGGACTGACAGATGGACAAAGCTTATGTTTTCCAAAATAAGTACCTGCATAAAAAGCCCCTGTATCTCCTGCAAAAACCAATATAAGCAGGAAATAAATCCAGGCAATTCCATCACTGCCATTTCTGATTAAAATAAGATATGAAAGAAAAAGCGGAATATATATAAGGCCCGTAAGCTGTTTTACAACCAGCCATATAATATCCTTATTTGTTTTAAACTTAAAAAGAGAAATAAAACCTGAAATAATAAGATTAAATACAATCAAAAAAGACACCATATCCGGCATATCCCTGTATACAACAAATATGATTATTATTCCGAAAAGATATGATATCAGAGGCAATGCATTTTTTATACTCTGCATTTTTTGGGGATAGAGTACTATTTCATAATATTCGAAAAGGGCAATGATTGACACAATGCTTATAAAAACGGCAAATGCTATACTTCCGCCTTTACTTATAAGCAATATAAGAAAGGGAAGCGCTGTAAGTCCTGTAATCCAACGCTTTAAATGCATGCATATATCCTATAAACTTCTTAAATAAATCAATAATTGGAATTTAGTCGCCATCGTAAGACAGGGCTGATGGCTTGAGGGTTCAAGGATTCAAGGGGTCAAGTGTTCAAGCAAAATATCACTTACATCTAAAGATTGAACCCCCGAATCCTTGACCGCTGGAACCCTTTTGTCTAAAAATAATATTGAACTAAAGTTTCCCCCCAAGGCGAGGTATTTTCCCAACCCTTGAGTAGACTATAACCGGTGGGCGCTTATTATTAAGTATTAACTACCCGACATTACCGAACCTGCGTTCACGATTCTGATAATTAAGTATAATTTTAATGAGTTCTTCCTTGCCAAAATCCGGCCATAAGGTATCGGTTATATAAATTTCACTATAAGCAATCTGCCAGAGCAGAAAATTACTGACCCTCATTTCACCACTGGTTCTAATAAGCAAATCAGGATCGGGCATACCGGTAGTATAAAGGTTGTTTTCAACAATTTCATCTGTTATCAAATCAGGATCAATACTTCCATCCTTAGCCTTTCTTGCAATAATCTTAACCATATCAACCAGTTCAGCCCTTCCACCATAACTTAAAGCAAGGTTAAGAAGCATCCCATTATTTTTTACGGTTAAATCCATCGTCTTTTTTAACGATTTACGGACTCCTTCAGGAAGCTTTTGGATCTGCCCGATTGCATTTAAATGGATGTTATTTTCCATCATCTCTTTTACTTCAGAATCAAGAAAATTTTTAAGCAGGGTCATTAAGGCTGATATCTCAATCTTGGGACGCTGCCAGTTTTCCGTTGAAAATGCAAAAAGAGTTAAAACGGAAATACCGATTTCACGACAGGACCTAACTATTGTTCTTACGGCTTCAGATCCCGATTCATGCCCTTTAATTCTGTTCATCAGGCGCTTTTCTGCCCATCGCCCATTACCATCCATTATTATAGCGATATGCCTGGGAAGTTTTGAAGTATCAAGACCAAGAGAATCGATTGATGAGCTAGAATTCAAGGATCTCCTTTTCTTTTTCTTTATATATATTATCGATAATTCTTATATGTTCATCCGTTATATTTTGCACACCATCTTGCGCTTTAAAAGCAGCATCTTCAGCTATCTCACCATCTTTTTTGAAACCCTTAATTAGTTCATTCGAATCACGCCTTAAATTACGGACGGCAATTTTATAGTCTTCGCACATTTTATGCACAACCTTAACCAGTTTTTTTCTTCTTTCTTCCGTAAGAGGCGGGATAGATATGCGAATGATTTTACCATCATTTGATGGTGTAAGGCCAAGATCCGATTTTAATATGGCTTTTTCAATCTCTTTAATAACAGATACATCCCAGGGTTGAACGGTAATTAAGCGGCTCTCAGGAACTGCAAGAGAAGCCATCTGATTAAGCGGAGTCAAAGTCCCGTAGTAATCAACTCTGATACCATCAAGAATTGACAACGAGGCACGCCCGGTTCTTACTCTCTTCAATTCATTCTGAAGGGCAGATATCGACTTGCCCATGTTTTCCTTTAATTCCTGATATAATGACTCAATCATGAGCTACTCCTTATCTATTAAGCAAAGAAAATATAGTTTTATATTCTATAATAATTTTGATACGTCCGTGAAAAGCTAAATATCGGTTTTCACAAAGGCGAAAACGTACGTTGCTTAATTGAAAATGCGGGTTCCGATATCATCACCGCATATAACTCTTTTTATATTTCCCTTTGTCCTAAGATTAAAAATTGCAAGCGGCAGATGATTATCCATAGCAAGAGATATAGCCGTCATATCCATTACTTTAAGCTGTTTTTCAAGGACCTCCATGTAGGTCACGCTTTTTAGAAATTTCGCATCTTTGTTAATAACCGGGTCTGAATCATATAATCCGTCAACCTTTGTTGCTTTAAGCAGAATCTCGGCATGAATTTCCTGTGCCCTTAAAACAGCAGCGGTATCTGTAGTAAAGTACGGATTACCGGTTCCTGCGGCAAAAATAACAACACGCCCTTTTTCAAGGTGACGAACTGCTCTTCTAAGTATGTAAGGTTCAGCTACTTCATGTATCGTTATTGCAGTTTGAATCCGTGTTGCGATATCTTTCTTTTCAAGCGCATCTTGCAAGGCAAGGCTGTTTATAACAGTTGCAAGCATCCCCATATGATCTGCAGACGTCCGATCCATTCCAAATGAGCTTGCGGCAATACCCCGGAAGATATTTCCTCCTCCCACAACTATTGCTATTTGAATGCCAAGATCAAATACTGACCGGATCTCTTCGGCAACATATTTTATAACATCCGAACTAATTCCGAAACCCTGATCCCCCATCAAAGCTTCACCACTTAACTTCAAAAGTACTCTTTTGTATTGTGGAGGTTTCAATGTATATTATTCTCCGATCTGGAATCTTACAAACCGTTTAATTATAATGTTTTCTCCTGTTTTTGCAATCAACTCACTAAGCAAGTCGGCAATGGTAATATTCGGATCCCGTACATAAGCCTGATTCATCAAACAGTTTTCCTTGTAGAATTTTTCAAGCTTTCCATCCGCTATTTTATCGATCATTTTTTCAGGCTTACCCATTTCTTTAGCCTGATCTCGATATATTGCCATTTCTCTTTGAACAAGTTCCTGTGACACTTCTTCACGCCGGATACTGACCGGATTAGCTGCCGCAATATGCATTGCTATATTTTTAGTAAAATCTTTGAAATTGTCATTTTTTGAAACGAAATCGGTTTCACAGTTTATTTCAACAAGTACTCCGAGCTTTCCGCCCATATGTATATAAGATTGGACCGTCCCTTCCGTCATAGCCTTTCCGGCTCTTTTTGCTGCTGTAGCAAGACCTTTTGTTCTTAAATGGTCTACAGCCTTATCCATATCTCCCTCACATACGGAAAGAGCCTCCTTACAATCCATAATACCTGCTCCGGTTTTTCCCCGGAGTTGCTTTACTGTTTCCGCACTAATTGATCCCATCTTATTTTCTCCCGTTAATTATTCTTCACTTTCGATATCTTTTATTACTTCCGGAGTTGCTCTCTTGATAATTTCAATCACCGGGCCGTCAGTGCCGTTTGAGATCACTTTTCTCTCACCCGGTTTTAATTCAGAAGTAGTTTCTTCTGCTTCAGCAACATCTTCAATTTCTTTATCGGATTCTGCCTGCTTTTTTTCTTCCAGCCGTTTTTTGCCTTCTATACAGGCTGTGGCTATTCTGGATGAAATAAGTCTTATGGAACGTATAGCATCATCATTTCCAGGAACAATATAATCTACATCATCAGGGTCACAGTTTGTATCTACAATAGATATAATAGGAATTCTTAAACGCTTGCCTTCCCGGATTGCGATGGCTTCGTGTTTAGGATCAACAACAAATATTGCACCCGGAAGAGCATTCATGCTTCGAATACCACCTAATGTACTGTCAAGTTTTCTTCTTTCTTTTTCGTGTTTTAATCTCTCTTTTTTGGGGAACAAATTAATCGACCCGTCATTTTGAATGGAATTAAGATAATTAAGCCGGTCAATACCCTTTTTTATTGTCTGAAAATTTGTCAACATTCCGCCAAGCCATCTGTTATGAACATAAAACATTTCACAGCGATTTGCCTCTTCATAAATAGACTCTTTTGCCTGTTTTTTTGTACCCACAAAAAGAACCGATTTGCCGTTTGCAACAGTATCTTGTATAAAATCATAAGCTGTTTTAAACATCCTCACGGTTTTTTGAAGATCTATGATATAAATCCCGTTTCTCGCCCCAAAAATATATTGTTTCATTTTAGGGTTCCATCGTTTTGTCTGATGGCCAAAATGCACTCCGGCTTCAAGCAGTTCCTTCATTGTAAGATATGACATTTAATACTCTCCCTTTCTATTTGGTTAATCCTCCACCCTTTTTTACCCTGCTTTAAACTTTCGTTTTTTGAAAGCACCATAAAGCAGGTCAACAAGACCAAAGAGTGTGCGTTGTTTTAAATATGATTTTGTAACAATATTATTTTATATCTGCAACAATTATTTTAACATTTTATATGTAACTAAAGAGGGGATTTTAGAATATAGCCTGCAAAAAACTCCGGATTTGCAACACGGCTAACAATTTTTTTAGCGGAAGATTCAATAAAATATTCTAAAAAAGAGCTGTCAGCTTTTTTAGAATAGACAGCGGATATTTTTCCTTTAATTCCTCCTAATCGGCCGGCCCATTCTATTGCATCCTCAATGTTGCCAAGACGATCAACAAGACCAAGATTTTTGGCCATTTGTCCGGTAAAAATCCGCCCGTCTGCGATAGCTTTAACTTTGGCGATATCCATATTGCGCCCTTTGGAAACGGCACCAACAAACTGCATATGCGTATCATCAACAAAATCCTGAAGCAATTTCTTCTCTTTTTCCGTCATTTTACGTACTGGAGATCCTATATCTTTATATTCACCGCTTTTGACTACAACCGGATATAAACCTATTTTTTGCAAAATTTCTTCAAAATTAGTAAAACCGATTATTACCCCTATACTGCCGGTTATAGTACCCGGATTGGCCATTATACCATCCGTGCCAGCAGCAATATAATATCCTCCCGAAGCTGCAACACTGCCCATTGAAGTAATAATTTTCTTTTTTCCGATTGTTTTCCTAACTTCCCGGAATATTTCCTGTGACGGACCTACGGACCCACCAGGGGAATCTATCCTTAAAACAATTGCCTTTATAGAATCGTTATCGCGATATTTCTTAATATTATTAACTATTTCCTTGGAATCAGTAATCACACCTGATATTTCAATAACTCCAACCTTTTCTCCTATATTAAAATCGGAATCACGTGTTCCAAGAAAAACAAGAATGGAGATACCAAAAATCGTCGCAAAAAAGACAGAAGAAGATACTAAGATAAAAAATAGGATTGGGTGTCTTCGTGAAAACATATATGCTTTAAAAATTTATTTAAAGTTGTTTACAAAAAAAGCAGCCGTCAATCCGGCTGCTTTTTTTGTAAAAGATTATTCTCCGTTTAATTTTTCCTGAAGATTTTCCCGCAAAATCTCCCCGAAAGCAGATGTCGCTGGCTTCATATTACTTATGTAATCTGTAAGAACATTCTGTTCATTATCCATCTGCAGGCGTTTGATGGAAAGACCTATTCTTCTTTCTACGCTGTTTATATTCATAACTTTAGCGTTTAACACTTCTCCAAGATTGTATTTCCCAACAGGAGTTTTGATCTTCTCTTTACTGATTTCAGAAACATGGACAAGCCCCTCTATTCCTTCTTCAAGCTCTACAAATATACCAAAATCAGTTACATTCGTTATTGTTCCTACAATTTCTTTTCCAACAGTATAACGCGTGCTGACTGTTTCCCAGGGATCTTTCTGAAGCTGCTTTATACCCAATGAGAATCTTTCATTTTCTTTCTCTATTGCCAAAACCACAGCCTGAATAACATCCCCTTTTTTATAAAGTTCAGAAGGATGCTTTATGCGTTTAGTCCATGAAATATCCGAAATATGAATAAGGCCATCAATACCTTCATCAATACCTACAAAAATTCCAAAATCGGTTATATTTTTTACTTTACCTTCAATAGTAGTTCCAACCGGATAGTTTTCGCTTATTATATCCCAAGGATTCGGAACAACTTGTTTTACACCAAGAGAAATCCGCCTGTTTTCAGGTTTGATATCAAGGACAACTGATTCAACCATTTCACCAACAGAAAATATCTTGGAAGGATGACGTACTTTTCGGGCCCATGACATTTCAGAAACATGAATAAGCCCTTCAATACCTTCTTCAAGCTCAACAAAAGCACCATAATCTGTCAGGCTAACGACTTTGCCGGTAACCCGTTCGCCAATAGGGTATTTTTCCGAAGCCCTTATCCATGGATCCTCAACAAGCTGTTTCATGCCAAGGGACACTCTTTCCTTTTCCTTGTCTATGCTCAGAATTTTTACTGTAATCTTGTCCCCAACGGCAAACATTTCGGCAGGATGCTTAATTCTTCCCCATGAGATATCTGTAATATGCAAAAGGCCATCAACACCTCCAAGGTCAACAAACACTCCGTACTCAGTAATGTTTTTAACAAAGCCCTCAGTAATTTTATCCTCGTGAATTGTAGAAAGAGTAGCGGTTCTTTTGCTATCGCGATCCTGTTCAAGAATAGCTCTTCTTGAAAGAACAACGTTACTTCGTTTTCTGTTATACTTTAATATCTTAAAAGCAAATGTTTTCCCTACAAGTTCATCAAGATTGCGTATAGGGCGCAAATCGGCCTGAGAACCCGGCAGAAAAGCCTGCACCCCGACATCAACGGAAAAACCGCCTTTAACGCGGCTTAATATAACACCTTCTATGGTTCCGTCATCATCATGCGCTTTCTTTATATCATCCCATACTTTGACTTTCTCGGCCTTCTCTTTTGACAGAATAACTCTTTCTTCTTCGTCATCCCACCATTCCACCATAACTTCTACGGTGTCTCCCGGCTCAATATTTACCTTGCCGTCTTCATCCTTAAACTCATATATTTTTATCTGCCCTTCAGACTTATAGCCAATATCGACCAAAACATAATCTTTGTCTATGGAAATAACCCTTCCGCTGACAACTTCACCTTCCTGAAAACGCTTAAAACTTTCATCATACATATCCATAAGCGTTTCCATGCTTTCTTCTTGGTTTTCTTCTTGGCTTTTTTCTTGTTCAGACAATATTTCATCCGATGTATCAGACCCAAAATCCATTTCCTGAACTTTGTCATTGTCTGCTGCTTTGGAATCCAACATGTCTTCCTGATTTTGATCTTCGTTTGTATTTGAGTTAACCTGATTTTCCATTAAAAAAAAATACCCCCTTAGCCTATTTTGTCACTATCAACATTTAGTGATAGCTACTAACAATCTTATTAAGATATCAGACTATATTTTAAAAAACAATCTTATTTTTTATTAAATATGAAAAGTTTTCCTATATAAATAAAATTCGATATATTTTCAACACATATATAAAAAAATAACCCAGCATAAAGACCGGTTTTTATAAATTCACAGTTTACATCAAACTCTTAAAAATATGAGTTGCACACTATAACACATTAATATATAT
>JBDRRF010000028.1:0-62489 GCA_043825875.1 Pseudomonadota bacterium | reverse complement strand
TAAATAAATATAATATTGCAAAAAGATGCAACATAAATGGTGTTGCATGCAACATCGTGCAGCCGGTGGATGCTATCAACAAGGCCACCGCTCGTGTTACTACTTCTGATGCCAGAGGCCTGGAAGCCTTCCTTAACGAATACCCCGACCTTGTGGATGGTGCATGCTTCTACATGGCTGTGACCAAACCTTTCCGGTTACCCGGTGCGTAATTGCTTCACCTTTTATAATTTCAAACCCGTACAATTAAGTGATTAAGCCTGATAATTTTAATAATCTTATTGCTTGACAATTTAGGCTGTTATGTTATTCAAACAACATCGGTTCCGTTCTATAAATTATCTTTTCTGAATCATGTGGAGATCTATGATTAATGGAAAATATTGCTTCAATCCAATCATCTATAAGAGATAACCACAGGCGTGGCAATGTAGGCCAGTTTTTTATTGATAATATTTCACCTGAAGCAGATTTGCCTATCGTTTCCGGCGTTAATGAAGAAATAAACTCTTTACGACCTTATTTCCCGGTTTATATCTGTATACCGACTATAAAGCGAAGTGATTCCAAAAAGCTATGAAACTTATTATTAAAGAAGAAAATATTGCTTCACAGATATTTTTTATCAGAGGCGAGAAGGTCATGCTTGACTTCCATTTGGCCTCTCTTTACGGAGTTGAAACAAGAGTATTAAAGCAAGCAGTAAAAAGAAATATAGACCGGTTCCCCGAAGATTTTATGTTTGAGTTAACTGCCCAGGAATTCAATGATTATAAATTGCAGTCTGCAGGCCAAAATGAGCAAGCTTTAAGATCATAAAATGTGATCTTAAAGAAAGGTCGTGGACAACACAGCAAATATTTGCCTTTTGCCTTCACGGAACAAGGTGTTGCAATGCTTTCCGGTGTACTCAAAAGCAAAAGAGCCATTGGAGTAAACATTGCTGTTATGCGTACTTTTGTGCAAATAAGAAAACTTTTGCAAGGAAATAAAGAACTTGTTCAGAAAATAAAAGAGCTTGAAAAAGTTACAAATGATCGTTTTGAAGACCACGATGAAAAATTCAGATTAATTTTCGAGGCAATAAAACAGCTAATAAATCAGGAACAAGAACCCCGCAAGCCCATTGGTTTTAAAACTATAAGATAATTTATGACAACAGTAATCTAACAGTAAATTGCAGAGGCAAAAGACCGCTATTTATTGGAAACTTAAAAACATAACAGCGTCACCTTTCTCACTTCTTCTTATCGCAGGTTTGGGCAAGACTGTGATACGTGAAAAATATCTCAAAATGAGAAGCGGCTGTGATCTATTTTCAATCACTTTTTGTTGCGTATAGTACACCTACAAAGAAATGCTACCGGATTTTTTAGGAACTGTTTATTGCTAAATGAAAGAAAGTAACGCTGGAGCTGAGACGCGGGAAAAGCGCCAGCTTTTTCCCGTCGAATCTCCAGCGACTTGTTAGGCAACAGGTAGCCCTTGTTCTCTGCAGTATGAGATGAATTCATCAAGCTCACAATAATGTCTCGCCTGAACTATCAATTTATTTTGATCTTTTGTTGTGATTTCAATTAATCTTCCTTTAATAGATTCATGTTTTGCAACAAGTAAGAGCTCATCAAGGGGGATTAATATCCTTTGAGGCTCCTTTTGGAAAATATTGAAAGCAGGCACTTCTATTCCGGATTCATTGATAATGATAGCCATTTTATTGCGTCTCACAATGGCTATGATTCCTACAAAAAATAACAACAGACCCAGCACACCAAATATATTTGGAATAATCCGCCAGTAACCGTCAACTACATCAAAAGCACTTAGAACAATAACTGTTATAATTGCCCCCCCGATAACCATCCCAATGTTGTTTGAAAGTTTTGGCTTAAGTAACATTAAAATTTATCTTTTTTTGCCTAACGTAAATTAATATACGTAATCTGTCTTTGCTTTTTATTATCAGATAACACGGATTAAGTATAACACAGTATTTTGTCCAATTGATTTCATTTGCGTTGATTACTGAATGAAACCTCGTAGATCTAAGACATCTGTCGTGTTACTTCTTTCAGGAAGAAAGAAATTCGTAACAATAAAAGCAACTCCTTCATACATTCTTCATATCAAAGGTTTTGGAGAAACCGTGATATGTAAAAAACATCTTAACCGAAAATCAAAAAAAATAAGCGTATTGTGGCTTGAATTAAAAGAAACTGAATAACTAAAGGGTGTCCCGCACTACCCCCCCAGTAGGGCACTTCTATTTGACAGTTCTAATATCCAAACTTGCACCCAGACCGTCTGCGGTATTTGCCAGTATTGCAAAAGATAGCAGTCCAGCCTTGAAACCCAACACGTTCCTATACGCTCTGCTGCCGAAAAGAGGAGCCCAATGTATGGCGTCTTTGCTCACATAGAGCATGTAATCTTTCAAGAAATCTGCCCTCTGAGCATTGCTCATTTTGGAGAAGCTTCGCGCATTGAGTTTATTGAGTTTTGACAATTCGTCTGCGGAGAGATTCTCCGGCATTTCAATCATGAAGTAAAGCTTTTGCTTGGCAACAATATCGATTTGATCCTGCTTAAAGTCCATGAAGTCTGCTTCCATGGAAAGCTTCAGCGGAATGGTTTCTCCTTCATTGACATAGAAAACGTAGCCGTTAAGATTCCTTGTTTCATCATAGCTCTTCAACTGACTATAATGCATTGTTTTCTCAGGTGAATATGGTTTAGTCTGCACCCGATTACTTGCACAACCCGTAAAGGCGAAGATCAAACTCGTAAAAATCAAGGTTTGAATATAAAATTGTTTCCATTTGCTTGAATTCATTTATGTTCTCCTTTTTATTCATTATTTTTATACTCAAGAATGTCCCCTGGTTGGCATTCAAGGTATTTACAGATAACATCCAAAGTAGAAATTCGAATTGCTTTGGCTTTCCCTGTTTTCAGAATAGATAAATTTTGTTCTGTGATTCCAATCAATTTAGCAAGTTCAACTGATTTCATTTTGCGTTTTGCCAGAACTACATCCAAATTTACAATTATTGGCATAATGTAACTCCAGCTAAATAGTTAGTTCATTTTCTTCAGATAAAACTCTACCTTCATCCATGACCCATGCGATGACAAAAACAATGCCTCCGACCAAAAGTGGGGTAATTTCTGCCGTACCGAAATTAACATCAATAACTCTACTGCCGGGCGGGTTGCCTACGGAGAACAAAACACTTTTGGCTGATTCATAAATCATTGACGAGAAAACCCACAATACGAGAGCATTGGCGGTTTTTTTAAAGAAACTTACATGTTCAAAAGAAAAGATGATACCTTCTTTGTAAAACGAAAAAAGCTTTCTGATGTTTACAAGCCCGTAAATTAAGGCAGAAAGAGGGAGCAAACTTGTCATAAAGCCAACAAGTTGTAATTTGATTGGCAATTTATGAGGAATCAATGGAATTGAAGGAATATTTATGGCTATTAGCTTCGCAGGTAGATAATTAATGAATGCCCAGTAGACGACATAATATAGCGGTATCGCTACCAGAAAAAACGAAATTAGAAGATGGAAGTTTTCACTGAATTTCTTGATTTTGGGTAGATTGCCCATGGCAGCCCCTCCTTTATAAGGTTTTGAATTACTTATAGAGCCTTTATCCCACGGCTTGCCATCATATCAATCACCATCTTCTGTGCGCTTGATACCCGGCAGGGAGCATGTCGCGAGTAAGCCTATTGGAGGGAGGAATACCATACAAATGAACGAATGTCAATAAGTTATTATTGATTTACGATAATAATATGCTTTTTATTATCAGATAATACGTATTGCGAAGAACACAGTATTTTGTCCAATTGATTTCATTTGTGTTGATTACTGAATGGAACCTTGTAGATCTAAGACATCTGTCGTGTTGCTGCTTTCAGGAAGCTGTCAATGAAAAGCCACTTTAAGCTTTTAATAGTACCAACTTGCTGTAATCGTTAATATGACAATACTTGTTATAGAAACTTACTATCAAAGATATCTTTCAATAACCGCAGTATATCAGCAAACCTGAAAACCTTTGATAAGGCTGTATGTACGAAACAATGAGGATTGAATCTTGCACACTTGTTTATGACCCTGAAATCTATTCGGGAACGGTCTTAATGAGCCTGTTTGTCCTCTTTATATCCAAGTTCAATGGATATATCCCAAATGTCACTATGAGGCGTTTGAGGCATTACTGAGGCATTCGGTTGCCAGTAGGCGAAATGAGGCATTTCATTTGCTTTGACATAAAAAGTACCTCGACTCTCATCCCGCCGTTCAAGAATCTCCTTTTTTAACATAGCTTCCAAATCTCCCATCGCTGTCTGTCGGGTTTGGCGGGTTCATGGCGGGTTACAGAGAACCCTTCAGCACTTCCAAAGCCTCGCCTCCTTCTTTTATCGCCTTACCGATGGATATGTCCCATTTTTATTCCAATTCATAAGTTGAGTCATTGCCCCTTTGGCCCCTTTACGGCCCCTTTCGCATCCGAATAAACGGATGGCCCCTTTGGCCCCTTTATGGCCCCTTTGCGTAAAATATATGCTGTACCTTTACCGGTAGTGCCAACCTTCTCCAAAATGCCCTTTTCAACAAGTTCCATAAGATCGCGGGATGCAGTACGTTTTGCTACACCAATCAGATTTTGGTATTCTATATTACCAATCTTTCTCTCAGTCTTAAGGTGTAGCAAAACCTGTTGCTGGCGATCATTGAGATTTAGCGCAGCAATAACGTCATCCGTCAGCCAGTCCCGCCAGATCGTAACAACAAAATGAGGACCGTGTTGCTCAAAGTCAGGCTCAGGAAGTCCGGCTTCCCGGCAGTCGGCAATCATATCCGTTGTGCCGGTTCCGGCTTTCTCAACATATTTTACCCGAAACAGCGGTTCGGCAATAAGCGGATTACGTGGTATCGGGCCATGCGGTTCCCGTAAAAGTTCAGGGGTAAGTCCCGGAGGCAGTTCACCGGGATTCCATACCTCGATGCGATCTGCAAATACAAAAACCTGAACAAATCCGTTATGACGGTAATTTCTGTGGGCAACCGCATTGACAATGGCTTCAGTGATTGCCGGGCGGGGGATTTCGAATTTTACAGGCACCTGCACATCCGTTGCGCGAGTGCCCACACTGCGATCAATCTTGCCCAAAACAAACTCTACTGCTTGGTCGATTACTTCAAACAATCTTCCGGCATAAGGCTGATGGGATGCGATAGGCTTGCGTTTTTGAGTCCCATGGAAGTGAAAGCAATGAACCTGAGCGTTATTGAAGAATCTCTCCGGATTCTTCCCAAACAGAAGCATGGCTGCATTCGTGGGCCGACCGTCCCGCAGAAGATTGAAATTCTGAAGAACCGCTTTTGGTGTGCGGGCTCCTTTAAGTTTCAGCCTGCCTGCGGCTTCGGCAGTTTCTACAAAAGCCGTTACCTGGCCATTATCGATATCTTTAAGCGTTGCTCCATCGCAAATGCTGTCATCAAACGGTGAGGATCTGAAATCACCGCGATTCTCCAGGCACTCTATAAGACTGGCATAGACCTCCCGGATAAGGCCGGGTGTATCTGAAAAACGGCGACGAGTGACCTGGCGGCCCGCTTTATTCACCAGTTTGGCCATCTCCGGCTCACGCGTCTTGTCATCATCGCCCTTTACAAATACAAGCCGTTCCCGAAGAGTTTTTGTGGCATATTCAAATTCCAGCTCTGTAGGAGATTTTCCGTTTTCATTTTTACTTCCATAATGATTGCCCAAAATAGCAAGATAGATATCACACCGCTCAACCTCATTCAGATATATATCGTCGGGCTTGCGGTCTTTGGCAGGAATATCTTCGAACAGAAACACATTGGATATGAACCGGCTAAGAAGAGGATCATGGGTAATGAACTCTTTCACCGCACGCCTTTCCTCTGCGAGTTCTTTTTGAACGCTGCTGACAAAAATTTTATATCGTGTCGTCGACATGGCCGTCAGTCTTTTTACGTAAGGTTTGCTTTATAATATTATAACGCTTCATTTTTCTCCAAAGCGTGGTGCGCTCCATTTTTAAAGCATTTGCTGCTTGTGTACGGCTCCAGTTATTGCTTTGCAGGGCTTTTAGAATGGATTCTCTTTCTTTATTTGCTACCCCGGGTTTTTGATAAGCCGGTTTCTCATCAAAATTGGTACACGAAGATTTATAAATCTTTAGTATATAATTGGGCAGATGGTGCAATTCTATTCGTTCTTCCTGGCTTATGATCAATGCGTGTTCAAGTATGTTTTCCAGTTCTCTTATATTACCGGGATAATTGTAATTAAGAAGTACTTCCATTGCTTTTTCCGAAATATCTTTTGTAAGGTGCATACTTGGCCCGAAATGTTTTCTCATGATATGCCGGATAAGAAGCGGAATATCGGATCTTCTGTCTTTAAGAGGCGGAATTTCTATCTGCAAAACATTTAACCTGTAATAGAGATCTTCGCGAAACAGATGTTTATCAACAAGATTTTTAAGACCGCGATTACTTGCCGATAGAATGCGGATATCCACTTTAACGGGGCGCCTGCTGCCAAGAGGATAAAACTTTTTGTCTTCCAAAACATGCAAAAGTTTTGCCTGAAGAGAAAGCGGAAGATCGCCTATCTCGTCAAGCAGAATAGTCCCGCCGGAAGCTTCCTGGAATCTTCCCGGTTTATCACGGTCTGCACCGGTGAAAGCGCCTTTTACATAGCCAAACATTTCCGATTCAAGCAGGTTTTCGGGAAGAGCGGCGCAATTTACTTTAACAAAAGGTTTGCCGGCTCTTGTGCTTTCGGAATGAATGATTTTTGCCAGAAGATCTTTTCCTGTTCCTGTTGACCCTTCGATCAAAACCGTTGAGTTTGTTCCTGAAATAACACGCGTAATATCAAATATCTTTTGCATGGCCGGATCTTTACCGATCATATCGTGAAAGGTATAGCGGTCGCTGATAACCTTGTTAAGCTGATAAACTACTGTGAGATCGTAAAAAGTTGAAAGGCCTCCGACAATAGCTCCCTTTTCGTTTCTAAGAGCCATATAGCTTGCGCGTATCGGTATGATATCGCCGTTATTGGTTTTCATGCGGCCATTACGGTTGCTGCGTGTGTTGCCGTTTTCAATGGAATCTTTCAGCATTTTAAGATCATTTTCTCCTGCCCCTTCAAACATAGTTGCGCATGGTTTTCCAAGAACCTGATTTCTGGCATATCCTGAAATTGTTTCAGCAGTATTATTAAAAAAAGTGATATGTCCTCCGCGGTTGACAGTAAATATGCCTATATCAAGATTTTCCAGGATCATTTTCAGGCTTCTTTCTTCAAAATGAACCCGGTTAATCAGATCGGTAATAGGATAATGATCCTGTAAAATGGTTAAACAGCCAACCAGTTCCTGTTTGGAATCATATATAGGCGTTGCAAGACGGGTTACGAGCCTGTGAGGAGCTTCAGTTACTTTGGCAGCAGGATCATCATCCCATGCCTTGCCACTTTTAAAAAGACATTTTATCATGCATGGAACACCACAAAATACTTCCCGGCAATCCTGGTTTGTGGTCTCGGCTTCTTTAAGCCCCATAAGCGCCTGTGCGGTAAGGTTCATTGATGATACTTTGCGATGTGTATTTACTGTAAAAGCACCGATGTTTAATTCATCCAGCAATTCCAGCAACTGATCGCTTTCGATATGCCTGCCGTTTTTGATATTTGTTTTTTTAGACATTTTAACTTTCCGGTAAATTACTATCTGAAGGCAGCCGAAGAGTAAAGACCGAGCCCTTACCGGGCCCGCTTTTTACATCAATGCTGCCATTATGCCGCTCCATTATGCCATATACTGTTGAAAGACCGAGGCCTATACCATATCCATTCTTTTTGGTTGTAAAAAAAGGTTCAAATATATGTGTAAGATTTTTTTCACAGATTCCTTGTCCAGTATCTTTTACACATATTGACACAAAGCCTTTATTGGGGTCATTTTCAGCGCTTAGCTCAAGAGTGCCACCGTCAGGCATTGCATCAATAGCATTAAATAATAAATTAATGATACACTGGTGCAATTGATTAAAGTTACCTTTTACTTCAGGTAAATGAGGGCTTGTATATAATTTTAGATCGATTTTGCCAAGCTCCATTTTGTGCCGGCTTAAAAGCACACACCGGTTTAAAAGATTTTCAATATTGATATTTATAAAAGCCGGATCAGACTTGCGGGAAAATGTTAAAAGGCCGGATACTATCTGGGTGCAACGACTGAGTTCACTTTCGATAAGCTCTAACTGAGGTATGAACTTTTTCCTATTCTCTTCTGACAAAGGCCCTCTTTCCATAGTCTTATGCATTAGTTTTATATAGTTTAGAACACCGGAAAGGGGGTTATTGATTTCATGTGCCACACTTGCTGCAAGTCGTCCAAGCGACATCATCTTGTCCTGATGCTGGATGTCTTTCAATTGTTTTCTTGCCGTAAAACGTTCTTTAGCTCTGGTCAGAGCCATAAAAAAGGCGTCCCGGCCAATCGGTTTTGTTATAAAATCGGAAGCATCAAGCTGTAAAGCACGTATTGCAATATCCATCTCGCCAAATGCGGTTGCAACAATAATTTCAACATCGGGGATATCTATTTTGAGAGTTTCAAGCACCTTTATTCCATCTATGCCCGGCATACGGATATCGGTTATTACAATCTGGGGAAGTATTTTATTGCATAGTTCAATACCAGCGATACCATCGGAAGCCGTTTCAACCCGGTAACCGGAATCTCTTAGCATCATAGCCATGACATCCCGGATATCTTCTTCGTCATCTATTACAACAACCATCCATGAATTATTATCAGGCATTAGATTTATCCTTTATTATAATTCAGCTAATGTTTATTATTAAAAATATAGCATATTAGAAGATAATGTCACCGATAATTTTTATCCGATAAGGGATATAAGATAAGTCTGCGAATGAAATGATTATTTTCCATTGATTATAATTAACTACAATCGATATATACTAATTCTCCGGCAAAGACCTGATTAAGAATATAAGAAATCGTCTTAATTGGTATTGAATAGAAGACTTTAATTTAGCCATGCGGAAAATTATAGATGCATAAATGTCATTTATGATGGACTTTTTACAAGTCTTTCGTTTATTATTTTACTGTTATATGATATTAATAGATAACTATCTAAGACAATATAAACCAAAATAATGCATGAATTTTAATGAATTTAACGCATGAAACGAGGTATGCCATGGCAAAAAAAATTCTTGTAATTGATGATGATCCTGTAATTGTAAAATATATTGTAAGTATTCTTAATGATAACGGCTATGAAACATTAACCGCATCGAGTGGAATTGAAGGCTGCGAAGTTTTAAAAAAGGTAAAACCTGATCTTATAACTCTTGATCTTCAGATGCATGAAGAATGGGGCACAAAATTTTACAGAAGAATATCAAAAAATGAAGAATTCAAGGATATTCCGGTTATAGTCATAAGCGGCCTTGCGGGGCGGCACCTTTCAATAAAAAATGCCGTTGCTTATCTTCCCAAACCATTTGATCCGGATAAGCTGCTAGGGATACTCAAAAGAACAATAGGATAAAACCGATTTAAAACATAATACAAAACGGAAATCTTGATATGATCAATTATACTATTCTTCTGATTAATTTTGATGAGGATATCCATAAAGTACTTGGTGAATCACTTGCCGGTGTTGGCTACAAGTTTGTGGCTGCCGAAAACATGGAAACAGCTTTTGATCTTATCGGCAAAAAAAAGCTTAATATTGTTATTGCCGATATTATAATGTCGGATACAAAAAGCATTGAGCAGATTGATAAGATGAAAAAAAAGATTCCCGATGCTGAATTTCTGTTTATTGTGGAAAATGATGATCTTAAAGCGGCCTTAAAGGCTCTTAGGACTACTGCCTCTAACTATTTAATCAAACCTGTTAATATAGAATTGCTGATAATTGCTATGAAAAGAGCAGTAGAATTAGTCAGATTGCGCGAGAATCTTAAATTTTACAATGATAATGAAATAATGTGCGATGTCCTTATTAACCAGATGATTCATGAAGAAGTAATAAAGATTGCACCCGATTACCGGATTCAGGATGTAAACAATGCCATGTTAAATAAACTGGGCATTAACCGTGAAGATGCTATCGGAAAATATTGTTATGAAATTACACATCACAGGGATACTCCATGTTCCGGTTTTGAACATCCCTGTCCGCTTGTTGAATCGATCTCAAATAGAACATCTTCTCAGGCAACTCATATTCATCTGGATAAAGACAGTAATGAAATATATTGTTTGATTTCATGTTATCCACTTATTGAGAATGAAAAAGTAACAGGTGTAATTGAGTTATCGCGGGACGTTACCCGTGATGTAAAGATGCAAAAATCCATGTTACAGCAGGACAAACTGGCTTCCATAGGCAGGCTTGCAGCAGGTGTGGCGCATGAAATAAACAATCCTCTCACAACCATTTTGACAACAGCCATGCTGATTCAGGAAGATCTTCAAAAAGACAACCCCATTTATCAGGAACTGGACATTATCTCCAGTGAGACTTTGCGTTGCCGTAAAATTGTTACCAGCCTTTTAAATTTTGCCCGCCAATCCAAACCCGAAAAAAAGCAATATGATATCTGTGAGATTATGGAAGAGTGCGCTTTGCTGACCAGAAAACAAGCTGCTTTTAAAAATATCACAATTAATTTTAATTGTACTGATTCAATACCAAAGTTGCTTTTTGACAAGGGGCAAATTGAGCAGGCGGTTATCAATCTGGTTTTAAATGCTACTGATGCAGTAGATCCCGGAGGAAGTATAACTTTGTCCGTTTCGTATAAATCCGCTAAAGATCAAGTCATAATAATGGTTAGTGATACAGGTAAGGGGATACCCTTTGAAGTAATAGATAAAATATTTGATCCGTTTTTCTCCACAAAAGAGGATGGTACCGGGCTTGGTTTATCCATCACAAGCGGTATTATTGAGCAGCATGGCGGCGCTATTGATGTGAGCAGCAAACCTGGGCATGGAACTACATTTACCATAGTACTTCCTGCAGGTTTGAAGGAAAAATAATGAATGATAAACTTCCCAGGGTATTGATTGTTGATGATGAAGTAAATATTGGCAATGCCTGCTTAAAAATTCTTACAAAAAATGATCTTGAAGTCCATTATGTCCAAAATGGATATGATGCACTGGCTATGATGAAAACCATACCTTTTGATGTAGTGATAACGGATCTTAAGATGAGCCGCATGGGAGGTATGGAATTATTAAGAAGCATCAAAGAGAAATACCCTGATACAAAAGTGATTATCATTACCGGATATGCATCGATTTCATCGGCTGTTGAGGTTATGAAGCTGGGAGCTTTTGACTACCTGCCAAAACCTTTTACTCCTGTTGAGCTTCGTTCGGTTGTCCGGCAGGCGCTTTCTGCAAGACGCATAGATACGGAACAACCCTTCCATGAATCAGCCCGACAGATCAAAAGACTTTCTCACCAGCTTATAGGAAAAAATCCCAAAATCCGGCAGGTAGTTTCCATGATACAGAAAGTTGCTCCAACTGATTCAACGGTTCTGATTTACGGTGAAAGTGGCACAGGAAAAGAACTTGTTGCCCGTGCAGTACATGCCAACAGCAATCGGAAGGAAGAAGTGTTTTTTGCAGTGGATTGCGGAACTTTGTCTGACAATCTTCTCTCCAGTGAATTATTCGGTCATGTAAAGGGGGCCTTTACCGGTGCATATCAGGATAAAGACGGCATATTTGAGCGTGCAAATAAAGGTACTGTGTTTTTAGATGAAATCAGCAATATCAGTTATGAAATTCAGGGGAAACTTTTACGGTTCCTTGAAAACAGGGAGTTTATTCCTGTTGGCGGAGATAAAGTTCAAAAAGTAGATATACGCTTGATTTTTGCCACTAACCAGGATCTTGCAAAAATGGTTGATGAGAAAATATTCCGCAAAGACTTTTACTACCGTATTATGGTATATCCGATAAATACTCCACCATTGCGCGAGATACTTTCAGATCTTCCGGAAATTTCGGAACGTTTTTTAAAGCTTTTTAGCGAACAAATTAATAAATTGGTTAAAACTATTGCGCCTGAAGCGTTGCAGAGGCTTATGTCATATAATTGGCCTGGAAATGTCCGCCAGCTGAAAAACATTATAGAAAGGGCGGTAATTCTTTGTGAAGGAGAAATCCTTGAATCAAATCATTTTCCTGAGATAGAAGTTTTTGCTGATAGCAATGAGCCGGAATCTGTAATCATCAATCCGGAGAACCTGCTTGCTGTAACGCCTGTGACCAATGAAGAGTTAAAACAAAAAAAGCAAGAACTAAGACAACAGGTTTCACAACAGCTTGAAAGAAACTTTATATTAAACGCACTAACACAGCATAACTGGAATGTAACTCTTGCGGCGGAAAAAACCGGCATTCAGCGTACGAATTTTCAGGCCCTGATGAAAAAACATAAAATTCTCAGGCCACCTAAAAAGAACCTTTCTTAATTACCCCACTCGTTTTTGTACACTGTATATTTTTTTTGTACACACTTGATTACAATACATTTCAATAAGAACATACAAAATCCTCCCATTGTTTTATAAATTTCGTATATCTTTTCTATACACTTTTAAAAAAATCACATCACAAGTAAATCATTTAACCAATTGATATACTATGCAAAACAGCGTTTATGATTTTTTGGCATATATTCTGCTTTAAAATAAAGTAAAAAGTTATTTCAATTTTAAAATTTAATATCAATTTATATATAAAACACAACACAAGATAAGGAGGAGCGATATGGAACCTATGCCAAGAATTATGGTTGTTGATGATGAACAAGGCATTTGCCAGAATGTAGTAAAGATATTATCTAAAAATAATTATGATGTGTCTTGTGCGCTTAGTGCCAAAGAAGCCCTGGATAAAATGTCTACAGAATCCTATTCGCTTGTTATTTCAGATCTTGTAATGCCGGAAATGAATGGATTGGAGCTTTTAAAAAAGGTTAAAATAGATTATCCGGAAATGAAGTCTTTAATGATGACAGCTTATGCTTCTACAGACACGGCCATGAAAGCCATCCGGCTGGGAGCACTTGACTATCTGCCCAAACCTTTTACTCCGGATGAACTGAGAAGCACTGTTTCTCATGCATTGAAAGGCGATCTGCCAAAGTTTCAGGCACCTGCTGAAGAAGTTGAAACCATAGATGTAATTGATTTTGATATGCCCTTTGAAGCAGATGAAGTAGCAAAGTATACAGGTGAAGAATATGTCAAAAGCCTTGGGCCTTCAGATATGCCTGTTTTCGAGGTAAAGCCTGTCACAACTCTGGAACATTATTGTATGGTTGGTGATATGGTGTGTGAGATTTTTAAGAAGCTCGGGGCAACCTGTAAAGCGGGTGTAAAAACAAGTGCATGTCCCCAAAAAAAAGGCAAGACATCATCTGCTAAAACCAAGAAAACGGATACATCCAAACTTATTGGTGTTGATATGCCATTTAATTATGATGAAGTAGTTTCTGTAACAGGTCCTGAATATGTGACTAATCTTTATCATGAAGGACTTTCTTTTGTACCGTATGAAACATTAAAGAAAAGAGTAGATAGTCTTAAGGTGAAAAATGACGGTATGATTGATGTTGATATGCCGTTTGACCGAAATGAAGTAGAACAGGCAACCGGCAAAGAATATGTCGAAACCCTTGGGCGGTCTGACACTCAGGTAGTTGAGGTTAAAGCGGATCAACCTATAGAGAATTACTGCCTTGTTGGAGAGATGGTTTGTGATATCTTTAAAAAACTTGGTAATACCTGTAAGCCAGGAGTTAAATCCAGCCTTTGCCCGCAAAAGAAAAAAGCCAAAAAGGTTTCGGGAGATGTTGCGCCGAAGCAGGACATCAAAAAACTGATCGGCATTGATATGCCGTTTGATTTTGAAGAAGTCGCTAAAACCGCCGGAGTTGAATACGCCATGAACCTTCAGTCGGATGGCACTTCTATGGTACCTTATGAACAACTTAAAAAGAATGTTGCTGCTCTTCTTGAAAAAAGCGAAAAGGCAGATCGTATCAAACAAATAGATGCTGATTTGTCAAACACCGTTCTTATCATTGATGATGAAGTGGCCGTAAATAACAATATGCGTAAGATTTTGGCCAAAAAAGGTTATAAGATTGATCAGGCTTCGGACAAGAATCAGGCTATTGAAAAAATCAGCTCAGGTCAGTACGGTCTGGTTCTGCTTGACCTTAGAATCCCCGGCGTTGAAGGGCTTGAGCTTTTAAAGGCTGTAAGAAGTAATCAGCCTGATGCGAGAGTAATAATCGTTACAGGTTATGCAAGCATAGAAACTGCTGTTGAAGCCGCCAGATTTGGCGCTGTAGATTACATAGCCAAACCATTCACTCCTGGCGAACTTAGAACCGCAACCGAAAAAGCGTTACGTATCGCAGCCTAATTATTTCCAGAAGGCCCCTTTAGCTTAGGGGCCTTCTGAAAAACAGCTCTTGTTTTTCAAAACCTTGATCTGAACCGCAATCTACCATTTCTGGACGGACACTAAGTAGGATTTCAAACCGTCTCCTCATACATTTTTTTGATAGGACACTTACCTGTTTCTTTTATTCAATCCATAGAGCCTAAATATCTTCATTTAACTAACTAGTGTATATCAATAAACAGCATCTTGCGACCCATATCTGCGTTCTCACGTTTTTGAAATACTCAACGTAAGCCCATTCCGCCAGTGTTTTCAAAAACGCTGCGGCCTTGATCTGAACCGCAATCTGCCATTTCCGGATGGACACTAACTATCAGACAACCGTATTCCAAACGCTTTAAGCATAAATAATTATTGCAAAAAAACCATAATTTTCTTGACAAATCATTAATAACCAAAGAAAATATTTAATCGGATTATGTTCTTTTTCTTTAATTAAAGCGATCTAAAAGCCATTTCGTATGGCAAGCGGGGGAAAGCACAATGATAGTTGACACATCAAAAACTATGGATCGCACTGGGAAATATTTTTCATATATTCCGATCTTACTTTATATAATTCTTACAATAGGCATTATAGCAGCAGGATATTTTTACTATAGCAATCAGGAGAAAAATTTCCGGGCCGGTGTGGAAAGCCAGCTTTCTTCTATTGCGGATTTGAAAGTGTCGGAAATTGTGAATTGGAGAAAGGAACGTCTGGGAGATGCCTCTGTATATTATAAAAACGACAATTTTTCCTCTCTGGTAAGTAAATATCTTAAAAAACCACTTGACACTGATGCAAAAAAGAGACTGGAGACATGGCTTAGCAAGATTCGGACTGCCTATCAGTATGACCGGGTATTTTTAACAGATGTCAGTGGTATAGTGCGCGCGTCTGATCCGGAATCAATAGAACCGATTGCTCCCCAACTTCTGCGAGATGTTATTGAAGTACTTGACTCAGGTAAAGTGACTTTTATTGGTTTCCATCGAGATTCGCCAGGGAGTCCTATTTACCAATCGGTCCTTGTTCCTATCTTATATGAAGAAAATGGTAATCTTCCTTTGGGTGTTCTTATCCTTAGAATAAATCCTGAAACTTACCTTTATCCTTTAATCAAATCCTGGCCTGTGGAAAGTAGTACTGCTGAAACTCTTTTAATCAGGAGAGATGCGGATGATGTGCTATTCTTAAACGAGCTGAGATTCCAAAATAAAACAAGTCTTAACCTGAGAATTCCCATAAACCCAAAAAGTGATTTGCCTGCTTCTAAAGCAGCTTTGGGAATTGAAGGAATAGTTGAAGGAATAGACTACCGCGGAGTACCGGTGGTTGCTTTTGTGCGGTCTATACCCGATTCCCCCTGGTTTATTGTCTCAAAAATGGATAAAACTGAAATATATGCTCCATTAAAAGAACAATTATGGACAATAATTATTCTTATAGGTACTTTGCTTATGGTGACGGGTGCTGGAATTGGCATTATATGGCGCCGTAATCAGTCCACATTCTACAAGGATAAATATGAAGCAGCAGAGGCTTTGCAGGCAAGTGAAGATCGCTATCGCAGCGTACTTGACAGTATGATGGAAGGTTGCGAGATTGTAGGTTTTGACTGGCGCTATCTTTATGTAAACGAAGAAACCATCAGGCAATGCCGTCTTACTAAAGAGGAAATGCTTGGTCGTAAAGTAATGGATGTATTTCCAGGTATCGAATATACGGAAGAATTTGCTGTTATGCAGCGTTGTATGAATGAACGCAGTTCCGTTTCCATGGAAAATGAATTTACTTTCCCTGATGGCGATAAGATGTGGTTTTATATGAGCATCCAGCCTGTTCCAGAAGGAATCTTTATGCTTTCAATGGATATCACGGAAAAAAAACAGGCTGAAGAGCGGGCGAATCATTTAAACGCTATAATCAAAGCGATTAGAAAAGTCAACCAGCTCATAACCAAGGAGAAAGATCGTGACCTTCTGGTAAAAGGTGCGTGTGAGAATCTTGTTGCAACCCGTGGCTTCACAAGCGCATGGATCTTACTTTTGGATTCATCCGGAAAGCCCATACATATTGAAGAGTCAGGCCTCGGGGAAAAATTCGGGCAATTGAAAGATTTTCTTAAAAGGAGTCAATTTCCCCAATGCATACGAAAAGCTTTGGCCCAAAGCGAAGTTGTGATCACAACGAACAGGCCCATTGAATGTTCGGATTGCCCCATTTTACCCATTTATACAGGTAATGCATCTTTTTGTGTAAAACTTGAGTACGGCGGAAAAGTCTATGGGATTCTTACAGCTTTAGTGCCTCAATCCTTTTCCCTGGATCAGGAAGAACAGGCCTTATTTCACGAGGTTGCAGATGACATTGCCTTCGGTCTTTATAATATTGAGCAGGAAGAAAAACAAAGGGAAATAGTCAAAGAGTTAAGCTATTCGGAAGCAAGATACAGAACCCTGTTTGAAGGCGCAGCCGAAGGTATTTTAATAATTGATATGGAAAACAGGGAATTCCAGTATGCTAATCCGGCTATATGCAAGATGCTGGGATATACGCAGGATGAATTAAAAAGAATGAATGTTATGGACATTCACCCCCAAAATGATTTTGACAGTTTGATTCCGGAATTTACAGAGCTGGAGAGAAAGGGTGGGGGGCTGGTAAAAAATATCTCATGTATCAAAAAAGATGGGGCAATCATCTATGTAGATTTAAATACAACAATTACATCGATCGATGGAATCTTTTGCACTGTGGGTTTTGTTACAGATGTCACAGAAAAAAAGAAATCCGATGATGCACTCAAAGAGAGCGAAGAGCGGTTTAAGATTCTGTTTGAATATGCACCCGATGCTATTTACCTGCATGATCTTGAAGGCAGGTTTATTGACTGCAACTTGGCTGCAGAGAAGATGATAGGTTACAGCAAAGAAGAACTCATAGGGAAGTCTTTAGCGGAATTATCGCTGATTCCACCGGAATCAGCCGAAAAAGCAGCAAAATTTTTAGATAAAAATGCCCAGGGTCTTCCTGCCGGGCCGGAAGAATTTATTACCAATCGAAAAGACGGAAAGCAGAGATATGCTGAATTCAGGACGTTCCCTCTGGAAATAAAAGGCCGGAAAATGGTGATGGGCATTGCCAGAGATATTTCAGAAAGAAAGAGTCTGGAAGAGCAGTTGCGGCAGTCTCAGAAGCTTGAGGCTATTGGCCTATTTTCAGGAGGTATTGCCCATGACTTCAATAATCTTCTTACAACGATTATAGGGAATGCGGAGGTGTCCCTTATGGGAATTTCCAAGGATGATTCTGCTCGGGAAGGGATTAAGGATATCAAGGATGCAGGTGAACGCGCTGCTTCACTGACCCGGCAGCTCTTGGCTTTCAGTCGGAAGCAGGTTCTTCAACCCACGGTAGTAAACCTCAATGAAATAGCGTTGGCTATGGAAAAAATGCTTTGCCGGTTGATTGGAGAAAACATTGAACTGAAAACAATTTTATCTCCGGATTTGGGACAAATTGAGGTTGATGAGAGTCAGATTGAGCAGGTTATAATGAATCTTGTGGTAAATGCCAGGGATGCTATGCCTAAGGGTGGAAAGATTACCATAGAGACGGAAAATATAAATATAGACGAAGAATATGCAAACGCTCATGTGGCTGTAAAACCAGGTCCTTATGCAATGTTAAGTATAAGCGATACGGGAGTAGGTATCCCAAAAGAAAATCAAGCCCATATTTTTGAGCCGTTTTTTACAACAAAGGGAAAAGGGAAGGGAACGGGCCTTGGACTTTCCACCGTTTACGGTATCATAAAGCAAAGCAACGGTAATATCTGGGTTTACAGCGAGCCTGAAAAAGGAACCACATTCAAGATTTATCTGCCCCGGGTTGAGAAACCGTCATCTAAAACAGAGCGGGAGGCTAAAACAACAGATTCCCTGACCGGTTCGGAAACCATTCTTGTTGTGGAGGATGATGAGTTGGTACTTAATTTTATTGTAAAAGTACTCAAGGGATATGGTTATAAAGTTCTGACAGCTTTAAACGGTGAAGAAGCTGTTAAAGTTTCCGAAGACTATCAGGGTTCCATTCACCTTATATTAACGGACGTTATCATGCCCGGAATAAGCAGCCGGGACATGGAGGAAAAATTAAAATCCAATAGACCCGAAATGGCAGTACTTTATATGTCCGGCTACACGGATAATGCTATTGTACATCATGGGGTGCTTGATCCGGGAAAGATATTTATAGCTAAACCCTTCTCACCAGAGTCTCTGGGACGCAAGGTGAGAGAAGTGCTGGACAGGCTCTATGTTGATTAATCTATATCAACCATTTATAAATGACAAATAACAAATAAATCACAAATTACAAAATACAAATAAATAAATGACAAATCACACAACATAGTTTTGGTAATTGGAATTTGAGCTTTCGTTGTAACTTGGTCATTGACTTTTAGAATTTCATTGTAATTCGGTTATTGATTTTTGGAATTTGGAATTTGGAATTTCATTGTTATTTGGTGCTTGTTGTTTAGGATTTAATATTTAGCTTCAACAGTTTCCTTCAATCTCAATCTGTGCTGAAAATTAAAACATTGTTCTACAGGAAGATGAAATCTATGTGCCCGGTAAAAGTTATTGTACTATATCAAGAAAGTGCGATGAAAAACGACAGAAACACTGTTTGTTTCTTTCAATTAGCATTAACCCTTTTTATTGTTTTATTATCTTTATGGTGTTTTGGAATTACATCTGCAAGTGCCGATGACCGGATTGTGGCTGTCGGGGTTTATGAAAATGCGCCGAAGATTTTCATCTCCGAATCCGGCAAGCCCGCCGGCATATTTGTTGATCTCATAGAGTACATAGCTAAAAAAGAGGGTTGGAGCCTGCAATACGTGACCGGTACCTGGGGTGATGGATTAAAACGCCTGGAAAAAGGGGAAATCGATATTATGCCTGATGTGGCTTATACGGCGGATCGTGCAAGAATCTTTTCCTTTCAGAAGGTTCCGGTTTTGTCCTCATGGTTTCAGGTGTATGCCCGCAAAGACAGCGGAATTAAATCGATATTGGATCTGGATGGAAAACGAATTGCCGTTCTGGAACGTTCGGTTCAGCAGGATGCGTTTAACCGGCTTATTGCCGGGTTTTGGTTAAACACTACTATGATTTCACTGCCGGATTACCAAACCGTTTTCAAGAAGGTTGCCGAAGGTGAGGCTGATGCTGCCATATCTAATTGTTTCTATGGGCTGATGCATGCAAAGAAATTTGGTCTTGAAGATACAGCGGTTATTTTTAACCCATCCAACCTCTTTTTTGCAGCATCTAAAGGTACTCACCAAAAAATATTGAATGCTATTGATGCTCATCTCATAAATCTGAAAAAAGATACACAGTCGATATACTACCAGTCGCTTAAAAAATGGATTTCCGAGGAGGTAAGTTTAAACATACCGGTTTGGGTTAAAGTGCTTGCCTTTGTCACAGTTGTTGTACTTCTCATGAGCCTGTTAGGAAGTATTGTTTTAAAACATCAGATGAATACGCGTACCCGGGAATTGTGGGCAAGCGAACGAAAATATCGCGAATTAGTGATGCTGGCCAACAGCATCATCTTGCGGTGGTCGCGCGATGGACAGATTACTTTCATGAATGAGTTCGGCCAGAAATTTTTCGGATATACGGAAACGGAAATTCTTGGCAGGCATGTGGTTGGAACTATAGTCCATGAGAATGAAACTACAGGCAGGAGTTTACGCCCGCTGATGGAGGAAATTTTGGCCGACCCGCATATGTTTGAGCGTAATATAAATGAGAATATGCGCCGCAATGGCGAACGGGTATGGATTGACTGGACAAACAAAGTGGTGTTCGATGAGCAGGGACAGATAACGGAAATTTTGAGCATTGGTTCCGACATAACCGACCAAAAGCAAGCTGAGGAACAAATTCACAGTCTCAATGATGAATTGCGGCAACACGCTGAGGTCCTCGAGCAAAGTGTGGCCGATCGCACCGCAGAGTTGCTTATTGCCAAGGAACGGGCGGAATCCTCCGATAGGATCAAATCCGCCTTTCTGGCTACCATGTCCCATGAATTGCGTACGCCGCTTAATTCCATAATCGGATTTACCGGTATTATGCTCCAGGAATTGGCAGGTCCTATAAACGAAGAGCAGTACAAGCAATTGAAAATGGTGCAAAGCAGTTCCCGCCATCTTCTTTCTTTGATCAACGATGTGCTTGACATTTCCAAAATCGAGGCAGGTCAATTGGAGCTTTCTGTTGCACCCTTTGAATTGAAGCCGTCCATTGAAAAAATGATCAAATTGGTTTTGCCTATGGCCGAACAGAAGGGTCTTGATCTAAGGGTTGACATTGCAGATGATATCAAAACCGCAACAACGGATCAGCGTCGTCTGGAACAAATAATACTTAATCTGCTAAACAATGCAGTAAAATTTACAGAAAAAGGATATGTAAGTATTTCATGCCGCATTGAAAATGATAAATATCTTCTGTCGGTTTCAGATACCGGCATTGGCATGCGGCCTGAAGAACTCTCCGGCCTTTTTCAACCTTTCCACCAGATCGATACCGGGCTTACACGCAAACACGAGGGTACAGGTCTGGGGCTTTCCATATGCAAAAAACTGCTAGATATGATGGGTGGAACTATTGATGTTTGGAGCCAATGGGGCAAGGGCAGCATTTTCACAATACGTTTTCCGGAACAGGCTGGAGGTTTACCATGAGCAATACTTTGTTGATTATTGAAGACAATCAGCAGAATTTTTATATGATGTGTTTTCTGCTTGAAAAAAACGGTTTTACGGTAATTGGTGCTGAAAATGGCCGGGAGGGTATCGACAAGGCTTTGCAACACAAGCCTAAAGCAATATTGCTGGATATTCAGCTTCCTGAAATGGACGGATATGCTGTCGCCACTGAACTCAAGAAACACAAAGAACTGGAGAACGTGCCCATTATTGCGGTTACTTCTTATGCCATGGTTGGGGATCGTGAACAGATCCTGGCGGCCGGTGCCGCAGGTTACATCGAAAAACCGATTGATCCTGAGACTTTTGCAGAAGAAATACGGAGATATTTGTGATTGGCGATTTGTGATTGTTGATTTGTGATTGGCGATTTGTGATTGTTGATATGTGATTGGCGATTTGTGATTGTTGATATGTGATTGGCGATTTGTGATTGGCGATATGTGATTGTTGATTGTGAAATCCATAAATCGAAAAGCATCAATCTATAAGGAGGGTTGTTTGGATTCCGAAGAGTTGAAAAAGAGAACAAAAGAGTTTGCTCATCGTTGTGTGAAGCTTGCTGTTGCCTTGCCAAAAACGACGCTCGGAAGACATTTAGAGCGTCAGTTGACGCGGTGTTCCACTTCCGTTGCGGCAAACTACCGGGCGACACTACACTCACAGTCTAAGGCAGCATTCATTGCCAAGATAAGCATCGTGATAGAAGAGTCAGATGAATCCGAATTCTGGCTCGAGTTTATAATGGATGAAAAATTGATGACAAAGGAAAAGGTTTTGCCTCTTTTCAAAGAGGGACATGAATTGACATCAATATTTGTTGCAACTAGAAAGACCTCACAGAACCGAAAGCAACACGATTTGTGATTTAGGATTTGCGATTGGGAAACAGCTTTTAAATCAACAATCGCAAATCAAAAATACCAAAGGAAGGAGAAAATAATGAAGATTCTCATCGTAGATGACATAGAAGAAAACCTTTACCTCCTGGAAGTACTGCTCAAGGGTAACGGCCATGATGTCGAGGCGGCGGCAAACGGTGCCGAGGCGCTTGAAAAGCTCAATGCCGGGGAGATCGAGCTGATCATCAGCGATATTCTCATGCCTGTAATGGACGGATTTCAGTTATGCCGAAAAGTCAAAACAGATGAGAATTTGTGTCATATTCCGTTCATAATTTATACTGCCACTTATACTGGCCCGCAGGATCAGGAATTTGCCATCAGGATCGGTGCGGACAGGTTCATTTTAAAGCCATGTGAGCCGGATGTATTTATGGAGGCTATTCGTGATGTAATGATGACCGCCAGGAGTTGTAGTATTGCTTTAGCGCCGGTTCCGGTGGATGAAGATGAAATGTTCAAGCTTTACAGTGAACGGTTAGTAAGAAAGCTTGAACAGAAGATGATGGAATTGGAAAGAGAAGTCCAGGTGCGGCGAGAGGCCGAAAAAGCCCTTCGCGAAAGCGAAGCAAGATTGATTGAAGCACAGAGATTGGCAAGGATGGGTGATTTTACCTGGGATGTGGAAACCGGAAAACTCACCTGGTCCGATGCGCTGTTTGATCTGCTGGGCTACGATAAATCCGATGCTTTCGATTATGTCAAAGTTAACGAGAAAATCCATCATCCGGATGATTTGGCACATTTGACTAAATGGCTTAATAACTGTATTGCATCCGGTCAGGACAAACTGCTTCCACATGAGTACCGGATCATTCGCAAAGACGGTGAGATTTTATTTGTCCGTACTGTAGGCAATATCAGGCAAAGGCCGGGGAAAAAACCCGAAATTTTTGCAACGGTTCAGGACATTACGGAGCGGAAGCAAGCAGAAGAAGATCGAAAGAGTTTGGAACAGCAGCTTCTGCAATCTCAGAAGCTTGAGGCTGTCGGCCTTCTGTCAGGAGGAATTGCCCATGACTTCAACAATCTTCTCACAACGATTATAGGAAATTCAGATCTGGTCCTTATTGGCATTCCGGAGGATGATCCGTTGCGTGAAAATATTGAGCAGATCAGAGCTGCCGGGGAACGATCCGCCACATTGATCCGGCAACTCTTAGCTTTCAGCCGGAAGCAGGCTCTTCAACCCGCAGTAATAAATCTTAATGAAATAGCTTTGGATATGAAAAAAATGCTTTGCCGGATGATTGGAGAAGATATTGAACTGAAAACAATACTTACCCCTGATTTGGGGCAGGCAGAGGCCGATAAGGGTCAGATTGAGCAGGTTATAATGAATCTTGTGGTAAATGCCAGGGATGCTATGCCTAAGGGTGGAAAGATTACCATAGAGACGGAAAATATAAATATAGACGAAGAATATGCAAACGCTCATGTGGCTGTAAAACCAGGCTCTTATGTAATGCTAAGTATAAGCGATACGGGAGTAGGTATCCCAAAAGAAAATCAAACCCATATTTTTGAGCCGTTTTTTACAACAAAGGGAAAAGGGAAGGGAACGGGCCTTGGACTTTCCACCGTTTACGGTATCATAAAGCAAAGCAACGGTAATGTCTGGGTTTACAGCGAGCCTGAAAAAGGAACCACATTCAAGATTTATCTGCCCCGGGTCGGGAAACCGCCATCTAAAACAGAGCGGAAGGCTAAAACAACAGATTCCCTGACCGGTTCGGAAACTATTCTTGTTGTGGAGGATGATGAGTTGGTGCTTAATTTTATTGTAAAAGTACTTCATGGCTATGGTTATAAAATTCTGACAGCCGCAAACGGGGAAGAAGCTGTTAAAGTTTCCGGAGATTATAAGGAGCCCATTCACCTCATATTAACGGACGTTATCATGCCCGGAATAAGCAGCCTGGACATGGAGAAAAAATTAAGAGTCTCTAGACCGGAAGTGTTGGTAATTTATATGTCAGGCTACATGGATAATAGTATTGTACATCATGGGGTTCTTGGTCCGGGAAAGACATTTATAGCTAAACCCTTTTCACCTATGTCTCTGGGACGCAAAGTGAGAGAAGTGCTGGAGGAGTGAGGGTTGTTGATTGGCGATTGTCGATTGACGATTTGCGATTGTTGATTGTAGATTGTTGATTGAAAAACGGAAAAGACAAAAACAAGAGCAACCTTTTAAACAATCAACAATCATAAATCCAAAGATTGAGGAGTTATAATGAAAAAAGATCAGCCGAAAGACAAAACAAAGGTTAAACAGAAGAAAAAACCAAAGAAAAGCATCAGTTTCCCGATCGTGGGTATTGGCGCTTCAGCCGGCGGGTTAGAAACTTTAAACGCCTTCTTTTCCATCATGCCGCCGGACAGCAACATTTCATTTGTGGTCATCCAGCACTTAAGCCCTCAGCACAAAAGCATAATGGCATCGCTTGTGGATAAGCACACCCGGATGAACGTCTGCCAGATTGAGGACGATACAAAGCTTGAACCCAACCATGTTTATCTGAATCCCCCGGGCAAGAACGTGGCCATTTTCAACCGCTGCCTTCATTTGCTGGAACCGGTAAAAAGCAGTGCGATCAACATGCCGGTTGATTTTTTTTTCAGGTCGCTTTCGGAAGATCAGGGTGAAAATGCCATCGCCATCATTTTGTCGGGAACAGCGTCAGACGGAACTCTCGGGGTCAGAGCGATCAAGGGTGAAGGTGGCATGATAATGGTTCAGCAGCCGGAGACCGCAAAATATGATGGCATGCCCAAAAGCGCTATTGAGACCGGACTTGTCGATTTCATTCTTCCGGTTGAAAAGATGCCGGAAACCTTGATCAATTATGCGAAGCACCCCTTTCTTGATTCAACGGATAAAATCAAACTCACAGAATCCCCCGTTAAAAACCAGATTCGGAAGATTTTTGCGCTGATCCGCAGCAAAACCGGCCATGATTTTTCGCATTACAAGCCGAACACTATTGCGCGGCGGATTGAACGCCGCCTGGCGGTCCATCAGATAAAAAACTTGTCCGATTATATTCTTTATCTCCAGAAAAATCCTGCGGAAATAGACGTGCTATTTAAAAATCTGGTTATCGGGGTAACCAGTTTTTTCAGGGATCCGGAAACCTATGACGTGCTTTCGCAAAAGTTACTGCCGGAGTTGTTGAGCACAAAAGATACTGATACGACGATCCGTATCTGGGTTGCAGGCTGCTCCACAGGTGAAGAAGCATACTCGCTTGGCATGATTCTTTGCGAAGTAATGGATAAGATCAAAAAACATTTCAATGTTCAAATCTTTGCCACGGATATCGATGCAAATGCCCTGGATATAGCCCGCAAGGGGATCTATCCGGAGAGTATTAGCGCGGATGTTTCCAGGGAGCGATTAAACCGGTTTTTTATTAAAGAACCGGGTGTTTTCAAGGTCAAGAAAGAGTTGCGTGATATGGGTGTCTTTTCAATTCAAAATGTCATAAAAGATCCGCCTTTTTCCAGACTGGATCTGGTGAGTTGCCGAAACCTTATGATCTATATGGACAGTGTCCTGCAGAAAAAGATCATCCCCTTGTTCCATTATACCTTAAACCCCGGCGGAATTCTGTTTCTGGGAACATCTGAAAGTATTGGCGAACATACTGATCTTTTCGGGTCGTTAAATTTCAAATTGAAGATATTTCAACGCAAAAAAGGGCTTAAAGGCGCGGTAATCGCTTATCCGGCAGAAAACAATTATGATGTCAGCCATATATTCGAATCCGGAGAAAAAGATAAGCTGCCGCTGACAAGTTCGGTCCAGGCTATGGTCGAAAAGGCTATTTTGGATGAATACGCGCCCGCCGGTGTTCTGATTAGTGATAAATATGAAATTTTGCATTTTGTGGGTAAAACGGAAAGGTATCTGTCACTTCCCACGGGAAAACCCATCTTTAATATCCTGAACATGGCCCGCGATGATATCAAACATCCACTGACGACAGCGCTTTATAAAGCGGTTCGGGAAAAAACAAACGTTTTTACAAATAGCGTTCGTATCAACTATAACGGTGCGTTTTATTTGGTTGACATATCAGTTAAACAGATGACCGGCAAAGAGCTGTCCTCCGGGTTTATGCTAGTCATGTTTGAGGATAAAACACCGATGAAAGCAGCGGATGAAAAAAAGACAAAAACAGTAAAAGTAAAAAAACATGACACGGCTCTGCAAAGCCTTGAGCATGAACTGCACTCGACCAAGGAATATCTTCATGCAATTATTGAGGAGATGGAAACCTCCAATGAAGAACTCAAATCTACCAATGAAGAGATGCAATCGGTAAACGAGGAACTTCAAAGCACCAACGAAGAGCTGGAGACTTCCAAGGAGGAGCTTCAATCCACCAACGAGGAGCTGGCTACGGTGAATGCGGAACTTCAAAATAAGGTGGATGAATTTGCCAGGGCGAATGACGACATGAACAACCTGTTGGCCGCAACTGAAATTGCATCAATCTTTTTAGATAGCGAACTTTGCATCAAACGTTACACTCCTGCCGCAGCTTCGATCATCAGTTTGATTCAGTCCGATATCGGTCGGCCGCTAAATGACCTTAAAACCCGCTTTCCGGATGTCGATCTGGCCGGACACAGCAGAAAGGTTTTAAAAGACCTCAATACCGTGGAGATGGAAATCATGTCAAAGGATCTTATCTGGTATGCCATGAAGGTAATGCCTTACCGGACCACCGAAAACGTCATTGCCGGGGTGGCGATAACCTTTGTTGATGTGCACAAGGTCAAGCAGGCTGATAAAATCAGAAGACTGGCCACTGTTTTGGAGGATTCCAATGATGCTGTTACGGTACTGGATCTGGAGGGAAATATTCTTGCCTGGAACAAGGGTGCGCAGCAAATGTACGGCTGGCCCGAAGCTGAGGCGCTCAGGATGAATATCAGCAAACTTGTGCCGGGGGATAAACAGGGTGAGTTGAAATCTTTAATTAAAAAAATATTGAAGGGTGAACCGGTAAAGTCGTTTACTAGTCAGCGAAAGACAAAGGCCGGAAAAATTCTTGATGTTTGGATAACCGCAACTGCAATAATGGATGAAAACGGCCGGCTAATCCAAATTGCGACCACGGAACGGGATCTTGCATGGTTAAAGGATTGAGGGATTGGGGATTGGTGATTTGCGATTGGTGATTGGTGATTGACGATTTGCGATTGTTGATTGTTGATTTAAGATTGAAGATTTGCGATTTGCGATTGTTGATTGGAAAAACGGAAAAGACAAGAACAACCTTTTGAACAATCACAAATCAACAATCAACAATCATAAATCCAAAAACAATCAACAATCAACAATCAACAATCATCAATCCAAAAACAATCAACAATCACAAATCAACAATCATAAATCTTAAAGCACCAATCACAAATCCAAAGGGGTTGAAATTATGGCAACGAGTAAAGATGCAAATGATAATTCTGAACTTAGGCGACAAGCCGAGATAAAACTGAAAGAAGCGCCAAGTGGCAGTGAGGATATTTCAGGCCTTTCACCCGATAAGATTGCAAGCCTCATCCACGAGCTTGAAGTTCATCAGATTGAGTTAAAAATGCAGAACGATGAACTCCGCCGCATTCATGGTGAACTTGAAAAGACTCGTGACAAGTATACTAATCTGTATGACTTTGCACCGGTCGGTTATTGTACATTGAGTGAAAAGGGGATCGTCGAGGAGGCCAATCTCACCATCTCTTCCATGCTAGGGTTAGAACGGAGTGCCGTGATTGGAAAGCTCTTCAGCCGCTTTGTTAAGCGAGAAGATCAGGATATTTTTTATACCCATCGGCAGCTTCTTTTAGAAACAGAGACATCCCAGACCTGTGAGCTGCGGCTTGTGAAAAAAGATGATCACGATATTTATGTCCGTATAGAATGCATATTCATAAGAAACCAGGATGATAATTTAAGATATATCAGAGTTGCGGTAAGCGATATCACCGAGCGCAAAAAAATGGATGAAGAGCTTTTCAAGGTCCAGAAACTTGAATCCGTTGGGGTGCTGGCAGGGGGTATCGCTCACGATTTTAACAATATCCTGACCACGATTATCGGCACGATTGCCTTGGCCAGAATGAAGACAAAGCCTGATGATAAGCTTTTTGAGTTATTAAGTGAAGCTGAGGCAGCTTCTGTAAGGGCTCAAACACTTACCAGGCAGCTATTGACCTTTGCCAAGGGGGGCACCCCGTTAAAAGAGATTGCCTCGATCAAAAACATTATAGAAGAATCTTCAGTCTTTGTATTGCGAGGTTCTAAATCCGGCTGCAAATTTATTATACCGGAAGACCTCTGGCCGGTTGAGGCTGACGTTGGGCAGATTAGTCAGGCCATTAACAATATTGCGATCAATGCAAACCAGGCCATGCCGGAGGGGGGGATCATTAAGATTGCAGCAGAGAATCTGATAATAGATGATAGACAGGGACTGCCTCTTACGCCTGGCAGATACATCAGGATATCCATTAAAGACCAAGGAGTAGGTATAGAGGAAAAGTATATTTCAAAAATATTCGACCCATATTTTACTACAAAACAGAAAGGAAGCGGCCTTGGGCTTGCCACGACCTATTCCATCATCAAGAAGCACGCCGGGCACATTATCGTGGAATCCAAAGTAGGGTTTGGTTCAACATTTAATATCTACCTTCCTGCAACAGACAAAGCAGTTCCTGAAAAAGAAGAGGACCAGATTATAACCGGCCATGGCAGGATTCTGGTGATGGATGATGATGTGTCGTTAAGAAAAACGGTCGGGGGAATTCTGGAGATATTGGGTTACGAACCTGAATTTGCAAAAAACGGTGCTGAAGCGATTGGGATGTACAAAGATGCTAAAGAAAGGAAAAAGCCTTACGATGCAGTTATCCTGGATTTAACCATCCCGGGTGGAATGGGAGGAAAGGAGGCGATTAAGAAATTACTGGAAATAGATCCTGAAGTAAAAGCTATCGTCTACAGCGGTTACTCCGATGATCCGGTTATGGCAAATTTTAAGAAATACGGTTTCAAGGGGATGTTGCCCAAACCGTTTGGATCACAATCATTGAGCAAAGTATTGAACGAAGTACTTAATGGGTGAAAATATTGATTGATGACCAAGGGTATTGGATTAAGATTGATAGAAATCTTTAAAGCAAAAGGAAGAAGGTATGGAAACTTCACGCAGACAGATTTCTTTGGGATTTACGGGTACAAGAGGGACTGCTGAAATGACCTGGGCGCTAAGAGGTAAACAAGTATTCTGGAACTTATGGAATATGAAGCGGGGTTTACCAATTTTTATTGAACCGGAGGAATTCCTGCTATCATTCAGGGAAAGGTTTGGTGGTTGATCTATGGCTGATATTGATTCCAAAATTCTTGGCAAATTTCTTCTGATTCAGAACACCATGCATGTGATGTCGAATGACAAAAGCCTTTCAGAGTATGTATGTCATGGAATAAACGCTGTTCCCGGCATATGTTCAGTATGGATGTGTATCAATGGCAAGTTAGACGAACATTCCAAATTGTTTAATAAACGAGACGGCTCACACGCAATAAACGAAAGTCCTTGTGCATTTTGTCAATATCCATCGAATCCGGAAAGTGTATTTCTGAATCATTCATGTTTATGGGATAAGGAAAAAAACATTTGTTGTATCTCCCTTCAAACCGAATCAAATCGTTATGGATATTTCCTGATAAATTATGATGAAAGCAGTGAATTTTATAAATATAAACCATATATGGAAAATCTTGCAAACCATGTGGCGCTGATATTTGAAAATCGTCGTAGCAACGATGTCCTGAAAGAATCAAAACTGCTGCTTGAAAAAATAGTAGAAGAACGCACGTCTGAACTCAAAAAAGCAAACGATAATCTTTCAGAGGAAATAGAAGTGCGCAAGCAAGCAGTAAAAGAGCTTAAGGCAAATCTGATAAAATATCAAACTCTATTCGCATCATTGCCTATAGGAGTTACTATATCGGATAAAGATGGAATGATTTTGGAAAGTAATAAGGAGGCAGAGCGGCTGTTAAAATTGCCACTGGAAGATAATATTAATAAAAAAATTTATGACAGCGAATGGCATATCATCCGGCCGGACGGCTCCACCATGCCTGGAAATGAGTATCCAAGCGTTAGAGCCCTGAAAGAAAAGCGTTTGGTTGAAAATATTGAAATGGGCGTTATCAGGGGAGATGGGGATGTCATCTGGCTCAATGTAACTGCTGCTCCCATTCCGATAGAACCCTTTGGGGTGATAATAGTATATAACGATATCACCGAGCGTAAGAAAATAGAAGAGGCGCTGCACGTTGAAAAAGAACGCTTTTCCAAAGCGTTTCGTGCCAGCCCCAATCCCATGACGATCAGCAGGATGGCAGACGGCACAATTATGGAGGTTAACCAAACCTGGATAGAGACCTTTGGCCACAGCCGGGCCGAAGCGGTTGGTAAAACTTCGGTTTCAATTGGTATCTGGGGAGATCCGGCAAATCGCAAAAAAGCAATGCAAAAATTACAGGAAACAGGCTCGCTGCGTAATTACGAAATAGATTTATGGCGTAAGACAGGCGAAGTCCGGCATACTCTTTTGTCGATTGAATGTTTTGAAATTGAGGGCGAACAATATCTGATAGCCATTGTACATGATATTACCGAGCGTAAGAAAATGGAAGAGGAACTGTTAACCTCCCGGAAACTTGAATCCGTTGGGGTGCTGGCAGGAGGTATCGCCCACGATTTTAACAATATCCTGACCACGATTATCGGCAGTATTGCCATTGCTAAAATGCAGTCAAAGTCTGATGATGAGATCTTTGAGTTGTTAAGTGAAGCAGAGATGGCTTCTGTAAGGGCTCAGGCACTAACCAGGCAGTTATTGACCTTTGCTAAGGGTGGGGTGCCGTTAAAAGAGATTGCCTCAATCAAAGAAATTATAGAAGAATCTTCGCTCTTTGTGCTGCGGGGTTCAAAATCAGCTTGCGAGTTTTCGATAGCAGAAAACCTCTGGCCGGCAGAAATTGATATCGGGCAGATCAGTCAGGTCATCAATAATATTGTCATTAATGCAAACCAGGCCATGCCGGAGGGTGGAATAATTCAGATTGCAGCAGAAAATCTGATAATAGATGATCGACACGAACTGCCTTTGAAGACGGGCAGATACATCAGTATATCAATTAAGGATCAGGGAATAGGTATAGCTGAAAAGCATATTTCAAATGTTTTTGATCCTTATTTTACCACAAAGCAGAAAGGAAACGGCCTTGGGCTTGCTACGACTTATTCCATCATCAAAAAGCACGATGGGCATATTACTGTGGAATCCCAATTAGGGGTTGGTACAACATTTTATATCTATTTACCTGCTTCCGATAAAACAGTCTCAGAAAAAGAAGATGTTCAACTTATAACCGGCCATGGCAGGATTCTGGTGATGGATGACGAAGCGTCGTTAAGGAGAACGTTTGGGAGAGTGTTGCAAAAATTGGGTTACGAACCCGAATTTGCAAAAGATGGTGTTGAAGCGATTGAGATGTTTAAAGAAGCAAAAGAATCCAAGAAGCCTTATGATGCCGTTATCCTGGATTTAACTGTTCCCGGCGGAATGGGCGGGAAGGAGGCGATTGAAAAATTGCTGGAGATAGATCCTGAAGTTAAAGCTATCGTCTCCAGCGGTTACTCCGTTGATCCGGTCCTGGCAAATTTTAAGGAATACGGGTTTAAGGGGGTGTTCCCCAAACCGTTTGAAACACAATTATTGAGCAAAGTATTGCATGAAGTACTGAAAGAAGAAAATAACAAATAACAAATTTCAAAAAACAAACAAATAACAAAATACAAATCGCAAAAAAATCACAAATAACAAAATGACAAAGAACAAACCTATATATGATCTTGAGGAGAGAACTTTCCAATTTGCGAAAGCTGTCCGGCTTTTTGTTAAAACGTTGCCAAATACAATAAAACTGAAAAATCAAATAGTTACAGTCATTGTTTTTTTGGTATTTCTTTGTCATTTGTAGTTTGGAATTTAATTGTTATTTGGTGCTTGGGATTTATAATTTTATTACTGCCAAGATTAAATGAAAACGATTTGCAAAATCGAGCAAAATTATATCTGAGGTAATGCATAATGGAACAAGCAAAATCAAAGCCCAGTTCAAAGACAAGGGATTTTATTCGTATCCGTCTTCGTTTATTCGAATTCGCGATATCTCATTCTCTTGAAGAACTGATTCAGAAAACAATGGACGAAGTTGGTAAATTAACCGAAAGTCCCATCGGTTTTTTTCACTTTGTAGAGAGTGACCAAAAGACCCTTTCACTCCAGGCATGGTCAACGCGAACGGTAAATGAGTTTTGTAAGGCGGAAGGGAAAGGAACACATTACGAAATCGACCGGGCCGGAGTATGGGTAGACTGCGTACATCAACGGCGGCCGGTGATTCATAACGATTATGCTTCATTGCCGCACCGGAAAGGTTTGCCTCCGGGACATGCGGCAATTATCCGGGAGCTGGTTGTACCCGTAATGAGAGACGATCGGATCATGGCCATTCTTGGGGTAGGCAATAAGCCTGCCGATTATACCGAAGATGATGTTGAAAAGGTATCCTTTCTGGCCGATGTTGGATGGGAAATTGTCGAACACAAGAGGGCAGATGAGGCTCTTTATAAGGAACATGAATTTTCGAAAAACATCCTTAACACTGCCCAGACAATAATCGTAGTTCTGGACCTTGGCGGTTATATCATCAGCATTAATACTTTTATGGAGGAATTATCAGGTTATCGGCTTGATGAGATAAAAGGAAAAGAATGGTTTTCTACATTTATTCCAGCAAGAGAGCGTGACAACATCAGAGTGCTTTTTAAAAAAGCTGTTGGAGATATCCGGACCAAGGGTATTGTTAGCTCAATACTGTTAAAGGATGGAAGCGAAAGGGATATTGAGTGGTATGACCGAACCTTAAAAGATAAAAACGGAAAGATTATCGGTTTGCTGGTGACCGGTCAGGATGTCACTGAGCGCAAGAGGGCGGAAAAAGAAAAAGAAAAATTGATTACAGACCTTAAGGATAACCTGCAAAAGGTAAAGCTGTTAAGCGGAATGCTTCCTATCTGTTCTCACTGTAAAAAAATAAGAGATGACAAAGGTTATTGGAATCAGATCGAAGCCTACATCAGAGATCATTCCGGAGCTGAATTTACTCATGGTATTTGCCCGGAATGTGAGAGAAAGTATTATCAGGATATTGATATATATAATGGCAAATAACAAAAGACAAAACACAAATAACAAATAAATAACAAATCACAACTGACAGATAATAAACCTGTATATGATCTTGAGGAGAGAACTTTTCAGTTAGTATCGATTTAAACCCTCCACATCAGGTGGAGGGCCCGGATAGATACCACCGATCCGGTGATAATGGAAATAATATAATTAATGTTGATTTTAAATTCCCTCCCCATTGATGGGGGAGGGTTAGGGTGGGGGTGAAAAAAGTGGAAGTAAATGAACGACTATTTTTTTATTCCCCCTCACCCTGGCCCTCTCCCGCGAGGGGAGAGGAGAAATAGTAGGGGGGGCTTTTTGAGGCTACCCGCTCTGTGTGTGGATTTTCACTTTTGGAATTTGGAATTTCATTGTAATTTGGTGCTTGGAATTTGGAATTTATTATTTGGGATTATCTCCATGGTGTATATTACCCAAGCTGTTTGAAACACAATCATTGAGCATAGTATTGCATGAAGTGCTTATGGGTGAAATAATAAGTCAAAGGAGATCAGATGAATATCACTGAACCCGATTTAACAGCCCGTGATGAAATCCTTGTTGTCGATAACGCGGAATTCAATTTGAAATTGTTATCCGATATTCTAAGTAATGCCGACTACAAAGTTCGCACAAACAGTGATGGTGAGACAGCGCTACGCAGCGCGAAAGACAAACCGCCGACGCTCATTTTGCTGGATATCAAGATGCCAGGCATGGATGGTTTGGAAGTGTGTCGGAAGCTCAAAGCGGATGAAAAAACGAGTTCTATTCCGGTTATTTTTATCAGTGCCTTGGAGGATCAGCGTTCAAAAAACAAAGGGTTTCAAGCCGGCGCTGTTGATTATATTAATAAACCATTTTATGCAGCAGAAGTGCTTGCAAGAGTAAAAACCCATTTATCCATTAACCGGTTGCAATTGAATCTGAAAAGCAAAAATGCGCAACTTTTAAAAGAAATAACCGAGCGCAAGAATGTGGAAGAAGCACTACGGGAGAGTGAAGGAAAATTGCGTACCATTCTCAATGCTACCCCATTTCCAATTGCAGTTGTTGACTTGCATGATGATAAAATTCATTTCTGGAGTATCTCCGCCCTTATCCTTTTTGGGCATACCGCGCCTACAGCATCCGAGTGGTATCAGATTGCTTACCCTGACCCCGATTACCGCCGTGAAGTGATTGAACGATGGAAACCTTTTTTAGAAATAGCCCGTGAATCGCGCCAGACTGTCAACACAGGTGAATACCGGGTTACCTGTGTTGATGGTTCTGAACGCATTTGCGAACTCTATGCTACATTCCTCTCAGATATTCTTATTGTTACATTCAACGACATCACCGAGCGCAAGAGGGCGGAAGAAAATATGGAGAGGGAATTCCAAATGCGAACGGCTTTGCTTGATAATATTCCAGGTTGTATTGCATTGATCCTCAAGAAAAGCACCCGTGAAATTGTAGCTTCCAATAGACACGCCCGTGAGATCGGGGCCGTTCCGGGCCAGACATGCTTCAAGACATGCGCCTTGCGAGACGATTACTGCCCTTTCTGTCTTGCACCCAAACTGTGGACGACCGGGAAATCGCAAAAGGTCGAAGTCGAGTACAGAGGAATATGGTACGAAGGTATATGGGAAGATCTCTCAGAGGATCTGTTCGTTCATTATATCTTCGATATAACCGAGCGCAAGCAGGCGGAGGAGGAACTGCGGTTTCAAAGTGAAATCATGACGAATTTGGCTGAAGCAGTCTATCTTGTCAGGATGGAAGATGGTATTATTGTATATACGAATTCGATATTTGAAAAAATGTTCGGCTATGAACAAGGAAAAATGCTCGGAAAGCATGTTTCAATTGTAAATGCTTCAGCAGAAATAAAGCCTGAAGAGACTGCCAAAAATATTATGGCAATTTTACATGAAAAGGGTTGCTGGCAGGGCGAAGTGAAAAATATCAGGAAAGATGGGTCGAAATTTTGGTGTTATGCAAATGCTTCTGTGTTCGATCATTCAAAATATGGGAAAGTTCTTATCTCAGTTCATACAGACATTACCGAGAGTAAAAACTTACAGGAGCAGCTTCGCCAGTCCCAGAAGCTGGAGGCTATCGGCAGGCTTTCTGCTGGCATTGCCCATGATTTTAATAATCTTTTGACTACTATTATCGGAAATGCCGAATTGGCTCTTATTGGCATAGGAAAAGATCATCCGGAGCATGAAATGGTTGGAGAGATCAAAGATGCAGGACAAAGGGCGTCAGGTTTAACCAATCAACTCCTGGCCTTCAGCCGGAAGCAGATTCTTCAACCTGAAGTGATCAATCTCAACGAGATCGTAAATGAAATGGGAAGTATGCTTAGCCGTATAATTGGTGAAGATATAAAGCTAATAACAAATCTGGCCCCTGATCTGGGACAGGTTGAGGCGGATATTGGGCAGATTGAACAGGTGATCATGAACCTTGTCGTCAATGCCAGAGATGCCATGCCGAAGGGTGGAAATCTCACCATCGAGACAAAAAACATTGAGCTGGATGAAGAATATACCGATGCGCACGCGATGATACCAGGTTCTTACGTTATGCTGGCCGTGAGCGACTCAGGGATCGGAATTGCAAGGGAGGTGCAGCCTCATGTTTTCGAACCCTTTTTTACTACCAAGGATAAGAGCAAGGGAACGGGGCTCGGGCTGTCTACGGCATATGGTATTGTAAAGCAGAGCAACGGCTACATATGGGTTTACAGTGAGCCGGGGAAAGGAACTACCTTCAAGATTTATATTCCCAGTTGTGAAAAAGCTCCTCAATCGCCTAAAGAGGGGGATGCAAGGGAAGAAGTACTTCATGGTTCCGAGACTGTCCTGTTGGTTGAAGATGATGAGATGGTCAGAAAAGTAGCTTTTAAGGCTCTGAAAAGTTTTGGCTATCAAGTCATAAGCGTTCCGGATGGTCAAAAAGCCCTGCGTATCTTAAGGGAGCAAGAAAAAATGATTCATCTGCTGCTGACCGATATTATAATGCCTGAGATGGGTGGAGAAGTCCTGGCCGCGAAGGCTCAGGATGTGTGCAGGGATTTGAAGGTACTTTATATGTCGGGTTATACGGATAGCGGCATTGTTCATAGTGGAGTACTTGATGCAGAGATTCCCTTTCTCCAGAAGCCTTTTACACCAGATAGTCTGGCAAGAAAAGTGAGGGAGGTACTGGACAGGCTCTAAAGGAAAGTAAATTGAATAATGAATAATAAAAATTGAATAATGAATAATGAATGTTGAAGGAAGAAAACACAAAAAACAAATCACAAAAAACAAAAAAATCACAAATAATAAAATACAAATCACAAATCACAAATCAGTATTTGATCTTGAGGAAAGAATTTTTCAATTCGCTAAAGCTGTACGGCTTTTTGTTAAAAAATTGCCAAAAATAATAATATTGTAAAAAACCAAATAGTTACAGTCATTGATTTTTGGAATTTGGAATTTCAATATTTGCTGTTTGGAATTATTTTGTTATTTGATGCTTGTTATTTGGATTTTCATTTCTGAGGTAATTTATGAGGAAGGGATTAAAGAGCCATTTGAAAGAATCCGGAGTGTGAGAAGAACTTACTTTCAAATATTTCTGAAATATAATATAATCGGTTTATGTGCAATTTATGGAGCAGAAACTACGAAGGGACTCAGATATGGAAGAGAAAGCAGGCCTGAAAAATATTCTTATAGTGGATGATGAGGCATCCGTTCGTCGCACTATGGAGCGAATCATAAAATTGATTAAACGGGACTGTACACATGCAGGCAGTGGGGAAGAAGCCCGCAAAATATTGAAGGAGGAGAGTTTTGATCTTATTCTATGTGATATCCGTTTGCCCGGAGAGTCGGGAATGGATCTTATCACACATGTTATCTCCGAGTATCCTGCGACTGCTGTTATTGTGGTGAGTGGAGTGGATGATCCGGAAGTTGCTGAAAAGGCCCTGGAATTAGGCGCCTATGGTTATATTGTTAAACCTTTCAAGCCAAGCGAAGTGATAATAAATGTTTCCAGTGCTCTTAAAAGGCAAAGGCTGGAAATGGAAAAACAAATCTACAGGGAAAAACTGGAGGAACTTGTGGCTGCTCGTACTGCAAAACTTCAGGATACTCTTGAAGGAGTAATTCAGGTTATTGCACATACAGTAGAATCAAAAGACCCTTATACGGCAGGCCATCAACGCAGAGTAGCCGAACTTGCATGTGCTATTGCTCATGAGATGGATTTCACAGAGGAGCAGGTAAAAGGAATTCTTATGGGCGGAATGATTCACGATCTTGGTAAAATTTCCGTGCCATCTGAAATTCTTACTAAACCAGGTAAGCTCAATGATATTGAATTTGCTATAATCAAAACCCATCCCCAGGTGGGCTATGATATTCTAAAGGGAATCGATTTCGAATGGCCGATTAAAACGATGGTGTTACAACACCATGAAAGAATGGATGGCTCCGGGTATCCTAATGGTCTGAAAGCAGATGAAATTATGCCTGAGTCGCGTATCCTGGTAGTAGCCGATGTTGTTGAGGCTATGGCCTCGCACCGGCCTTATCGCCCCGGGCTTGGTATAGATATAGCTTTGGAAGAGATTAGAAAAAACAAAGGCATTCTATATGAAGCGGATATTGTAGAAATCTGTGATAAAATATTTACAAAGAAGAATTTTAGCTTCAAATATACATAAAGTGTTATTGTCACCACGAATATCTATATTTGGGGGCCTTCTTGAAGCCTCTTGCCAATTTCTGCAATTCGCATACCCACTTCCAAACTATTACAGCTTGAATCATAACATTATTTTGACAAATGCTATAAGTTTCAAGCAGTTTTTGTCACCATCTTGCCGGGATTTTGTAATCCTTCTGCCCGTTGTTGGGCTGTTTGAAAATCAATAATGCTTATAACATACTTGTATTAAAAGATAATCATCGTCATTACGATTTATGGTACAACATCAAAATACTTATAATTTAATCAAATAAAAATATTGACATTAATATTTTCTCCCTATATCAAATTTAATTACTTTTTTTATAAAGGAAATGTACTTTGTTTTACAATGGGGCAGCTAATTTGCCTTAAAATTTTTATCAGGAGAATCAACAATGTCTCAAAGCGTACTTGGTTCCGTACTGGTTGTTGGTGGCGGTATTGCAGGGATGCAGTCAGCTCTGGATTTGGCCAATTCCGGTTATTATGTATATCTTCTTGAAAAATCCCCGTCTATTGGTGGAGTTATGTCTCAACTGGATAAGACATTTCCGACCAATGACTGCGCTATGTGAATTATCTCACCTGTACTGGTCGAGGTCGGCCGGCACCTTAATATCGAATTAATTACATATGCAGATCTGGAATCTGTTGATGGAAAACCGGGCAATTTTAAAGTAAAAGTCAAAAAACGAGCACGCAGCATTAGTAGGGATTTATGTACTGGCTGTGGTGCATGTGTTGAAAACTGTCCCGTTACACAGCAAGTCATCACAGCGTAATAGTAACGATAGTTTTTTGGAGAAATGGAAATGAATCCGTCTATAAATGAAGAATCATGTGATATTGATTACAGAGATCTAGATAGAATTATTGGAGAGGATTATAATACTGATAAAGAAAACCTGATTATGATACTTCAGGGCATTCAAAAAGTTTATAATTATCTTCCTAAAGCAGCTATATCCTATCTTGCAGTTAAAATTGGAATCCCATTAAGTCATATATTTGGAGTTGCAACTTTTTACAGCACGTTCAGCCTCAAACCAAGAGGTCGTAATATTATTTCTATATGTCTGGGGACAGCCTGTCATGTCAGGGGTGGTGAACGAATCAGAGAGGGCCTTACCGACACTTTAAATATTACTGATGGTCAAACTACTGAGGATAAACGCTTTACATTAGAGTCCGTGCGATGTATCGGATGTTGCAGTCTGGGGCCGGTCATTAAAATTAATGAAGACATGCATGGCCGTATTACACCGGACGAAGTCAAACCGATACTAAGCCGCTATGAATAAATGTTACTAAGAGGCAAAAACCATGAAAATCATGTCTATAAAAGACTTAGATAAAATACGCCAGAAATACTTAAACGGGCTTTATTCTCCTGAAGGTATAAAGGTGAATGTAGGAATGGCATCCTGCGGAATCGCAGCAGGTGCTCAGACTTCCTATGACAAAGCATCTCAGGAATTTTCCGGAAATCCCGGTGTAACTATTTCTCAAACCGGATGTATCGGTTTTTGTGAAATGGAGCCGTTGGTTGAAATTATAAGTAAAGATAAACCAAGAATTATGTACCATCATATGACGGAAGATAAGATCATTGAAGCTATCTCCGGCTATATGAAAGGCGAATATAATAGTAAATGGATACTGGGTCAGGTTAGAGATCCACGGAGCCTTCTGGAAGATGATATGCAAAATCCGCAGGCTGGCATTGAGCCTTTGGAAGACATTCCCTTCCTGGAAGATATTCCTTTTTACAGCCAGCAAACCAAGATCGCTATCCGTAACTGCGGTTATATTGATCCTGATTCAATCGAAGAATACATCGCAAAAAGAGGCTATTATGCCTTTATTAATGCCCTGACTCAGTCAAAGCCTGCCGATATTATCAAAACCGTAAAAGAATCGGGGCTTAGAGGAAGAGGCGGAGGAGGATTTCCAACCGGAATCAAATGGGAAACCTGTGCCAAACATCATGGAGACAGACATATCATTTGTAACGCAGACGAAGGAGATCCGGGTGCTTATATGGACAGAAGTATTCTGGAAGGTGATCCCCATAGCGTTTTGGAAGGTATGTTGATCGCTGCTCTGGCCATAGGTTCAAGGAGCGGATTCTTTTATGTTCGAAATGAATATCCACTTGCCGTAAACCGCCTGATTACTGCTATTAAACAGGCGGAAGCCTATGGACTTCTTGGTGAAAACATAGCCGGAACAGGTTTTAGTTTTAATTTAAAAATATCCAGAGGAGCGGGGGCTTTCGTTTGTGGAGAATCTACCGCTTTGATGTCTTCACTTGAAGGACTGGTGGGACGTCCACGCGCAAAATATGTGCATACGGTTGAAAAAGGGTTCAGAGAAAGTCCCTCCAATCTGAACAATGTTGAGACTTATGCTAATGTGCCTCCGATAGTATTGAAGGGAGCACCTTGGTTTGCAGGTATGGGAACTGAGCACAGCAAGGGAACCAAGGTTTTTAGTTTGGTTGGCAAAATCAAAAATACCGGACTTGTTGAAGTCCCTATGGGAATCAATCTTAAAGATATCGTTTTCAGCATTGGCGGAGGAGTACCTAAAAAGAAAATATTCAAGGCCATTCAAACAGGCGGGCCGTCCGGTGGTTGTATTCCTGAAAATCTTCTTGATTTGCCCGTGGACTATCAGAAACTGGCTGAAGTTGGATCCATCATGGGATCAGGTGGAATGATCGTTATGGATCAGGATACATGCATGGTGGATGTAGCTCGATATTTTCTTGATTTTCTTAAGGAAGAATCCTGTGGCCAATGCAATCCGTGCCGGGAAGGCATCAAACAGATGCTGGATATCCTGACAGATATCTGCCAGGGAAACGGCAAGGACGGCGATCTCGAGCTGCTTGAAGAGCTGGGTGATATGATACAGAAATTTTCTCTTTGCGGGCTTGGAACTTCAGCACCCAACCCGGTTCTTACAACTATTTTATATTTTCGTGATGAATACGAAGCACATATAAAGCATAAAAAATGCCCTGCCGGTGTATGTAAGCCGCTTTTCCATTATGAAATTGATGCAGAAGCCTGTACCGGTTGCCGTTCCTGTGCTAAAAAATGTCCACAGGATGCAATTACCGGTGAGAAAAAGCAGCCTCATACACTTGACCAGGCCAAGTGCATTAAATGCGGAATTTGCTATGATGCCTGCAAATTTGATGCAATTGTGATTCGTTAATTATAAGGGGTATTGATTTATGATAACATTTAAACTTAATGGTAAAACTGTTCAGGGAGAAGAAGGACAATATATTCTTCAGGTTGCCCAGAAATATGGAGTGGAAATCCCAACCCTTTGCCATCACAAGGCCCTTGAACCGGCAGGCATGTGCCGGATTTGCACAGTAGAAGTTTTTGATGGCCGCAGAAGCAGGTTTGTTACTTCCTGTAATTATCCTATATGGGAAGGGATGGAGGTTAACACTGATTCTGAAGCCGTACATAAGGGACGAAAGCTTATAGTTGAACTTCTTATGGCACGTTGCCCGGATGTTCCTATATTGAAAAAATTGGGTGAACAATACGGTGTATCTGAAACAAGATTTAAAAAAGAAGAAGATACTTGTATACTTTGCGGTCTATGTACACGAATTTGCGCCAAAATGGGAAACAATGCTATAAGCCTGACCGGCCGTGGTGTGGATATGAAGGTGGATACTCCATTCCATATTCAGACTGAAGCCTGTTTATCCTGCGGAGCTTGTGCTTCTGTTTGTCCTACAGGTCATATTACTCTGGAGAAAATTCGGCAAAATGTTAGTGTCAATAATTTTAAGCCTATTCCTTCAGAATACGATATGGGACTTAAAGGGCGAAAGCCTGTTTATGTTCCATATGCTCAGGCAGTCCCAAATACACCTGCTATTGACCGCAGTGTGTGTATGCATTTTAAAACCGGTGGCTGCCAGGTGTGTACGGAATTTTGCGGTGTAAATGCCATAGATCACACTATGGAGGATGAAGTTGTTGAACTGGATGTAGGAGCGATTATTCTGACACCCGGTTTTACACCGTTTGATCCCACAAAATTCGATTCCTATGGCTATGCCAAACATCCGAATGTTATAACTTCTATGGAAATGGAGCGGATACTTTCCGCATCCGGTCCTACAGGTGGCCATTTAGTAAGGCTTTCAGACCACAAAGAACCTAAAAAAATAGCTTGGTTTCAGTGTGTGGGTTCTCGTGATATGAATAAATGCGATCATTCCTATTGCTCATCGGTGTGTTGCATGTATGCAATAAAGGAAGCTGTGATTGCAAAAGAACATTCCGGAAGTGATCTGGATTGCGCAATTTTTTATATGGATATGCGTACGCATGGCAAGGAGTTTGAGCGTTTTTACAATAACGCGAAAGATAAGCACGGAGTCCGCTTTATCCGAAGCAGAGTTCATACTATTGATCCGGTTCCCGGAACAGATGATTTAAGTATTCGATACATTTCGGAAAACGGAGAGACAATTGTAGAGACTTTCGATCAGATAGTATTATCTGTAGGCCTTGAAATTTCAGAAGAAACAAAGGAGTTGGCAAACAAGCTGGGTCTTGATCTGACGAAAGGCAATTTCTGCAATACGACTTCTTTTGAGCCGGTAAGCACATCAAAAAAAGGTATTTATGTTTGCGGAGCATTTCAGGGTCCGAAAGATATTCCGCAGTCGGTTATTGATGCAAGTGCTGCTGCGGCAGTGGCAGGAGCGGATCTGAGTACGGCAAGAAATACTCTTACCAAAATAAAAGAGATTGTGCCTGAAATAAACGTAACCGGTGAGAGGCCCCGTATCGGAGTATTTGTATGCAGATGCGGAATAAATATTGCCGGTGTTGTTAATGTGCCGTCTGTTGCGGAATATGCGGCAACTCTTCCTTTTGTGGAATTTGCAACCGATAACCTGTATTCATGCTCGCAGGATACGCAGGACAATCTGGTAAGTATAATTAAGCAAAAAAATCTCAATAGAATTGTTGTTGCAGCCTGTACCCCGAAAACTCATGAACCCTTGTTTCAGGAAACTCTGATCAATGCAGGCTTAAACAAGTATCTGTTTGAGATGGCTAATATACGGAACCATGATTCCTGGGTTCACAAAACATCTCCTGAAAAAGCAACGCAAAAGGCTAAAGATCTGGTACGTTCAGCTGTTGCAAAAGTTGCTCTTACACAACCGCTCAAAGAATCGGATCTTCAAATCAAACCTACCGCAATGGTTATAGGTGGCGGTATTTCCGGTATGGCTGCAGCACAAAATCTGGCTCAGCAGGGTTATGAAACACACCTGATTGAAAAAAGCGGTCAACTTGGGGGCCAGGCCAGAAACCTTTATCAGACAGCCAAGGGCGAAAAGATTCAGGAAAAACTTCCTGAGCTTATTAAGGAAATTGAGAAAAACAAAAAGATCAGCGTTCATCTGAATGCTGATTTGACACAGGTTGATGGATTTGTCGGGAGTTTCAAAAGTACTATTAAGTCCAATAATAAAGAAGAAGTAATTGAACACGGTGTTGCTGTAATTGCAACAGGTGCTCATCCATTAGAACCGACTGAATATGAATACGGTAAAGATCCACGCATATTAACCAGTCTGGAATTAGATAGTAAATTGATCAGTAACGACCCCATGATTAACGGGATGAAATCAGCAGTTTTTATTCAGTGCGTAGGATCAAGAGAACCGGATCGTCCTTATTGCTCCAGGGTTTGCTGTACGCATTCAGTTGATAATGCCCTGGAGTTGAAACGAAGAAATCCGGACATGAACATATATGTGTTGTATAGAGATGTCAGGACTTACGGAGAGCGTGAATATCTTTATAAAGAAGCGCGTGAAAAAGGAATTATTTTTATACGTTTTTCCGTTGATGACAAGCCTAAAGTGCTTATAGATAAAGGACGAATGGTTGTTCAGATTACGGATCACATTCTTGGGCGTCCGCTTGAACTGGAAACCGAGCTTATTGCACTTGCAACGGCAATTATTCCGAACCGTGATGAAAAACTTGCCAATTTTTTTAAAGTTCCGATGAATGCGGACGGCTTCTTTGTTGAGCGCCACGCAAAACTGGGGCCTTCCGAGTTTGCAACTGATGGTGTGTTTTTATGCGGAATGGCTCATTATCCTAAACCAATTGATGAATGCATTGTTCAGGGAAAAGCTGCGGCATCACGGGCAGTGACTCTGCTTGCACGTGAGATTATTCAGACAAGCGGTACTATAGCAGAAGTTATGCCAATGCCATGCAGCAGTTGCGGGGTTTGTGTTTCAATTTGCCCATATTCGGCTCCCTCTTTTATTGAGGAAACAGCCAGATTCTTCCCGGGTAAAGCACAAATCAATCCGGTTCTTTGTAAAGGATGCGGATTATGTGTAGCATCGTGCCGTTCAGGTGCTATCCGGTTGAAAGGGTTTGATAATGATCAGATATTTGCGCAGATATTTGCGTTAAATCAAGCCGTTTAAATAAATTAAAATTTCAGATATGAAATGTATGAGGAGATCAATATGTCTGAGTTTGAACCCAAAATAATCAGTTTTTTATGTAACTGGTGCAGTTATGGAGCTGCAGATCTGGCCGGGGTAGGCCGGATGGAGTATCCTCCCAATATCAGGGTTATAAGGATACCATGTACCGGGCGTATGAGCCCAAAGTTCTTCCTCTCAGCCTTAAGACAGGGGGCTGATGGGGTCTGGGTGTCCGGGTGACATCCCGGCGAATGCCATTACCTGGAAGGTAATTATTACGCACGGAGAAAATTCGGTCTCTTTAAGAATCTTATGGAACATATGGGTGTTGAGCCAGGAAGGTTGAATTTTTCCTGGGTTTCCTCTGCCGAGTCGACAAAGTTTGTTGATGTGGTAAAGGAAGTGACGGAGACGGTAAAGGCCATTGGGCCTAATAATAATTTTAAGAAAACAGCTAAGGTAGCTTAATATGTTAGGTTATATTGATAAGATAAAAGAAATATCAAAACAGCTGTTGGAAGAAGGTAAGGTGGATATGATCATAGGCTTTAAGAAAGGATCAGTGCCTATGATGAATGAGCCATGTTTTGTGAAAAGCTCAGATGAAGTATCTAAACTCTTTTGGGACAGCAACTGCGGAATAAACCTTGCCAATTATCTTACCGACAGAAAAGAAAAAATAGGCATAATTGCCAAGGGGTGTGATTCAAGAAATATCGTAACCCATATAATTGAAAATAAAATCAAACGGGAAAATTTGGTAATTATAGGCGTTCCCTGTAAGGGTATGATTGATCGCCGTAAAATATCGGCTATGTTTGATTCCGAAATTAAAGAAGTTACCGATAAAGGGGATGCGATAGTTGTAAAAGGCGAAGGATTTGAAAAAGAATTAAGTAAATCCGAAGTTATGCAGGAAAACTGTTCTATTTGCATCCACAGAAATCCTGTTATGTATGATGAGCTTGCTGCGCCTCTTGTCCAGGAGCAAAAAGATGTGGACAGATATGCTGATGTAAGGGAAATTGAGGCTATGCAACCCGCACAAAAGTGGGAGCATTTTGAAAATATCTTATCCGGATGTCTTCGATGCTATGCATGCAGAAATGCCTGCCCTTTGTGCTACTGCCCCACATGTTTTGTTGATGAATCGAATCCCCAGTGGGTTGGTAAAAGCCAGGATGAAACCGATATTAGAACATTTCATTTTTTAAGGGCTTATCATTGTGCCGGTAGATGTACGGATTGTGGTTCGTGTGAGAGAGCTTGTCCGGTTGGAATTAATGTTCGGGCATTTACCAAAAAACTTGAAAAGGATTGTTTTGAGATGTTTGGTTGGGAAGCAGGTATTTCCCAAGATGCGCGGCCTTCGCTTGATACATTCAAGCCGGATGATCCGGAAGAATTTATAAAATAATTGAAGTAATTATGGTTAATAACTTGTAAACCGTGATAAAAATAAGGCTATTGCTATGAAAGTTATTAAAATTGATAAAAAAGACTGGACTGATGGAATAAAGAAAATTCAGGACAGTTATCGGTTGTTTGGTCCGGTCATGGGTGAGAAATTTCATGATTTCAAAGAGCTTGGAAAGGGAGAATTGCCGGATTTGAATTTTCAAAATACGCGCCTTTCCCCAAAGTCGATAGTATATCCACAGACCGAGGTTATGTTCGAGTATTCTCTTGATGAAAAAGAAGCCGATCATCATGTGATGAAAGATGCTGCTATAGATTATTCGCCAAAGGCCGTTTTAGGAATCAGGCCCTGTGATGCAGCGGCTTTTCTGCTTGTGAAGAGAAATTTTGATAATCCTGATTATAAAGATCCATACTGGGTTAAATCATATGAAGCAACGACATTCATAGGGTTGGCATGCAATAATCCATGCAGCACCTGTTTTTGCACAAGTGCAGGCTCAGGCCCTTTTTGTGAAGAAGGTCTTGATATCCTTCTTGCTGATGCGGATGATTGCTATTATGCAAAAGCTATTACGCCTAAAGGTGAAGACCTGTTAAAGAATGCCGGATTAAATACTGAAGCTGACGCCAGTGCCAATGAAAAAATAGATTCTCTTAAAAAAGAAGCAGAGGCTAAGATAAATTCGTCAGTTGTTTCAGACCAGCTTAAAAACAAAACCACAAATGAGCTATATGAGGCGCCGTTTTGGGAAGATGTTTCATTTGCCTGTATAAACTGTGGGACATGCACGTTTCTTTGTCCGACATGCTGGTGTTTCGATATTCAGGATGAAAACTCCGGGTGTACCGGGATGCGCATGAAAAACTGGGATAGTTGTATGTTTCCTCTTTTTACAATTCATGGCACAGGGCACAATCCGAGAGGTACCAAACTTCACAGGGTACGCCAGAGATTCATGCATAAGCTGAAGTATTATGTTGATAAATATGATAATGGAATTCAGTGTGTCGGTTGCGGTCGGTGCATACGCGCCTGTCCGGTTAACATTGATATACGCAGGGTCTGTGATATGATGAACAGTTATGATCCTAACGCCTGCGCTTGTTCGGAAAAGTGAAAAGAGGAGGGTATTAAAGTGCAAAATCCATATATGCCTTATCCTGTGCGTATAGATGAAATAATAACTGAAACTGAAGACAGGAATCTTAAAACATTCAAGTTTGTTTTTTTAAACCCGGATGATGAAGAGAAATTTTCTTACAAAGCCGGACAATTTGCAGAACTTTCGGTGACGGGGAAAGGGGAAATACCTATTGGTATTGCGTCTTCTCCTGTCGAAAAAGGCTTTGTCAAGTTTACCGTAAATAAAGTCGGTTTGGTTTCTTCATATCTGCATTCCATGAAGGTTGGGGATATCATGGGAATAAGAGGGCCTCTTGGCAATTCTTATCCCTGGGATATACTTGAAGGTAAAAATATAGTGATCATTGGAGGCGGTTTTGCTTTTACAACACTTCGTTCTTCAATAATCTTTATGCTTGATCCTGCCAACAGAAAGAAATTTAAAGATATTAATGTAATCTATGGCGCCCGTACACCCGGAATGCTTCTTTACAGAGAAGAGCTTGCCGCTTGGGAAAGGCGTGATGACATAAATATGCATATTACGGTTGATGCTACAAATGATCCTGAATGGAAATATAATATTGGTTTTGTGCCAACTGTTACAGAACAAAAAGCTCCTAATGCCGATGCCGATACTTATGCTATAATTTGTGGGCCACCAATAATGATAAAATTTACCCAGCCTGTTTTAGACAAACTGGGATATGATCATGACCATATTATAATGTCGCTTGAAAACAGGATGAAATGCGGGATAGGTATGTGTGGAAGATGCAATATAGGAAAGGAATTTGTCTGTAAGGACGGCCCTGTATTTACCCTTGCACAACTCAATGCTACGCCAAGAGAATATTGATAAATCTTTTAACCTTTTTTATATTGACATTGGCAGATCAATGATATTATATGTCCCGTTATAGTATATTATGGATGATAGGCTGTAAGCCATGAGAATAATTAATTGATAAAGGAGGAGTTTAAATGCCGGAAGTACAATTTGGAGGTAAAACTTTTACAGTAGATGAAGATGGTTTTATTGATTCATATACCAACTGGTCAGAAGAATGGGTCCAGTATGTTAAAACACAGGAAGGGATTGACGAGCTTAATGATGAGCATAAAATGCTTATAAAGGTGCTTCGCGAATACTACGAGAAAAATGGTATTGCTCCGATGGTTCGTGTTCTTTCTAAGGTTACGGGTTTTAAATTGAAACATATTTACGAACTGTTTCCTTCAGGACCTGGCAAGGGAGCATGTAAGATGGCCGGACTTCCCAAACCGACAGGATGCGTCTGATCAATAATAAAAAATATGTTGTTTGATTTATTAAAAGGCTCTGCCAATTGCAGGGCCTTTTGTTTTAAGACCTTTGCATAACACCCCCTTTTGGCCGATTACTGCGTCAGGCTCTAATTTCACTCCTCGAAATACTTAATGTATTCCTGTGGTTGAAATTCTCGCCTTCCTTGTACTTGACCAAAATTGAGTATTCTTCAAAGGTCTTATTTTGGGAGATTAGATGGATATTGCTATTAAGACCGGTCAAAAAACAGAACTGGTAGATATTACATCAAAAGTTCAGGAAATTGTGTTTAGCATATGCATGGAAAGGAAAATTGAAAATGGTCTGTGCATGATTTATGTTCCACACACAACTGCGGCAGTTACTATAAATGAAAGCGCAGATCCTAGCGTAAAAAATGATATCCTTATGATATTAAATAAGATAGTTCCGTGGGAAGCCGACTATCGTCATATGGAGGGGAATTCTCCGGCTCATGTTAAGTCTGTTCTGGTTGGGGCTTCCGAACTTGTTGCAGTTAATAATAAAAAGCTTGAACTTGGAACTTGGCAGGGTATTTTTTTCTGCGAGTTTGACGGTCCTCGTACAAGGAAAGTTAATATCAGAATAGTATAAACCAGGAAGGGTCAGGGGTTTGAATATAGAATATCCAATATCGAATGTAGAATGTAAAAGGAAGGTAAAGAACTTCATAATTGGGAATTTCTTGTTCGATATTCGATATTCAATAGGATAGGAGAATGATAAATCATAATGTATTTAAAGAAAATAAAAAAAACCATAGCACTTGATGATACGGATAAAACCATCTTGAACAGGGTTCAGTCTGATTTTCCGGTTACTTCCCGTCCTTATTTTGTTATTGCTGATGAACTTGGGCTGACGGAAGATGATGTTATTAACAGGCTTAAAAAGCTTAAAGAAAATGGTTTTATTCGCCGCATAGGAGGTAATTTTGTACCCGAAAAGCTGGGTTTTGTTAGTACACTGTGCACAGCTTCGGTGCCAGAAGGTAAGATAGAAGCTTTTACAGAAGTTATAAACCGATATCCTGGTGTAACGCATAATTACTTGAGAGATGGAAGTTTTAATATCTGGTTTACGTTTATTGCTCCTTCCATGGAAGAAATAGAGGATAATCTAAAACAAATATCCAATAAAACCGGTGTTAAGGAGATATTTAATTTTCCTGCAACAAAAGTATTCAAAATTAAAGCTCATTTTAATTTATAACGCCGGATTATTATAACTTTTAACCGATTATCTTATAAGTTTTTCAATTTCGTAAAATGAAAGATACCCGTATTGCCGCAGTAATTTCTCATTCAAAAATATACGATGTCGACTACAACCTTATTGCAATGGATAAATGGCTGAAATCGGCAAATGATTCCGGTGTAAAAATAGTATGCTTTCCTGAGCTAAATATCAGCGGATATATAATAGACAAAAAAATAATCGAAACAGCAGAAGAAATACCCGGCAGAATATCAGAAAAACTTTCCAATCTTTCTATAAAATATAATATTGTGATACTCGCCGGCATGCTTGAAAAAGATAAAAATAACCATATATATTCAAGCCACCTTGTTGTAAAACCAGAGGGATATATCGGAGTTTATCGCAAACTTCATATTGCTCCTGTTGAAAAAGATTTGTTTTGCCAAGGAGATAAAGTCAGGTTGTTTGAGGTGCAAGGTTTAAAATTTGGGATTCAGCTTTGCTACGATGCTCACTTTCCCGAACTTTCAACAAGTATGGCTCTTATGGGTGCTGATGTTATATTTTTCCCTCACGCTTCTCCAAGAAAAACACCTGATGAAAAGCTTAAGTCATGGCTGCGGCATCTAACCGCAAGAGCTTTTGATAACAGTGTATTTGTGGTTGCATGTAACCAATGCAGTAAAGATCCGGGCGGCCTTTTTTTCCCAGGAACAGGTTTAATTATAAACCCTTCAGGTAATGTTATAAAAAAATATACAGGGGAAAATGAAAAAATGATAATCTCAGATCTTAAAGCAAAAGATATAGATCTGGTGCGAAATCATAAAATGCGTTATTTCTTACCAAACAGAAGGCCTGATATTTATTAAGATATAAAATGGGAAATAAAGATAATAAATCAATAGAATGCAAAAGATGCGGCACTTGCTGTAAAAAAGGAGGCCCGTCTTTTCATATGGAGGATATTTCACTTATAGAAGAAGGTTGTATACCGGCAAAATATCTTTATACTGTAAGAAAAGGAGAACCTGTTTGCGACAACAGAATCGATAAAATTATTTTTGCTGATTCCGATATAATTAAAATCAAGGGACAGGGAAGTAGATGGGCATGCTTTTTTTATAAGGAAGACGAAAGTAAATGTGGTATTTATAAAGACCGTCCTCTTGAATGCAGACTTCTTAATTGTCATGATACAAAACAAATCGAGCAAATCTTTGGTAAAGATCTTCTTGCAAGAGAAAGTATTGTCGGTAAAATTGAAGGGCTTTGGGATATGGTAATAGAGCATGATCAAAAATGTTCTTATAAAGAAATAAGAAAGCTTATTGATGAATCAAAAAAGAATGAAAGTAGATATTTGTCACAAAAAGTATCGGAACTTATCGAGTATGATAAAGCCTTACGGGATATTGTTGTAACAAAAGGAGGGCTTGATTCCGAACTGCTTGATTTTTTGTTCGGAAGACCTGTTTCAATTGTTTTAAAGCAGTATTTGACCTAAGGCAAGTTGTTTGTCATTTGCGAGATGGTTTAAAAGTATATTGTTGCCGATAAATATTTAGCCAGAAATAAGGAAGATCTATGCACAACGAAAAGAATCCGGAAGTTTTGTTGAGAAAGTTTTCTATCCGCAGTCGCTTAACAAGAGCATTTTTACCTGTTATGCTTGTTGCTATTTTCATCAACGACATACTGATAAGGGTTCTGTCATCAGTTGTAAAAGTAAATCCTGTTTTTTTAAGATCCCTGGTTGCGATTGCATCAGCTGCAATAGTCGGCGTAATAATTGCCAAACTGGCAAAATCCATCGGAACCCCAATAGATAATTTTCATAGCGAACTTATTCAAAAAGATGATGAACTTGTTCAAAACAATAAACTACTTTCAATGATAGCTGAAAATATTAATGAAGGTTTTTTGGTACTTGATTCAAAACTTGAAAATGTAATTTATACTAGTCCTGGTTATGAGAGGATAGGTGGAAAATCAAAGAAAGATCTGCTTGATAATCTCCGATCGTTTTTTGATGACATTTATCCTGACGATCTTAAGCGGGTTATAGATGCTTATAATATCCAAAAAACAGATAAGCTATCCGTACATGTTGAATTCCGTATCATGCTTCAAAATGGTTCCGTCCGCTGGATTGACGGCCAGGGATTTCCTGTGAAAAATGCATCGGGACAGGTGACTAACCATATAGGTATAGTAAAAGATATTACCGATAAAAAACAAGCTGAGGAAAACTTAAGATCAGAAAGAGATTTCTCTGATGCGGCTTTAGACAGTTTGCCCGCCATTTTTTCACTTCTTGATACTACGGGTAAGTATCTGCGATGGAATAAAAATTTTGAAATGATTACCGGATATTCTGCCGAAGAAATTAAGAAGTTGCATCCTTCCGATCTTATTGATGATTATAGTATATCAGTTATTACTGAGAAAATGCAGAATATATCTAATATAGACGGTATTGATTTGGAGACATATTTAGTTTGCAAAAACGGAGAGAAAATCCCCTATTATTTTACCGCACATCCTATCAATATTAATGAAGTTAAATATGTTATCGGTATTGGAATAGACATTGCTTTGCGCAAGCAAACCGAATCTGCGTTGGTATACGAAAAAGAAACAGTTCAAAAATACCTCAATATTGCCGGAGTATTAATTGTAGCAATTAATACTGATATGGAATTAATTCTTATTAATAAAAAGGCCTGTGAAGTTTTTGGATATGAAGAAAAAGAACTTATCGGAAAAGATATCAACGATATTTGTACCCCGGAAGATATACAGTCAGAAGCTAAGATTTTTACAAAAAAAATACTATCAAATGAAATAACCGATACCGAAAGAATGAATTTCCATAGTATTGTATTAACCAAAAAAGGTGAAAAAAGAACTATAGAATGGAATGCAGAACTACTAAAAGACGATACGGGCAAAATAACCGGAATGCTAAGTTCGGGAGAAGATGTCACCGAACGAATAAAGATGCAGGATATGCTCATTCAGGCAAAAAATGAATGGGAAGAAACATTTAATACTATAAATGATGCTATTACCATTCATGACGGCAAGCACAATATTATCCGTGCAAACAAGACGGCAAAGGAGTTGCTTGGAATATTTCTTGAGGATATGAATGAATTGAAATGCTATCAGTTATATCATGGTTCCGAAAGCCCACCGTCTGATTGCCCATGCCATATTGCATTAAAATCAGGCGAAGTATCCGTTCGTAAAATGTTTGAACCGCATCTTGACAGGCATTTTGAAATCAAGGCAATTCCCCGCTATGGCAAGGATAAGCAAGCTGTAGGCATAGTCCATATTGTAAAGGATATAAGCGATCAGGTTAAAGCGGAAGAAGGACAACGCGTATTACAATCTCAGTTTTTACATATGCAGAAGATGGAATCCATTGGTCGTCTTGCCGGAGGAGTGGCTCATGATTTTAATAATATATTAAGCGGGATAATAGGTTTCAGCGAACTTATGCTTCTTGATATTTCAAAAGATGATCCTTTAAAAGAACGCATTGAATTGATCTTGGGTCTGGGAGAAAAGGCGGTATCTCTTACACAACAGCTTCTTGCTTTCAGCCGCAAGCAGATGCTGATAATTAAGGATATAAATATTAACAATGTAGTAACCGATATGGCCAGAATGTTAAAGCGGATCATAGGTGAAGATATAAAGCTTGAGTTAAAGCATTCAAAAACAATCAGGAATGCTCTGTGCGATCAGGGCCAGATGGAGCAGGTATTGTTAAATCTTGCTGTAAACTCCAGAGATGCTATGCCAAACGGAGGTGTTTTGACCATAGAAACAGCGGAAATAGTATTAAATGAAGATAATATAAAAAAGCTTGAAGATGTAAAACCCGGGGAATACGTGAAGCTTACAATAAGTGATACCGGATGCGGGATGAGTAGTAGTGTGCTAGAGAATATATTTGAACCTTTTTATACCACAAAAGAGCTTGGAAAAGGAACCGGGCTGGGCCTTGCTACAGTTTACGGAATTATTAAACAGCACAACGGATATATTGATGTAACAAGCAAGCTAAATGAAGGGTCAGTATTTAATTTATATTTGCCAGTCTCAAATCATAAGGAGATTGAAAATGTTTCTGAAAGTGATCCTTTGCAGATAAGTGGGGGGGATGAGACGATTCTTGTTGTAGATGATGAACCGATATTACTTTCAATTATTGAAAAAGCCTTAAACCCTTTAGGCTATCAGCTTCTTGTTGCCGTTTCTACTCAAGAAGCCATAAAAATCAGTGAAACTTATGAAGGGACTATTGATTTGTTGCTGACCGATGTTATTATGCCGAAAATGAATGGGAATAAGCTTGCCGATATGATAGTATCTGCCCGTCCGGGTATAAAAGTGGTTTTTATGTCGGGTTATCCGTCAGAGTCTATCACAGATCATGGATCAGATAAAGAAACAGGCATCTACCTTCAGAAGCCATTGAGAGTCAGCACGATCAGACAAAAGCTGCGTGAAATACTAGATGATAAAACTATTTGACAAAGCCTGATAAAATTTTGCATGTGAGCCACTTCTGTTAACCCTTAAAAGGAGATAAAAAATGGGAAAAAAGAAATACACAATAAAAACCGCCTGTCCGCAGTGTGGATGCTCAAGTCTTACTGTTTTATCGCCTGAAGAAATAAAAGAAAAATATGGCGATGTTCCGAATATTGATATGGAATGTGGCGAATGTTCACTCAAATATTCGTCTGATATAAAAACAGCGTGTCCCGAATGGGATAAAGATTGTAAGCTGGAATAATAAAGATATTCACACAATAGTTCTGGTTTCTCTTGCCGCATCTTTGGGATCAATTCGCCCTGTTATAACTGGCGATAAAAGATACAAAAGCATATATAGAAAAGTAATATGCCCAAAATAAGGTGTGAAAACCGATAAAAGCAGAAGTAGTGATATTTGACCTACCCGTGGATGCCGACTCATGAATCGGCCAAGATGAAGATATTTTACGGGGTAAAGATTCATTGTGAGGCCTGTTGCAATCATGGTTATAAAACAAAAAACTCCCCAGAAATAAACTGCTTGAGGGCTTTCGGATAAACTTTGATTAAATATAATCAAAGGTGCAGTTACAAGTAATGCGGCTGCCGGAGTAGGCATGCCTTTGAAAAATCCGGGAATGGGGTTTTTGTCCACAGTGAAATAGACCAGCCTGGTTATGCCCAGGATTAAATAAAAGAGAGCGGCAAAGCCAATAGGAAGTTTAGAAATAGTAGCATTTTGAGATCCGGAAAGTATTATATAAAATATCCATGCAGGCGCGAGACAGAAACTGATTGCATCGGCAAAGTCATCCAAAATACTTCCCATAGTGATTTTTGAAGTATGGGAGGTAAGAGGTTCGGTCAGGCCCAGTTTGCGGGCAAGTGCGCCATCAAGCTTATCGAATATTGTTGCGCCGATAAGAATAAGGTATGCTTCTTTAACCCTTCCCTGGTATGCGAAGAAAACCGCAAGAAATCCCATGATTGCGTTCATGATAGTAAGTGAATTCGGGAAAAATGAGAGTATTTTTCTTCTTAACAGATCATTGCTGTCGCAAATATCATCAAGGCAGTATGTTCCGTATTTTCTGCAGTAAGCTGCTATAGATCCAAGATTAATTACAAGAAAAACGATTTCCACAATAAAGAGTGTACGCAAAGAAAGATTGCCTGCCCATGAAATCCAGGAATATAGTATCCCGGAACCGTTCGGGACATAAAAAGCATGGGCATATAACAGTGCGCCAACAGGAGCGGAGACAATGGTTCTTAGCCTTGCAAATTCCCTTAATTCAGGTTCCTGTCCTTTTTGTATAGCAAAGCCCCGGATAAAGTGTGCGAAATTATCACGAATCAGAACTATTACGCATATAATGAGAATGAAAATGGCATGAAGAAGTTCGGGCTTTGTATGCCCTGGTGAAATGAAAATAAGACGCCACATTACCCCTACCGCAACAAGAGGGAAAGTAATGGAATAAATAATTTTATCCATAATTCTTTCAGCTAAATTAGCAAGTGTGGGGTTTGGACTGAACCGTGCTGCGAACCATCCGTCAACAAGATCAAAAGACATTGAGATAAAAAGAAATAAGACCCCCATAGTATAAATAACAGGGCTACGCATCCACATTACTGCAATAGCGCACAGCATTCCTAGTGAGACAAGCGGAAGGCGGCCATAAACAAGCATAGCCGTGACTTTTTGGGGTGTTTTTACTTTGTTTGTCATTTATATTTCCGATCAATTCGGCTTCATAGCTTTTTATATAGTGTCTGAATATTAGATAAAATACTTCCGTATGTCAAGAAAAGCCGTAAACCCAAAATCAGCTATTGATTTTTATAAAGGTGATATTTTGGCATTATCTACCAAGTTACTTTATGATAAACCCATGCCAGGGGCAGGGGGGAAAGCTAATAAGAATTTTAAGATAGGATATCTGCCCCCCTTGCTATTTTATAAAAGCCCTAGCTTTTTCATCTTAAATCTAAGAGTGCTGGGGTTAATACAGAGCAGTTCAGCCGCTCCGCCCGGTCCGTGGATCTTCCCATTCGCCATCTTAACTACTTTCTGTATATGCAGCGATATTGCATCGTCAAGTTTTATAGAGTGACCTGTATTGATATTAGATTGTAATGATGACTGCTCAGTCTGTGATAAAATAGTTCCCCCTTCAGGCTGATTGAATATCCGGCTTAGATGTGACAAAACTGTTTTTTCAATATTTTCAGGGTTATCTTTTTCGCCGGATAAGTCTGATATATTTTGCTCTTTATAAAGCGGTTTTATATTGTTGATAGCTTGCTTTAATATCCGCTCAATATTTAAAATTATAGTTTTATCAATATCTGATATGTTATGGTTCTGGCTGCTGATATCCGGTGAATCTGTTATTGTACTGTGAAAAGGCAAGTCTTCAAATGTTAAAGGACCACGCATTTTTTTCCCCTGATACTGAATTAAAGCACGTTCCACAATATTTTCCAATTCGCGTACATTTCCCGGCCAATGGTATCCCATGATCCGTTCAATGGCTTCGGGAGCCACAGTTGGTGTAGGGTGAATATTCTTTTCAACAGATTTTCGGTTTATGAAATAGTAAATGAGATCGTAAATATCCTCTTTTCTATCTCGCAAAGGCGGTATTTTAATAGGAAATACATGTAGTCTAAACCACAGGTCCTCCCGGAACTTGTTCATAATGACCATGTTTTCCAGATTTCTGTGGGTCGCGGCAATGATCCTGATGTCCACAGGCACAGGTGCTGTACTTCCGACGCGTTCAATTTCTTTGTTCTGTACCACGCGCAAGAGTCTAACCTGAGCTTCTAACGGAAGCTCCCCGATTTCATCCAGCAATATAGTACCCCTGTGGGCCCGTTCGAACCTGCCTCGTTTTTGAGTTACCGCACCCGTGAAAGCACCTTTCTCATGACCAAATAGTTCGCTGTCTATGAGTGATTCCGGTATCGCACCGCAGTTAACTTTTATAAAAGGTTCATTTCTTCGGTGAGAAAAATAATGTATGGCATTTGCAATTACTTCTTTACCGGACCCGGTATCTCCTAACAGCAACACCGGGCCGTCTAAAGGAGCTATCTGCCTGACCATTTCAAAAACCTCTTTCAAGCCTTTGTCACGGCCTATGATCTCATCTCCTGATATCCGGAGCATCTCCTGATGAAGATACCTGTTATCATCTGTCAGTTTTTCTTTAAGCTTCAAAACTTCTTCATGCTTTAGGGCGTTTGACATGGCAATGGCAAACGGGTCATGCAGCAAAGACAACATGTGGGCGTGTTCCTTCTTATATTGCTCTTTACCGAACACATGTGCTGTGATTGCAAATAATCTATCATCCTGAATTTTAAGCCGCATTATCATGACTGATGTTTCAGGCATGTTATCCAGTTGAGTCATTATCCGGACAGTTATATGGTCATCAGGCTGGTTGACAATTAAGACATCCTGAAGATTTTTCCATTCACGTTCTAAATCTACCCGTATTTCTTTTGGCATTGGAAGGATCCGGTTTATTTTTTGAGCCTTGTATCGTGTAACACGTGCAACTGTTTCCACAGTGGCCATACCAGGATTTGCAACCAATAAATCCACTCCCGTTAAGGGTATGAAATTTTCCAGATACTTCAAAGTTTCCCACATGGCAGTTTCAATATTAAGACTTCCGCAAATCCGCATGGTAGCCTGACAAAAAAAATCATTTACGTCTAAAGGCATAGCTAAAGTTCCTGTTGCTTTTTAAGAAAGGAAAATATAATATTCAGGCAAATATTTTGTTTTCTATGTAAATAATTAATTATATAGTTCACAAAATCCTTATTAGTACGTTTTTTGACTCCTCAAATTATAAGTTCAGTTTAAGCTCATTAATAATTTTTGTAATATATTACCATATCATTGTCAAATATTAATTATATTTCGCTGTATTTTGTGTTTTGATAAACTGTATATTCATAACATTATAATATTACAATACATAATAAACATGGCATGATCTGTGCACATAATATTTATAAACATAATTGTTAAGCAGACAATATAATAACCGATTATTTTTCCAAATTTGTAATAGATATCAAAGATATTGAAGCAAAAATGAACAACTATCGTCAGAAAAGAATATAGACCAAAAGGTAATAAAATATCCAAACAACAGGAGGAGAAAAAAAATGAGTGAAGACAAAATTAATTCACAGTTTAGGATGGGAAATAAACCACTAGAAGGACCTGAAGATGCGGAACCGATCCTGCCGGTAGCTCCACCGGAAAAATGGGATCATGAGGCCGATCTGGTAGTAGTGGGATGTGGAGGAGGGGGACTTGCCGGTGCACTAGTAGCAGCAGATAAAGGAAATACTTCGATCATTATTGAGAAGATGGATTTTGAAGGTGGAACCTCCCAGTACGCAGGCGCCTTTTATGCATACAACAGCAGGATACAGATAGAGGCTGAGATAGAATGGGATGTTAATGAGGTTGCCATGGGAAACCTTTTTGAGACAGGTTACACAGGCGACATACATATGTTTCGTAATATGATAAAAAAGAGTGGTGAAGTTGTCGACTGGATGGAAGATAAAGGCTTTGAATGGGAGATTGAAAAAGGAGGATATCCTGCAGTAACTCCCAAAGGCACTTATGATACAATAGGTTTGACCCGTATGACTGCGGTTATGAATTTCTTGGCCGAAAAGGGCAAAGAAAAGGGTGTGAAGTTTATGATCAGCACCCAAGTAGATGCATTGGTTAAAGATAGCAGCGGCAGAATTGTGGGAGTAAAAGCTACAGTTATTCCTGAGGGAAAGACCATTTTTATAAAAGCAAATAAAGCCGTACTTATGGCAGCCGGTGGTATGCAACACAATCGAAGCTTGCTTAAGAAATACGCACCTTCAGTCTATAAGGGTGTCGGCAGTGTATCAATGTCTCTGCCGTGCAATACCGGAGAAGCTTTCAGGATGGGGATTGGAGTTGGAGCCGATGTGGCAGGATTAGACTCTTGCACTTGTTTTGAAGGCGGAATAGATCTTTTGGAGAAAGGTGGACCCTGGTTCAGATATCTATACTCCGGAGATGTTCAAATATCGAGAGCTCCCTGGTTGCACTTAAACAAAGCGTGCAAAAGATTCATGATGATGGACAACAACTTAGCTCAGTATATGTTAAGACCGCCTGCAATGGGTGCACAACCCGGAGGAAGAGCGTATGCCATTTTCGATAACAAATATGAAGAAAATATCTGGAAGATCCAGGATGATGTTATCTTTGGCACATCCTGCAAACGACCTCTCACTACGGATGTAGCGGGCAACAAAATAGCTACCAGAGATGAGATGCTTTGCGGGAAAGATTGGCATGAAGGAGTTAAAGAAGCGATTGATCTGGGGGCAATAAGAGTAGCCGATACCTTGGAAGAATTAGCTGAAAAGTTAGGCCTGGATAAGGTTTTGTTCAAAGAAGCCATAGAGAAATGGAATAGTTATTGTGATGCCGGTGAGGACCCGGAATTTAATACACCAGAAAGGTTCCTGATCCCGATAAAGCACGCTCCATTTTATGGACTTAAAGTTGCAGGCAGCATGGGTCCGGTTGGAACCGGTCTGAGGGTTAACGAACACATGCAGGTTTTAAGTGATGATCAAAAGCCAATTCCCGGGCTATATGCCGCATTTTTCACTGCCGGTGGAAGTATAGGACAAGGCAGAACTCCGATGGGCTTCGGTCTTCTTGGGGGTTGCAGCATGTCTACTACCTCCGGTTATACAGCAGCTGAACATGCTGTATCACAAAAATAATATCAGAAGGGAAAACGATTATGAAGCTGGTAGATGGAAACGGCGGAACAATAATGCAAGTAAAAACAATGAAGCGTCAGGACGAGCGACTTGTTATCCGGGGAATGGCTATGGGCGGCATGCCCATGACAGCTTTTTTGAAACCCGAGGAGTTGTGGAGCATATTTGAACTTCTCACCTGGGATATTTTAAAGTCCATACCCTCCATGCTCTGGAAAGGGTATCAACGGAGTCGGGATCTTAAAAAAAAGAAAAAAAAATAGATGGCTACGTTTGGTTCTGTTTTAACTCGAAATACATAAGTGTTGTCCCATATGCCTGAATACTTCAGGCATATGGAAGCATGGTTGCTTGCATTAAAGATTTTATCTATGCAGAATAGTAATATAATATACGGATTAGGAACAAAACTACACTGAATTATACAAAATATATCTTTGATATAAGGAAAGGTGAGAACTATGTCAAATAAAGCAGAAATGTTGGTAAAGATGAAAGAAGCCGTCATGGATCTTGATGACGACTTATTGTTTGAGTTGATTGACGAGGGGCTTAAAATGGATATTAGCCCTCTTGATATGATCATAGAAGGTATGAATCCCGGTTTAAACATCATAGGCGAGGGATTTGATACAGGCAAGCGTTTCATGAGCGACCTTATAATTGCCGGTGACATGTTAAATGATGCTACCGACAAGCTGCGCCCTTTGATTGAGGCAGGCGGCAAGCCCATGGGAGAGACGATGGTAATCGGAACGGTTGAAGGAGACGTGCATTTTATAGGAAAGCGCATAGTTGGAGCCGTATTTACTGCCAATGGATATAATGTAGTTGATATCGGTGAGAACAAATCTGCAAAGGAGTTTGCGGAAGCCGCAAAAAAACATAATGCAACTGTAGTAGGCGCTTCAGCTATTTTATCTCCTGTGAAAGCTTATTGCGGAAATGTCAATAAAGCGCTTATTGATGCAGGTGTTAGGGATAATTTGATTTACATTGCCGGCGGCTGGGCATTTACGGATGAACAGGCTGAAGAGTATGGGGCCGATGCTGCAGCTATCAGCGCTATGGAAGCTATTCGCAAGGTTAAGCTGTTAAAATCGGGTGAAGTGCCAATGCTGAAGAACAGGTAGTATTATAGTGAACAAATGAATATCGAAGGAAGATATAAGATATAAGTTAACAACCCCCTTGCCCCCTTTTCTAAGGGGGGATATTTGAGCTGGCTTAACCTTATTAAATGAGGAATATCTGAGGTTTGTAACCAGCAACAAATGGTGAAGTAAGGCGGTAAAATTCCCCCTTAAAAAAGGGGGATAAAGGGGGTTGTTTACACCTTGCCAAAAATTTCATAATTCGAAAATATTGTTCGATATTCGATATTCAGTTTTTTTAAAAAGTATACATGAAGAGGTATTGATATATGGAAAACTTATGGGGTCATGAACTTGTATTTCCGGAAGATGTTTTATATTCTACGGAGTTGCTTTGGGTAAAGGAAGATGGGGCAAAGATACGCGCCGGTTTAAGCGATATAATCGTAAGATCGGCAAAGAAACTGGTAACCATTAAAATGACATGTGATGCAGGAGCTTTAATAAATAAAGGCGATTCGATCGGAACGGTTGAGACAAGTAAAGCCGTTAGAGAAATTATCGCCCCTGTTTCAGGCACGGTGATTACCGTAAATCCGTCAATAACCGGCGGAGATCCGTCTTTGATAATGAAAGATCCTTATGGAGAAGGCTGGGTTATAGAGATAGAGAAAACAGGCGATACCGATGCACAGCTTAAAGAGCTGATGAAAGGTGATGAGGATGAAACAAAGGAATGGTTGGAGGAACAAGCGGATGATATTGTTCCAATGGCATAGGCGACGAATATTAAATAATAGACTTTCAGATAATGTTTTTGGCAAGGCCAGAAGGAGCCACCCTGAGTAAAACGTACAGTTAGTACGTTGTCGAGGGGGGGCGACTGATAACGCAGCCTAAAATTTTATCTGATAGTATATAGGAGTGATAAAGAAGTGTTAACATTTACTCAGGAACAAAAAACCTATACGATAGGTGATGTAACAATAGGCGGTCAGCCGGGTGAAAATCCAACTGTTCTTATGGGCAGCATTTTTTACCAGGGACATCGCATAGTA
>JBDRRF010000027.1:0-6106 GCA_043825875.1 Pseudomonadota bacterium | reverse complement strand
ACATAAAATTAAAACCACAATAATTACAAACTTATAAACCAAATTATAATTCCTGGAATACTTCTTGTTTTTCATGCCGCCCTCCTTAATTTAATTTTTCCGCCGGAAATCAGGTCGTCCACTTCGCCTCCGAGAAGAACATCTTTGCGGTCTGAACCTATCAATAAGTCTTCACCTTCACCGCCATTTAAATCGTCATTGCTTTCACCACCGTAAATGACATCGTTTCCAGTACTGCCATCTATAATATCTGAGCCTTTTTCTCCGAAGATAAGGTCTTTTTGTGCAGTGCCGACGAGTTTATCGGCATAACTTCCCTTGTCTAAATACTCATATGAATCCAATCCTTTTCCAACAATCACATTATCAATGGATTTACCTTCCGCGTAATTGGCAATTAGATAGTCTTTGGCATCTTTTAAGTTATCTGTTGTTGATTTCACCCAAGTGACTTGATAATCGCTATTGGCGGCTGTAACTTGAGCGCCATATGTAATATCATAAGAACTTATTTCATCTTTATGAATTGTAAACATTCTAAAGATTGTCTTTGCCTGAAGTATCTTTTCATCTTCCGTTAGGGTTCCGGTTTCATACAAATCAAAATAATCAGCTTCATAGTAGCGTCTCTTGGCAATTCCTGGTAATTTATCCCCGTTTGAGTTGTACCGTATCTCAAACCATGCTTCTGCACGGTTGCCGAATTGCAGCGCAGCTAAAAGTTTAGTGCTTTTCGGCTTTGTCTGAGCTATATCCTTGAAACCTATGACATTGTTATATGTCAAAGAAAGAAGCGTTATGCGCTCGTTGCTGTTGGGAATGGTAATTCCTTTTTTTGCAAGCCAATTGTTTAGAGTCTTTTCTCTCTCATCCGCGATTATATTGAATGTCGCTTCGATTTCTGCTGGATTATTGAATGCAAAGACAGTACGGCTACCTGCGCGCTGAACCATGATGGCGTTGAGATCTGTTTGTAATGTTGCAATTTGACTCGTGGTAAATGTCTTTTCCTTAGTCATCGCACTGTCTGTGTAAAACTTAGCCTTGATTTTTTTTATATAGTCTTTTTCAGTTTGAGATGCACCGCTTGTTATATCAAAGCCAAATGCAGTAAGAATGTCATTCCAATTTGACGTTACCTTGAACCCCGCACCGATAGTCGGATAGCCTTTTGAGTCACGGTACAGAGTTTCTTTTACTACACCGGTTTCTTCCGCCCAGACAATAAAGTCATACCTTTGATCAATATACTCGGTGTCACTTCTAAGATGGAATTTAATTGCCATTGCTATTTACCTCCTTTCAAATATTTAAAACGACATATATTTATAGAACCCCTACTTTCACTATTGGGCAGTAAATTAAAGCCCTCATAAACATATACTGCCTTAAAGTCTCTTTCCCACTTAAACATAAATGTTTGCCCATTATAAAGCATAACTTCTGCGCCTTCATTAAATGCATTTACTCCTCTAATTAGGTCCTCATAACTCCAGTCCATCCGTTTAGTTAGCGGGTTCATAACACCAAACGTTACTCCTGCATTTCCCTCACATGGCTGGTTATCATCTCGTACAATAATCTCAACATTTCCGTCATGGTCAATATCTACTTTTGTTATCGCAATACTGCATTTACTTTCTTCAAATAACTTGCGAATCCTTTCCTCATCATTTTTCCAAAGATTATCGCGCAAATCTTTGCGAACACCGCTTACTCTTAAATCGCCTATTATTCCCCAATATTCTTTCCAGTCAAGCTGCTCCCATGTGAGCTTTTTGAAGCGTTTCTCTCCAGCAGGCAAAGACCAGTTGCATTGAAGCTTCTCCGGCGATTCGCAAGTGGTATTCAACACTTCCTCAAAAGCCTTGCACACAGTACCATATTCCGGTGACATTAATGATTCCTCAAGAGGAGGCATCCTCTCCCAGCATTTAGCTGACTTTGCCTTAATCTTTTCTCTTACCTTTGCACCGCCCTTCTCAGTTGCAAACACAAACTGCGTAAACAGACTCAAAATTAAAACCATTATAACTGCAAACAATTTACGCGACATATACTACCTCCGTTTTCATTTCTGATAAATCATTCATAACCAAGGTAGCGCCGAAATCGCCCCACTGGAAGTCGTCATTCAGGATAACCATTGTGCCGGTGAGAACATCAGTTACTAAACCTGTACTTTTAATGATGGTTTGCCCGCCGTCAGGACTTTTATATTCGCCGTTACCAGTATCATAAAAGAAATTAATCTCTTTGCCGCAGAGTATTACTTTGTTGATGCCTTCTTTGTCTTCAATTGTGTCCGTCCCTTCGCCTGCTTCGATGAAATAGGTATCGTCATCCGCACCGCCATACATCACGTCATTACCTTCACCACCGAAAAAATAGTCATCGCCTCCGCCGCCATAGAGCACATCCTCATCTTCACCGCCATCTAAAAGATCGACTCCGCCTTCACCGATCAGAATATCATCACCTTTATGTCCTAACATATAATCGCCTTGGTCCATGCCGATCATCAAATCGTTGGCGCCATCTTCGTATTGTCCGGTTTCATAAAGGAAGGAATCAAGAACAGAAGATCGGTCTGTATCTGCGGGCTTGTGCGGGTTTAAGTAGATGTTTACGGACGAGATATTGTTAGCTGTCAGTTTGTTTGCTAAATCAGGAAGATCATTGCGTCCCTGTAAATATGTAAATAGAGCGGTTTTGGCGGTATTGAGACTATCAGTTAGTGATTGGGCACCATTTGCACCGTTATAATTAGCTTCTTCAAGCCCTGTGCGCCCAGCTGTGTCCTTAACACTACCGCCCGGTCCATGAAGTGCTTCGTAGGTTAAAATATCTTGGCGATGAGTTTGTAACATCCGGTAAACCTGTTTTGCTTCATCTGTACCAACGTTGTTTGGATCATCATACAAGCCGAGAAGTTCTGATTCGAAGAAATTCCTTTTTATCTTGTTAAACATATCAGCAAGGTATGAAATTTGTGTTAATCTTTCCTTAGAACTTGGCGTATTATAGCGAATTTGATACCACGCTTCTGCGCGGTTGCCATCAACAAGAAGAGCTTTACGGAGACTTGGGGATCCGACCGGTTTCTTTGTCACATCATCGTAACCAATATATCCATTATAGCACAGCGATAACAATGCTAAACGCTCATATCCTTTTGGAACTATTGTATATTGCGTATTTAATGTAGGATTCGTACTAGTATTTTCCCCAAGCCATTTGCTCACCCGTTCTTCGTATGTAACATCAACAATCAAGTCATAAGAAGTCTTGACTTCTGCATTTGTTAGATATTTGAATTCTGTACGCCCTTTTCCATATGCTGTTGCCCGCGCAGCCATTATCGCATCAAGATCATTTTTATATTGTGTAAACTGCGTTGCTGTTAATTTCTTTGTCCCGTATTTGTTAATAACTCCTTTAATCTGTTTTATATATCCCGACTCGCCAGCGGGAGCTTGTAGGGAGAAATCAAACTGCATTCCCTCGAGAATTGAATCTATATTACTTAAATCAATCTTAAAACCGAGACCAATAGTTGGATAGCCAAGAATTTTATCGTCAAGGTAAACTGGATATTTCACACCCTCTACCAAAGAAATCACTTGAAAACGTTGATTAGCATAATCTGTTGAAGTCAATTGTTGTAAATATTGAATTGCCATTATTTTTTATCTCCTTTCCCTTTCAGATATTCAAATTGACATATGCTACTAATTCTTTCATCCCAGATGAAGAGAAGGTCAAAGCCTGGTTGCCATCCAAACTTGTAAACCTTACCTTCGTAAACCATGATGTCAGAACCTTTACTTGCATTCAGATGCAGCAAGGCAGATTCATACTGCCAATCAATTCGTTTTGTTTCAGTATCTATTACACCGTACATGCACATACCAGGACAGTCTTCTTTCCAGCTTATGCGCACAACTTTTTTCGTTTTGCCACCAAAGATATCAGCTGCAGTAATACTGATATCAAACCTGCTCTCATCAAATGCTTTTTTTACTTCAGGGTTTTTTTGATTCCAATTCCATTTTAGCCCCTTACCAAGACTTATCTCTTCAATTACATCCTTATATTCTTTAAATTCGAGATGTTGCCAATTGAGTTTCTGAAAACGTTTTTCATCCGCAGGAAGCGTCCAATTACAATGTATTTCATCAGGTGTTTCGCAGGTGGTATTTAGTACCTGCTCAAATGCCCTGCATACAGGTGAGGTACCTGTAATAGACCAAAACGGCTTTCCAACAAACGGTTTTTGCCGCATCCAGCACGTAGGGTACCACGGGGCATATGTGGTTATCTTTTTGCCATCTATGTATTTTCCCCACTCTTGAAATTCTTCAATTCGTTCAATATAAAGAGCGGTAAATATATTCTTATAAATTACTTTTTCTACCATTTTGGGTGCTGGCTCACATCTTTCATCACGTTCTTTAATCCATCTTCTCTGGTTTTGCTTAACATGCTCTTTGTCTTTGCCATGAAGTTTGGAAAGAAGGTGACGGTATTCTTCTGACATCTTTTTATCTAATTTGGCTATCTCTGCATGAGAGCAAATAAATTTCTCAACACATGTTTTTGCTTTTCTGCAATCAAAACTCGGATATTCAGCACCAATAGCTGGAACCACAACAATAATCAGAATCAATAACATTGTTGCCAAAATCAATTTGCAGATGTACTTTTTGTGAAAATCAGGCTCACTTCTTGGATTATGTATTATATCTTTCATATTCTATTACTCCTTTCCTGTTCACTTTGATTTGGGGGCTATATTGGAAAATATTTAATCAATGATTGTTGAGCAAATATCTTTTAAGGCAGGTGTGCTTGATAACCGCATTCATGATCTGCCTTCCCTCGAAAGCTTTTTAAACTTTTCTGACAGGATTTACAGGATTAACATGATTATTTTCAGACCGCTCCGGAAGATCGGCCTGAAATACTTATCCGCTACTTGTTGCCTTTGCCCTGTTTTGATAAGCCAAATGTGCCAATGACTTATTTCCGGCCGGTAACTATCCTGTGCTTCCTGTTAATCCTGTCTGATAAAAAAATAATAACGCAAATCTACATCTAATAGTCAAAAAGTTTGCTGCTCTACTTTAACACTAAAAAATCTAAATCCGGTAGTACTGAAAAAACTTGCTTGAACGAACTCTGACAAGATAATACATAACAACCTACAAATAGCCTATAGATTGATAAAAAGATGAAATTTATTTATATTAAAGCTTGTTTATGAAAATAATATGTGATGCATATTAGAATTTTGTGAATTATTCATGATGTGTGGAAGAACTACCATGTTGTTTCCGCTTCGCCTTAATGTGATATCATCGGGCGTAACTTTGAAGTCCCAGTCAATGTAAGCGCCTGAACTATCATAGTCTCCATAAATGACATCATTTCCCCCGCCACCGGCAAGCAGATCGTGCCCTTCGCCACCCAGGAGAGCATCATTACTGTTTGAGCCATAGAGTTGGTCATCGCCTTCATTGCCGACAATCAGGTCTCCTGTTTGGTCTATGCTTGTAGCATTTTCTCCTGCTGATATTAAATCAAACATCAAACCGGCGTTTTCTCCATAAACCTGATCATTTCCTTCCTCGCCGAAGAGTATATCCGAACCTGCGCCTCCTTCCAAAATATCATTACCTTCACCGGCGGAAATTGCATCCCGGCCGGTGCCACCTAAAAGCACATCATCGCCTTGCAAAGAAGAAATCGTATCATCATCATCTCGTCCCTCGATACGATCATTGCCGGTGGTACCTGTTAACACGTCTTCCAGATCCTGCGGATTCTGATCGCCGAAAATTGTGTTTGTAGTAGTCGGAACTTGTGGCGCATCCTTCAGTTGTATTCCGAAATCTCCGGGTTGGAAGTCCTCGCCGAGTGTAATCGTTCCGCCGTCAGGAAGTACTATTTTATAAGGGGAGTGTTTGTTGACTTCTACAGTTCCGTCAGGCGATGTCCATTCCGCATCTCCTGACTTATAGAAGGTCTTCATCACATGCGGTATTCCGTTACTGTCGGTCCAGAATATTCTGTTTTCACCGTCCATATCTGTTATCGTGTCGTT
>JBDRRF010000026.1:0-23835 GCA_043825875.1 Pseudomonadota bacterium | reverse complement strand
ACGGTAACACAGTTTGTTTTATCATGCTTATAACCTCGTTGGTTAAATTGTTATGTTGTCTTACTAACTCATATCTATTTGAATCAACGAGGTTTTTCAATATTTATTTCATGAATAATACTGCTAATCGCGGATCTTGGGTATATTAATCGCGTTTTTTTTATTCATAGCGAAGTGCCTCAATAGGATCAAGACGTGATGCCCTCCATGCAGGATAATATCCGAAAACAATGCCAACGGCGGCAGACACCAATATAGCTGCAGCAATTGCTCCGGGAGAATTTTCAACAGGCCATTTAAGAAAAAAATTTACAAGCTTGGAACCGCCATGACCCAGCGCAATTCCTAAGCCTCCTCCAACAAGACAAAGTACGATAGATTCTACAAGAAACTGTCTTAAAATATCTCGAGCTCTGGCACCGACAGCCATTCTCAAACCTATCTCACGGGTTCTCTCGGTGACCGATACCAGCATTATGTTCATTATCCCGACTCCGCCTACAATTAGTGAAATCAGTGCCACACTTAGCAACAGATTGGTCATCATTCTTGTTGTTGAAGAAAGCGTATCGATAATCTCACTCATGTTTCTGATATTAAAGTCATCCGCTTCTCCATTCCTTATACGGTGACGTTCACGAAGCACTTGTGTCATCTGGCTAATAGCCTCAGGAATTTGAGCTGTAGAAGCCGCAGCTATCATAATCTGGTCTATATTGGCAAAGCGTATTGGCATAGGATTATTAGCAACCTGAACGGATGATTGTTCAGGATATAAACTGGGAGGATCTCCCGGGTACAGACTGCTGATCGAATTCACGGATGAGGCAGTACCGGAACTGCTTTGGTTGACATTACCAAGAGTCGAGCCTGTAACTCTGTATTTTATTGTCGTCCACGGGGCAATAATGGTATCATCCTGATCATGTCCCATCATATTTGCCCCTTTGGCGGAAAGCACACCGACCACCCTGAATGATACATTCTTGATGCGGATTTCCTTTCCTATGGGTGATTTGCCTTCAAATAACTCCCTGACTATGGTTTGGCCAAGAACGCAAACTTTATTGGCGTTAAGCACATCACGATTGTCAAATACTTCTCCTTCCGAAAATGTAGTCCAATCACGCACGGTAAGAAATTCCGGGGTAGTTCCATAAATGGATGAGGGAACCCAGTTACGATTGCCGTAAACCACCTGAGCCCGGGCACGCACCACAGGAGCAGCAGTTAAAACGGAAGGGCATTCACGTATTATAGCATCACTGTCTTCAGACGTAAGAGTCATAGCGCTACCGGAACCGAAACTTATACCTCCGCTGGATGCGGTTCCGGGTCGGACGAGGATAGTATTAGCACCCATACTGGCAACTGATTTTTTAATTGCAGAAGAGGAGCCGTTTCCTATTTCCATCATGGCAATAACAGCACCAACACCTATAACAATTCCAAGAGTTGTAAGCATTGCCCGCATTGGATTGCGTAAAAGAGCTTGAAGAGCGATCTTTATTGTGCGATGGGCTTTCATACAACCTCATTAATTTGCAGAGAATCGACAGGAGTTAAAAGTTCAGTATCTTCCTGATCCGATATTTCATTTACTATTACACCATCATTTATGCGAATAATCCGATCGGCATATTTCGCTACAGCGGCATCATGAGTAACAAGCACTATAGTAATCTTATCTTCTATATTCAGTTGGCGAAACATTTCAAGGACCTCGGTACTGGTATTTGAATCCAGATTTCCGGTAGGTTCATCGGCAAAAAGAACAGGTGGGTGGTTAATCAACGCCCTTGCAATTGCCACACGCTGCTGCTGTCCTCCTGAAAGCTTTGACGGCTCATGATCAAGCCTGTCCTGCAATCCTACGCGGCTTAACATTTCTATTGCTCTTTTACGCGCCTTTCCATCAGATATCGAATCTGTTGTGTAGGTTAGAGGCATAGCGACATTTTCCACGGCACTGGCACGGGCAAGCAGATTGAAGCTTTGAAACACAAACCCCATTTTTTTGTTTCTTATAAGAGCGCGTTCATCAGCAGATATTTTCCCGACATCTTGTCCTTCAAGCAGGTATTTTCCTGATGTCGGTCTATCCAGACAACCAAGTATATTCATCAAAGTGCTTTTACCAGAGCCGGATGCCCCCATAAGGGCAACTAACTCTCCGGTTTTAATCTGCATTGAAACGCCTTTTAGTACTTCAACATCAATTTCGCCTATATGGTAGGTTTTGTAAATGTTCTCTAACTCGATTAGTTCCATATGTATTTTTACCGTCTGCTTTTATGAAAATTAGGAACAAATGGATTAGAACTTCCTCCAATATTGTCGTTTGTTTGAGTCTGTTGACCCAAAACAACTTCAAGTCCTTCCACAAGGCCATTACCTTCGATTTCTGTTACAACACCATCACTGGTTCCAACACTTATCTGTATTGGTTCAACTGTGTTTTCGGAGTAAATGACCCATACAGTACCTTTCTTTTTGCCGTTTGGAACCTTTAATCCATTGTTATTACTGTTCTTTAAAGCTTCATCCTGATCTTTTTTATCAGATGAGGGCGTTTTAAGAAGATTACGGAATTTCGGATCAACCTGCCCGGAGCTTGGCGTCCAGCGCAGAGCAGCGTTTGGCACCAGCATGACATTTTTGATATGGTTTAATACAAACTGAACATTAGCAGTTAGATATGGAAGAAGTCGTCCGTTTGAATTATCAGTTATAATCTCCACAGTATAAGTAACAACATTCTGGCTCATGGATGCGTTAAGACGCACTTTGCCGACTTCTCCTTGAAATACTTCTCCAGGAAAGGCATCTACAGTAAAGCTAACTTTCTGACCGGGATGAATTTTTCCGATATCTGCCTCATTAACGGCAACCCATACCTGCATGCGTTTTAAATCTTTTGCAATCAGAAAAAGGCTGGGAGCATTCAGGCTTGCGACAACAGTTTGGCCGATATTAACTCTCCTGTCGATAATAACACCTTTAACCGGAGATTTTATCGTGCAATATCCAAGATTCCGTTTAACGCGTTTTAAAGCCGCCTCAGATTGAGCCACAGCAGCTACAGCCTGTTCAATCGTTGCCTGGCCTACACCAAGGTTTGCCTCTGCTGTTTCATAATTTGATTTATACGCATCATAAGTGGTTTGTGCCAAAGCTTCCGAAGGGCCAAGTTTTTGCGCCCGTTCCCAGTCGCGCTTTGCCTGGTAAAGTTTTGCTTTTGCCTGCTCGATATCGGCCCTGGCTCGTGCAAGAGAAGCCTTGGATTGCTGCACCTGAGCTTCAGCCTGAACTACATCAGAGGCATAAAGAGAGTCATCGATTTCGGCCAGTATTGTCCCTTCTTCAATAACCGACCCATAATCTATTGTTTTATTATTCTTGTCTTTACCGAATTTTAATATTCGACCGGCTACCTGGGCGCCTACATCTATTACTTCCTCAGGTTCTATCGTGCCGGTAGCGCTGATGGTAACCAGAAGTTCGCCTCGCTTAATTTTTTCGGTACGATATGAAACAGGCTGACCGTTGCTTTTTTTGAAAAATATGACAATAGCAATAATGGCAAGCCCCAAAACCAAAACTGTAATAATGCTACGCTTTATCAGAGGTTTCATAGTTTTAAACTCATAAGAAAATATAATTTGAATTGTAAGGAGCCAGTTTCAAAACGTCCCATTTTGGCCGATCTCTGCGTTGGGCTCAAATTTCAATCCTCGAAATACTTAATGTATTCCTGTGGTTGAAATTTTCTCCCGCCTTGAGCTTGACCAAACTGAAACGTTTTGAAAGTGGCTCTAAGGTCATATGTTTTTTATCTATTCTTCCTTAATTTTACTTTTAATATAGCAATCAATATGCCAATTATTTTTCAGCACTTTAATTGTTTATAACTTATTTAATAGACAGTGTTTTATCTGGTTTAAAATAGTGGTACCTGTTATAAATATAAAAAGGTTATGGATAACGTGTATACATAATTTGTGGACATGTAATATATTGCGGATATAAAGTATCCATCTCAATTAAAGCTATAATAATTGATAAAGCAAGGGCAATGTAGCAAAACTCACGATAATTCCAATCCCTACCAGTGCGGCAGTTAAAGCGGGAGACAGATCAGCCAAAATTGCCAAAGCTCCGGCTGAAACCATTGGTGGCATTCCGGCTTCAAATATAGAAACCTGAACGGCTTTTCCCTCAAGCCCTCCGATCTTACAAATTAATATGGCGGCTAAAGGAATTAAAATCAGTTTCAAAAAAAGTCCGATACCAAGCTGAGAAGTAATTTTTTTGTTTAAGCGCAAAACCAGTTGAAAGCCTACGGCAATCATCACAACCGGCACAAGAGTGGAAGAAAGCACTTTTAACAAATTAACTAATATAGACGGGTAAGAAAAAGGCCTGAAAGCAAATGCTATTACCAACGCGATAAATGGTGGAAACGTAATAACCTTTTTAAGCACACTTATTGTAGTTGGTTTAATCCCTTGCGTACCATATAAAGCAAGAATCAATGATCCATAGGTAACCAGGGCCGGAAAAGATCCCAGTTGATCATATAATACTGCATATGGTACACCCTGATCTCCGAAAAATGCTTTAACCATCGGGATTCCGAGAAAAGAAGTATTTCCGAGAGGTATCAAAAGAAGGAGACACCCTGTAGTAGGGCGATCCCATTTAAATATTTTTGATGATAGAATTACTGCAACACAGGAAAGCAGTAAAGTTCCCCACGGCATTAAAGCAGGAACCAATAAAGCTTTGGAAAAAATAAGTTCGGGAATATTTAACAGAACCAAAGCCGGTAGAGATATATAAATTACAAATAAATTTAATACATTTCCTGTGTCAGCGGGAAATACGGGAATACGCCTTAAAGCCATGCCTATAAGCAAATAAGTTATTATTACAATGAAATTTTCCATCAAGCTGATTTATTTTGCGCCAAATACTTGTTTCAACAATGCTGTTGTCTGTTTCACAGGATCTTTACGGATTGCGGCTTCTTCTTTTGCAAGATAATAAAAAATGCCGTCTGTTCCTTTTTCAATAACATGGTTTGTAAGATTGGATTTTACATCAGGTACAAACGGCAAAGTTTTATATTGCCCCATTACATTATCATAAGCCTGAACCGCTCCTACTTCTGAAAGACTTTTTTCAACAATTGGCTTGAATTCTTCTTTCAATGACGGAGACATTTTGCTTTTAAAATATTTTGTAGCAGAATCTTGAGGGCCATTATAGATAGCTTGTACATCATCAAATGTCATTTCTTTTATTGACTGCATGAAAAGATCTTTTGCCTTGGGTGTAGCTGCTTCAGCTGCTCTGTTAAGTTTTAATTCAAGATCATCTACCATTGATGACATACCGACTTTACCTAACATTTTTTTTATTGTATTAAACTCTGCGGGTAAAGGAATATGAATTTCGGGGTCGGCATTAAATCCATCTGCTTTTCCGAGCTGTTTTACAACATTTTGTGATCCTATGCTAAGCGCTTCTTTAAATGCTTTTCCTATATCTGCCGTGGCTGGTTCTTGCGTTGTACCGGTTTCGCTGGAATTTGTTAAAATATTTAATCCTTTTTCCCACCATGAATCTCCTGCAATTGAGCAACTTATTATGAGAATTAAGATCATCAAAGCCATGCATGAAATTTTTATTAGATTTTTCATAGAATACCTCCGATATTGTTAATTGTTAGAAAATATAAAGCATTGACCATAACCCGAGAGCAAAAATGATATGAAGAATTAATTGTTCTACCCAGACCGAACCGCCCAACCGCCTTCCCAGTATTCCATGTCCTGCTACCGGCAATGCGAGAAACAGCATGGAAAGCCATAAAGCAAAAACATAAGCTGCAATAATTATAATTGAAGATGCATCTACTTCAAGTATTTTAGTAATAAAATATAATACCACCCCAAAGGACGCGCTGGTTGCAAGATGTACAACAGCCCCGGCAAAATAAACAAGACCTGTGTTTTGTTTTAGCCCTGAAAGTTTAACCGCAAATTCTCCATCAACTGTAAGAAGATTGGCCTGGATTAAGCCAAGCCGGTATCCGATTTCTGTAGCTAATCCCATTATAATACCGGCAACAACAGCTGCAATTACAATTTCAGTAATTATCATACGATTCTCCTTAGAATAAATTAAACTTTTGACGGCGGCAGAAATATAATAAATTCTGCTTCGGGCACCATAAGCACGCTGTCAGGATTGGTAAGTTCTTTGTAGGTAATAAAACCTTTTTCTTCCGGAAGTGGAAATTTAATTTTATTTAAAACAGCAGAATATACTTTAAGCGCCTTATGATATATTTTAAAACTTCGTGTTTTTCCTTCAGGTCCTATAAAACCCATCATAGGGTTTGTTATATGTGAAACGGTAGAATTATTTAACTCTTTTGATAATGCGGTATCGATTTCAAAATTAAAATCTCCCAGCCAGTAACCGGTTGCATTGTATTTTCCATCATAGCCTTTATTTAAATTAAAAGTTATCTTTTCCCAGGCAATTCCAATTAATCTTGTAAGTACTGATATGAAACCAAGAGAAACACCACTGTTAAAAAAATAAACTGCCAAATCACCTGTTTTTGGATCTGAAACATATGTGCGCAAATTTAATTGTTGATAAGAAAATTTAATAAACGGAAAAGCCGAAAGTCGTGTCTGCCTACATTCCATGGCTACAAATGAGATATAAACCTTATTATTTTCATCGGGCACAAGATTCAGGACATGAGGCACAAAAGGGCGTATGCGATCCGCAGGTACCAGATAGGAAATATATATAACATTATGTAGATTTATCCTGACTGTGGCCATATAGTTGTTTTTATAGTCCTTTTTAATCAAAGATGGTCAATCAGCATTAACGGCTTTATAAGTAACCCCAAATACGTCATGCCAAATTCGATCCGGCATCCGGAACACAATGAATTTACAGGATACCGGTTTTCGAGACTGTTTAGTAATTCAATATTGTGTCATTTCGAAGCGAAGCGAGAAATCTTGGTTTCAATAAGTTTAGCATATTAAGATTCCTCACATACCTTCGGAATTACATTTATTCTAATTACACCAAATGCTCTTCGCCGGAATAACGAATAAAAGCCATTTATGTTTTTTATGAAATTATCAATTTGACGGTTTCGTAAAAGCTGATTTTTTGACTTTTACGAAGTGTGCCATTATATTAATAAACATGAGAAATCATCTTATCACAAGATCAATGAAATTGCCGTTTAATATTGAAAAAGTTTTTCAATTTTTTTGCGATGTGAAAAATCTGCAAAAAATTACACCGCCGGAGCTTAATTTTAAAATACTTAGCCCTCTGCCGATTGAAATTGCAAAAGGGACTATTATCGATTATCAGATGAGTCTTTTTAGGATACCTTTTCGCTGGCGCTCAAAAATATGTTTATGGAACCCGCCCTATGAATTTATGGATACCCAGGTGGAAAAAGGGCCTTACAAAATTTGGGAACACACGCACAGGTTTTATAAAGAAAACGGCAAAACTACAATAGAAGACAGCGTCTCGTACCGGCTACCGTTATGGCCTATAGGAGAAATAGCGTACCCGATTGTGAGAAGCCAGCTAAACAGAATTTTCGATTACAGATTAAAAACTATTAAAGAGATATTTCTAAAAGAATCTAACTCTTAAACGGTAAACTATGGAGCCACTTTCAAAACGTTTTAGTTTGGTCAAGCTCAAGGCGGGAGAAAATTTCAACCGCAGGAATACATTTAGTATTTCGAGGATTGAATTTTGAGCCCAACGCAGAGATCGGCCAAAATGGGGCGTTTTGAAACTGGTTCTATGGATATTCTGATCACAGGGGCATCGGGTTTTATAGGTTCAGCGCTGTTACCTTATCTATCTGCGAAGGGGCATCGCATTTTTAAACTGGAACGCGGAAAAAAGCCTGAATCAGGATTGTACTGGGATATTGAAAACAATATAATTGAACTTCCCGATAAAATATCTTTTAATGCAGTAATTCATTTGGCCGGAGAAAATGTGGGCGATAGCCGCTGGACTGCAAAAAAGAAAGAGCGGATATTATCCAGCAGAATTGAAGGAACGCATCTTATAAGCAAAACCATAGCTTCTCTTGACCCGAAACCGCAAGTAATGCTGTCTTCTTCAGGTATAGGCATCTACGGTGATCAGGGCAAACAAATTGTTACCGAGGCAACTTCTCCCGGTAAAGGTTTTCTTGCAGATGTATGTAAAAAATGGGAAGCGGAAACTCAACTGGCTGAAGATGCCGGTATAAGGGTTGCGCATTTAAGAATAGCTCCGGTTTTAAGTTTAAAAGGCGGTATAATAAAAAGATTGTTGCCGTTTTTTAAGCTTGGGCTTGGAGCTTCAATGGGACCCGGCACACAGTACTTAAGCTGGATAGTAATGAGCGATCTTATGGATGCCATGGATTTTATACTGCATAATAATTCTATAAAAGGAGCTGTAAATCTTTGCACACCAAATCCTGTAACAAATTATCAATTTGCAAAAATACTGGGAAAGGTAATTAATCGCCCGGCTGTATTAAATTTGCCAGGCCCGGTTTTAAAAATATTGTTCGGGCAAATGGCTGAAGAAGAACTGCTTTTCAGCAACCAGGCTATACCCGAACGGCTTATAAATACAGATTTAAAATTTGCTTATCCGGATCTGGAAAAAGCTTTAAGATATGTAATCGATTCCAATGTTTGATAAAATAACATCAGCTTAAGAGCTACCACTAATATTTGATTAAAACTTGAGGAAAATATGAAAGAACTTTCAGACTTAAAACAATTATTTGCTTCACAAACTCTTGCTGTACTTGCCACACATAGTGGAGATCAACCACATTGCTGCCTGGTCGCCTTTGCGTTTTCCGATGATTTGAAACACCTTTTGTTTGCAACAAGCAGAAAGACTCGAAAGTATACCGATATTTGTTCAAACCCGCGTGTAGCGATGTTGATCGACAACAGGTCAAATCGTGAATCGGATTTCAAGCAGGCAGCAGCAGTAACAGCAAAAGGTAATGCCAAAGAACAGGATGTTAAAAAAGAAAATATATGGACAACTCTTTACATAGAAAAACATCCACATCTGTCAGCTTTTATAAACAGTCCTGATGTAGCATTAATCAAAATAGATATTGAGGAATACCTTATAGCCGGTTTTGATTCAACTAATTTTATAAAAATGTAGCAAACTCTATAAATACTGCTCCATCTCTTTTGCCAGGTAATTGAGATGCTCCTTTTCTTCATCGGCAATCCGCAGGAAGAAATCATGCACCGCAATTTTATCACTTGTCTTAGCTATTCTGCTATAAAGGTCGAGTGCCTGGGCTTCTAATGACATTGCAAAATCAATGATTGAAGCCATTTTTTCAAAACCCGGCTCGGCTTTTTGCAAGAATTTACTTATGGAACCGCCTTCCATGATGCCTTCCGGAATATTGGTGGTAGTAAAATCTTCTTTTAAACTTTCGGATTTGTTTCCGGTATCCGCCCTATATTCTTCTACCAGGCGGGCCATATGCTTGTTTTCAAAATCGGCAAGACGATTAAACAATTTTTTGTGACTTTCATCAGACTCTTTGTCTGCAAGTTTAAGATAGAAAAGTTGCAAACCTTTTTCCATAGCATAGGCAAGATGAAATGCATCGCTGTATTCTTCTTCTCCACCAAATAACCCGCTGATAACTTCAAGCCCTTCTTCAAGAGAACCTGCTGCCTTTGGGTTGTTCCATGCTTTAATTCCGCCGGAAAGATTATAAACCTCGCCAAAACCTTTGCCCGATATGAGTTGTGCGGCAGCTCTGCTGCGGCCTCCAACGGCACAGTATACTAGTGTAGGTTTTTTACTATCAAGCTCGGATAATCTGTCTGGCAGTTTCGGCAATGGAATAAGAGCAGCACCTGGAATATGTTCATTCTCATATTCATCAGGTTGGCGGACATCAAGAAGCTGGTACGAATCCGAAATATGCGTATCCATATATTTCTTGGCTTCATCAGAATTCATATTTTTGACCGGCGTAAATAGATTTTTCCAGTTCATAGTTTTTCTCCTATATTTGATATCATTTGCTTTTTCTGGTAAAAGGCATAAGCCAGATATGCCAGAAGCCGAGTTTTTCAAATTTACGGTGTGAGCCGATGCCGATTAATATTTTAGACTGATCTATACCCCAGGTCAAAGTGCCGAAAAACCGATCCCAAAAAGAAAACAGAACTCCATAATTGGAGTCGCGTTCTTTTATTTTTACAGAATGGTGAACGCGGTGCATTGAGGGCGGTATAAAAAACAAAACCCAGATTTTTTCAAAAAAAGGATTTATCCTTATACTGCTGTGATGAAACTGTATAGATAAGTTTACCAGTACTTCGAAAAGCATATAAGTAATAAAAGAAATGCCGAATGAATATACAACCATCATGCGTAAAAGGCCGGACATAAGAAGTTCGCCAAGGTGAAAACGGCTGGCAGTAGATACATCCATATTCATATCTGAGTGATGAACCCTATGGAAACGCCAGAAAAGCGGTACAACATGGTTAAGCAGGTGCCAGATATACAAGAAAAAATCAAGTATCAAAATTCCAAAAACAATTTTCAGCCAGTCCGGCATGGATACGGAATTTAAAAGCCCGAGCTGGTGGCTTTTTGTTTGCATCATAATTCCTATAAGAACAGAAAAATATATGAGATAATAAATTGAACCGTTAATGATGGAAAACGGCAGATTTGCCATCCAGCGCCTAAGCTTGGATACGCTATTCTGTCGGTAGGAAAACCATAACTCCAGCATAAGAAATAAAGATAATCCTGCCCAGTAAAAAATCGTCTTTAGCGTATTAATATCAGAAAATGTATTATTCAAAGCGATATTCCATTTAAGTGGTTCCATGCTCAAGCCAGGCTGGTATTAATCCGCTCTTGGCGTTTCGATTTATTCTTTATCTGTCTATCATCTTCTAGTCAGAATGAAATAACTTTTGAATCTTCAGACAATTCAATAAGCTTTGGCGCCCCGGCAAACTGGACAGATGCTTCCACGTCATGTTCGCCAACCTGGCGAGCCTTTGCACATGGGATTCAGAGATAAATTGGCACTTTATTTTGAATCAGAAATTGATAGTGAGCAAAGGCCTCATCTCCGGTCGGGGCAATTATATTGTCAATCATGCCATGTTTTGCAAGTAGTACTGCATCATCCGTTAAGAAGATATTCACTTCATGTCCTGTTTCTTTTGCAACCTTAGCAAGCTGGAATGTACGAGTTACACGGGTTGGATCTTCCATACCACGTGTAAGAACAAATAAGAATTTTCCCATTTTGCCTCCTTTTGTTTTAAGCGTGTTATCAAAAAGTATTTATGTGTACTTACTCGTATGCCTGAAACTTTTCCATAAACTTTCCGTCAATATAATCTTTGATCATAAACGCAAGTCTTCCACCAAAAGTTATTCCCTTTTTGTGAAAAATTCCGGTGCCATCACCCATATTAAAAATCTGGAGATAGTCTCCTCCCGGATCAAAAGGTAAAAGCGCCTTATCTTCAAGCTGTGCCATTAGATTATGCAAAAGAACATGGTTTTGCCTTACAGCATAAACTCCAACTTTGGTAAGAGGCTGATCCTGAAAATAAATACAATCACCGCCTCCGAAGATATTAGGGTAAGCCGTACTCTGGAGATACTTATTTACCAGCAAACCGCCATCAGGCCCTGTCGGCAGCCCTGAAGTCTCAAAAATAGGAGAGGGTTTGATACCAAGCGCCAGAAATAAAAAATCAAATGTATGTTCTTCTCCGGTTTCTAAAATCACACTCCCGGATTTAATTTTTTTGACAAAAATTTGTTCAATAATTTTAATTCCCCTGCCAGTAAGAGACTTAAAAGCTTTTTTTTGGATTTTTTCCGAAAAGCGATCCATAAATTTGCTGCCTGCAAAAACCAGGATTTCGGGAGTATGCTTCCCGGAACAGGTTCCAAGTCTCCAGACATTACCCGCAATCTCGGTAGCAGAGGGGCCGCCACCAACTACTACAACACGTGCGCGCTTTTCCGAAAGGAGTACTTCTATACGCTCCTGTGCTTCTTTTAGATTTTCAATAGGTTTTACAGTATAAATATTTTTGGTGTCACCTTCTACATCCAGCTTAATCACCTGGCTGCCGGAATTGAAAGAAACAACATCATATGGTACTTCATCTCCTGTTTCCAGATATACTATTTTCTTTTTGGGATCTATACTGGCCGCCTTGCCGAGAATAAATTTACCCTTTTGCTTTTCCACCAAATGTTTTGTAGCAAATCTGATATCATACGGTGTGTAAATCTTGCCAAGCATTCCGGGACCCATTCCGGAATAAAAGTGATACGGCGAAGGACCAATTACTGAAACTTCATATCCTTTTTCAATAAATTTATGTATAGCGGCAAGGGTCATCATATGTGCATGCCCACCACCCACAAGTAAAAGCCGTTTCCCCATTTTCATATCCTTTTCCTAAGAAAGATTGTCAAGTTCTATCGCTTTTTCAAAAGCCTTTTCCATATCTGCCAAATGTGTGACTTCAGGGACAACCTGGATATATTGTACAATTCCTTTTTTATCGACAAGTATAACTGATCTTGCAAGCAACATCGGCCCATCGATGAGCAGTCCGATTGATTTACCGAAGCTGCCTTCTTTATAATCTGAAAGATACAAAATATCATTTAGCTTGGCTTCTTTTGCAAAACGGATTTGGGCAAATGGCGTATCACGGCTTATAGTAATTCGCTTAATTGTTGCATGAAGTTTGTCCCCTTGTTCTCCTAAATAATGAGTTTGTGCTTCACAGACTACAGTATCAATTGAAGGTACAATGCTAAGAAAAAGAACGGAACCTTTATAATCATTAAGATTAACAGCTGTCATTGTTTTGGCATCAACAAGATTTGTATCAGGCAGTCGCTTTCCCACCTCAATAGCATTGCCGATCAATGATAGTGCCTCGCCTTTCATTGTAACCTGACTACCGGGAGCAACGCTGCTGTTATCTATTGGAATGTCTGCTTTTTTATTACCGCATGAAATAAATAATACCAAAAAAGTAAACCCAACCATAAGATTAATTATTTGCTTTTTCATTTTTTGCCTCCACAAAGTTCTTGGTTTATAAAACTTAATATTCCCGGCAGATTCGAATATTAGCTTTTTATGACATCGATCAGCAATTTATCTCATCAATTAATTGTTTTAATTTCCCATAATCTGTTTTGTTAAAATCTATTATAATTCTTGGCAAATTGCTGATTTCAGGCTCATCAATTTCTTCCGGAAGTGCTTCTGAAACACAAATATTCCCATCTGTTTTCAGAATATCACTATATCGGTTTTTAATATTTATTAGCTTTTCTTCTTCAAGAGATTCATTAAGACGTATGATATAACAATCACCAATCTGGCGAATACTGTGATAACGGGAATAAAACTTGTTTATTATTTTAATTGCTTTATCTGCAGAGTCGGTAAAATCAAACAGGTTCATATCCGATTTGCTGATGTAATTTTTCCCCAACAGCTCTTCTTTTATAAATTTTACCCAATTTAACCAGTATTTGCCCTCTGGTTCATCTACGAGTATAATGGGCAGCGGATCGTGCTTGCCTGTTTGAACCAGCGCCAAAGTTTCCATGGCTTCATCAAGTGTACCGTAACCACCCGGGAAAATAACAATTGCATCGGATTCTTTAAGAAAGGCAACTTTTCTGTTAAAAAAATATTTATACATTATATTTTTTGAGTTCCCTCTGATAACGGGGTTTGAATCCTGCTCGAAAGGTAGGCGAATATTAACTCCGAAAGAATGATCCGGCCCGGCGCCTTCATGAACAGCCTGCATAATACCCGGACCACCTCCTGTTATTACCATATAGCCTGTTTCGGCCAGTTTAGCTCCAAGGTCATATGCTGTTTTATATAAAGGATCATTTGATTTTGTTCGTGCCGATCCGAATACGGATACTTTTTTTAAATGGTCGTAAGGCCCAAAGACCTTAGCAGTAAAACGCATTTCTTTTAAGGAAGTATTCATTAGCTTTAAATCCACTTTTCCATTATCTTCCTGCCCCGCCTTTAATGACGCCAATATCATCTCCCTGACAATAGCAGGCCTGCGAATTTCTCCCGATAATTTCATTAATTGCTTTATAACTTCCTCAATAGGGCCGTTATCTTCTTTAAAATGCATTTCCATATAAGGCAAACTCCTTGAGAGATATATTTGTATTATATAATACCTGATCAATTGTGAAAAAACTAATTATTTATTAATACCAAGTCGAATTCAAATGGTAGGGTGTGGTGGTATGAAGCGGGAAGAAAGCCACAGGTTAAAGCAACTTAGTACCCAGAGAAAACAAACAGACTTATTATAACCGAGAGAAATTTAAATGATATCTTTTTTATCATTTCCTCCCGTCCCCATTATATACCTATTTATATGTCGATAAATCGTTTTAGAAGAATATCCTCAACATTTCTGCGAGAATCTATAACGGACAAAACATAAATTTCTTGCTCAGATATCCTGTATATTAATCGCCATGGTTCAATAATTAATTCCCGATATAATGAAATTCCTTGATCGTAAAGTTCAGGGACAACTCGGCCTCTTTCTGGCATGGTATATATGTCTGAGGATTGTGTTCTGATTTTAGCTAATATTTTTATGACATTTTGAGGACTATCCTCAGCAATATATTCAATAATATTTACTAAGTCTTTTTCTGCAGCACTGGCCCAAATTACTTTGTATTTTGTACTCATTTACGCTTAGCTTCCAGTGACTTTTCGATGTCTTCGAACACTTTTCCCTGTGCTTTGACCTTACCCTTTCGTATATCACTTTCACCTTGTGATATTAACTTTAATATGCCGATCGCATTACGCATATCTTCATAACTTTTAGGGTCTTGAAGAACAGCTCGGGGTTCACCATTTTGCGTGATAATGACAGGTCGATGGGTTGTATTGATTTGATTCAGCAGATCAGCCGCTTTTGATTTTAAATAAGTAACAGGTTTTATATCATCTATAATATGCATTTTCACCTCCGGTCTTTTTATGATACTAAATAACGACCGAATGTCAAGGCTGTTTTTCTGACTGCGAACATTAACATATGCGGCTTGCCCACTGGATGTTTTGGTTGGAGTTTAGATATCCACTCTCTCAAGTTTCCAAGTTAAGTCCGCTTTCCATACTATGCTATTTGTAGTCTTTGGTAACCCTGTCGGGAAGAACCTGTTTGGCATTATTCTTTTCTTCATCGGATATCATCCCAGTAAAATTATATATATAGACATTATTGTCAGTCACCTTTTTTTCACATATGCCCTGCCTGTGTAATTTTTCCAATTCATCTGTTGATTCTTCAAAAGTTAAATTACTATCCTTAGCCAGTTCAGTTCCAGTGATCATACCTCCGTGAGCATTAGCAATCTTAAATATTATATTTTCAAGTTCATCCGTTTTAATTCGCAACAATTTACTTCTTATGAACAAGAAAGATATAAGCGCAAGCGCGTCTGTCACAAAAAACACCAGGGTGATAATAATGGCATTATGTCGCTTTTCAATGACCATAAATAATGCAAAGAGCGTTATCAGCAGAGACATTGAGAGAAAAACACCAGCAAGTATTTTGAGAATTGTAAGTAAAGTTTTCACTTTCAAACCGCCTTATTTAGTCAAGGAATAAAATGATCACGTTTCAAATCTGCGACGCGTTTACGTGGCCGTAGTCTTTGTTTGTTATGTTTGTCTTGTCCAACGGTAGGGCTTTAGCTAAATCGTTCCGGTTAAATACTTTTCTCAACCTTCGCGATGTATACCCCATTCTCCACTGTTTTGCCCTGAATTGGATTTTCAAACTCAACGACATGTCCATCAACTTGATCGAACACACTGGACAGAATGTCCAGAAATCCCTTGTCAGGGAGGTCATTAGACCACAATCCGAACACGCCCCCCGGCCTGAGAAATGCTCGCAGGCGTATCATTCCCTCCTCCGAATAAAGATCTGCGTGACCTGGATTAAGCAGGGCATCAGGTGTGTGATCAATATCAAGAAGTATGGCATCAAACAAGTGCCCCGGGTCATCAGGATCAAAACCATCTCTTCGCACGAGTGCAAAGAAATCCTCATTGTAATACCGGCATCGAACATCTTTCGAAAGTACTGCGCCGTTGGGAACAAGCTCTCGTTGATGCCAATCAATCACCGGCGCCAACGCCTCAACCACAAGCATTCGCGCGACCTGGTTATATTTCAAAACGGCCGCCGCGGTGCAGCCCAAGCCCAATCCTCCAACCGCAATATCCCATTTTTCGCCTGCAAGCCCTGACAAACCGCGATCAGCCAGCGCCACTTCGCTTTCATGAAACAAAGACGACATGAGGAATTCATCATTGAGTTTCACCTCAAATACCTCACGTCCGCCCATTTCCAACACACACCGCCGCCGCAGAGTCAATTCACCAAGAGCCGTCCGCTGGTAATCCAGTTCTTCGAAGTTCACGCTCATGCCATACTCCTCGTTATCAATCATTTGATTGATGCTCACAGCAGCCTTCGATGGAGCAAGTCTATTTTTGACCCTTTATATTTACATTCCAGTTCAGCAGTTCATCTGCTGAAACTGTGTGGTTGGGCAATTAGGTTGAAAAAAGAATTAACGTCTTTTTTTAAATAAAGAGTAAAAATGTGTCAAATCTTAAATTGTGATTAAGAAGCACAAACATACATCAGTTGTAGAATTCTTATCTAAATCACAATTCAAGGTTTGAGACAAATTCTTCCAAATACTGCCTCTATTGTTTCCCCATCTTGATGCCGCTATTCAAGCGCCCCATGTTCTTTTGCAGTCTTGATCCAGTGTTCGGCCAGTTCGGTAGGATTTGCGCCCAGACCTCGGCCAAGGTGCAGCGCCAGTCCCATTAATAATTCTGATGCCTTGCAGAAATCGGTGAGATTGTCCAGTGTGCTAAATGATTCTTGAGCTTTCAATAGAAGTAGATCGTGATGCTGGCGAGAAAAAGCTATGGGATCATTTAAGCCATCCGTTAACTCAGGGAGCATCAGCAGATCGATCCACTCGGGAGCAAGCCTGTCATGCAATTGCTTGGGCTCTTCACTACCCATCTCTCGCCAAAGACGCAATGTCTGCCTGTCACCCGATTCGGCCAAACCACTTTCCAGCAGAAGGGCAAAAGCGATATCAGCTAAATTTTGCATAAGTTCGAGATATTCATCCTGAGCAACTTCGAAGCGCTTTGTGGCCTGTCCTTCAATGTAGGCGGCGACACTCAATTGAGGTAAATCTAAAACTTCCGGACACCCTTCCATACAGGGCAAATCACTCCCTTGGTAGATGTAGTGCAGTTCCTCGCCCTGCCTTTGGCGGCCAAGAGGATATAACCGGCAAGCCAACGGGCGCCCCAAATGCACGCTGCATCCAAAATCAGGTATATACTGGCTGCACGCTGGCTGCTGTCTCCAACCGGGTGCACCATCAAAACGCAATTGGATGCCACCAAAATCACAGTAACTATCACGAAACACCCTCGGGGTCAGTCCTTTTGCTTCAGCCAGACACGCTAGTTCCGACGGGTTCAGCCTGACAGTTTTGCCATGACAGCAGGTGCCTGAACGTGAACAGGTAAGTGGCAGATTATCAGTAAGGGTGAGTTTGGTCGCGACCGACATTGTTGGTTTTCCTTCTGTATTCTATTTGTTCAAATTCTCGCATAACAATAAAGATACACCTATGGTCAAACATTGAATTCTGAACTGACGGCTTGATACTGTCGCCTATAGCTCTGATCATACAATATCTTGTCATTCGTTGATTTTACACTGCGACTAACCATAGAATAGGAAAGCCCAATCAGATTACCGATTTCCTGGTTTGACAATTGGCCGGTTTTCCATAGTAAATAAATCAGCAAGTCTCGTTTTTCTTTTTCATCACCTTGTAATCTTTTCTTGTTATTTCGAACCATTTCCACATCAAGTTTTAGGATTTCTGTTGCTTTTGCGAATAGCAATTCCGGTGCAAATGTCCTGAATAGACTGTTATGTTGAGGCAACTCAATATTTTTTTCATTTGCTAAAAATCGGTCTTTTAGCTTTTTTACAAATTCTTGACCGCCATAAATCAACCCATGCTTAACATCTTCCCAAACACTTTGGTTTTCTTCAGCATATTCCTGCATTTTCTTGCGGTAAGCCTTGTGCGGGTCGGATGCTGAAAGATAGTCCAGTATGATTGAGGTTTTTAACCAGTCCGGACCTTTCTTTTTATAACCGTAAAATAGATAACTGTTCCATTTATAATCCGCCAATCTAACCACAACTCCTGCTCGAAGTGGATTACGATGGATATAGCAGGACAACCGCATGAGATAAGCGTCGTTTTCCACGATGATGCTTTTAAACCGGCCTTGGAAAAGATGACCACTGGTGTGATTGTTCAGATTGAATTTGCGGGTATATGTCGTACCGAACCATTGCATGGCCTTGGATAGGTTCGCTTCAACTGTTTTCAACAGCAGATGATAATGATTGCCCATCAACACATAGGCATAGATTTCAATATTGAATCGCTCTGCCAATTCCTCTATTAATTCAAGGAACAGCGTCCGGTCATCATCTGTTTGAAAAATATCCTGACTGCCATTTCCCCGGGACATCACATGATAAAGTGCTCCCGGGTATTCTATGCGCCATTGTCGTGCCATAAATTGTTTTTATAAATAAAATATCAATTTGTCAAGTTAGTTCATATTTCAAGGTTTGACCCCGATAGCATATATTGTCGTGCCATAAATTGTTTTTATAAATAAAATATCAATTTGTCAAGTTAGTTCATATTTCAAGGTTTGACCCCGATAGTACATAAGCTTATTAGCCTAATATGTCAAGCCATATTACCACATCAAGGCTAAAAAAGTTGTTATATTTATCTAATTGTGTTATTTTATTTAAAAATGAAAATTCAGGGAGGAACGATAAAGATGAATCTTGCAAAAAACTTAAAAGTATTGAGAAAAAAAAGAGGATGGTCACAAAGCCAGCTTGCCGAGCAAATAGGGTCTCATCTGTCTCACATCAACCGGATAGAGACCGGCAAGTATAATCCTTCGTTGGATGTTGTGCAAAAGCTTGCAAGCGCATTTGATGTATCTATCGATTTTCTTATCAGTGATACGGATGAAGATTTTAAGGAAGTAAGGGTTGAAAATAAAGAGCTGATGGAAAGGGTTAAGCTTATAGATTCACTTGATGTTGAAGATAAGACAGCATTGATCAGGGTGATTGACTCCATGCTGACCAAGAAAAAAATAATGAATCTTGTTACAAAAGAGAATACTGCCGAGCATGCAGCATAAAAGAGGTAAATTTATGAGAGCAATAACATATAACAATGCAAAAAAAAATCTGCGTGAGCTGATTCAGGATGTCTGCAAAAACTCGGAACCGGCAATCATTGTCGGTAGCCAGTCTGAAGAACAGGCAGTTCTTGTTTCTCTGGATGATTTTCAGGCTATGGAAGAAACAGCCTATCTGTTAAGTTCACCGGCTAACCGGGCGCATCTTGAAAAATCTTTAAAGGAAGTAAAAGACGGTAAATTTGTTGAGTTTTCTATAGAGGACTTATGAAGATTCTTTTTACTCAGGAAGCCTGGAAGGATTTTGAATGGTTTTTGAATAAGGATAAACGCCTGGCAAAACGGATCAAACAGCTTTTAAAAGACATCCTGCGTGATCCTGAAAATGGTATCGGCAAACCTGAAAGGTTGAGATTTCAATTATCCGGCTACTGGTCAAGACGAATCAGCAAAGAACACCGGCTGGTATATAAAGTCGAAAAAGAAATCATTACAATCATCAGTTGCCGGTATCACTATGAATAAAATAAAGGATGTTGATCTGATTTATAAACAAGGTAGCCGCTGTCATCTTAACGCCCTGCCTGTCATGCCAAAGTGCAGCATTACATAATTGGCCGTTATCGTACATGCGCTGTCAATCTTAATCGTAAGCGCTTAATTAACCCCATCTTCACAAACAATTCAGACTATGCCATGATGCTTCCAAAATTCACAAGGAGGATTTAGCATGGCAGATGAGGTTATAAAAGACCAGATTAAGATAAAGCGTAGTCAATGGCGCAGGCATATCAAAGCATGGGAGGAGAGTGATCTGTCTCAGGCAAATTTTTGTAGACTTCACAATTTATCTATCAAATCATTTTATTACTGGAAGAAAAAATATATTAAAGCACCGGTCTCAATTGTTCCTTTAAATTTGAAAGCTGATATTTTCAAACCATCTGCGGCAATATGCCTGACAGTCTATGATAAATACCGGATAGAGATTTGCAACGGATTTGAATCCGCTACTCTTATTAAACTGCTGCGGGTTTTAGAGTCCTGATGATGTTTCCATCACATACTCAGGTATATCTTGCTCTTGGCAATACTGATATGCGTAAATCAATTAACGGGCTTTCCATTCTTATTGAGGATTCTCTTGATCTTGATCCTTTTTCAGGACACTTGTTTGTTTTTTGTAATCGCAGACGTGATATTATCAAGATACTCTACTGGGATAGAAATGGTTTTTGTATTTGGTACAAACGGCTTGAAAAACAAAAGTTCATATGGCCGGAAGTAAAAGATGAAATTTTAAGGATTGGTCAAAGAGAACTAAACTGGCTTCTTGACGGATTAGAATTTCATCAGATTCGTGGGCATAAAAAACTTTCATATTCTACATTAATATAGCATTTTTTTAAAGAAAATACTTTATAAAGTCTTCCAGTTGTAGTATGTAAGTTTTATGAGTTTGAGCGCACAACAACTTCCGGACAGTATTGACGAACTTAAAGAAATCATTGTTTCAAAATCTAAAACGATCGATTTTTTTCAGCTTCGTATTCAATTTCTTGAAGAAAAAAATCGATATCTCAGATCAAAACTATTTGGCCGGAAATCAGAAAAACATATTGATATTGATGATACGCAGCTTCAGTTGTTCGATGAATTGGAAGAAATTGTTGAGCAAGAACTTGCGGAAGAAGAAACAATTGTTATTCCTTCACACAAAAGGAAAAAGACTGGCCGCAAGCCTTTACCCCAAAATCTTCCACGGGTCGATGTTATCCATGATTTAAGCGATGAAGAAAAAGTCTGTACCTGTGGCTGCGAAATGGATAAAATCGGAGAGGAAGTATCGGAAAAGCTGGATATAATACCGGCCAAAGTCAGAGTGATACGCAACATCAGGCTTAAATATGCATGTAAAAAATGTGAAGGTATTGAGTCTGACACAGGAGCGGTAAAAACAGCCCCTGTTCCGGCACAGATCTTACCTAAATCCATTGCAACTTCAGGGTTGCTTTCACATATTGTGATATCAAAATTTGCCGATGCATTGCCTTTGTATAGACAGGAAAAGATATTTTCCAGAACAGGCATAGATATATCCCGTGCAACAATGGCTAACTGGCTAATGCAAGGAGCCCAGAAATGCCAGCCTCTTGCAGAACTGTTGGAACAGCAAATCAGATCAGGACCTTTGATCAATATTGATGAAACAACGGTACAGGTATTGAATGAACCTGGCCGCAGCAACACAAGCAAGTCATATATGTGGGTATTTCGTGGAGGACCTCCTGACGCACCTGTGCTGATGTATCAATATCACCCGTCAAGGTCAGGAAAGATCCCGGACGATTTTCTTGGCAACTACAATGGATATGTACAGACAGATGCGTATTCAGGCTATGATGCTCTTGGCCGGAGAGTCGGTATCATTCTTGTTGGATGCTGGTCACATGCACGCAGAAAATTTGCAGAAGTTATCAAAGCCCGCCAAAAGAACAAAAATTTAAAACAAAAGACCGGCAGTGCAGAAGTGGCTATAAATTTCATCAGCAAATTGTATGCAATCGAAAAACATGCAAAAACCAACAATCTTTCTTTTGAACAGATTTATGATCTCCGCCAGGAAAAATCAAAGCCCATACTGAATGATTTTAAAAAATGGCTTGATCAGAGAATTTCTCAAACCCCGCCAAAAGGTTTACTTGGACAAGCTATGAGTTATACTCTCAATCAATGGAGCAAGCTAATTGTTTATATAGAAGACGGCAGGCTGAAACCTGACAACAATCTTGCTGAAAACGCGATACGCCCGTTTGTTTTCGGCAGAAAGAACTGGCTGTTTTCAGGCCATCCAAGAGGAGCCAAAGCCAGTGCAATATTTTTCAGCCTGATAGAAACAGCAAAAGCAAACGGATTGGAGCCGTACAGTTATTTGCGATACATATTTAATTACCTGCCACTTGCCAAAACTACTGCTGACTATGAAAAGCTGCTGCCCCAGGAAATCGACCAGAAAAAACTTATCGACTTTGCTCTATGAGTGTAGTTAATTAAACGCTTACTCTTAATCCTCAAAGGTAGCGCACATCCGATAACGCGTAATTATGTAAAATGGCATTTAGCCCGCCAGGCAAGGCTTGAATAATAAGGTTTGCGGCTGGGCTGATTTCATCATTCTCCCGACCGCCCACCCAAAAAACAACAGCGGTTAAAGAAGTAAATCTCCAACCGCTGGTTTATGATAAATAAGTTTAGAAGTTTAGAATATCATTTATACTTCCCCCTGTATATTTCTTCTATCTTTATTAATTCTGCCTTGACTTGAATTATTTCAGATTCTGATAATATTATTTTTTTTTCTTATTTTCAATTTCCTTGTAATGGGCTGAGGTCTTTTCAATTGATTGCTGAACAAATGATAATATGGCATAGGCTTTAATTTTATTACGGTCACATCCGATGCCTTCCAAATAGAATTCAGCCAACTTTTCTACTGAATAACTACTACCTGATATTGCAGCTTTTTCATACCAATATTTCGCATTATAATAATTTTTCTCAACAATATCTCCTGTTTCATATAAGTTTGCTAAATATTTTTGAGCATATTGCTCACCTGAATTAGCTGAAATCCTTAGCCAATAAACTCCTTCTTTACGCATGATTGAATCATTTGATGGTATCAACAAATGGTATGCTAAATTGTATTGGGCACTGGTATCACCTGTTTCGGCAACAATTCTTAAATATTTAACAACCTCTTCAAGATTATAATCTACAAATATATAATAATTAGCTAATTTTTCTGCCGCATTAATGCCCCCCTGATTTGCTTTTATTTTCAACTCCTTTATCTCTTCATTGGTCAGATTGAATTCATTTGAGGTCGAAACTGTTTTGCTGTGGCATCCAGAGAATATTAGAATTAGCAATATCATCAATAAAATACCTTTTCTGAAAATATTTATGTTTTTCATATTATGGCATGCCTCTATACTGTATAAATTTTCCATTATTAAGCACACTAGTTTTTAAATTAAAAACCCCCATCCCTAAAAATGTATCAAAATCATGCTGTGTACATTTAGGGTCAAACCTTGAATTCTGAACTTATACATTTAGGGTCAAACCTTGAATTCTGAACTTACAGCTTGATACTGTCGCCTATAGCCCTTATCAGACAATATCTTGTCATTCGTTGCTTTTACACTGCGACTAACCATAGAATAGGAAAGCCCAATCAGATTACCGATTTCCTGGTTTGACAATTGGCCGGTTTTCCATAGTAAATAAATCAGCAAGTCTCGTTTTTCTTTTTCATCACCTTGTAA
>JBDRRF010000025.1:0-8326 GCA_043825875.1 Pseudomonadota bacterium | reverse complement strand
GAATTAGATTTCACGCTTATAATATTTATAAACACATAAAACGCCAAATAGAACAAAAACGCTATTGTATTTGTTACTGCAAAATCCTTTATTATGCGATTTTTCATATGATTTTATAACACTTAACGTAAGGGTGAGCAGACCGGCCACCCAAATAGTATTTAAAAACTTTACGAGTTCCGGTCTGCTCGACCCGTTTGTTATGATCTTTTTTTCATAGTTTTTGGTAGGTAAACAAAGCCATAAAATATAACAAATAAATCCCATAAAAAACCAGTAGCCCTAATTGGAATCTTAAGTCCATAATTTAATACCAATATTCCAAAAACTGAGGAAAATATGTAAAAATATATACCCCATTTTTGCTCTTTCCAGAAACCCACATAAGCAATTAAATATAAAAATTGTATGAAGGCCAATTTATATGCGTAATTTTTCCCAAACTCAGGGCCGTACTCAAGAAATGCCTCGGGGAATATTATAAGAAACAATATAAATAGAATGGTTAATGGGACTGTTAGAATGCAAAGGTAATGTATGTTTTTAGATTTTCCTGGCCGAACCTTGGAAATCCAATCAACAATTTTGGGAAAGGACAAATTTGATTTGTCATAAAAAATAAAGAGCGGAATTAAAACACCGCATAAAATAAATGGGAAAAGAACAAAACTGGCTGTAGCCATAAATTCAAATCGATAAATGGATAACAATATAATTGCTACGGTGAGGCAAGCGAAAATCCAGCCAATAGTAATGTAGTCCCAGATGTTTTTATCGTTTGAATTCATAAGATGTCATTTATGTGCACATAACGGCGGAAATAACCCACACCGTCGCCGTTAATGGATAAAAAAACGTTACTTACTCGGTGTTGGGTTAATTGATTTGTTCGGTAAAAGGTTATTGCATAACTGTAAATCGATAAAAAAGTACTGCAATCGTAACGCCAAAAAATAAAAACATACCAATCAAGGTAATGATTAGGGCAAATTTTGAATCAAAGAAGTTATTCGAAATATCCTTAACCTTCAATTCTGGATTCAAAGATTGAATTTCTGACTTAAATTCTCCAAGCTTGTCAATAAAAGGAAATAGTATCAGACTCCCTTTTTCAAATTTTACCCTCACAAACCTTAACCAATCTTGAACTTCTGTTATTCTGGAGGCTTCAATATCAATATTTCTTATAAGGCATTGAAACCTTATGATATTGTCCTCATACACCTTAATTTTATGAACTTTAAACAAGACCATTATCCATAGCCAAAGTGTAAAGGCAAGGGACGAACCGGCATAGTAAAAAGGAACTTCTGAAGTAAATAGCCTGTATGTAAAATAGCACAAACCTAAAGGAAGAATAACAATTGAATGGTCATACAACTTGAATTCTGACTTTACTAAAAACTCAACATCTCTGGTATCTGATCGTAAAATATCAATATTTTCAGAATTATTTTTCACATATCTGACCATTGGAGTTATGGTTTTGTCATATGTAAGTGCAATAAAAACAAGAACAATAAATGGCAAAATGAATACAAGTAACGAAGTCATCTTCTATTCCATATTATACCGAACGGCGGAAATAACCCACACCGCCGCCGTTAATGGATAAAAAAACTTTACTTACTCGGTGTTGGGTTAATTGATTTGTTATGTTTAAGTATTTTTATTCATCAGGCCACTTGCCGGTAGTCAATTTAGCAATAAATGGTATTCGCTTCGTTGAATGTGTTAAGGTTTTAATCAGATGGATCACTGGTTCAACGTCTTCAGGAAACATACCATCGTTTCCAAGATAACGCCAAGGGGGTGTATGTACTTTTATACTAGCCGGCCCTGCCGATGTAAAAAATCCTATCTTTCGCCAAAATATTGCACCAAACACTTTCGCACCCTCTGGGAGTAGTTCAATCGCACCAGCACCATAATCAATGAAAAACTTTTCAGTATCGCAAAAGAAAATAGCGATTTTTCGTTTAAACCTGAAATCTATATAAGGTGTTGCATATCCTGTAATACTACCTCATCTTTGACCCTGTCTTTGTTTAATTTCTAAAATAGAGCCACAGTAGATATAGTTATCATCTTGACTTTGATTCGGCAAATATGAATGTAAAATATGGATCATATCAGATATATAATTCAAACATAACTTGCTCTTCTGCGGTCGCAGCTTTTTGCGATCCGTAGCAAGAGCATTGTTGGAAACCCATATCAATTCTTAGAGTGCTGTTTTTTGGGGCAAACACCTTAACCTATGACGAATATCGGAATGATTATTAGAGATTTATTGTATATTTTCAAGTAATTGGCTTGGTCCGACAAGAATCACTCAGTAATTAGAAAAATAATGACCGCGCATTGTTGTCCATCCGCCATTGCCCCACTCTATCCCAGACAGTATTTAAACACCGTCCTTTATAAATATCATTTGCCTTTATAGATTCAAATACCAGTTGCATTAATTCTAATCCGCCACTTTTATTTATAATATGTCCAATATCACGAATTTTTTTATATCGAGGACTACTCTCTCTTGCCTGTAGTAGTTGCAGTGGCTCAACGTCATCTGTGAGAAAACCAAGCATAAAAATTTCATGATCCAAATCTTTTAGCTTTTTTTTAAGTTTTGATCTCTTATCATCATCTATTTGCTGCTGTTTTAATTTTCTATTGTCGTCTATTTTTTGAAGCAAATCTTTGTTTTTTATTAAGCTACTGGCATGATCTCGACAGATTTTATTATCGTTACTTAAAGCAATTCCAGCTAATAAATTCTCATCGGTTAGTTTGGGAATTGCTAAATTCCGAATACCGATATCTTTGCTATTAGCTGCGATATAGGCTATGTTTTGTTCATCGGTAAGACGTTCTAATGCTTTTTGATATGCCAATTGATGGTTACTTTTACAGGCAATCTCAACTAAGATTGTCTCGTCACTGATTCTATTTATTGCTTCTTTAATCAAATCAATCTCGACCGTTTCCTGTGCAATCCAGAGAAGTTCCTTCTGGTCAGTTATTGTATGAATTCCCTTGCGTTTAATTTCCTTTATTTTTATCCTCAATTCCAGCGATGATCTGGTACGGTCATTTTTTATTAGCTTGAGTGCCTCATTTATTAATTCTTGTGTATCGGATTCAAATGCAATTTTTGCCAGTTCATTTTCATTTTTGATTTGGCGAAAAGCACAGATTTTAGCCTCACCTTCTAAATGATTTTTAAAGATGTTAATGATGTTTTTCTGGTCATTTAAATGCCTGATAGCACATTTAATAACCCCCATATCACTATCAGATTTCACTATCTCAAGAAGGATATCATCACTAAGTCCCTTAATTATGGCTTTTTCTCGAACTTCAGGCTTACTATGTTGCCACTTTGGTTTGAAAAAATCTGATAATGGCATGTTTTACCCCTTTTTAGAAAAGTTTACATTCAGGCTTGGTGCCGACAAACCAAGACATATTGTAGTTTCGGGAACTAAGCTGGTGTCCTATTCGAAGGTCTAAGTTTTGTTTATTGGTTAAAGCCCTGACATATCCAATCAGGAAAAAGAAATTAATTTCTACATTTTAAGAAAAATCGGTTTATAAAGTATAAAGTGTAGGATTCCCAGTATTATTACATTTGTTGCATTTCCAGTACCTTTTTTGGCCACTATTTATATTATTGCGAATTTTTAATACAGTATTTTGAGAGTTCACTATCAAATTGTTTTTATTTTTTGTCTTAATACTTTTAATTCTATCGATTATGTCAGGTTGATTACTAAATTCCGATATGGCATTTTCAGAGCTTAAAATATTAGCACCAAAAGAGGCAAGAACTTCTTCTGGTGTAGTAATTATTGAATCAATCCCTATTCGATATTTTGTTTTGCAAAGTGGACATTCAATTTCAAGAATGTTTTCGAGATTTTTATCTTCTGGTTCATTGTACTTTGCTCTTAACTTGTTAAACAAATTCTTTAACCAAGGCATAATTTTTTCTCCGGTGACTGATTTTATAACCATTCAAAAAACACATCCAACGCTTGAACTGTGAGGCCCGGCCGCACTTTTGCCGGGTCATCACCAGTGAATTGTTAGCGGTCCTTTGGATTATACCCTTTTTCATTATAGGGCTGGAGCTTTTCTAACCACATTTCTTCAAGCATTTTAAGTTCGTCGGTGTAATCACCATTTATGTCATCTCTCGGGTTTAACTGGTCTAATATTTCGAAAGAAAAACTTTCCTCGCCACCTTCATTAAACTCATTTTGCATGGCTGTATTCATGTGCAGACCATTTTTTAATTGAAATTTGTTGCGATTGATAATTCCCTTGAGATCTTTTGAACTTCCAATGAATATTTTTCCATTTATCCTGTTCCTTATTTGATAGATACCCATAGGCTGAATGGTTTGTTTATACTCATTTATCAACTCTTTTCGGTTCATTTATGCTCCTGCTGTTTGGTACAAAAAGAATACCATCTTATGTTCTTCGTGTTTTTTCCGCTAACGTTCAGGGTGAGCAGACCGGCCACCCAAATGATAGTTAAAAACGTGACGGGCACCGGTCTGCTCTACCCGTTTGTTGTGCAATTCTTATGGCAGTTATTTGTTATTTCTTATAACATACGTTTTTGCAATTTTGTCGTGCCACGTTTGATGGTTTTGTGAAAATGCTGCCCAAATAAAACCCAAAAACAACGGAATAGACGATAAAATTTTTCAAAAATTTCTTATTAAGGATTTAGCAAATGAAATTCTGTGCTTCTGGTCATCAACTACTTTAATTCCGAAAATCTTTTTACCTAAGGTACCTTGTAATTTTGAGGCTTCCAATAAGCTACAATAGAGTATGAAGACAAAAATACGTATAGAAAAAAATTTGATTTCAAATTCTACATTTGGCTCTGAAATCAGATCATAATATTGTGAAAACGGTTTGCTAATCCCAAAAAATGCTAATATCAGCAGCAATTTGATTATAAAGACATCGGCACAAAAAGCACAAAACCGTAATAGCAAATCCATAAATTTGTCCTTTAAGAGAAGCACAACGGCGGAAATAACCCACGCCGCCGTCGGCCAAGGATAAAAACGTAACTTACTCGGCGTTGGGTTAATTGATTTGTTATAAAATTTTTGAGGACAATAATCATGGACTTTATTTCTTCGAGTCAACTAAATGAACCGACAACTCTGCCATCTTTGCAACAACTTCTGGATGCGGGGGTTCAAGCAGCGCGTCTCGTAACTGACGCAATAACTCTCGTACAGAAGGAGAAATATGAGGATCGTCTGCATTTAGAAGAATTTTTCTAATTACTTCAATTGTGTCAAGGCGAAGGCGATCATTATGACGAAGAATAATATTAAACATAAGCATGTTGAAAGTGTGAATATCTATAAGACTTGCAGTTGTGTCTTGGTTTTGTTCGTTCATTTATCTTACCCTTTCATGTGCTTTCATAACGCTCCGCATAACCAGCTGGGAAAAGCTGCATAGCGAAGCTGCGCAGCTTTTCCCAGTCCGAGTTAATGCGGTCGTTATGCCCTCTATAAATTTACGGGCCATTTTGCCAAAACGCACAATCATGGCAATCGCAGGTGCAGCCTTGAGTTTTGCAGTAGCAATCACACATTCCAGAATAAACATCTTCCCGGGCACCAGTGTCTTTTTCATCTATGATGAAATTTTGATCAAATGATACCAAGGTGTTTTCCGCTATACATTCCATTTTTTCACCTCCTTTCTAAAGACAATTGTGTAAATCCAAAAGTTGATATGCATTCCATCTTTGTATTGCCTTACACCGGCTCTGTTTGTGAAGTACCAAATCCATGCATTCTCCACCACAATGATACTTGGCGAAACAATCACAACACGACTTATCTGATACTATTCGGGGCTCTTTGAAATAGTTTAACCGATTATAGTCTATCTTAATGCCAGATTTGGCTGATATTTGACCGAAGTAAAATTCATTTGGAAGGTTGTCTCTTTGACAAGCTGCAAGAAGCCCATCAACATTGATGTTAAAACCAGGCCCTGAAAATGCATCGCAAAATGTTGACCTCACAGTTGATAATAATCCACACATAAAAAAGATGCGGTCCATTTGACATAATTGTTTTTCTAAAAGAACCTCCTTAAACATGTCGATATATTTTTCTTGTTTAGGAGGATTGATCAAACAAATTTCTCCGCGACCTAGCCTATTTATAGGCATGAAAGAATACCCAGCTTTGGGGAACTCGTTTATAAAAAATTCTAATATCTCACCAATGTCGTCAACTGTTCTCTCAGAAATGGTTGCTCTAATATTAAAATTCTTAATTCCATTATCATGAAGATATTTGGCATTCGCAAAAACGGTATCGAAGCTATCCTTTCCCGCAATAGTAGGTCTATGAACATTATGATGCCGTGCTTTTCCATCCAATGAAATTGCCAAATGTGAAAAATTATCTTTGATAAATTCTCTCTGTTTCTCAGTAAAAAATGCATTAGTCGCCATTCCAAAATGCACTTTTATTCCCAAATCAGAGGCGCGTTTCTTTGAATATTCTGTAATTTCTTTCATCAATTTAAAATTTGCTGTTGGCTCACCACCACCATTAAAACCGACTTGAGCATATGGAACATTTTGTTCTTTAGCATTTTCCAAAATGAAATCTACTGCCTTAATTGCAATTCCTTGATCCATGTCTTTTGGGTCTTCATTTGAATTTGCATGACAATAAACACAATTTAGATTGCACCTAGTTGTAATAGCAAGATCCACTCGATGGGGTCTAAAATCCTTAATAGGATGAAATTCTTTTAATTTAATTGTATCTTTATGACTTACTTTATTTGTTAATGTAGACAGTACATTTGAATCGCCTTTGATTAATTGATCATATGCTTTGCTGGTAACCCGAAAAGAAGTGTGTTTCAAAGGGAAATACGCAAAAAAGTAATCATTAATTTGAATAGGAAATATTTCAACTTCTGAATCGATACGGGACCAATTTAATAGCATATTTGACACCTCTTTGGGTCTATTTTGGGCATAACGAAAAGTTCACCTGCCGGGAACCCAAACCGGCAGTGATTTAACCACGTTTAACTCAACCAAGGCTATTTGGAAAAAAAGGCGCGGGTTCCCGGTCGAGTGTGAAACGCCTAGTTATGCATTATTTTCATTCCATTTGAAATCATTAGGAAGATGAATATCTGTGCTTTTGAAGTATGGCCTGATTCTTTCAATAATCTCGTCTCTTCTGTCCATAGCCCATTCGGGCACATTTAAACGCCATTCAGATTCGGTTGGCACAAATAGTTCCCAGTGACCAGGTTCAGTGTTTTCGAGTTTGATTTTAAGCTTCAACAACTTCCCATTTACAAATTCTTCGTATACACATGCCTCTTGCTCACGGCCTCCGCCAAAATAGCCAAGACGATTAAGACTGATTCTTCTTTTAAAATATTGCTTGGATACCGTATATATAACCCATGCAGGAACAACTATGAGTAATAAAAGTGGGTTAAAAAGTAGTGAAACAGAATATAAAAAGGCCGTACCAACAGCCAGTAGACCAATCACAACTAATATAATTAATGCGTCATTCCGTAGCTTAGTCATTTTGATCATTATTTTATTATCATTTTAGAGCATAACGTGGCCATCAGTTGCCGCCAGGGCTTCCACTGAAAGGCCAAGCACTTGATGAAGGCCAATTTGGATCTAACTTTCCAAATTCGCTCGGCCCTGGCGGTCAAATGCATGGCAGGGTTATACAATCGTTTTATCTTTTTTTATATGCCCTTACCCCAAAATACCTTGCCGGTATTTCAAATGAAATAAATAGAATTAAAATGACAATTGCTGCTTCAATTACCCATTCTGCAAAACCAATAAAGTCAATAGTTGGCACTTCTATAACTATAGTAGTTATATCTGGATTATTGTTAAATAGGGGTAGTATCGGATCTAAAAAATGAAATACGATTATTAGCGAAATTAAAAAAATGACTCCGCATTGCATGTAGCCATTTAAGTTATGTTTAATCGGTTTAGAACAATTTATGCATTTATTGGGTTGCTTTCCTGGGAAATAGCCACAGAAATACATTTTGAAAAATGATGATGCTTGTTTTTCACAATATGGACAATTTAAAATATACATTTCTTTTTTTGCTTTTGTATAACGCCGGAAATAACCCACACCGCCGCCGTTATTGGATAAAAAACGTTACTTACTCGGTGTTGGGTTAATTGGTTTGTTACACATTTTTTTAAACCCAAAAGACAAGGAGTATAATATGACCGCACAAGAACGAATTA
>JBDRRF010000024.1:0-88758 GCA_043825875.1 Pseudomonadota bacterium | reverse complement strand
AGCCAGTTTCAAAACGCCCCATTTTGGCCGATCTCTGCGTTGGGCTCAAATTTCAATCCTCGAAATACTTAATGTATTCCTGCGGTTGAAATTTTCTCCCGCCTTGAGCTTGACCAAACTGAAACGTTTTGAAAGTGGCTCATTAATTTACATTTACTCAGATAACACAGAAAAAATATAAAGCTGGATAGCTACAGTTATATTTCAACAAAGCTTTATAAAACCGTTTTTGTAATTACCTCTGATATTGCAGCTTTGATTGAAGATACCTGGTCTTCTGAATCAACTTTTTGCCCATCAAAATCAATCACATAAAAAACATCAACAACCTGGTCTATTTTTGTTGCGATTTTTGCAAGTTTTATATCCAATCTGCATGAAAACAACGCATTTGTAATTTTGTATAAAAGCCCAGGGAAATCATATGAAAATACCTCTATAATTGTAAAAAAACTTGAACTGTTGTTATCTATATTTATTTTATGCATCTTACCTGTCAAATGCGGTTTAGGATAAGATATCTCTGAGAGCTTTTCTTTGATAGCAGATGTAAGCTCCAATTTGCCGGAAAGTGCCGATTCAAGAGTTACTTTGGCTTTCGCCCATTTATTTTCCTCAAATATCTGATCGGCCGGCGGCTTAAGAGTGAAAATATCAAGAGCGATACCGTTTTTCCATGTGTTGATTTTTGCGTCTAATATATCAAGACCGTTTAAAGTATAAACTCCTGCTATTTTGGAAAAAAGGCCGGGCCTGTCTTTGGCGCAGATAGTAACGATTCTTGTATCTGATTCTAAATGACTTTCTATTTTCCAGACAAATTCGGATGTGCCAAGAGTACTATAGAGCCTGTAATGTTCTAAGAGGTCATGGTCCGGTGTGGACAGAAGATATCTTGGCGAAAGAGCGTTTATGTGATTTTCAACATCATGTTCGGTTTTTGCGGATCGAATAGAATTTAATAATCTTTGCTTTTTGCTTTCAATACGTCCAAAAGCTTCGCTTGATGCCAGCTCTCCTTTTTCCATTATGTTTAGTACTTTTAAAAAAAATTCTCTTAATAAAGAAAAAGTCCAGTTGTTCCAGGCCTTGTGTCCTGTGGCTATGGAATCTGCAACGGTAAGGAGATAAAGCATCTTTAAAAGTTCAGTGTCTTTGATCAGCCCGGCACAGAAAACAGCGGTTTCTTCATCATTAATATCTCTTCTTGTAGCAGTCTTTATAAGCGTAAGATGTTCTTTAGTAAGAAATACTACCGTATCAATCTTATTTTGTTTGATTTTCATCCTGGACAAAATAGCATGTACGATTTTTGCGCCACGTTTGGAATGTCCTCCCCCTGATTCTCCTTTTCCGATGTCATGCAAAAGAGCTGCCCATAAAAGCAGTTTTTTGTTTTTCAATTCCTGGTATACATTACCACATAGCCAGTCTCCGGTTATGTCATCTTTGGTACCGAAATGTTTAATAGTACGAACCGTACGCAAAGAATGTCTGTCAACGGGATAAATATGATATTCATTAAACTGGATTCTGTTTACTATTCCTTTAATCTCCGGAATGAAATGTTCCAGAAAGCCTGTGTTTAACATTTCAGCAAGAACATTAAATGAAGCAGGTGCTGAAACAAGAATTTTTTCAAAAGACCTGATAACCGAATCCGAAGATCTGAAAGTGTCATCTATAAGGTATCCAAATTCTTTTACCAGTCTCTTGGATTCAGCACTTAATGGAATTTTAAGATTAGTACTTTCCTCAAATATTTTTATCAACAACTCAGGATCAGTCGGTATTTTTGCAGAAGAAGTAAAATTAAGTGAGCCTCTTTGTGTTACTTCAAGACCATCTATTTTTGTTTGTTTTAAAAGCTTTCTTTTGCGTAGCAGCTTTTTATCATAGCCGAATTCATAGAGAAACATCATAAGCTGCTGTTTTATAAATTCCATTTTGCCGTGAAGTTCTCCTAAAAATCTCTCCACAGGCTTATGGCCGTTTTCCAGCTTGAATTTTAACGCATTGGCCAATTTTGTCTGGTATTCAAAATACAGCTGGTCACATTTTCTCTCTGCAAGGCGGTGCAGTCTGTTTCTTACATGCCATACAAAAGAAAGGCATTCTGAAAGATTATTGAACTCATTGTGGGATAGGTAACCATAGTATTCAAGATCTCTTGGTTTTTTAATATCGGAGATAATACGCGCTATCCAGAGAATGGTATGATAATCTCTTAGCCCCCCTTGACCTTCCTTTATATTGGGCTCAAGCATATAAGCCGAATCACCGAAACGCTGATGGCGTAATGAATTGCTTTCAACAAGCCATTTGATAATACGCCTGGAGTCTTTATTAAGAATTTTGTTATGAAGCTGTTCCATAAGTCTTGAATACAGAAATGACATCCCGCATACAAAACGGGCATCCAGCATTGATGTAAGTACCTGGTAATCACTTCCGCCAAGGCTGATGCATTCTTTCAAAGAACGTGTTGCATAGCCAACCTCAAGGCCAATATCCCATAAAGGATATACAACCTCCTTTATAAGCTTTTCGGTATGTTCAGGAATTTTGTTTTCGAAAAGAAAAAGAAGATCAACATCTGAAAAAAGGCATTGTTCTTCACGACCGTAACCACCAAGAGCAATTATTGCAAAAGGGTTCCCACCAATCGCCATAACAGGCCCTATTTTACTTTTCTCAAAGCTTTCGAAAAAATAATTATCCATAAGTCTCGAATGCTTTTCGAGAAACACCGGCGAATATTCTTTCAGAGATTCCGAATAAAGCTTTTCTCTTTCCCGCCGCAATGTCTCTGCTGCATTTTCGTACTTGATATTGATTCTATGTAAATTTTCCTTGGCGCCTATAATCATAAATTGTTTTCCCTTTTCGTTAACTTAAAAAGCAACAGCCATGCCAAAAATTTTATAGATACTATATAATTGATAATTTAGATAGTTATGCATATATAAGCATTCATATGAATTATTTATATGAACAATAATGTAATATTATATTACAAATTTGTAACTGAAATGTGATTTTATCTGATAGATATTACCAGATTATTATTGATATGGCATTATTATTTTAATACCGGCACAGAATATCTTAGCAAAACGCATATTTTCAAGTCGTACATACCAAAACCCTTTCAGAATAAAGGAAAGGGGGCTCTTGATTTATTATAAGCAGTAAACTAAAATACCCGGCATGTCTGAATGCAAACATAATATACTTGTACTGCTGCCGCAAAAAAGTAACCGGATCAGATGCGTTCACTGTCATCTGACGCTAAAAGCTGATGAACTTGAGGATGGATACTGCCCGGAATGTTTTGAGGCACGGGGTGAAAAATATTATGATTTTGAAGAAGTAAAGTCTTCAGAAAATGCCAAAACCATCTATCGGTGTGATGGCTGCGGTATTATGATTGAATGTGATTAATCCCTTTTCACTGTTCGATATGAACGAAAAGGCAATTCGGGTTGAAGATATCTCTGGTATGACTTGCAACTATTACGATAACGGCATTGCTGGCATACAAAAGTATGTTTTTTAGGGTTTCCCTTTTTAGGGCAAAGAATATATGTCCCTTCCTTATTTATTTTCATTCACTTTATCCCTTAAAGAGCAGCCAATAGTCTTTCGTGAACATTTTCAAAGCCTCCGTTTGACATTATAAGGATAAGATCGCCTGATTTTGCTGTTTTTACAAGAAAATCAATTATGGATTGCGTGTTGTTGAAAAAATAAGCGTCTTTTCCCTTTGTCTTAAGATCCTCTACCAGTTTTTCAGAAGAAAACCTTTCATCAAAAGGTATCTTTTCAAGAAGAGGTGGTTTGCTTATACAAATGATATCAGCATCATCAAATGACAGTGGGTATACATCCTGAAAAACCTTTCGCATGCTTGAATTTGTTCTCGGCTCAAATACAGCAATCAGCCGCCCTTTAGGGTAAAAAGGTTTTAGGGCTTTTACAGTTTCTTTTACGGCAGTTGGATGATGGGCAAAATCATCCATTACGGTAATGCCTTTTCTTTCTCCGCGTACTTCCTGCCTTCTTTTTATTCCCTCAAATGTTTCAAGAGCTTCATGTATTGTATCAACCGGGATATTGAGACTATCGGCAGCAGCAATAACAGAAAGAGCGTTTTGCAAATTATGCTCACCTACAAGTTTTGTCTTAAATGTTTTGAATGCTTTTCTCTTTTTCATTACTTCAAAAAACGTCCAGGGCGATTCAATTTTAAATGAACCAAGCTTCCAATCGGAAGCGCTGTTTTTCCCGTACTTCTCTACTCTGCAATTACTTTTGCTTAAAAGGGAGTTGATATTGTTATCAGTATCAAACGCTATAAGACTGCTATCAGGAGACATCTTTTCTATCATTTTGCCGAAAGTTTCTTTCACATGATCAAGATCCCTGAATATATCGGCATGATCAAATTCTATGCTTGTAAGGATTGCTATTAACGGGTCAAAATGAAGGAACTTTGGCCCTTTGTCGAAAAAAGCAGTGTCATATTCATCGCCTTCCACAACAAAATACTTCCCTTTCCCTATCCTGTAATTGCTGTTAAAATTTTTTGTAATGCCACCTATCATAAAGGATGGATCAAGGCCTGCTTTGTAAAGCACCCATGCCAGTATGGATGTTGTTGTTGTTTTTCCATGAGTACCTATAACAATGAGGCTGTTTTTACCTGCTGCTGCAAACCGGTTTAAGGCCTGGGGCATGGAACAGTAACATAAACCCTTTTCTGCCATCCTGACTGCTTCGGGATTTTCTCTTCTAACCGCATTTCCTACAACAACAAGATCAGGATTGTAAGAAAGATTATCAGCACTAAAACCTTGCATAAGAGCAATTCCTTTTTCTGCAAGAAAATCGCTCATAGGAGGATATATCTTATCATCAGAACCTGTAATCTCATAGCCCAAGTCTTTAAGCATGCAGGCAAGAGCTCCCATTCCGGTTCCGCACACAGCAATTAAATGTATTTTTTTTATTTTTTCGGGAATTTTGTTTTTATTTAAATCCGGCAAATCAATCAATCCTTTTAACAAAAATTATCTTTCCATCATTGGGAGCATAAAAGTCTTCCAGATATGCAGCCTCCTTATATCCTGCATGATGATAAAAAGCACGGGTTGGTTCATACTGCGGTCTTGAAGATGTTTCGGCATAAATTCTTGATCCGCCCATTTTTCTGATAATATCTTCAGTCATTGTGTTAAGAAGTTTACCTATTCCCTGCCCCTGAAAACTTTTATCAATAACAATCCAGTAAAGATCAAAACTTGACAGGGTTCCGGCAACAGGCCCAAAGCAGGTATAACCTGCAAATTTTTTTTTGCTTTCTGCAAATAAAAAATAATACCCGCTTTGAATGCCTTTTAAAAGTCTTTCTCCTACAAGCTCTTTTGCAATTTCAATCTCGCTTTCCGAGAAAAAGCCCGTTTGTTCAACTATTGCCCCGACTTTTTCTATGTCGTCTTCTATTGGGTTTTCGCGAAAAGTTAAATTATTAATGGAGTTAATTTTTTTTTCTTTGCTTGTCAAATTATGGTCTCCATGTAAACGTCATCGGATAAAGCCGATGACGTTAGTAGGATTCAAGGGTTCCAGGGGTCAAGTGTTTGTTTTGTACTGCACCTTATCCTCTTTTCACTTGAACCCTCGAATCCTCGACCCCTTGAACCCTTTTTTATGAAACTATTTCCATACTAAATTCTTCTATTAAAGGCGAGGTTTTTTTTATTTCCCGGATGGAACAACAATCAGATATCTTCAATTATTCTTTTGATAACATCGGTAAAATCAAGTCCGATCATCTTAGATGCGGCTGCAAATCCGCTGTCAGGTGAGATGCAGGGATTGGCATTAATTTCAAGAACCCATGGCATGCCGGATTCATCAACTCTGAAATCTACCCTTGCATATCCCTTAAGTTCAAACAAGTCCCAGCATTGTTTTGAAATTATTTTCAGAGATTCAATCAGATTCATATCATCAGATCTGAAATTAAAAGTTCTTTTTGTATTAATATACTCAAATGAATCCGTTTGCCATTTTGCGCTGTAATCAACTATTTTATGTTTATCTTCAGGATAATCTGTAAAAAGAATTTCTGCCGGTGGAAGAACTTCAACTCCATTAGGGCCGGAAAGCAAAGCAATATTAAATTCACGCCCGTCTATATATTGTTCGCAAAAAAATTCTCCACCCATATTGGTTTTAACACTTTCAAGCCTTGAAACAAGTTCGGAAATGCTTTTTACATCAACAACCGAATCCTGTTCCATACCAATTGAGGCATGTTCCCATACGGATTTTATTATATACCGGCCGTTAACAGTGGTTTCTCTTTTTAAGGAAGAAAGGCAATAAGCTTTGGGAGTACTTATGCCATGCGCTTCAAGATAGCCTTTTCCTAAAAGCTTGTTTGAAGTCAAAAACATGGCTTGTGTCTTAGACCCGGTATAAGGAATTTTAAGGTAGTCTAATAATGAAGGAGCAAGATGAATCAGGCTCCCGCAGCCATTTACGGATTCCACAAGATTGAATACAAAGGAAGGCTTAAGTTTTTGAAGCAGGTTAACTGCATTTTCAAGATTTAAACCGAATTTAACGGAAACAGGATCAAACCCAAGATGTGCCAGTGCATTTGAAACAGCTTCCAATTGTATGAGCACATCCTTTTCATCTTCATCTGCATTATCCGAAATATCGGCATGTAAGATGCCGACTGATTTTTTCATAAAAGATTATCCTGGTTTTCCTTTATTAAAGCGGGATACCTGCTTATTGCGGATTTTATTATTTCATCAATAAGTTCTTTATAACTGACACCGGACAACCTGCACAGTATGGGAAGATCGGAATGTACGGGATGAAGTCCCGCAAGAGGGTTAACCTCTATAAAATTCGGGCACCCGTTTTCATCCGATCTTATATCTATCCTCCCGGCATCAAGACATTTAAGCCCTATCCAGGCATCAAGAGCAGCTTTTGCAGCATCGCGGGCCATTTTATCATCTGCCAGACGATAAGTCACAACCTCTTCATATTTCTTCTTGTTGATATATGAATATGAATCTCCTTCAGCATGCTCATTAAGAAAAACTTCCATAACACCGGCAACCTTTGCCTTTTCACCTGTACCTATAATTCCTACGGTAAATTCGCGTCCGGGAAGATATGTTTCAACTAATACAGGTTGCTTAAACCTTTCAAGAAGATTTAGGCATACTTTATACAGTTCATCCTTATTTGTTGTTTTTGACGCGGCGCTTATTCCTTTACCTGTTCCTTCCGCAACGGGTTTGACAAACAGGGGAAAAGGAAGAGAGACAGCGTCAACATCCGCCGGTTTTTCTACAAGGGCAAAATCAGGAGTCGCTATTCCCAGATTTTTTACAATAAGTTTTGTAACAGCCTTGTTAAGGGTAAGACTTAAAACTAATGGATCGGAAAAGGTGTATGCAATTTTATAGGCATCCAGAATTGCCGGAACCTGCGCCTCTCTTCCCATTCCAAAGCAGCCTTCCGCTATATTAAATACAATATCCCATCTTCTGCCTTCGCAAAGCTGTTTAACAAGGTTTTTGATATGCCCTACCCTTTCGGTTTTATAACCAAGATCGGACAGGGCTTTTTCAATAGCATCTATGGTTTCTTCACTGTCGAATTCGGCAGCATCTTCCTCGCTAAAACCCATGGCAATATATTCATTGCGCAGATCGTATGTAATGCCTGCGATCATTAATAGATTCCTTCCTCAAAACGTCTTTTTATCGATGAGTCAGGATAGCGGAAGATAAGATCTTCATAGTTTTTCAGCAAGATATTGTCCCCATAGCGTCCTAAAACATATTCCGGCAGAAGTGGGATTTTACCTCCGCCTCCGGGAGCGTCAATAACAAAATTCGGCACTGCCATACCGGATGTGTGCCCTCTGAGACCTTTTATGATTTCAAGCCCTTTTTCAACAGGTGTCTTAAAGTGTGAGGAGCCGACAATAGGATCGCACTGGTACAGATAGTAGGGGCGCACCCGGATTTTAAGAAGTTGGTGGTAAAGACTTTTCATGGTATCCACATCATCGTTTATCCCTTTAAGAAGAACAGTCTGGCTTCCAAGCGGTATTCCGGCATCGGCAAGCCTGTTACAGGCAGTACTGGTTTCAGGCGTAACTTCCTCAGGATGCATGAAATGAATATTAATCCATAAAGGGTGATAGCGCTTAAGCATTCTGACTAATCTGGTAGTAATGCGCTGGGGCAGAACCACAGGAGCCTTTGTCCCGATGCGTACAATATCCAGATGTGGAATACGGCAAAGACGTGAAAGGAGCCATTCCAGAGCATCATCACTAAGGGTAAGAGGATCGCCACCGGAAATCAATACATCTCTTATATCCTTATTTGCTTCAATATAACCAAGCGCTTTTTCCCAGTTTGCCACACCGCCATGAGATACCGATGACCGGCCTACCATTCTTGATCTTGTGCAGTAGCGGCAGTTGGTGGAACAAAAATCTGTTACTAAAAACAATACGCGATCAGGATAACGATGCACAATACCGCAAACAGGACTGTCGGCATCTTCTCCCAGAGGATCTTCGGCTTCTCCGAAAGACTTGCAAAGTTCAGCTTTAACGGGAACTACGGCACGTCGCAGCGGGTGCATAGGATCAGTCTTGTCGAGAAGACTGGCATAATAAGGAGTAATGGATAGAGGCAAAGAATCAGCATTTGATTTAACAGCTTCTGTCTCTTCCGGTGAAAGTGTTAAGATTGTTGAAAGAGTATCAAAATTTTGGATTCGGTTTTTAAGTTGCCACTTCCAGTCGTTCCATTCGGCAGGTGTTGCCTGGAAAATAAATTGTTTTCTTAAGATGCGTGATGGATGGCGTTTGACCGGACGAACAGGAAGCAGTTCTTCTGAGCAAACGGTATGCAGGGAACTATCTGAAGCAAGAGACAGCGACGGAGGCTCATCAACCTCATTTAAGTCGGAGTTTTTGCTTTCGGATTGAATTGCCGGGCAGTCGGGAATTTTCATTGCTTTCCTGGACACTCCGCCACGTCTTATAGAACGAGCGTTATTTTGCATTTCATTTACTCCTTTTTTAATTTTTAAAACCGGTGATTTTTATTTGCGCTTATTATTCTAAAGTGATTTTATATTATAAATACAGCCAGCTAAACTTCTAAAGGTCTTTTTTAACTATATGGTAAAAATAATAAAACCTTTCTCTTTACAGATAAATGTTTTTGTGAAGGAAAAAATGTCGGTAGGTATTCAGTCTTTTCGACAGAGTGAAAATAATCTTTAATAAGTTGCTTTAACCTGATAATAAAGTCTGATCCAAAAAGCAGCGACGGGGGTTCGTCAGCATCATTATCATTCGTTTCGGATTGCCTGTCGCATGATGATAAAGTGGTGGCGCAAGGGATTTTAACGCATTTCCCTGTATTATTAATTCTTGTTTTAAAACATGCATAATACTGCATTTTATAAACTCCGAACGATCAGACCGGATTTGATACATTTAAGAAAAATTTATACCAGGTAATTTCGAAAACAACCCTTGTTTAAGTTTAATAAACTAACCGAAACTATTAATAATCGCAACTATATTTTTTGGGATCTCTAAAGCATCATGAATATAGTGTCAAGAAAATAATTGAGCACATTATAACATTTTTTAAGATCATATTGCCATTATAAAACAATAATCAGAATATGCCACATTTTTATTTTGTGTCCGTCCATAAACGGCATCTTACGACCCATATCTGCGTTCTCGCGTTTTTGAAATACTCGATGTAAGCCCATTACGCCTGCGTTTTCAAAAACACTGCGGCCTTGATCTGAACCGCAATCTACCATTTCTGGGCGGACACTATTAAATCTAAGAAAGATTTTTCCAGAAAGATTTAGCAGCTTCTTCCCCCCTGTTAGCTTCCAAACCATTGCTGCTTTTTTCAGTGCTGATTCCACCAAGGCGCTGGATTCTTTCTTCAAGCGGAGGGTGAGTTGAGAAAAGATATATCAGGCTTTTTCCTGATAGCGGATTTACAATAAACATATGGGCTGTTGAAGGATTTGCATCCATGGGAAGTTTTTTGGAATAGGAACCAAGCTTTTCAAGAGCGCCGGCAAGTCCTTTTGAATTGCCGGCAATAATAGCTCCGGTGGAATCTGCCGAAAATTCTCCGGAACGTGATATGGCCATCTGTATAATTATAGCTGCAAAAGGAGCCACGATAGACATGAGTATAAGCGAAACCATACCGCCGCCGCTAACGCTGTCATCACTTCTATGGCCACCGAATATGGCCGCAAACCGTGCCATATTTGCAAGCACCATAATAGCGCCTGCAAGCGTTGCGGCAATAGAGCCTATCAGGATATCTCTGTTTTTTATGTGAGCAAGTTCATGAGCAATAACTCCTTCAAGCTCTTCTTTGTTCATCAGATTAACAAGGCCTTTTGTAACAGCAACAACCGCATGTTCGGGATCTCTTCCTGTGGCAAAAGCATTTGGTGATTCTTCGGGTATTAAATAAACCTTCGGCATCGGCAGTCCGGCGCGAACCGTAAGCTTTTTCACTATTTCATGAACAAGCGGCACATCATTTGGAGTAACTTCTCTTGCCTTATACATCTTTAATACAATCTTATCAGAATACCAGTAGCTGACAAAATTCATTGCTGCTGCAATAATAAGCGCTATAAACATCCCATGGGTGCCGCCCATTATCTGACCCACCCAGACAATAAATGCCGTCAATACGGCAAGCAACATTGTGGTTCTTATTTTATTTCCCATAGCTGATAATCCTTCAAATAGTGTAATTACTCAGGTTGCCATACCAATGGTTCACAATTCATAGTTCACAGTTGTTTGTCTTGAACCCGTGAACCTTGGACCTTGAACCTTAAACCGTGAACCCAAAACCATAAACCTATGTAATTTTATTTTGCATTCAACTCCTGCATTGCCTTAGCTGCCATGTTAATGGTTTGCTCAATATCTTCTTCGCTGTGAGCATATGAAACAAACAACGCCTCAAACTGTGAAGGAGCCAGATAAATTCCATTATCAAGCATCTTTTTATAATAAGCCGCAAACATCTTAAGATCGCTTTTCTTTGCGCTCTCAAAATCAATAACCTTATCTTCCGTAAAAAACATGCCAAGCATGGAGCCTGATCTTGCAACAGATGCTTTTATACCCGCTTTTTCTGCGGCTTCCACAAGACCATTAGCAAGCATTTCCGAATTGGCGTTTAATGATTCATAAAAACCGGGTTTTTTTAGCTCGGTTAAAGTTGCTATTCCGGCAGCCATGGCAAGAGGATTACCTGATAGAGTTCCGGCCTGATAAACCGGCCCCTGAGGAGCAATATGTTCCATGATCTCACGTTTTCCGCCATATGCCCCTACAGGAAGACCTCCTCCGATAATTTTGCCAAGGCATGTTAAATCAGGAATGACTCCATATAATGATTGCGCACCTCCGTAAGCAACCCTGAAACCTGTCATTACTTCATCAAATATTAAAAGACTGCCGTATTTTTCGGTAAGCTTTCTTAAGGCTTCTAAAAACCCATCACAAGGAAGTACAAGCCCCATATTGCCGGCAACAGGTTCTACTATTATGCAGGCAACTTGCGAGCCGTATTTTTCCATAGCTTCTTCAATGCTTTTAATATCATTAAAAGGAAGGGATAAAGTTGATGAAACAAAAGATTCCGGCACTCCCGGACTTCCAGGAATTCCGAGAGTGGCAACACCTGATCCGGCTTCAACAAGCAGAGCATCGGAATGTCCGTGATAACAACCATCAAATTTTATAATCATATCTCTTCCGGTAAAACCCCTTGCAAGCCGGATAGCACTCATAGTGGCCTCGGTTCCGGAATTAACCATCCGCACCATTTCTACAGAAGGTACGGCATCAATAATCATTTCGGCAAGTTTAATTTCCAGAATGGTAGGCGCTCCGAAACTGGTTCCGTTTTTTAGAGCCGAATTTATCGCAGAAACAACAGCATGATGTCTGTGGCCAAGAATCATAGGCCCCCATGAACCGATATAATCTATATATTCGTTTCCATCTTCATCAACAATCCTTGCCCCATCGGCCCGGCTTATGAAAACCGGCTCCGATCCGACGGATTTGCATGCCCGTACAGGACTGTTTACACCACCTGGAATTAATTTTTTTGCCTTCTCAAAAAGTTTGTTGGAATATTCGTGTTTCAAAATATATTATATCCTTTCGAGTTCGTTAAAATTATAGAACTTTATATGATTTAACCAAAACAATGAAATTTGCGGATATATATTATAAGAAACACAATAAAAATTCAATATATATACAAGAATAAAAGATGTAAAAGACATAGCTATTGACTAAATACCTGAAGCTGGGATAGAAAGACTTGTTTTACCAACAATCTAAGTTATTATAGGCTTATCGCTTATTTTTCAAATGCAGCTGTTAGAAACGGAGTATAAGTTAAAAGGAAATGATTCAATTAATAAGAGGGTTTAAAGATATTCTTCCGGAAGAGACAGGTCTTTGGCAGAAAATAGAAAAGACCGCGATATCCCTTTTTGAAAGTTTCGGTTTTTGCGAGATTCGTCTTCCCATTATCGAACATACCGAACTTTTTGCAAGAAGCATTGGACAGGATACGGATATTGTCGAAAAGGAAATGTATACTTTTCTTAACAAAAAAGATGAATTTATCACTTTGCGCCCTGAAGCCACGGCATCAGTTGTAAGAGCATATATTCAGCACAGACTCTATGCTGTTGATCCTGTACAAAAATTTTATACCATTGGCCCTATGTTTCGAAGAGAACGACCGCAAAAGGGGCGTTACAGACAATTTTATCAGATTAATGCTGAAATCTTAGGAGTTGATTCACCCCTTGCAGATGCTCAACTTATATTTATGCTTGTTGAGCTTTTTAAAAGATTGTCTGTTACAGATATTAGTATTCATTTAAATTCGCTGGGATGCCAACAATGCCGTCCCAACTTTAAAAAAGCTCTGCAAAAGTACTTGTCAAATACTTCATCAACTCTTTGTTCGGACTGCGAGAGAAGGAAAATAAATAATCCTTTAAGAGTTCTTGATTGCAAAGTGCTTTCCTGCCGTGAGACTATGAAAGATGCTCCATCCATCATAGAGCACCTGTGTGAGGAATGCAGCAAGCATTTTGAAACTGTAAAAAATTCTTTGAATGATTTGAATATTTCCTTTGAAATAGACAATCGGCTTGTAAGAGGTCTTGACTATTACACAAGAACATCTTTCGAAGTCCAAACGGGCTCTCTTGGAGCACAAAGTGCTGTTGCCGGAGGCGGACGCTATGACAAGCTTATAGAGTCTCTGGGAGGACCATCCCAGCCTGCAATTGGCTTTGCGATAGGATTTGACAGGCTTGCAGAAATTCTTGCTTCAAATAATACTGATGTTTACTGCAAACCCGATCTTTTTATTGCCGCTCTCGGAGAAAAAGCTAAAACAATGGCCCTGCAATGCTCGTGCGCTCTTGGTCTTGCCGGAATAAAAACGGAAACCGATTTTTCGGATAAAAGCTTAAAAGGGCAAATGAAAAAAGCCGACAGGCTTGGTAGCGGTCATGTTCTTATCATAGGAGAAAACGAGATTGTTGCAGGCTTAGTTGTTTTAAGAAATATGACAACAAAAGAGCAGGTTTCTTTACCCATAGATGGGATAGCAGAAAACCTAAAATCAATCTTTTTGGAAAACAAAAAAAGTTTATAATTTTATCATTTTGAAAGGATTCAAAAAGTTGGCGGATATACTTGGGAAAATGAGAAGAACCCATAATTGCTGTGAACTTAACACGGCAGATATCGGTAAAGAAGTAGTTCTTATGGGATGGGTACAGCGCAGAAGAGATCACGGTGGTGTGATATTTATTGATTTGCGCGATAGAGAAGGCTTAACCCAGGTGGTTTTCAATCCGGATCATGAAAGCAATACGCATGCGAAAGCTCATGAAATAAGGAGCGAATATGTAATAGGAATTCGTGGCAAGGTTGAAAAACGCCCCGAAGGTATGACCAATCCGAATTTAAAAACAGGTGAGATTGAGGTTTTTGTATCGGAGCTTAAAATCTTAAATGAAGCATGCACCCCTCCTTTTCTTATTGAAGACTCTATAGATGTTTCTGAAAATGTGCGCCTGAAAAACAGATATATCGATTTAAGACGTCCTCATATTCAAAAAAACTTAATCCTTCGTCATAAAGCTTCGGCATCTGTAAGAAAATACTTAGACGAACTTGGCTTTATAGATATAGAAACTCCGGTTTTAACTAAAAGCACACCTGAAGGCGCTCGTGATTATCTTGTTCCAAGCCGCATAAATCCCGGTATGTTTTATGCGCTTCCACAATCGCCGCAGATATTTAAACAGCTTCTTATGATTTCAGGTTTTGACAAATACTATCAGATTGTGCGCTGCTTCAGAGACGAAGATTTAAGAGCCGACCGCCAGCCTGAATTTACTCAGATAGATATTGAGATGAGTTTTGTTGGTGAAGAAGATATTATGGCGCTTGCCGAAGGTTTGATAAAAAATATTTTTCATGATGTACTTGATAAAAATATTGAAACTCCTTTTTTAAAAATCCCATATAAGGAAGCTATTGATCGTTTCGGGCTTGATAAGCCGGATCTTCGTTTCGAGCTTGAGCTTAAAGATATTTCGGATATAGTAAAAACTTCAGGCTTTAAGGTTTTTGCATCTGTTGTTGAAAAAGGCGGAATAGTCAAGGCATTAAATGCAAAAGGCTGCGTTAATTTTTCCAGAAAAGAGATAGATGATTTTACGGCATTTGCTGCTGTTTACAAAGCAAAAGGCCTTGCCTGGATAAAGGTGAAAGAAGACGGATGGCAGTCTCCGATTGCAAAATTTTTTACGGATGAAGAAAAACAAGCTCTTATACAACATATTGATATGGAACCCGGTGACCTTGTTTTTTTTGTCGCGGATCAGCCTAAAATAGTTAATGATGCCCTCGGGCATTTAAGAAACCACATCGCCCAAAAGCTGAATCTTATCGATGACAGCATATTCAAATTCTTATGGGTTACCCAGTTTCCAATGGTAGAATATGATGAAACCGAAAAAAGATATCAGGCAATGCACCACCCTTTTACTTCCCCGCTTGAGGAAGACTACGAACTTTTAAAGGAAAACCCCCTTGCAGTTCGTTCAAGAGCCTATGACCTTGTACTAAACGGATCTGAAATCGGTGGTGGAAGCATACGTATTCACCAGAAAAATCTACAGGAAGCAGTTTTCGAAACTCTTGGCATGAACGCAGAATCATATAATGAAAAATTCGGGTTTCTGCTTTCGGCCCTTGAAACCGGAGCACCTCCTCATGGCGGAATTGCTTTTGGCTTCGACAGACTTATCATGATACTTTGCGGCGGGTCATCCATACGGGATGTAATTGCTTTCCCGAAAACACAGAAAGCGTCTTGCCTTTTAACTAATGCACCATCTGAAACCAGTAAAGCTCAGCTTGATGAACTTTGTTTAAGAATAAAGACTGTTAAAGTATAAATTGACAGCCTCACCATTTTTCAAAACCCTCTAAATTGCTGAATCTGAAATGCTTTTTTTGGAGAGAAAGCGTATGGTAAGCTTTTTTTTATTTTCCAGAAATATAAAGCTCGCAGTTAAGGTATGTCTGTGCTTTTTATCTTTCCTTTTTTCACCGGCAGATATCCGTTGCCAGGATCTTGCTGATAAATACATTTTAATCATAGGAAATTTTTCTGCTGAAAAAAGTGGAGTAAAGCTTCCAACCGGGTGGGAACCGCTTTTATTCGAAAAGATTGAAAATCAAACTCTCTATTCACTTGTTGCAGATAACGGCAATGTTGTTGTCAAGGCAACATCGTATGCTTCGGCTTCAGGTCTTATCCGCAAAACAAGTATTAACCGAAAGGAATATAAATATGGCATCAAATTATTATGAACCAGAGGATCTGGCGGATTTTCCCGATATTACCCAATACGCACCGGATCAGGGCACTAAATTTTTTGATTACTACGGTACCTCAACTTCAGCCGGCAAATTAAGTGAACGGGAAAAAACTCTTATTGCACTCACTGTGGCAATGACTCAGAACTGTCCTTACTGTATAGACGCTTATACTAATAAATGCCTCTCGCTTGGAATAAGTGAAGATGAGATGATGGAGGCTGTTCATGTCGGAGCTTCAATGATGGCAGGAATTACGCTTGTTCATTCAACCCAGATGAGAAAAATAATCAGAAAAAAGAGTATGTAAAATGGCTGTTTCAAATCAATTTGCTGCACTGAACAGATGCCCCGTTAATTTTACGGAAAAGCTGGCAGATCCGATATATGCTACAGGAATAGAAGTATTGCAGTTAAATGTCGGAAAAAGATGTAATCTTTCTTGCAGGCATTGTCATGTTGAAGCAGGATATAACAGAGAAGAAAGTATGTCTGCCGATACTCTTGATTTGTGCCTGGAAGCAATTAAGGCAAACAGTGGAATTAATGTAATAGATATAACCGGTGGTGCACCTGAGATGAATCCGGGAATAAAAAATTTTATCAAACAAGCTGCAAAACTGGGACGCCGTCTTATAGCAAGATCAAATCTTGCCATACTGGCCGAACATGATTATTCCGAATTTGCTGATATTTATGCTCAAAATAATGTAGAGATAGTAGCTTCGCTTCCTGATTGTGATGAGAGCAGAGCCGATCGGCAGCGCGGTAAAGGCTTTTTTGAAAAGTTCGTACAGGCCGCAAAAATACTGAATAAAAAAGGTTATGGCAAAACGGAAAGTGGCCTTATCCTTAATCTTGTCCATAATCCACTTGGCGCATATCTTCCGGCAAACCAGAAAAGTCTTGAGCAAAATTATAAGCATAGCTTGAATAACAAGCACAATATAGATTTTAATACTTTGTTTTGTATAACAAATATGCCTGTAGGAAGGTATCTTGATTTTCTTATGGCCTCCGGAAACTATGATGAATATATGTATGAATTATTACAGGCATTCAATCCAATGGCTGTTGAAAATGTGATGTGCAGAACAATGATATCTGTTGCATGGAACGGCAATCTGTTTGATTGCGATTTCAATCAGATGTTAAATATGCCTATCAGTTCCCAAGATTCTGATCATATCAGCAGATTTGATATCGAAAAGCTTAGCCGTAGGCCGATAGTTTTGCATAATCATTGTTACGGATGTACAGCCGGGGCCGGATCTTCATGCCAGGGTGCGATACAATAATGTTATGATCTCTATTATAATTCCTGTATTCAACGAGGAAAAAATAATATATGGACAGCTTGAGTCGCTGTTATCTTTTCTTGACGAAGACAGCGAAGTAATTGTAGTAGATGGAGGCAGTAAAGACCGTACGGCAGAAATAATAGCGGAATTTAAAAGCATAAGGTTTCTGCAATCCGCCACAAAAGGACGGGCTGCACAAATGAATTACGGTGCAGACAAAGCAAATGGTAATATTTTACTCTTTTTGCATGCAGACGTATCTCTTCCAAAAGGATGGAAGTCTGAAGTTATAAAAGCAGTTGATTCCGGCTTTATAGCAGGCGGATTCAGAATCAGGTGCGGCAGTAAAGAATCCCTGGAAAATATAGACAGGTTTTTTGCATACATTACCGGGCTTAGATCCCGATACGCAAAGTATATGTACGGCGATCAGGCAATCTTTGTTACAAAAAATGTGTTTGAATCCGTTTCGGGTTTTCCGGAAATTCCTATATTGGAAGATTACGAATTTTCGAGAAGAGTTTTTAAAGCAGGCAAAATATTTTATTCCAGGCTTTGTGTTGATGTATACTACAGGCGTTTTAAGCATGGCGTTTTTACGGCTGCCTTACTGATGCATTTTATTCCCTTGCTTTACAGGGTAGGAGTATCACCTCACAGGCTTGCAAAGTTCTACAAGGATATAAGATGAAAAAAGAGCTTCTGGTTTTGTTTGCAAAAGAGCCTGTTTGCGGGCAGGTTAAGACCAGACTGGGAAGAGATATCGGCATGAATGCTTCTTCTTCCATTTACGATCTTATGCTTCGCCATATAATTAATAATGTTGTTTCCGATAAAGATTATGACACAATAATCTATAAAACTTCTGAAAGCAGTAAAGCATATTTTGATGAAACAACCAAAGGTATGATTATAAAAGATCAGCCTGAAGGAAACCTGGGGCATAAGATGCATAGTGTTTTCAAACTAGGTTTTGCACAAAATTATGAACGAATATGCATCATAGGAACCGATTGCCCTGATATATCCCATTTTGATATACAAAAAACATTTGAACTTCTTAAAACATGCAAGCTTGTTTTGGGCCCTTCTAAGGATGGAGGATACTATCTTATCGGATTGTCCGGTTTTTATCCGCAATTGTTTGAAGATATTGCATGGAGCACCGAAAGTGTTTTTTCTGCAACGCTTAAAATTGCTGAATCTTTCGGCATTAAATATAAACTGCTTTCAGTAAAAACTGATATTGATGAAATAACAGATCTTGAGAAATATATCAAAAAAGCACCCGAAACTAAACTTGCTTTATCTTTTAAAGAAGTAATGCAGGACAGCATTTTATATTCCGCTACCAATGATAAGGTGATAACTTGAAAATAGTCATATCAAACAATCTGAGACTTTCCAATATTCCACCCAAGATATATCAGTTAGTAACGGAAAAGCTTACATTGTCTAATCCCAAGTGGATGGATAATGAAAAAATGGGGCGCTGGAACAGAGGGATTCCAAGGGTTTTAAAGTTTTATGACAGAGTAAAAGGTGGGGGTCTCTGGGTTCCAAGAGGTTTTATGCGCCAGCTTATACTCCTTTGTAAACGCCACGGAATTGAACATGAAATTACAGATAAAAGGCGTTTGTTGCCTTTTGTTGATTTCAAATTTAACGGCTCATTAAAGCCCTTCCAGGATCAGGCAGTAAATATAATGCTTCCCAAGGATTTTGGAACATTGAATGCTCCTACAGGAAGCGGTAAAACCGTAATGGCGCTTTATATGATAAAGCAGCGTATGCAACCTGCATTGATAATAGTACACTCAAAAGAGCTTGCAAATCAATGGATCGAACGTATTGAAACTTTTCTTGGTATTGCCAAAGAAGAAATTGGAATAATCGGATCAGGGAAAAAGATAATAGGAGATAAGATAACCGTTGCGCTTGTTCAGTCCGTTTATAAATGCGTTGAAGAAGTCTCTTTAAAAACAGGATACCTTGTGGTTGATGAATGCCACAGGACTCCCAGCAGAACATTTACCGAGGCGGTCTCCGGTTTTGATTCAAAATATATGCTTGGATTATCTGCAACCCCCTGGCGCAGAGATAATCTTTCAAAACTTATATTCTGGTATCTTGGAGATGTTCGGCATGAAATTGATAAAACAATACTTGTTGAAAAAGGTGACCTTCTTCCTGCTGAGGTTATTGTAAGAGAAACGGATTTTAATCCGTTTTTTGATCCTGTTAATGAATACAGCAAGATGCTCTCCGAATTAACCACAAACGATACAAGAAACCATCTTATAGCTTCGGATATTGCAAAAGAATCAAAAAATGGGAATGGATGCTGTCTTGTACTTTCAGACAGAAAAAAACACTGTGAAACCTTACGGGCAATATTAAAATACAGATATAAAATATCATCCGATTTGCTCACCGGGGATGTACCAAGCATTCAAAGGAAAGATATCCTTGATCGCCTTAACAATGGTGAAATAAAAGTACTTGTAGCAACGGGGCAGCTTGTTGGGGAAGGCTTTGATTGCAAATACCTGTCAACTCTGTTTATAGTAACTCCTATAAGGTTTGCAGGAAGAGTATTTCAATATCTTGGAAGGGTGCTAAGACCCGCGCCAGGCAAAAGTAAAGCTGTTGTTTATGATTATGTTGATGTAAATGTAGGAATACTTAAAACAGCTGCCAAATCAAGAGAAAAAGTTTATGCTTCCTGGAAAACATAAGGTTTTGTTAACTCCGCTAATTACCGGTTTATCAGCTTATTAACTTACTATCTTATCAACTTATCCTTATTTTGGCCTTATAGAATATCCTTCCTTTAAAGCACTTCCTGATATTATAACTGCCTCAGAGCTGTTATCAAAAACATTGGTTATTTTGACTTCTCCAATTTTTAGCCCAGGCACTACAAATTTCTGGTTTTCCACTCCGCTTATTACGCTGTTTCCAAAAACTTCAAATATCTTGCCCGAAACAAGGCCCAGATTCCTTCCGGATGATATGGTTGCTTTATTGTCAGAAACCGATAAAATAAATCCCTTCCACTTTTGTTCATTCATGATGTTGCAAATAGAGCTTACAGACAATGACATATAGTGTTTCAAAGCCATTTTCAGAAAAACAGCATCGAGTTTCCCGGATTTTACAAGTTCACTCCCGGCTTTGTCGGAATCAGCTTTATAAGTATAATTTTCATCGAAAAGTTTTGTTCCTGTTTCGGTGTCAAAAAGCTCGATGCGAACTGTCATGCTTATTTCAGGAACTGTTTTTTTCCAGAACCATATACCGCGGAAATCATCAGTTACTATTATGTCTATTACCGATCCTGTCAGGATTGAAGTTAAACCCAATTGTCTGCCTGCCTCACAAAGCTTATATGGAGCGATACTTCCTGAAGCCAGTCTTGGAAGTTCTACAAAAGTCGAAGGATAATTTTTATTGCCGGTTTTTAAAAAAAGTAAATCAGGACAATTCTTTTTGATATTTTGGACAAGCTCTTTAGAAAAAGTTTTTTCAAAACCCATTGAACCATAAACGGTTTTGTCCTCAAAAATTGTTACACCCATAAACTTGTTAAGCCTTCCGGGAGTTGTTTTTTCGGCAGCTTCTTCCGGTTTTGCATTATCTTCCACCACTGGAATATTTGCAGCAACAGGCTCAACAGGTATGGATAAACCGGCATTCTGCTGATTAAGCGGCTCTGGCTCAATAACGGCTTCCTTTAACAAAGGATTTTCTTTTTCCATGTCAGCTGTTTTTTCCGGGAACAATTCCTGCTTTTTGGGTTCAATTTCTTTTGCTGCCCCGGGAATGCTTTCCGATATTTCGGTCTTAGGTTTCTTTTCTTGATTTGTTAATTCATTTTTTTCTCTTGGATAGAAAACAGCTGTTACCCTTTTGTTTTTATCTCCTTCAACCTTTGTTTTACCTTCCTTACGATATACGATTATTTTAGATCCGGTTATAAAATTTTTCTGCTCAACCACCTTTGAGCCTTCACCTCTTAAGGTAAGGATCATAGTATCGGAATTATATTCCGCCTCTTTTGTAACAGCAGTCATGTCCTTGGATTTTATATTCACATTTCCGGTAGCAACAATTTTTTCAATCGCTTCATCGGTTCCTGATGCTGCTTTATCTTTTGCTTTACCTTTGTAAAATATTTTCAATTTGTCCGACTTTATAACAAATTCACCCTGAGTTGCCTCAACTTTTCCTATAAATTCAGCGTACTTTGCATTACTGTCAGAAACCAGGCTGTCTGCAATAATATGGATTTTTTTGCCAGACTCAGCACCTAAAGAAGCATCGCCATCAGCGAAAACACCTGGGGAAAAGAGAATTATTATCAAAAACAAGATAAACGAATAATACCATGCATGGCAAAAATTTAAAGGCAACCGCATACGAGATACCATTTACATTTCCTTAATAATCAAGATAGTTAGGCATAAGCCGATATAGTATAAATTTTTGAATTTTTTTACCATAGCATATTATGTATCAGGTATCTAATAATTTTACGATAAAAATTTTTTTAACATGTTAAACCGCATACGCACTAATAACCAAACAATTGCAATTTGAATCGAAATAATCTTTTAAAAATCGCTATAAGCCTTTATTGACTTGATTACCCACTTCTGGTAAGTCTGCGCAAACAATAAATGACCGGCTTAAAAGCCTTAATATTTGAAAGGATTATATAAATTATGGAAAGAAGCTTATCTCTTATAAAACCGGATGGAGTATCACGTGGTCTGATCGGAGAAGTAATTAACCGTTTGGAGAAAAATGGCATTAAAATTGTAGCCATGAAAATGATTCATTTGACAAAAAAAGTGGCTGAAGGCTTTTATGCTGTTCATAAAGAGCGTCCTTTTTTTGCAAGTTTAACCGATTTTATGTCAACCGGCCCGATTGTTGCGATGGTGCTTGAAGGCGAGGATGTAATTTCAAAATACAGGGGATTAATGGGGGCAACAAATTATAAGGAAGCAACTCCGGGAACAATACGTGCGGATTTTGCGACTGATATTGAAAAAAATATTGTACATGGTTCAGACTCACCCGAAACAGCATCTTTTGAAATAGGTTATTTTTTTAACAGCTTTGAAATAACTGGCTGATGGCGCAAAAAGTCAATCCCGATAACATTACAATTGTCATGGTCCGGCCCAGGTTTCCTGAAAATATAGGATCAGCTGCAAGGGCCATGCTTAATATGGGAATAACAAGTCTTGTAGTTGTTTCACCTGAAAATTATGACCTTAATAAAATCCGAAAGCTTGCAACACATTTTGCTTCCGGTGTCATTGACGGTGTCAAAATATTTGAAAATCTTAAAGAAGCTCTTTCTACATATAATTATGTAGTCGGAACCACAGCACGTCTTGGCGGAGAGCGGGCGGTAATTTCTACTCCTTCAAATATGGCTAAAAAGCTTGCAGACCTTTCTCAAAACAACCGGATTGCAATTTTGTTCGGTTCCGAAGACAGAGGGCTTATAAATGAAGACATACGCTTTTGCCATGAGCTAATCAATATTCCATCATCTGATTTTTCGTCTCTTAATGTTTCTCAGGCAGTTTTGCTGGTATGCTATGAGCTTTTTCTTGCAGGGATAGAAGAAAAAACAAAATTTTCTCCAAGGCTTGCCTCAAGGCATGAGCTTGACGGAATGTATGAGCAGGTAAAAGATATTCTTGTCAGAATCGATTATATTAATCATGAAAATCCCGATTACTGGATGAATAAAATACGGCATTTTTTTACAAGGCTTGAACTGGGAGCCGGAGAAGTTAGCATAATCAGAGGTATTTGCAGACAGATCGACTGGTATGGAAAAAATTCATATAAAAAGGGAGTAGAGACGCAAAATGTTGCGTCTCTACATAAGAGGAAAAATTAATCCTTCCGGCTCTGCCTGCTTTGCGTATATCTTTGTGCAAGCGGATATCTTCTGCCGTAACCAAATGCCTTTGATGTAACCTTCAGGCCGGGAGCTGCCTGGTGCCGCTTATATTCATTTCTATCAACCCGTAAAATTACATCTTCTACTATTTCAGGATCAAAACCTTGCGCGATAAGCTCTTTTGCACCTTTAAGCTCTTCAATATATCCCTTTAAAATGGCATCAAGAAGATCATAGGGCGGAAGATCATCCTGGTCTGTTTGATCAGGTTTTAGTTCGGCGGAAGGAGCTTTTTTTATTATATTTGCCGGAATGATTTCTTTATCACGGTTTATAAAATGCGCAATTTCATATACAAGAGTTTTGGGGATATCTGAAATTACGGCAAGCCCACCGTTCATATCTCCGTATAAAGTACAATAACCGACTGCAAGCTCTGACTTGTTTCCGGTTGAAAGAAGTATACGGTTTTCTCTGTTTGACAACGCCATCAATATGGTTCCCCTTATTCTGGCCTGTATATTTTGCTCCGTTACTTCAGGCTCATTTTCTTTAAACGAAGGAGAAACAACTTTTAAAAATTGAGCAAAAATACCATCGATAGAAATTATATCATATTTTGTTCCAATATTTGCCGCAAGTTTTTCGGTATCTTCATAATTATCTTTTGATGTATATGCTGAGGGCATAAACACTGTAAGCACATTTTCAGGGCCTACGGCTCGCGCCGCAACAAATGCAGTAAGCGCCGAATCAATCCCGCCGCTTAAACCAAGTACTACTTTGGAAAAACCGCATTTATTAACATAATCATACGTTCCCATTATAAGTGCCCTTAAAACTGACTCCGTATCACTTTTGGATACAGTATGTATGTTTTCTTTCAAATTTATGCCGGATTGATCTTTTGTATCATAAAAAATCATATCTTCATTGAAATCGCGTGCAAGAGCTATTATTTCACCATTTTTATCAAAAACAGCGCTTGTTCCATCAAAAAGAACGCTGTCATTTCCTCCTACCTGATTTGCAAAAATAAACGGCACTTTATATTTGCGCGCAATAGAGCCAAACATGTTGAATCTGAATTGCTGTTTTCCCATATGAAACGGGGATGCTGAGATATTTATCAGCAGATCTGCGCCCTCTTTTATCAACAGGCTAACCGGATTCAAATGGTAATGTATGTTGTCCGGGCTGTTATTGTCATTCCATGTATCTTCACATATAGCTATACCGATTTTTTTATTTTTATAGATATAAGGAGTAAATTCCGATCCAGCTTCAAAATATCTGTTTTCATCAAACACGTCATATGCAGGAAGCAGTCTTTTATTAACTTTATGAAGTATTTTTCCGTTTTCAAAAAGAACCGCACAATTATACAGATGATTTCCTTCATTACTGGTATTTCTATCCACAAACCCGCAGATTACGCCTATCCCCCGAATTTCATCTGCAAGCCGGGAAAGATATGAAAGGTTTGCGTCAATAAAATCCTTTTTTTCAAGAAGATCGCGGGGGGGGTATCCTGTAATAGCAAGCTCAGGAAAAACCACAAGATCACAGTCATGTTTTATGGCTTTATCAGCAAAGCTTTTTATAAGGTTACAATTATATTCAAAATCACCTATTACAGGATTAATTTGTGCTATAGCTATTTTCATATTATTTACTTTCTAACAGTCTATTTTTCCGCAATAAGTGCTCCGGCAATCTCAATATCATAGGCTGCGTTGGGGTCAAACTTGGAACCATCATAGATTGCAGCCGCCTGTTTTACAGCGCTGTAAGGAATCCAGCCGTGTTCTTCCCATAGTTTATCATCATCATTATTCCAGAGTCTGAAACAGATTTCATCCTTTGACTTTTTAACATACATCCTAACTTTATGATTTTCAGGAAAAGGATAATAATACAAGCCTCTTTTATCTTTCATATATAAATTCCCAAATTATAATTTCCGGTATTTTTTGATATCTTATATTACAGTTTTTATTCAAACGCCATTTCATTATTATTTATTTAAAAATATTTTAAAAAAGGTGGGTGCTTGACAAAATATTTAAAAATGTTACTCTCACGCCATTTATATGTCAAGATACAGGTTTTAAATTGTTTGTAATAGTTTTTATTAACACCATTTAAGATTACTATCTATGAAAAATACTGACCTTTACTCGGATGCTCATCTTGTTGTTGCTGCGATCAGGATTCTTGAACATCGTAATTCTGCCTCACCGTCTATAGGCAATATCTGCGAGTTCCTTTCATTTTCTCTTGAGCAGGGCAATTATATTTGCAGAAAACTTGATGAGACCGGAGTAATAGAAATTGTCGAAGGTGCTTTCGGTACAAGAGTTTTTTTAAGAAACCATCTTGCTTTGGAAGAAATTCCTAAAAATATTAAAACAAGCAGTATGGATGAGGAGTTAAAAAAATTCCAAGACTCCCGGAAAGAGTTGAACCAAAAGGTTGCATCCATTAAAGCGGAGCAGAACGAAAAGCAAAAAAATCTTTTCGCTAAACTCGAAAATCAGCTTAAAAAACATCTTGAAAAGAAGTAACCGGCAATCCCGCTAAGTCAATCCGATTTTCCAGTTCCATTTGCCTTCTCTTTTTTTCATTCTTATATCAGCAGGCAATGGTTCTACAAGGTTAACAAACATACTGTATCCGGCCTTAAGAAGTTCTTCTTTTTTATCCGTCAGATCTATACTCCAGTTTGGATATACCCAGAAGTTTGAGCCGTATTTTTTTACCCAGGCATGCTCGCCTTTCGGGCTGATAAATGAAAAATCGGTTTGAACCTGGTCGGAAAGCGTTCTTGATATAGATAAAGGCCAGTTTCCTGAAATAACCATCCCTAACGGAAGCGGACTGTTTTGTATCAGATTAAGATAATCATCGCGCCCCAGTTCAGGACTTGCAATTGCGCCTGAAAATCCAAGAGAGTGTATTGCTTTTAATGCAAGAACATTTGCTATATTGCAAAATGGCCCGGCCCAGATATTAAGATTTTTCATGCCACTAAAAAAAGCAATCTGCCAGGGAACATTTAAAACAAAATTTTTACTGCCATTTGAAAGTAAAAAATCAATATTTTCTTTAACTTGTTTTTCTTCATCAGGCCATACTACGGGCGGAAGCCACCAGTAACAGGAGTAATCAATATTTTTTTCTTTAACATATTCAGGATTAAACCATAAACCGGTTTTCACACCTTTATTAAATTTCGCATGATCCCTGTAAACATTAACTTCATAATTGGATTTTTTCTCTTTAAACCTTTTTGGCAATTTTGGGGTAAATGATAATTCCGGCTCATTTGTCACAGATACTTCTTTTATTTTACTATCAAGCCCGGATATCATATCTTCAAGAGCTTTTTCACGTCTGTCTGTAAGAAACACAAAAGATCCCGTTGCGGATTTTTTGCCTGCTGCCGGTTTTATGTATAAGCGCCCTCTTTTGGGGACAAATTTGCCCACGCGCAATATATTGTGCGAAGCTTCATCTTCATAACCAATTCGAAGAAGATCTCCGGGCAAAAGCTCTTCATTAGGCGAAAGCCAGGGGTTTTGCCCAGGCCCGCTAATTTTACCTATAAGAAGGCCTGAGCCTGTCTGATTGTTTGCGCTTACGGGATTATGCGGCCTCTGCGGGAGAAAATTGTAGTGGCTGCCGGATCTTCCAAGAGAAAGAGAAAGCAGTTCAAGAGCATTTTTTTTCTGTACCGGGTCACGTCCCTCATCTCTTAATATTTTATAAGCGCTTACTGTATAATAAACATAGTGAGGGCCTTTTTTTCTTCCTTCGATTTTCCATACGCTTATTTTGGAAACTTGCAGTAAAACCTTTGCTAAAACATCCAGGCTAAGATCAATACAGGAAAAGAACCTGCCTGATTTGCCTTTCTGGGTATAAATCCTGCGGCATGGCTGCACACATCTTCCGCGTAGCCCGCTTTTGCCGCCGAAATAACTGCTCCAGTAACATCTGCCTGAAATTCCGTAGCAAAGTGCTCCATGTATAAAGAGTTCAAGAGATAACTTTTCAGGGCAAGCTGCGGCAAGAGATTTAATTTCATCAATAGAAAGTTCTCTTGGTATGACAACCCGGTCTATATCAAGCTTTTCGCGTACAAGCTTTAATGCCGCAGGAAAAGTTACATTGGAAAGCGTAGAAAGATGAAGCTCACCTTTAAATCCCGTTTGTTTTGCAAGATCAATAAGTGCAAGATCCTGTATTATGAGGCCATCGGGCTTAACCTGCTTCGATAGCTGCGCTATAAGATTTGCGGCAAGTAAAAGATCTTCATGTTTTAAAAGAGAATTTATGGCAACATATACTTTTACTCCATTATCATGAGCAAGTCTTGTAAGAGGAGCAAGCTCACTAATCGTAAAATTCTTTGCCTCCATGCGGGCAGAAAAGTCTTTAAGCCCGCAGTAAACAGCATCGGCCCCGGCAGCAATTGCAGCAAGAAAAGAAGCTTTATTTCCCGCAGGAGCAAGTATTTGAGGTTTGTTATTTTCCATAGGCCTTTTTCAATTTATAATTTTAGCTCTGTACGGTCAAGGATATAAGTATGTATTTTAATTGTCGGAATGTTCAGATTGCAGATTGATGTAATCGGAATAGAATTATCACAATCCTATAAATGATAACAACCTATTATAACAGAATAAAATAAAATTATTTATAAATTACAACCCTTATAAATATGCGACTAATCCGCAAGGCTTTGCGTATTAGTCTTGACTTTTCCGCAAAATACTGCTAAAAAGTCACCATGAAAAGGTATTTATATGATCAGATCGTAAAAGATCTGAAGAAAAAAATGGTTATCATAACCGGCCCCCGCCAGGTAGGGAAGACATTTTTGTCCAAGGAAATAATGAAGGAGTTTCCATCTCCACAGTATCTAAACCATGACAACGAAAATGACCGGCGGATAATCCTTAAGCGATCATGGCGTTTGAATACAGGACTTCTTGTTTTTGATGAAATACATAAAATGAAAAATTGGAAAATCTTCTTGAAAGGAACCTTCGATTCCAGACCTGAAGGACAGACAATTCTGGTAACAGGAAGTTCCAGGTTAGAGACTTATCGTCAGGCCGGAGAATCGCTTGCGGGAAGATATCTTCACTTACGACTTCTGCCATTCTCCGTAAAGGAATTATCTAATGACCTGGCTCCTTTTGATGCATTAGAAAAGCTTAATAGTTTTGGAGGTTTTCCTGAGCCTTTTTTATCCGACTCCGAAGAAGAAGCTTCGCGATGGAGAAATCAGTATTATAGCGACCTGATCAGAGAAGATATTTTTGACTTTAGCAGGATTCAGGAACTAAAGGCAATGAAGGAACTTGTTGAGTTACTGCGCTATAGAGTGGGGTCCTCCATGTCTTATACCTCGCTTGCAGAAGACCTTCAAATTTCACCCAATACAGTCAAAAAATATATCTCAGTTCTTGAAAGCCTTTATATTATATTCCTTATTCGTCCATATCATAAAAACATTGCACGTTCACTTCTGCGAGAACCGAAGGTTTATTTCTATGACAGTGGCTTCGTAAGAGGAAACGAAGGTGTTAGGTTAGAAAATACTTGCGCTTTATGTCTGCTCAAACATGTGCACTATCTTTACGATGTGCGCGGAAAACATGCCGAATTGAACTATATCAGAACCAAAGAAGGCAAAGAGATTGATTTTGTTATAGTCATGGAGGGGGCTCCCCATAAGTTAATCGAGGTAAAACTTTCCGATAAAACTCCTGCAAGAGCAATGCATTATTTTGCCGGTCAGTTTAAAAATACCCAAAGCATCCAGCTTGTTCACCATCTTCACCAGGAAGAACATCTGGCCGGAATAGATATTTTACGTGCAGGTGACTGGCTGGCAGGACTTGAGGCGTGATAGGCCGGATACATTCCCCTCATCAATCTGAATATCCTCCTAAATGTAAAGGTATCCGGAACTATATAATTCGTTAAAATTTCCTTGACAATTTCCAGTTAACAAATTAAAAATAGACCAGTAAGTCCAATTTATTAGACATATTGGTTGATATATCATGAAGAATTTGATTCAATTTCCCGCAGAATTTGATTACAATTTGCTGTTGCACGCGTTAAGGGATTACAAAAAGCCAAGAGATAAGATCAGGGGTCTCCTCAAGGATAAGGATATCGTCAGGGTTAAAAAGGGACTTTATGTATTGGGCAAGGAGTATAATAAGCCTTACAACAAGTTTATCCTGGCTAATCTGATCTATGGGCCTTCTTACATCACCGGTCAAACCGCATTGGCATTTTGGAACATAATACCGGAACGTGTTGAACAGATAATCAGCATGACAACAAAAAGAAAGAAGCAGTTTGAAACTCCGGTTGGTAGATTTTCTTATTTGTATTGCCCCAAAAAAGTATTCAACATTGGGGTTCGGCTTGAAGATGCCGAAGATCAAAAAAAGTTTCTGATTGCTTCCCCTGAGAAGGCGCTGTGTGACATGACCGCAATGCAAACTCATATTACAACGAAAAGGGAAATGAAGGAATTCCTCAAGTTAATGCGATTGGATTATAGTGTTAACAAAGACCTTGATTTATCTTTATTAGAAGAAATCAAGACCGGATATCGAAGGCAAAGTATAAAACTACTGCTTAATTGTTTAAAGGAAGATCATGTTTGATGAAAAAATTGAACAAATGCTAAGCAGGTATGAATTACATACGGTTCATGATCATGAGAATGCGCTTAAAGAGATCATACAGGAAATCGTTTTGCTTGGTTTATGGCGGTCAAAATTTTATGAAAAGGCTGCTTTTTACGGTGGGAGCGCATTACGAATTCTGCACAAGCTGGACCGTTTTTCTGAGGATTTGGATTTTTCATTAATTCAGCCGGAAAAAGCTTTTGATATTAAAAAATATCTTGGTGCGGTAAAATCAGAACTGGAACTATGGGGGTTTGAAGTTACTACAGAAGAAATAGACAAGAAGAATAAAAGCACGATCGATTCCGCTTTCATCAAAGCAAACACAATGGTCCATTTATTAAAAATTGATTCAAATTTGAAGACTCATAAAAATGCTGTGATGAAGATAAAATTAGAAATTGATCATGATCCGGCTATCGGGTTTACCAGTGACCTGAAATATCATCTCCGTCCAATTCCGTTTACTATTAAAACCATGACCTTGCCCAGTTTGTTTGCAGGCAAAATGCATGCTTTGTTATGCCGAACCATAAGAACCAATATTAAAGGCCGGGACTGGTATGATTTAATCTGGTTTGTGAAGAATAATATTCCATGTGACTTGCATTATCTTAAGAATAAAATGCTACAAACAGGCCATATTGATTTTTCAGAGACGCTGACCAAAGAAAAACTTGTTGAATTGATGTCTGAAAAAAGTAAAGGGATTGATTTTTCCCTGGCAAAAAGCGACGTTGAACCATTTTTAAAAAATGCAGGGCAAAAAGATGAGTTAAGCCTTTGGTCTGACACTTTTTTTAATGGATATTTGATTCAAAAAATTGAAGTCCTTACAAGTGATCCTCCACCAAAAAAACTGTAATCAAAATTAAGCCATAGAGCCACTTTCAAACTGGTAATGCCTATCTGCTTCTCAGTTTAGCGAGACTTTGTAATCTTATGAATGCAAACTTATCCGCCATCAAATTGTGCAACTGATAGTTTTATCCCTCGCAAGTACATTAATTTTGACTTTATAAAGCTACTATTGTAGAAAGATTAGTAAACATATTTAATAATAAGGAGAAGATAAATGAGCTTAGACTCTCTTGTTGATACAATAAAAAAACATCCTGATTATGATAAAGCCGGTATGATATTATGCCATAATGGTGTAGTAAGAGGAACTTCACGTGATGGCCGCAAGGTTTCAGGAATTAAAGTTGTGGTTGATCATGTTAAATTAAAAGAGATAATAACTAAAAGTAAAAAAACCCCCGGAATTGTAGAAGTCCTGGTAGAAATTTTTGAGGATAAAGACCTTAAAATCGGAGATGATGTAATGTATCTTGTTGTTGCAGGTGATATACGTGAAAATGTTATTTCAACGCTTCAAAATACGCTTAATGAAATCAAGACTACCGTAACCGCCAAAACTGAATATTTTATTTAAGGACATAAGGGAAATAGTTAATATACACGAAACGACGGGGGTAATTCGTATATGACAACTGACAACAATAAAAAAAATACTGACGGGACCGATAAAATACTTGCCGAAGTACTGCGCGAAAGAGAACTTCGCGAAAAGACTTACAGGGAACGAGCGCTTAAAATGTTCCCGCATGTTTGCGGAAAGTGCGGCAGGGAATTTACAGGTAAAAAGCTTCGGGAACTTACCGTACACCACAGGGACCATGATCATGACAATAACCCTCCGGACGGCAGCAACTGGGAGCTTTTGTGCATTTACTGTCATGATAATGAGCATTCGCGGAATACAGATGCCCAATGGTATGGCCCGGAAGACCCAGGAAGTGATCAGGGCCCGTCTCTAACTCACAATCCGTTTGCCAACCTTGATGCACTGCTTAAAAATAAAAAGGAATAAAGTTAAAAAGCTCATAAACTCTTAAACTGGTAAGATCAAACAATCTATGGCCCGTTCATCAATTACTAAATATGCATGGCTGTCTATTATAGCAGCTATTTCCACCATCGTATTAAAAAGCAGCGCATACTTTATTACCGGATCGGTAGGTTTGTTATCCGATGCGGCAGAATCATTGGTTAACCTGCTTGGAGCGGGAATAGCGCTTGCCATGCTTACCATTGCAGCCCGCCCTCCGGATGAGGAACATCTTTTCGGTCATGGCAAAGCTGAATATTTTGCATGCGGCGCAGAAGGCGTGTTGATACTTGTTGCAGCAATCAGTATATCAATAATGGCCATTAATCGCTTTATCAATCCTGTACCTATTCAGGAAATAGGAATCGGCTTGATTATTACTGCTATCGCATCTTTGATAAATTTTGTGGTTGCCCGTATCCTGCTTTCCGCAGGAGAGAAAAACAATTCTGTTACTTTAGAAGCAGATGCGCATCATCTCATGACCGATGTCTGGACTTCTATAGGTGTCTTTACCGGCATAAGCGCAGTAGCTTTGACCGGATGGCAGCCCCTGGATCAGATCGTTGCACTTTGCATAGCTTTTTATATAGGCTGGATGGGTTATAAACTGATCAAACGCTCGGTGTTAGGCCTTATGGATTCGGCATTGCCGGATGAAAAATGTAACGGTGTGATAGAGGTTCTGGAAAAATATAAGAACCGGGGGATAGATTATCATGCCCTTCGAACAAGACAGGCCGGATCACGATGCTTTGTCTCGGTACATGTTCTTGTTCCCGGAACATGGACGGTGCAGCATGGGCACGAACTGCTTGAGGAACTGGAAGAAGATATCCGCAAAGAAGTTATGTACGTTACCGTGTTTACCCACCTTGAACCATTGGGAGATCCTGCTTCTGAAGAAGATATTGAGTTAGACCGTTGCAGCAAATAACAATATCTTCATTAATTTACTTGTTTGATTTAGTACTGAACAGCAAAATCATCGAGATACGTAGAATCTGCAGAAGTACCGGTTGCATGGAGTGCTATTCCTGAATAATCAATAGGAAGTATCGTAGTGCAATCTGGTGGTGTGGGTGTAAGAAGAGAGCCATCCTTAATAATTGTATCAAATTGAGCAAATGTTGGTATGTTGTCAACCTTTATCTGCTCCGTTAATATTTCGGGCGGATTGACAATAGCATTAATCCCATCCCATGTTAACAGAGTCATATAATCATTTTCAAGCTCCCAGTTGCTCATATTTTCAACCGGCCAGTGGATAGCTGCATCGCGAGGGTTGCTCCCTCTGGTGTTATCTGTGGGGTTAATATTTGCGCCATGACTTCCCTCATCACTATAATAGACCCTTATAAAATTTGTCTTTGCTCCCAATATACCTGAAGCCTGGCCACAAACTGTTTTATTAACTAATAGATTCTCACCGTTTTGAAAGGCTGGGCAGGTTGCAGGGGAACAAGGGATGCAAATATTTGCCAATGTTAGCGTTCCATCTGTAGCAGACGTCATAATTGGTGATCCGCTTATCCGTGCCTTCGCACCGCTTGTTTCACCGGTTATTATTGCGCCGCTTAATAAAAGAGAAGATACCCCATTTGTAAAATCCAGAGGATACGCTTCTATCAGACGCACCTGAAGATTGGACCAATCCACAAGATTCCCGGATGAATCCACAACAAAATCAGTATCTGTCAAAACTTTATAGGCAAGCCATGCGAAACCACTATCATCTTTTTTCCATAAAATGATCGCAGGTTGTGAATAGTAATATGGAAAGCTCCCCGTACCCGGCCATATGGCAGGCGGTTTTAAGTCTGACGTAATACCATCAGCAGAACCCCCAAACCACCAATTTCTTGCGCGAAGATATGAAACCCCATAAAATTTCCTGCCATCCCCACTACCTGTAATTTTGAAGTTCAAACCAGCCATATAATTTGGCTGGTTATTATTAATCTTTACCTGTAAATCATAACTGAGGCAGTATCCGGCATTCTCCCATGATGGCGTAATATCAATTCCACCGCCACTCCCGCTCTTTAATTGCAAAAAACTCCATGACCCAGAACCAAAAGCAGCAGCAGAAGATATTACATCCAGGGCATTGTCACCGGAAACCCCGTGACTACCAACTTCATCCCCACCCGGGCCAACGCCTGTTTTCCAATTTGGGAGTCCCGCATCGTCAAAACTATCTTTAAAATGTCGTTTAACAGGAGACGAACCAAAAGAATTGATTTCTATTTCCTTTTTCGCCTCAAAGGGTGTATTTTTATTTACAATGCCTGTTACTTTTTCATTATTTATATCTATATCAAAGCGCTCTGTATTAGATATAATATATTCACCATTGTTTGGCTGCCAGTTAGCAAGAGCATAATACTTGCCTGCCATTGCAAGATAATAAGCCCGATCCATGCCGCTTCCGGACACCTGGCCTATTGTAGAGGTAGTGGTCATATAAAACATGCCAACTCCCAGCGCAGCAGCCATGGTAATTCCCACAATTACAAATATGAGAGCAGATCCTTTCTTATTAAATTTATTCATGATTATTGCCCGCTTTCTCTGCCCAAAATAACAACATCAGGGTTTGCTATGGGTATGGCAGCATCTTCAAAACCCTTTAATGCCAATGTAAACTTCATGAGCATCACAGTTGCGGATGTGTAATCCGGGCTGTTTGGAAAACTGGTTGAACAATCGGTATCATCTGCACTTGTACAATATTTCAAATCAAATGCACTCACATTACCGGCAAGTATATCACCACCCGTACATGAGCTTATACAGTCACAACTTGAATTTGTTTTAAGATATAAAGTACTATTCCCGCTCGTCCAGTAAATAGTAGTTGTATCTTCCGTTCCCGATGAGTCTCTGTCAATTTTATAGGTAATACTTTTATCACTTCCGCATGTAATAGACCGGATAGAGGAAAATTCCTTTTTCAGCCTTGCAATGGCAATCTGGCCTTGCTGTGCTGTTTGTGCATTTTTCTTTGACATAATATAAGCTTTTGTCATTTCAGAAATTCCCATTCCAGCCACAACAGCAATAATTGCAAGTACTGCTATAGAGGTTATTATCTCAATCAGCGTAAAGCCTCGAATATTAATTACTGTTTTATTAATCAAAAACTTTACTCCTCTTTAGCAGTAAATAGCGCAGACAGAGTTTCACCTTCATCATTTCTAATCTTCACCTGTAGCATATTTTCGGGCTCTCCGCCACCAATAGGCTGAATCGTATTGCTTGCATCGAATTTGACAAACCTGTTTATTAATACATAATACTTACCGTAGCTATTAGTATATTCAGCTCCAGCCGTTCCAATATTAAAATTCAAATACCCAAGAAGGCGCATCCATTGTACTGAACCATCGCCTATTGCAGAATTACCTGTTAATGTCCATCCAGGCTCTGATGCGCCGCTTGTTCCGGCTGTCACACAGCGGTACAAATGGCCATTGGGATTAGCAGGAATAACGATATCTCCTGTTGCATATGATGTACTCAACTTCCAGGTTCCGGCCTTCCATTTTGCACTACCGTCATATGTATCACCATAATCGTGCCAAAGGGGTTCTGATACACCGCTTGTTCCGGAACTTTTACAAATATAAAACCTTCCGTTCATTCCCACCGGAAATACTTTATTGTCGACAGCGTAATTCGTCAAAGATTTCCATTTGGGGCATGGGATGTAATCGGTTGTAATATTAGCCATTACTCTGCTTAAATCCGATGATTTTCGCAATCGTTTAACCGGATCACTGCTTTTAATCAATGAATCTGAAAACAATGTAATCATCAGGGCGCTAAATACCGCTACCATAACAACCGTAACTATAATTTCAATTAGAGTAAATCCGGATTGTTTATAGGTTTTGGCTGTCATAGAATACATCCCGTGTTTTTTGTTATGGTTATGTCGATGGTTTGCGAGCCGTCTGACAATGTAATTGTGACATCTGCGGATAAAGGAACACCCGAACCATCCACAGGAGTCCCCCATTCATTGAAAGATATTGTTGTACCAACACCTGATGTAATTGTTACATTACCTGTAAGTGTATGTATTAAAGGATCTCCGGCAGGATTATTGTTGTCTTCGGCAGGAAGATAAAACGGATTTACAGCTTTAATTCCATTTCTGTAAAGAGTGTATGTGGTACTGCTTGAAAAATTTATACCCCATGTTTCAGTATCATTCATAGCCTTGATCTGGGCATAGCGCAGATTAGATTTTAAAATATCCGTATTGGTGATTAGTTCCGCACCAGTTGATCCGAATCTGCTGACAACAACGGTTGCAAAAATGGCAAGAAGGATTAATACAACCACCAGTTCGATCACCGTAAAGCCATGTTGATTTATGTATATTTTACCAGCTCGTTTCATGGTCAAATGATATCAAACTTTCAAAATAAAATCAATTTTTACAAATGATTTTGCCATGGTAACCGCATTTGGATTTTTCTTAATAATTATTATTTCTAAATGTACCCCACAGTTGCCCGGGACATTCTTCATACTCCGAATTTCTTTGGTTTTTATAAAATGAATTCAGCGTAGTTTTTCCGGTTTATTGTTTGGAACTCAGCATTGCCGTAGGTCTTCAGCCAATCTTTGGGCTGCTTCCTTCTCTTGTTTTCCGACCATTTGAACTCATAACCCAAAAGGCGACCTTCCCGCTCTTCCACCCAGTCCAATTCCTGGCCAGCGTAAGTTCTCCAGAAATAAAAGGAGCCGTACAGGTCATGATATGCGCATTTTTTTAATCGTTCCGTTACAAGAAAATTTTCCCATAACTGGCCAATATCATTTCGGTTATCAATGGAATTGAATTGGGAAATAACGGCATTGCGAATCCCGTTATCAAGAAAATAATATTTTGCCTTGCTGACAACCTCCGAGCGAAGATTCCGGCTGAATCCACCGATCCTCTTGATAACAAATGCCTTTTCAAAGATATCCAGATAACGCCCTACTGTTTTCACATCAATCCGAAGCTGTGTGGCTAGCTCATTTAATGATACCTGAGCGCCGATCTGAAAGGCAAGCAGTTTCAAAAGATCCATAAGCAACTTTGCCCCCTTGATCCTGTCAAGTTTAAGAATATCTTTTAATAGATAGGAATTTACCAGTTCTTCCAGAAGGGCGATTTTGTCCCGGCTGGCCTGAGCGGTAACGACCTCCGGATAAGAACCATAAATCAGAAAATCCTCAAGTATAAGTTTCAGCTCAAATGCATTGTAATGGTTAAGCAACTCCAGTTGGGCTAAGGGATACAGGACAAGCGTGGTCTTTCTGCCGGTCAAAGGTTCACCGATAGCCCCTGACAGATCAAAAGCGGAAGATCCGGTTGCAATAATGATTAAATTCGGCATTTGATCCACCAAAATCTTCAATCCCATGCCAATGTTTGGGATCTGTTGGGCTTCATCTATGGCAATGAGGTCGTAACCTGCTGCATAGTCAAGTATCTGTTTGAAATCCTGAGAGCTTAATACCTGCTGGATTTGAATATTATCACCGGAATCAAGTTTGAATTTCAGGGTGGTGCGGGATAAGAAATCATTTAGCAAGGTGGTCTTACCCACCCGCCTTGGACCAAAGATTACCAGAACCTTTTGGGGTTTAATAAATTCGGCAATGTCATACTTTCGTTTGATCATATTCAGTCATTACATCAATTCCATAAATTTGTCAAAATATTTGGATTGCAATTCCATAAATTTTGATTAATACATATAACTATTTGGTATATTATGATTTATATGTTAGATTTGAGGCATTTTACGTTGCCTGATGGGTTCGCAAAATGGAACTAATCACATTAGTTTGCAAGTATAATTTCTATCTTTTCCAATAAGTTTTGTCATGAGGACCAAGCGCAATAAATTTAATAGTTTCGTCCCCGCATGTTACACAATCATGACAAAGTACTATTTCCTGATCTTTTTTCCTGCGGCAAATCATGCAGTACAGGTAAATGATAATGAAATTTTTTTTTACTGAACAACTGTAATAACCCCTGAAATTACCCTTCAGCGGCTCTCCTATCTGAACCGGATTCATCATGATCATATCTACTTTTTTTTGAACAGCGCTCTTTAGAGAAGCATGTTTCTTCAAGGAATCTAAAAAAGTATCGGTAAATCGAACGTCCACTAAAACACCTCATCATAACGGTGCCATTTAATATCCCCGGTCCTAACCCTTGATATCGTTTCCAGAAGGCCGTCCCTGAAGTCCGAATCTGCCATGATTATTTCAGTATTATCACCTTCCCTTACTCTTTTCACATTGAGGACAAATTGCGTGAAGACTTCAGAAACAGTCGTCCGCTGTTCTTCTGCATAAGTCTTCGCATATTCGATTAAATCCCTGTCCATGGTAATATTTATTTTGCCTTTTGGCATAAGTATCCCTCCTGATTTATGCGCTGATAATACGCCTTTTATGCGCCATTGTCAAGGAATCATTATACGAAAAGTTTGCGATAGTCACGGATGGATGTTGTTGTGAAGGGGTTAAATCATACGGCTAATTATTACGAATTAGTATAAAGCCATCACTCCGGTGAAAACCGGAATCTATACAATCGGGTAGCAATTGATATAACTAGATTCAGATCGTCGACGGAATGACGGATACAATATACTTGAATTTTTTTCTATTCTATCTGTTTTAAGTCTTTACAAATCTTTCTTTTAAATTAATGAATAGTAATCCATTACACCAATTTTACATAATTAACTATCTTGAAGTTATTATTTATTTTCATTTCAGCTAAAGCTGAAATCTTGTTTCTTCAGATAATATTGCCACCATTAGCTCCGGTTTTAAACGGAGCTACAGCTTTTTGCGGAGTTGTAAAAAACTTAGCTATCACTTACTACTACAACCCAACTCCCTGGTTCATCCGAGGAGGGTTGTGGTGTTCTAGTAAAGGTAATAAATTTCCCCTGATGTGCAAACTTGCCTGCCGCACCCGATGCTATAGCTACACCAGCATTCCAATCATCGCCCAATGCTGTATCAACAGGTTGTATTGTTTTCCCTGTTGGCGCTACAACTGCAGAATCTAATGGTCCGGGGTAATCGCCTATACCATCGTTTAATTTCCATTCCGCCAGTTTTAAACGTTCCCGTGCATTCAACTCGGTATTGGCCGAACCGGCTGATTTAGTAATAGCCTCGGTACGCATATCCAGATATTTGGGAATTGCAACTGCAGCCAAGATGCCCAAAATAACGAGAACGGCTATTATTTCAATCAGTGTAAAGCCTTCTTCGTTTTTTATCGTGTTTGTAATTTTATTTTTGGCTTTCATATTAAAACCTCCTGCTGCTTTTTGCCCCCGTTTTAAAACTTCCCCCATTTCATTTCTCCTTTTAAAACTTATTCTTTAACTTATTTCATTCTCTGACTAATTTTTAAAGCACATCCTATGCCAATTAAGCTGATTATTAAAAAATATCATTTGCCAAAGGGCAAAAAAACTATATTTCATATATATTGTTATGTTTAAATGATTGATATACAATATAATGATAATAACTAATAAAGGATATATTTTTCAACAATAATATGAACAAATTTATTAGCATCCAACCCTTAAGAAGGAGAATTATACATATTTTTGCGCTTAATCTACATTTTTTGTAGATTGTTTTAATGCTGTAACATCAATTTCATACTTTTTTATACGATGCCATAGACTTCTCTGATTGATACCCAAGAGTTCAGCAGCTCTTATTTGAACACCCCCTGTACGGTTTATAGCTTCAATGATTAATCCCTTTTCAATTTCGTGGAGACGGTCGTCTATAGACATGTTTTCCGGAGCCAATTCATTTATAATATTGGTTGCTGAAATATCTTTTGTAATGCTTGAAGGAAGGTGCACCGGTTCAATCAAATCGGTTTCAGTTAGTACGGCTGCTCTTTCTATTGTATTTTTCAACTCTCTAATATTTCCCGGCCAATTGTATGCAGTCATCAATTGAAGTGCCTTGCTTGAAAGTGTTACCGATTTTGCATTATTTTCAAGAAATGTCTCCGATAGATAAGGTATATCCTCTTTTCTTTCTCTTAACGAAGGTAATCGTATCAAAAAAACATTAATCCGGTAATACAGGTCTTCCCTAAACAGCCCTTTCTTTACCATTTCAGGAAGATCCTTATTTGTTGCCACAACAAACCGGATATCAACATTTATTGTTTTGGTGCTTCCAACTCTCTGCAACTCTTTTTCCTGCAAAATGCGCAATATCTTAGCCTGAGTAGAAAGCGGCATATCACCGATTTCATCAAGAAACACTGTGCCACCATCGGCAATTTCAAATTTACCGATTTTCTGGGATGTTGCACCGGTAAAAGCACCTTTTTCATGACCGAAAAGTTCACTTTCAAGTAAATTTTCCGGTATTGCAACACAATTAATTTTGATAAACGGACTTTTATTGCGAAGGCTGTGTTCAAATATGCTTTCAGCTAAAAGTTCTTTACCGGTACCGCTTTCACCTAAAATAAGAACAGTGGAATCCGTTGGCGCAACTTTTAAAAGCTGAGTAAAAATCCCTCTCATTACTTTACTCTGGCCAACAATTTTGGGAAACAGTTCTTTAGCTTCAACTTTACCCAAAATATTTGTAATCTGATCAAATACCTGAGTGTAATGTTCCAAAACATCTTTTGTTCCGGAATCTCTTTTTATTGATGACTTGGGGAAAACAGGAAGTTTTTCCGCCTTTTTAATAAAATTGGCAACAGGTCTTAATAAAAGCCAGGTAATCAACATACTTACCATAAAAGTGATAATAAAGATTAGAGTCTCCCATAATATAAATACTGAAGTAAGGTAAACCTCTACATCATATTTATGTACAATGTGGCCTGTTAAAATTACACACAAAAGTGAAAGTCCGCTCAGTGTAAACGGTACTAAAAGGTATAAACTAACTTGAAAATTTTTCTTTTTCATATCAGTGCTGTACCATCTTTGTCATATCCCACATAGGCATGAATATGGCGAGTGCAAAAAATCCTACAACAGCCGCAAGACCTACAATTAGAATAGGCCCTATAAATTCCGAGAGCCCCTTGACTGCATAAGAGACCTCTTCATCATAATGCTGTGATACCTCATGAAGCATTTCTTCAAGATTTCCTGTTTCCTCCCCTATAGCAACCATGTCAATAACCATTGGCGTGAAATATTGTGCGGATTGCAAAGTAACGGCTATTCCCTGCCCTTCGCCCATATAATCGCGCACACGATCAAATTCCCGTGAAATGGCCGCATTGCCAATTACTCCCGACAAAATCTTCATAGTACTCATTACAGGCACGCCGCTTGATTGTAACATCCCAAAGATACTTGCAAAACGTGACATAGCGGCTTTTATGAACAGCGGACCAATTACCGGTATTCTTAAGATAAGAGAATCTTTTATATACTTTCCGTTTTCTGTTTTAAGCCAGATCCAGAGTGCAAAAATTACCACAATAATGCAACCTAATATTAAAAACCAGTAGTCTGATACAAAATGATGAAGCGTAATTGCTATTTGGGTCGGCAGTGGGAGATCAATTCCTGCCTTAGAAAAATTATTTGCAAAACTTGGAACAACAAAGTTTAAAAGAAAGAAAAAAGCACCGGTCAAGGCTATGGTAACCATAATAGGATACTGAAGGGCCGATTTAATATCCGACTTGATTTTTCCTTCATGTTCAATCATGTAAATAAGACGTTCAAGAGCTTCCGGAAGAGTTCCGCTCATCTCTCCTGCTCTTACCATACTGCAATATAAAGGCGAAAAGATTTTTTCATGGTTGCCCATGGCAACGGATAAAGCAACTCCTTCCCTTATATTTTGTAAAATTGAAGCTATTGCATATTTTAAAGCATCGCTTTGAGTTTGAGCTTCAAGAACCTGGAAAATTCTTACAAGAGGAACCCCCGCCTTGAACAAAGACCGAAACTGCTTGGTAAATATTATTAAATCAGATAGTTTAACCCTGCGATTGATTCTTAGCATAAGGCCTGATTCGGCAGCTTTTAGTTTCTTTTCTTTCAGCTCATAAGGGATATAGCCCTTATCAGCTATGATATTTGCCGCTTCATCGGAAGAGTTAGCCTCTATATCACCCTTAACAACAGCTCCTCTTGCGTCTATAGCCTGATATGAATAATTTGACATAATTATACCATTACATCATTACCGCCGAGCCGGCTTCTTCAAGAGTTGTTATTCCCTTAAGAGCCTTTTCCCCGGCATCATATTGCAAAGTTTTTAATGTTCCTGCCTCTATGCATTTAAGGGTAATTTCATGCGCCGGCTTTTTATTAACAATCATATCGCGCACAAGTTCATCGCAAATCAGAACTTCATATATACCTGTTCGTCCTTTGTATCCGGTATTCAAGCACTGGTTGCATCCTTTACCGCGCTGAAAATTAGCCGAATCCCAATTTTTAACACCCCAGGATGCAAGCACTTTTTCCGGCGGATTATATGACTCCCTGCAATAAGGGCAAACGGTTCTGACCAGCCGCTGGGCAATGCATAACAGAAGAGTTGAAGACAGAAGGAATGGTTCTATACCCATATCAATAAATCGTGTAATCGCTCCTACGGAATTATTTGTATGAACCGTGCTTAATACCAGATGACCGGTCTGGGCGGCTTGCACTGCGATTGCCGATGTTTCCGCATCCCTGATCTCTCCAACCATAATTATGTCAGGATCCTGACGCAGGATCGAACGGAGGCCGCTGGCAAATGTCATTCCAGCTTTAGTGTTTAACTGAACCTGTCTTATATTTTGGATACGATACTCGACAGGGTCTTCAAGAGTCATAATATTTCTGTCCGGGCTGTTGAGTTCACTAAGCAGGGAATAAACGCTTGTGCTTTTACCGCTTCCTGTGGGACCGGTGCTTAAAATCATTCCATAAGGCTTGCTGATAGCAGACCGTATTTTCTCGGTATCCTCCTTGTTCATACCAAGGCGATCCAGAGAATAAATACCCGCGCTGGTATCTAAAAGGCGCAATACTATATTTTCACCATAAATTGTAGGTATAAAAGATGCGCGCACATTGATTTCTTTATTTTCCATCCGAAGAGTAAATCGTCCGTCCTGTGGTACTCTTGTTACGGTTACATCCACATTGGAAAGTATCTTTACTCTGGCTGCAATGGGCAAAAACATTGATTTCACAGGAGATGGCACTTCATGCAGTTTGCCGTCTATACGAAAACGTACCTGAATATTATCCTGCTGCGGACTGATATGGATGTCACTGGCACCTTCGCGGATGGCCTGCACAAAAATGGAATTAACAATTCTGATAACCGGGGCCTCTCCGGCCATATCCTGAAGATAAGCCAGTTGCAAATCCTGAGAAACTTCCTCTTCCTCTTTTTCGGCAACCAGTTTGGTTTCAACATTAATATTTTCCAGTATGCCGCTGATACCCGACTGGATTCCATAAAGTCCGCTTATTAAATTATTAAATTCACGCTCGGTACAAATTACTACTTCAACTTCACAATTAGTCGTTGACTCAATAAAATCTATGGCATTTATATCAAGCGGATCAAGCATTGCGATAGATAGAAGACGCCCCTTTTTATTTAACGGAACCAGCCGGTATTTCTGGGCATGCTCTATGGAGATAAGCTGCGACAATTCAAGATCAAGAGCATAAATATCCGGATGATACTTTTTTATATTTAACTGCCTGCCCAGAAGATCAACCATCTGGTCTTCGGTAATTATTCCACGCCTGATAAGAAACTGCCCCAATTTCAATTTATTGTTCTTCTGTTCGGCAAGAGCGGTTTTAAGCTGCTCTTCTGTAATCAGTTTTTCATCTACAAGGATTTGTCCCAGCTTCTTTTTAGAAATTATGGTCACTTTATTTATTAGCCCTTTCCTGATACCTCTGCAAAAAAAACAATGTGCCGTCATCCAATTTTTCGAAAATTTTTGCATTTGATGCAATGGCGTAAGGCAGTTTGTCTATTATGGTTTTAGCTGATTCCATATTTTCATAGCCATCCTTTAAAAAAACAGCAAAAACCATACCTTCGCTTTTATTCCAGTATGGAAGAAACTCTAAAGAAGGCAGCAATTCTTTATAACTCTTGAATAACTCATAAATATTCCGGAGATCTTCATCAGCTGCCACTCTCACAAGATATTTTCCCGATGGCAGGGGATTTGATTCGGCAGGAATAGCCGGAAGGTTCAAAACCTCTCCGGTCATAATTTTATTAAGATTTTTAATATGGGAATTAGCAAGTACAACTTTCTGAAATACTTCGTTGCTAAATTCTCCGTAAATATCTTCCATGATTCGCCAAACTATTTCACCGTCTTTAATTGTCAGCCTTCCGATAAGATCCGGCATAGTTTTTTCCGGACCCGGAATTTGCAGTGGAATTGACGCTATCGTTTCTTTAGTTGGTGTATTCTCAGTCAAATCCATTGTAATAGCTTCTGCCTGAACAACAGGAATAAGAGGAATAATTTTATTATATTCTGCTTTGCTCGATATCTCTTTGGCCGGAATGATTTTGTTATATTCTGCTATTTCCAATATCTTTTTCAAAGGCTTTATATCGGATGTATCTATGAAAAATAAAGCCGATATGAGAATAATTGCAAATAAAACAATAGTTGCCGCTATAGACCGTCCGAAACCTTTTTTATTTATTACAGAAACCCTTCCTGCACAGGAACGGACCTCAAACCAGCCGGCTTTTGAACGATTCTGAATAATTAATGCAAGCATAACCTGATGGCAAAGTGTTACAATTTTGCGCGGATACCCTTTTGTAGCAAAATACAGCGCCCATAAACCACTATAGGTAAACAAAGAAGGCGTCTTTACCGTATCGCCGGCTTTAGCAATTCGGTATCTGACCATGCCAAAAGTTTCTCTTAAATTTAATGGCTTTAAATAATAATAAAGATTAACTCTGTCTGCAAAATTTTTATATTTTTTTAAAGTCTGCTCAAATTCTTTTTGTGCAAATATTATAATCTGTAGCAGTTTATATTCATTGGTTTCATAATTGAGAAATTCCCGAAGTATTTCGATACAAAAATCCGGCAATTTTTGGCCTTCGTCAATAATAAGAACTACTGTTTTGGCCTCATCAACTCCTTTTTGCAGAAGATATTTTTTTATATTTTCTTTAAACTGCCATTCGCTTTCAAAATTACTTGCCAAAGATATCCCAAAAGATTGTGCTATTGCAGACAAAAATTCAATAGAGCTTGTAAAGCCAGGGTCCATAAGAAGGTGCGTTTGGATATCATTGCTGTCATCTTCGGATTCGGAAAATTTTAATATAAGTTGCCTGCAAAGAGTTGTTTTTCCAGTCCCTACATCACCGAGAACTACATTCAATCCCCGGCGGAGGCGCACTGCAAGTTCTATTTTTTGCAGACAGCCTAAATGCTTCATGGATTGAAAGAAAAATTCCGGCTCAGGAGAGTTTGAAAAAGGCTCCTTATTTAAATTTAAAATCCTGAAATAATCCATAATTACTTTTGCATAAAAGAGTTAATTATTTTTATTCTCCGATACTGAATAAGCTGTTTGAACAGGCAATATTGTAGGAGTTATGAATATGAGGACTTCTTCCATTGATTCGCTTTTGCTGGTTCCTTTAAACAGCCGTCCTATCAAAGGCATATCGCTTAATACGGGCACCCTATTATTCGAATCCTGTTTCTTCTGTTTTGTAAGGCCTGAGATAACAATAGTTTCACCATCTTGTACAATCAGAGTAGTTTTTGTTTCCTTTTTTATTATATAAGGATTCCCCAGCACATTTCTTGTGTTGTCAACTTCATTCTTTTTTACAAGAACTTCCATTTTAAGATTTCTACTGTCAATTACATGGGGCTTTATTTCCAGACGCAGCACAACATCTTCGAATTTTACCGATTTTGTAATTGAACCAGTTGAGCTTGATTCTTCAGTAACATATGGGATTCGCTCTCCGTTTTCCGTATAGGCTGTCTGGTTGTCAAGAGTTGTGATAGACGGGCTTGACAGGATATTTAATTTCCCATCGTTCTGAAGAGCACTTAACTGCATTTCAAGGATATTTCCACCAATGGTACCGAACATAAGGCCCAGAGAACTTGATGCTGTATCCGACATAGATGCCGGAAAATTGACACCAAAACCCTGACTGCTCAGACCATTTGAACCATAGGAAGGCGCATAACTTCCTGAAATCGGATTTGTTGGAGTAGTTGCAGTCGTAGAACCGCCAGGATTTACCCACAAATCATGATTACCCAGGCGAGGATTGTACATACCTCCCCACTGGATACCAAGCTCACGGGCAGTATCCTGTGTTGTTTCAACTATGTTTGCCTTAATCAGAATTTGAGGAGTTGGCTTGTCAATTTTTCCAATTATCGGCATAATCTTTTTTATATCTTCTTTTATGGCCTGAATAATTAAGGCATTATTATGCTCATCAACCCGAATCGAACCCCTTGGCTTGCCGTCTTTGTCTTTGGTCAGAAACTCTACAAGATTCTCCTTAAGACCCTTGGCATCGGCATAATTTATATTTACTATCCTGGATACAAGAGGCGCCACTTGATTGATGCCCATCTGCTGAGTTTTTTTCTTTAAATCCTCCTGTAGATCCTCTATTGTCATGACTCTTATAATATCGCCTTCCCAAACATAATCCAAACCCTGGTTTCGCAAGATGCTCAAAAAAGCCTGATCCCATGGAACTTCAGTAAAATCAATGGTGATCTCACCTTTTACTTCGTTTTTAATTAATATGTTCAACCCCTCGGTCTTGGCCATAGCCCGAAGAATCGCATTCACATCTGCCTGACGCATCTTAAGACTTATTTTATTAGCAGGAAGACGTTTTGCAGAAGGCGTATTTTCCACATCAGCCGTATTCATTTTCTTTTTCTGTTCTATTTCCGAAACTTCGAAGTTTTTAAGTTCAGTAGCCGGGGAATGGCCTTTAGATGTCTGGGCCATAGTTTCCCATTTTTCGAAAAAGGAGTCTTTTTTTAATGCCACATCTTCGGCACAACCTGTTATTGCAACCAGAAGAATAATGACGGCTCCCAGAGCCCACTTAATTTTATAATCATTTTTATCAGTCAAAGTTCCCCCCCCAATCTTTGCATTATGAGGCTGATTAGGCTATTCCTGTAAAGAAACTTCAATTCTTGACAGGTTATTTTTGTTTACAATTACTGCCTTTTCCGGATAGATTTTTTCCAGAATATATCCTTCCGAATCCAAAGGTTCTCCGGATTCGTACTCAATACCGTTAATAATGGCCATTTTTTTCCTGCCCATACTAATATATCCGGAATAACTGAAGACCGGTTCTGATTTTGAAATATTGCCGGCATCAGGTTTGTTAAACTTAACCCAAGCATGAAATGATTTCTGATCTAAAAACGGATCCTGCTTCCATTTAGTCTCTGCAAGATTTATAGCACGGTTATCGGCAGCAGTAATAGGTCCTTTTGTTATTTTTGCCGTAATATCAGATATAAAAGTTTCCAGTTCCGTAGATTTTTTTTCCTTTTCCAAAGAAACGGATTTTGTTCGTGGAACTATTATTCGGTCATAAATACCGTATAATGCTACAATAACCGTTATTGAAAGTATTATGATTTGCTGTCTTGTCAGGTTTCCCATAAATCCTCTAATCTACGGAGCCAGTTTCAAAACGCCCCATTTTGGCCGATCTCTGCGTTGGGCTTAAATTTCAATCCTCGAAATACTTAATGTATTCCTGTGGTTGAAATTTTCGCCCGCCTTGAGCTTGACCAAACTGAAACGTTTTGAAAGTGGCTCTACGGTTTTTTATGCGAGAGCCAGTCGGATTTTCAGTATAAATTCCATGGCATCTATTTTTTGCTCAATCCGTATCTCTTCCACAGACTCTGAATAAGGTACTTTACCAAGGCCTATTAATAACTTGCGAAAACTTAAAAAATCCCCCCTTAATACTGCATTAACAAAAATAATTTTGGAGCCGGAGGAAAGCAGATTAATATCCGGGGAAATTGATATCGCATCCATTCCCGCTTCTTTGGCAATACTTTTCAGGGTGACAGGAAACAAACCGATTGATTCCCGCAAAAGCTTGTTTTTTACCGGAAAAGGCAGGGCCATTTGATAATTTTGATGATCATTATTTTTCAAAATACTATATATGGGATAAATTTGTTTTTTCTCCTCAAATTGTATTTTTAAATCGGTGGCTTTGCAGTCAAGCCTTTTAAGGGAGATCCAATTAGGAATTATCCCTATCAATATTATTATTAATATTGCCGAAAGACACACCCCCATAAATAAAAGAGTGCGCTTTGGAATCATCATATTTTTTATTATATCTTTTATTTTTTGGTACATTTATAAATTCCACTTCTTTAATTACAGCTTTATGAGAATCCTTTAGCAGTTTTACTTTCAAACTTTAAAAAAAGCGTCTTTAACGTATCCCAATTTTTACTTTTACTAGTGTCACGTCAACTATGAAATGTACCAACCTGTCATTTCGACCAACGGGAGAAATCTTTATAAATCTCTTAAAAACAAGATCTCTCCTTTTAGTCGAGATGACAAATGATGCATGACACGATACTAGTCTATCATTTTTGTTTCAATTATGAAGTGAAGAACTTTATTTTCTTTAAATGGTTTAACATTGTTCTGCTTAATGCTTATATCCCCGAATATCGGGGACTCATCTAACTTCACTATAAAGCTGGCCAGTGATGATTCAAGAGTATTTTCATCACCAAAAACCAACCCTTCAAGAAGCATTTTCTTTTCTGTATTTTCCCTGGTTATATTCCGATCTTTTATTAGCAGTTTTTTATCCGGTTTTGCATTTCCCAGATCAGCCTTAAGCTTAATGAGACGTATATTTACAGGAACTATAGATGTCAACTCGCTGATCACAGCCATTGAGAAATATTTTTCTTTGTATTCCATTGCTATAAGCTGTTTTTTTTCAGAACTGCTAATCATTTGTGATATCATCGCCTGATCGACAGATGGTTCATATTGGAACATCTGTTTTTCAAGATGTGAAATGCCGGCTTTTCTTTGCTTGATAGTGTCTTTTTGATACAAGAAAAGCCCCCCGCAAAAGACTGCAAAAAGCATTAAAAAAACAAATACTATATTTGTAATACGTAAAGAGGCGGCCAGCTTCTCCTTGTCTTTAAATCTAAACAACAGATTTGGCGTATAGTCATTATCCGAAAGGGCAAGGCCCAAAGCCGGTGTAAGTGCAATTCTGTCCGAAACCGTAGCTTTTACTGCAAGGCTTTCAAAATTAGGCAGATTAAATTTCAGCGGATCAAGTATATCACTTTCCATTCCCAGTTGATCGCCGATATATTTTACTATGGGCATGTAAACATTCATTGCAGTAGATATATAAATTCTTTCAATCCTGTCATATTTAAGATTTGCAGTATAATATTCAAAAGTCCTTTCTACCTGTCTGACAATTCTTTCTAAAGAAAGTGCAATAACTTTAAATTTTTCCTCTTCTTTAAGTTCAAAACCAATATCATTTTCTGTAAGAGGTTCAGAATCAGGGCTTAGGCTTATTAGCGCTTTTCTAATCTCTTTAGCTATAGCCGCAGCATTTCCCCCTTCTTTTTCATTAAATCCTTGGCCGTCATATACCTTCGCTGAAATACTTTCCATCAATGCTTCAACCATACTGTTTATACCGGCTCTGATACCCCTTGTCATAACAAGTTTGCCATGAGCATAAATATCTATGCGTGAAAAGTCATTGCCTATAAACAAGCATGCAACCGTACCTTCAAAATCAGGGATCTGAACGGTTTTTAATATGTTCTGGAGCGCAAAAGGAGTAATGGAAATTCCATCTAATTGCAGGCCGATTTCTGAAAACAGATTTTTGATCTCATTAATTTCATCTTTAGGAGCCGTATAGGCAACAGCATATAATTTTGCGATATTGTCTTCTTTAATATCTCCTAGTATCTCGAAATCAAGACTTGTATCATTATCATCAAAAGGGGTTTCTCTTTTAATCGCCCAGGAGATGGCGTTTTCAATTTGCTTTTTTGGTACTTTGGGAATCCTTAAATGACGGACATTAACACGTGCCGCAGACATGTTCGCCCATATATTTACCTTACGGTCGGCTCCAAAGAATTTTAAAAGTTCCGCTTTTATAAAACCGGCGAATTTAGGGGACTTCCTGGAAGTTATATTTGCAAACGGTATTATTTTATACCCAAGAAAAATCCGGTTTTTATCAGAGGCTTTTGTAGTCTTAACCAATCTCAGGCATTCATGCCCGATATCAACGCCTATGGTTACAGGTTTTTTCTCTGATACAAAATTATTAGACACAAAACTTTTGGGTTTATTATTCTGTGGCTCAATAGTGGATATATGCGAAGCCTGATTATCGGTATCGGTTTTTTTGTTGCGGATAGTATTAAGCAGTTTTTCGGTAGAGGTAGCTTCTTTTATACGGGACAAATTATGCCTCCTCCTGAATTATTCATATATTGCTTCGGGTCATAATAAGCTGAATCAATCAACCGCTTTTTATATATCAAAAATCATTTAATATTTTCACTCTTTAACAATATTTGCAAAAAGCAACTTAAGTGACTAATTTAAATGACCATATTATTGTTTTTTATAAATGCCTGATATCGCTGTGTTTAAAACACAGTATGTATCAATTTATTAACATTGACAAATACATACCAAACATCTTCTATTATGTCAATTTATTAAATATCAACTGAGCCAGTTTCAAAACGCCCCATTTTGGCCGATCTTAAGCGTTGGGCTCAAATTTCAATCCTCGAAATACTCGATGTATTCCTGTGGTTGAAATTTTCTCCCGCCTTGAGCTTGACCAAACTGAAACGTTTTGAAAGTGGCTCAACTTTGATAGTATTTGTATGATTTGCCAGATATTGATGAATCTGCAAAAACTCCTAAAAAATTGCTATATGCTGAATAATCTGAAATATAATCCTTTGATTTTCATCAGCTCTTCATGACTGCCGGATTCGACTATTCTTCCTTTTTTAAGTACCACTATGCGATCGGCTCTTCTGGCAGTTGAAAGTCTGTGAGCTATTACTATTGAGGTTCTGCCTTCCATAAGATTTCCAACCGCCTTTTCAATAAGACTTTCCGTTTCCGAGTCAACATAAGAAGTAGCCTCATCAAGCATGATTATTTCAGGATCACGGGCTAATGCTCTTGCTATTGATATAAGCTGCCGCTCTCCGCTTGATATAGATTTTCCTCCTTCAGAAAGCACGGTATCAATCCCTTCAGGCAATTTTTCTATTATTGCTCTGCAATTTGAAGCATCGATGATATCCTCTATTTCCTTTTCTGTGATGTCACGTTTGCCTCTTGCGATATTTTCCCGCACAGTACCTGAAAATAAAAAAGAATCCTGCATCACAAGGGCCATTTTGGATCTGAGTGAAGCCGGAGAAATTTCTTTGATATCGGTTTCATTTACTAGTATATGCCCCGAATCAGGCTCGTAAAACCTTGACAGAAGATTAATAAGGGTTGTTTTCCCGGTTCCTGTGGGTCCGACAACAGCTATTTTTTCTCCTGCTCTGATATTCAGGGATATATTTTTTAAAACAGGTTCACCGGAAACATAGCCAAATGAAACATCCCTGAATTCAACAGAGTTTATCCTGCCGTCTAATTTATTATCCTTATTGCCGGCAATGGTATTGTCATGTGTTTTTCCGATATAGTCATGAATACTTTTTTCAGTAGTATTTTCGTTGTCAAGAACAAGAAATATTCTTTCTGCTGAAGCCATGGCATTTTGAAGAATATTGTACTTATCGGCAATATCCCTTATTGGCCCGAAAAACATCTTTATATATGCTATGAAAGCTACAAGTGCCCCTAAAGTCACTTTATCGGAAATAACGCTGCTTCCGCCATAGAAAATAACCAGAGCAACCGAGATGGAACCAAGAAGTTCTATTACAGGCATGAAAACAGCTAAGACATGAATCTGCTTCATACCTGCTACATAGTTCTCATGGTTAAGCTTTTTAAAACTTTTATAGTTTTCCCCCTCTTTTGAAAAAAGCTGTATAACTTTTATCCCTCCTATCGTTTCGGATATTTTGGAATTAATTTCCGCTATTTTTACCCTAAGTGTTCTAAAGGCGTCTCTGGCCTGGTTTGAAAATTTAAAAGACGCAAAGGCAACAAAAGGTATAACCGTAAATGAGACAAGAGCAAATTTCCAGTTTATACTTATAAGAACAATCATGATTCCGAAAAGAAGAAAGATATCTTTAAAAACAACCGATATTACCGAAGTGAAAAGCTCATGCATATTCTGGACATCGCTTGTAACTCTGGTAACAAGCCTTCCTGTGGGGTTTTTTGTAAAAAAAGAAACCGGTAGCCCCTGGATATGGTTAAATAGCCGCATCCTTAAATCATGCATTACCATCTGCCCTGTATATTCCATCAGCATTATTTCCACAAATCCCAGCAAAAAGCTGGCAATTACCAAAACAAGAAGCACTACAGCGGCAAGACCAACTCCATTTATATCTTGTGCTCTTAATTTTAAAATATCTTTTTTGTCCATGTTACGAAGCTTGTCATAATTAATATCGGCAAAAGCTTCTTTTTTATTAAATTCTATTTTATACTTTTCTAAAATTTCATAAATTTCAGGATCGTTTATATCCGCTTTGTAATATCCTGCTTTTTTCTCATCGGGCTTACCGGTTTTTTCATGCATCACGGGCCGGGGAACAATGTATCTGTCTATCGCAACCTTTGTCACATAGGGAAGTGAAAGATCAAGCAGGGTAATTGATACAACAAGTAATATCGCCCATAAAAAAAGCTTGCTGTAAGGCTTGCCAAACGAATAAAGCTTTTTTAAAAGATTTAAATCGTAATGCTTACCAAGCCTTTCTTCCTCATATCCATAATCAAAGCGCATTTAGTTCCTCTTCGATTTCCTGCATTCTATAAGTATCAGCATAGTATTTCCCAAGTTTCATAAGCTGTTTGTGGTCTCCTGATTCTACAATTTCTCCCTTATCGATCACGATAATCTGATCGGCAAAACAAAGTGCTGAAAGTCTGTGTGAAACTATGATGACAGTCTTTTTCCCCTGCATGGATTTTATGTTGTTTATTATAGCTAACCCTGTCTCTACATCAACCTGACTTACCGGATCATCTAATATAAGTACCGGCGAATCGGCAAGAAGCGCTCTTGCAAGGGCAATCCTTTGCTTTTGCCCCCCCGAAAGAACAATACCTTTTTCTCCTACTATTGTATCAATCCCTGCGGGAAAGCTTTTCACTGTTTCAAAAAGCGCCGCCTTTTCCATAACTTTTCCCAAATCCGATTCTTTTATATCTTCGGTTCCAAGAGTTATGTTTTCGCGTATTGTTCCGTCAAACAGAAAGGGTTCCTGGGGCATAAAAGAAATACTTTTTCTTAAATCAAGAAGGCGTATCGAACGTATATCTTCACCGTTTATCAGTATCTGCCCCCCTGAAACATCGTATAGCCTTGGGATAAGGCCTGACAGAGTTGTTTTACCGCTTCCTGGAGGCCCTGCAATTCCAATAATCTGCCCTTTTCCGATTTTAATGTTAATACCGGATAACACAGGATTGGCACCGACTTTGTATGAAAACATCACATCTTCAAATACTATTTCAGCCGCACTGATATTGATCGATTTTGCATCACTTTTATCAAAAATTTCAGGAGTTGTTTCCATGATCCTGTTTATCCTGTCAAGAGATGCTTTTCCGCGCTGCACAAGATTTGTAACCCAGCCCATTGCCATCATTGGCCAGGTAATAAGACCAAGATAGTTAATAAATGCCACAAAATCACCAGGTGTTATCGTGGAATATATTGTTTGCCTGCCTCCAAGAAACAAAACAATAACCATGCTGATGTTTGAAAAAAGAAGCATCATTGGAAAGAAAAAACCGGTAATTTTAACAAGCTTTAAATTTTCTTTTACGTAATCTTTTGATCTTTTTTCAACAAGCCGGCTTTCTTCTTTTTCCATTGTATAAGCTTTTACCACCTGTATTCCTGCAAACTGTTCGCGAACGGTTTCGGTCAGCTCGGAAAATGATGCCTGAACAGAGTCGTAAAGCCTGTGCATTTTTCTGCTGAAAAATTTTGCTCCGAAAGCAATAAAAGGCATGGGTATAAGAGCAAATATGGTAAGAGTTTTATTGATATAAAGCATAAAACCTATGGAAGCCGCGCCAAGAACTAAGGCATCGGTTAAGGCTACCATTCCCATGCCAATTGCCATTCTGATATGCATAATATCGTTTGTGGCATGGGCCATAATATCGCCGGTTTTTGTTTTATCAAAATAAGGAGAAGAAAGAGACTGTATATGGCTGAAAAGTTTGTTTCTCAAACCTTCCTCCACAGCCCTGGAAGTACCTATAAGATATTTTCTCCACAAGTATCTAAATACTGCCATCAAAAGTGCAATACCAACAATATATAGAGCATATATGGCAAGTTGTTTTGTATCTGCCCTAAATAAAGCAAGATCATCGATAGCAAGTTTCATTATGCGTGGAATTATAAGCTGCAGAAAATCAACAGCTATCAGGCATAAGAGGCCAACTACTATCCTAAGACGGTTTTCAAGAAAATAAGACTTTATCAGCTCAATGGATTTCACAATTTATTCCAATTACCAAGACAGATGTTTTCCAACCGGCCCCGATGTCGGCACCGGATAAATCAGTTTTCTAATAGATACACGATATAAGGTTTATTATGCAAGAGGCAGATGTAAAGAATGCAGGATGCATTTGGGTATATTGTACCCAATACCTTTATATATCCAAGTTAATATGTAAATAATTTCAAGAAAGCCTCATATTGTTTTTATGAACAGGCCGGGGATAGTCGTTTTTGTTTACGGTTAAATGTGATTCCAAGTTTGACCATACGGTTTCTAAGGGTGCTGGAATGAATACCCAGAATGGCTGCCGCTCCATCTTTTCCTTGAATCTTTCCATTTGTCATATCCAGCACTTTTTGAATATGGTTTCTCATGGCCTCGTTAAGTTTAAGTGGCAGCACTTCTTGATGTGAAATCTTCCGGTTCGTTGCTTGAACTTCTGAAGGAGTAAAATCATCAAAACGCAGAGGTTCATCGATAGATGCAGTACTGCTACGAATCAGAGCCCGTTCAATTGCATTTTCAAGCTCCCTAACATTTCCGGGCCATTGGTAAGACTGCAAGCGTTCAATGGCACCAGGAGCAAGAACCGGATAATTCTTTAAATTCATCTGCCTTGATTTTTGTTCTATGAAGTAGTTAACCAGAGAGGGAATATCCGAAAGCCTGTGCCTCAGTGGAGGAATCGTAATAGGAAACACATTCAGCCGGTACCATAAATCTTCTCTGAATTTTCCGGCCCGCACCATCTCTTCCAGATTTCTATGGGATGCGGCAATGATCCGGATATTAACAGGAACCGGTTTTTCCCCGCCGACCCGCTCGATTTCCATGTTTTGAATCACACGAAGGAGTCTGACCTGAGCCTGGGGCTGAAGTTCCCCGATTTCATCCAGGAAAATAGATCCGGTATGGGCGCGCTCAAAACGGCCCCGCTTGCGTGACACCGCCCCTGTAAAGGCCCCCTTTTCATGTCCGAACAATTCACTGTCTAAAAGGCTTTCCGGGATAGCCCCGCAATTGACCTTTATAAATGGCCCCCGGCTGCGGGGAGACGAATAATGAATCGCATTGGCAATTATCTCCTTGCCCACTCCGGTTTCGCCCAAAAGGAGTGCGTTGCTGTCTAAAGGTGCTACCTGCCTTACCATTTCCATGACATCCTTTAAACCAAAATTCTGTCCGATGATTTCTTCACCGCTGATACGATGAAGCTCCCGGCTGAGATAGCGGTTATCGTCAACAAGCATGTCTTTTAACTTAACCACCTCATGATATCTTAAAGCATTGGACATGGCCACAGCAAAAGGGTCGTGCAGGAGGGCAAGAAGTCTGGCATGCTCTTTTGAATAATTGTCATAACCACTGGAAAACAAAGACACACCGCCCAAAAGTTTTTCTTTAGTTTCAAGAAACATTACCATGCCCGAAATTTCTCTTGCTTTAAATGCTTTGGATAGTATCCGGCCGATAACATGGTCTTTTTGACGCTTAACAACTATCACCTTTGAAGGTTTTGGTTTTTCAAGAAATACCTTGGCCTCAGCTGAAAGTTGAACTGAAGATCCAAACGACATACTTTCATTGTCTGTTTTTTGGGCGACATTTTTGATAGTCCCAGCATCCGGATCATAAATATTCAACGACAATGTATTTATGGGCATAAACTGCTTTAGAAAATCAAAGCAATCGCCTACAACCGAATCAAGTTCTATACTTTTGCAGATCCGCAAAGTAGCTTGGTGAAAAAAACCTTTGTCATTCATAGTTCTATTTCTCTTTGGGGTAATAAAAATACCATATTTAATGTTTATAACATATTTATGCCATATATGGCATAAATAATATGCCGTATATGGCATTTTATTAATTTTGCAAGTATAATATGCTTAATTATTTAGATATAAAATATTGGCGTCTAATTTGCTTTGTTATCTATGATAATTTTAGTTAGCACAAATGATTCCGATAATGCCATTGCCCGTAAAGCAACAAAGGAGAGAATATGAAAGAAGAAGGATATTCAGTTATTGGCAAATCAATTCCCCGTGTGGAAGGCCCACAGAAGACTAAAGGCGAGGCAGTATTTACAACCGATATCGCTCTGCCCGGAATGCTATACGGCAAGATTCTTAGAAGCCCTTATCCACATGCCGGGATACTTAACATTGATACGAGTAAAGCAGAAAAAATTAAGGGGGTAAAAGCTGTTATTACGGGCCGCGATATTCCGAATGTAAAATATGGGCTTGCGATGTCAATGTTTCCTGAGACTGCTGATCGATATCTTCTGGCACGGGATAAAGTCAGATTTGTGGGAAACGATGTTGCCGCAGTTGCCGCTATCAGTGAAGATATTGCCGAGGAAGCCCTGAAGCACATCCATGTGGAATATGAGCGACTTCCGGCTGTATTAAGTATCGCAGATGCCATTAAGCCGGATGCTCCCTCAATCCACGATCATGTTACGGGGAATATGCATACAAGCATATTAATGGACTTTGGTGATGTGGAAAAAGGCTTCCGGGAATCAGACTATGTCAGGGAAGACAAGTTTGTGACACATCTGGTTCAACATTGCTTTTTAGAACCCCACAATTCCGTGGCCGGTTTTGATTCCTCCGGGAGGGTGACCCTGTGGACTTCGACACAATCTCCCTTTTTGACCAAGCAACTTCTTGCACTTGTTTTAGATATGCCGACAGGAAATGTAAGAGTGGTTAAACCCCATGTTGGTGGCGGTTTTGGAGGAAAAGCTGGTATTTATCCTCTGGATCTTCATTGCGCCCTGTTATCGAAAAAAACCGGCAAACCAGTCAGGATTTGTTACACACGGGAAGAGGAATTTGCTGCAAGCTGCAGAAGACACCGCACTGAAATCGTCATAAAAATAGGTGTTAAAAAAGATGGTACCATTGTTAGCCGCAAAGCCAATATTAAGCTGGATGGGGGTGCATATAATACACACGGTCCGGTTGTAACCTTTCTTGCCGCTCTGTGGTTAAGCCATGTTTACAGGCAGCCCAACATCAGGTTTGAATCTCAGCGGTTTTATACAAACAACTCCCCTTGCACAGCCATGCGGGGATACACATCTCCACAATCATATCTGGCCTCTGAAATTCAAATGGATTTGGTGGCTGAGGAGTTAGGTATAGATCCGATAGACTTGAGAATGAAAAACGGCTTAAGAACAGGAGATACAACGGTCAATGGTTTTTATATATCAAGCGGCGGACTGCAAGAGTGCCTACAAAAACTTGAGGAAAAGACAGAATGGAAAAAGAAATATAAGAAGATGCCACCGTTAAAAGGCATTGGTATGTCAAGCACCGGACTTTTCAGCGGACACCAGCTTTCCCTGCTGGGTCAATATACCGCATCCTCCACAATTTTTGTCAAAGCGAGTCCGGATGGATGCGCATTCATACTATCCGGGGTTTCGGATATCGGTCAGGGATCTGATACGGTGCTTAGCCAAATTGTAGCCGAAGAGCTTGGATTACGAATGGAAGACGTAAAGATCTCGTCTGTGGATACGGATTATAGTCCGCCGGATGCACTTACAGTTTCGGCCCGGTGTACGTTTCAGTCGGGAAATGCCGCCAAAAGCGCTGCAATAGATTTGAAGCAGAAACTTTTTAAGGTGGTTGCAGAAAAGTTCGAAGCTAATGCTGAAGATCTTGATGCCAGGAACCGGCGGATATATGTCAAAGGTTCTCCGGAAAAGGGCGTATCTTTTGCAGAAGCTGTTGAACTGTGTCAACTTGCTCATAAAGGAATGACCATCATGGGAGAAGGAACCTGGAATCCTGATCCGAAACAATTGGCCAAGCTTAATATGCTTACCGGATATGGAAGTTTTTCACCAGCCTATACATTCGGGGCGGTTGTAGCGGAAGTAGAAGTTGATAAAGATACCGGCCGGGTAAAAGTCACTAACTTGTATCATAGCCACGACTGTGGCCGGGTAATCAATCTGCTTGGCGCGGAAGGCCAATTGGAAGGGGCCTGCCAGATGGGAATCGGTTATGCCTTATTTGAAAACATTGTTGTAGAAGAAGGGAAGACACTAACTCCCGATTTTTTAGATTACAAAATGCCTACAGCCGTGGATATGCCGGGAATGACCGGTGTTTTTGTTGAATCAAATGACCCCGGGGGGCCGTATGGAGCCAAAGAGGGTGCTGAAGGACTTGTAGGCCCGATTGCACCGGCTATACTAAATGCCATATATGATGCAACAGGAATAAGGTTCAAAGAAACCCCCATAACCCCTGAGAAAGTCTTAAGAGAGCTAAAGAAGAAGAAAGGAGAAGCATAAAATGAAACTGCCGAATTTTGAATATTTTGAACCGGAAACCATACAGGATGCGGTTAATCTGCTCTCTATGCATAAAGGGAAGGCAAAGGGCATTGCCGGGGGAACTGACTTATTGCCTAAACTAAAAAGAAGGGTGTCAGAAGCAAAAGCGCTTGTCAATCTTCAGGGAATTTCCGGTTTGCGCTCGATCAGTGAGGAGGGAGACATTCTTAAAATAGGTGCTCTTGTTACTCTTGGGGAAATGGAGGAATCCCCTTTGATAGAAGGTAATCTGTCACCACTTGCCCAAGCTGCAAAGGCGGTAGGTTCTCTTCAGATTCGTAATCTTGCAACCCTTGGAGGAAACCTGTGCCAGGATACACGTTGCCTCTACTATGATCATTCACATCTTTTCGGGCAGTCAGTATGGGATAAATGTTTTAAGAGGGGAGGCAATATTTGTCATTTGGTCAAGAAAGGAAAGAAATGTTTTGCCGTTTATTCAGGCGATGTTGCGCCGGTTTTACTGACTCTGAGTGCAAAGGTGCGGATTATAGGTTCTGAAGGAGAACGCATTCTTGATCTTTCTCAAATCTATTCCGGCAAGGGAGAAAATGCATATGCCTTATTGCCTGAAGAGCTGATAGCGGAGATACAGATAATAAAGCCGTCTTCTTTAAGCTATGGGGCTTATGTAAAATACCGGGAGCGTGGCTCAATCGATTTTCCCATTGTGGGTGCGGCGGCCTATATGACGATAGATAAAGAGATAGTAAAGAATGCAAAAATTTGGCTTACCTCTGTAAGCTCCGCTCCCGTGGAAGCAGTTAAGGCGGAAGGTGTTTTGGAAGGGGCGAGATTGAGCGATGATCTGATAGAAGAGGCTGCCTTGCAAGCGCATCAAGAAATTGCGCCTTACCCGAATCATGGTTATTCGGCATGGTATCTAAAAGAGATGGTAAGGGTATTTGTTAAACGTGCCTGCATGAAGGTGTGGGAAGAAGCTAAGGGGGGGAAAGCGTAATGAAAAGACTGGTAGAATTAAAAGTGAACGGGGAAGTCTATGAGGTGGCGGCAGCACCAAATCAGACACTTTTGGAAGTATTACGGGATGAGCTTCACTTGACGGGAACAAAAGAGGCCTGTAACGAGGGTTCCTGCGGCGCCTGCACTGTTCTTTTGAATGGAAAACCAGTGTTTTCCTGTCTTGTTTTAGCAAGTTCAGCCAAGGGAAAGGATATCCAAACCATTGAAGGTCTTGCCCAGAATGGCAAACTTCACCCGCTTCAGAAGGCCTTTCATGAGAAGGGGGCGGTCCAATGCGGTTATTGCACTCCGGGAATGATTATGTCTGGTAAAGCCTTGCTGGATAGTAATCCGCATCCTACAAAGGATGAGGCAAAGGATGCCATTTCAGGAAATATGTGTCGCTGCACCGGTTATGCCAAGATTGTCGAGGCAATACTCTCGGTTAAGGAGATACAGCGATAATATAGAATAGTTAATATTTATCTATAATTTATTTATGCAAATAATAACTGTGGTGATACTTATTCTATAAAATACCGTTGTTATTATTTGCAGTACTTGTTTTCCAAAAATCACACTTTCTAAACCGGTAAAGGTTTCTAACCATCTTTATAAGAGAAAATAAAAAGCCTGAGTTCAGATCAGTCATGAATTTGCCGGATGTTTCACCAAAAAAAATTCTACGACTTAATAAAAGGTAGTACAACAGATAAGACACGATCAACCTCTGCAAATTCATGCCAGTGATCCAATCCTTCTAAAACCTTAATTTTGACTTTTGTTGATTCAATATTTGCTTCATATTCTTTCATGTTAGCCATCACATCATCATTTTTTGAACCTGCAAGCCAAAGTGTAGGACAAAGCAAATCAGCAGGTTCAACCGGTGGCCAATCAAGAATTGGGCTAAGCCACGCCAGTATAATCGGTATCTCCCCGCTTTTAAGAAATTCCTGATCTTTTCCTGATAATGTTTGAACATCTAAAGTTTTATCTGCCTGTGCTTGTAAAATTGGCACCCAGCGGTCATGGAAATCAGGAATAAATTGGCGAAAAGTTCCTGAAGCGCCGGGCCCAAAAGTGTATCCTAAAATGATAAACTTATCCACCAAATCCGATTTGGCGGCCAGATAGCGCCCGATATTTGCGCCATAGGAATAACCCCAGACCGTAAAGCTCTTGATGCCGCATTCAGCGGCTACAGCCAGAATATCTTCGCAATGCTTTTTAGTTGTATAATAAGCCGGGTCAAGATACTTGTCGCTTTCTCCATTGCCTCTGATATCGATAGTAATAACTTTAAACTCTTTATTAAGTCGCTCAACATAACCCGCATTATGCCAGTGCTGCCGGGTATGCAAACCTCCGTGCAACAATACTATAGACTCTCCGGCTCCGCTAATGTCATAGGCAATGCGTGTTCCATCGGTTGAAACCGCAAATGATGTTTTCATGTCTATAGCTCCTTCTGCACAGCCTCTTAAAATTCCTGGAAAAATCTTCATTTACTTACATTACTTCTTTTCCAATGTTGTATGCACCGCATCGCTTTTTCGTTTCTGGTAATAAGGGTATATAGCCGTATAAGCAATAAGTGAGGCCAGCAACATTCTGGAAAGCCATACAATCACCGGAAAATTATCAGTGTTTATAAACCAGGCTTTTTCGATTTCTAACCAGCCTGCAAGTATTTCTCTTCCGGACTCAAAGAAAAACCACATAATCAGGATAAAAATGATATAAACACTTACTGTCAATAGTGTGCCGAGTCTTCCCCGGTATATTAGTGTCCATAAAGAAGAAAAGCTTGGATCGTTATAACCTTCTTCACCAAAATTAAGTTCCCGTGCAAGGAATCTATAATGCGAAGCAACTCCTGAAGCGATAATTAAGACATATGCTGTCAGAATAACGATAATAAATGGAAAAATCTGCACCATCTGTTCAACAAATATCATACCCTTAAGCCAGGCAGGCAGGACCTTTTCCATTTGAGACCGTAGTTTTTCCAATCTCTCTTCTTTGTCCCGATACTCCGGGTTGTTTCTCAATTTTTCCAAGCTTGCCTTTATATTTGCCTGACGGTTGATCAAGTTTGGTTTTTCACGGACAATCGTCCTTGAGACCGATTTAAGTTTATTGCCAAGAGTATTTGACAATCTATCAATTTGAGCTGTCTTCATTTCAATGGTTAGATACCATCTTTTTCCTTTATTTTCACTTACCCATGTGTCTACAGTCTCAGGAAGAGTTTTTAACTCTTCGACAAGTTCAGGGATAAGATTTTTTGAAGAAGGAGAGTCGGAAAGAAATTTATTTAAAGGCTCAATCACACCATTATTTACCAAAGCAGCAACAGAATTGATTGTAGCATCAGCCTCAGCCTGATAATCATTCCAATTTACTCCCCCTCTGATATTCATCTCCCGGAACTTGTTAATAAGTTTATTTGTTTCAACATCCCAAGGTCTTTTTGCAACTAACTTCTGTATACTATCAAGTATTTTTGATAGTTCATTGAGTGGCTGTAAAGTCTTTTCGATTTCCCGAATCTCTGAATTATACTTTTTAATTTCCAGCTCGACTTTATTTATCTCTTTCAAATCATTTATGTAAGGCGTAAGCACATTTACAAGTATAAAGATGCCGAACAAAAGCCCTCCGAAAACTACTCGTTTAGCCTGCTTGGTCTTTTCCTCCAACAATTTCTTGTGACGTTCGATTTGAAATTCCTTGCTCATATGAGCTACCTCTCTATTTCTCTCTGAATCGCCGAAGCTTCAAATCCATATTCTCTTAATATCTTTTGACCCTCAGGCGACAAAATATACATGGCAAGCCGCCATGCTTCAGAAGATGCGCCACTTCTGACAATAAGCCCGTAATCGGCTCCTACAGAAAGCTCTTGAGGTATTTTGATAATCTTAAGATCCGGCACTTCTTTTTTAGCCAATACCGCATTGGTGCAGTAAGTAAGGAAGACATCAGCCTTTTTCCCGCTCATCACCCATCCGTATTTATTACGTCCTTCGGGAGCCTTGGCACTGTCCGGCCCTCCGGTGAGTTGGAGAGCTTTTCCGGAAAGAGCTGCGAAACTCCCCTCCTTTATTTTATCCGCCTTTTGAAAAAGTGCCCATGCATAGTCTCCGCTTGGGTCTGCCTTTGGTGTGGAGGTACCCACCCGAACGTTCTTGTCCATCAGGGTATCATACAGATTATCCGTTGATATCGCTACATCAGGCTGTGCCAATGCACAAAGCGTATTACGGGCAAACAGCACTACCGGACTTCCCCATCCCGCAGAAGCAAGTTTTTCAGGATGCTTCATATTCGCAGAAGCGAAAACATCGGGATTTTCACCTTCTTCAATAGCTTTTCTCAAAAGGCCGCTGGGACCAAATTTTGTGGTTACTTCTGTGTTATAGGTTTTTACATAAGAAGCCACCACATCGCCAAGAGCTGCCTTTAAACTTCCTGCAGCGTAAAGTTTCAAGGGTTCGGCCGATACGCACAAAGGTATCGCAAAGGCAAGTATAGCAACAAAAACAACATAGTTAATACAGTTTTTCACGATTTTCTCCTTTTCTTTTTCAATTATAATAAATTACTACGGGGCGCACGGTTTGTTTCGTGGCCCTATCACTATTTCAATTTATAATTTATTCGTCACGATGAACAGTTTCAGGAGAAAACGCTGGTAAACATACTGCTATATATTCAGCGCCTTCAGAACCCGGTGTGCTGTATTGAACCCATTTTCCAGAAGGTACAATAATGGCTTCTCCTGCATTTATGTCAGCAGTATTTTCTTTGGTCGTCACCCGTAACATTCCTTTAAGAACAATTGTATATTCATCGAACTCTGGTTTCTGGCCCGGTTCTATCCATCCTGAAGGGCTCTTCATTTTTGCAATGCTTAGATCGTTCGTCCCGGAATTAACACGTCCGATAAATTCTTCAATAATTTTTGGTTTATTTCCTGCAGCCTTAATGATTGTAGGTTTCTCTATTTTAATCATATTTTACTTATCCTATTTTAAGTTGATATAACAGCGAGTTAAGCAGCGATGGCCTGCTGGTAAGTAAGAAATATCTTAACAGCACAGTTTTTCAAAACACACCGGAAACAGCCGTCTGAGTTAAACAACAGATTTGGTTTCAAATATCATTTTGCTTAAGAAACTTTTGTTCGAAGTTTTTTGCTTTAAAAACCAGCCGCGATACAATAGTTCCCTTTTTATCAACCAATTGGTGAAACCATGCCCAACAATTACAACTCGTTCATTTCCGGAAAGCTGGGACTCGAAGCTATCAACTGCTTTTATTACTCTTATTTTTACATCCGCCAATGATTCGCACTCCGTTTTGAATCCCAGTATCCACAACAATCTCGAAACAAACAACCATTTCTTTGCCTTGAGGCGAACTGCTGGGAAGCGAATCAATGGGATTCCTGCTTCCATTATTAGCGGGTTTTTAATAATCCTTTTTCCAATTAAATGTCCTGTTTCTATACTTCTTAAAAGATTACTAGTATAAACAACATCTTCCTTTGTACATACAATCTTGTTGTTATAAATCCCTGATTCATCATACCTTTGAACCCACTGTGGAAAATCGCGACCAGAAATTATTTCCTTGTCAGAAACCTTCGGCTTGGCATGACGGTATATTATTATTTCCATTTCAAAAACCGAACGCGCTGCTTTGGGGCGCGCGGTCTTTGCGCGTCCCAAAAAGTTGGGTCAAGTCAATATTTGACCAATTATTGAATATGCTAAAGGTCATGCGTAGACTTGATCCACATTTCTTAAGTCGGCTGATTTTATATCAAATATCCTGTTTAAAGTTTTATACAAGATCACAGCATCCACTCCTAGCTTTTCAAGCTTTATTGGTTTAGTGTCATTTTTTAAATCTACATAAACTTCAGGAAGCCTTGCGCCATTAACAAACGTGTCAGACAAATTTACTTTGATAACGTCCCGATATTGAACATGCCGTGACAGTAAAGGGTACTTGTAGGATAATTCGTGATGATCTATCGACAAACACCAAATTGTAGTAAAATACTCATAACAAATCCCAATTGCCAAAATCGCCGCAGCACCATAACCAAATACAGGCCTTTTTTGTCCCACATGCCAACCAAGAGATAAAAGCCCCAAAATACATATGAAGTAAAACAGATGGTAAATTATTTTTTTGGAAAAAATTATCGGGAGATACTGATATTGTTTAATGTCAATTCTATCAATCAGGAGATTACGAAGTCTATCGAAGTTTTCAAGTTGATATTCAATTTTAAGCAGGAGCGATCCATCTTGCCCAATAAGATCTAATCGTTGCATAGCTGGGCGTTCTTTTATATTGGCAATTGACTTCCATGAGATCAATGATTCTTTCTTTTCCTTGTGTAATGGCCATATACCATCGTTATCAATTGAAATAGCACGGAATGGAAGCTGCTTTTTTATCCTAAATAAATAACAGGTAATGAACAAAAAGAATAATGCTCCCAAAATCGAAAGAGAATATATAACAATTGGATTTATTGTGGGTCCGTTGTCGGGAACAAATGGTAATGCGATAAATAAAATAGGGAATGCGAGAGAAATCCAACTGCTAATTGCAGTCAGCTTTCTAAAACTCGTTTCAATTTCATATACTTTGGGTTCTATTTCTTCCATCAGTTCGGCTATAGTTCAACAGGCTGATCACAGGTGGCAAGTTACGAGACATCCTTGTAAAGCAGCATTGTTATATTTTCTTCTTTTTCTTCCTTTTATTTGATTTATTAAAATGATTCTTTAATTCTTCTTTTAATTTTTGCGCATCCTCATTTTCAACTATCTTTGAGCAAATAGCTGTGACTCCATAAGTCAAAAAGGGAGAAACAATAATGATTGATAAAAAAATTATGTTTATTGAGCTTCTGAAAAAGTCTTTAATATAATTTATGTCAATTATAGGAGCCGTAAAAATATTTTTCCACGAACCGTAATATTCGGGGGCGTAATAAAAATGGCAATATGCGCGAAAAATGATACTGAAAATCACAGCCGCGATAAAAACATAGATTAAAATCTTAAATGAATATTTATCAATTTTACGTGCAATTTTATTCATTTATGCCTACAGATCGAGGAGTCAACGGGCCGGGCGGCGCATAGCGACACGGGCCAGATAGCTAAAACGATTGATAAAAAACAGCTTACAAACACTGCAACGTATAGCCCGGTCCAAGTTCAGCGTTTTGTTCTGTGCAATTCATATTTCTTCATCATTAATTTCTTGATGAACTTTCTTATTCTTTCTTTTATTTTTTTGTTCCGATTTGTAAAAGGATTTTTGAGCTAACTCTTCAACATCAGGGTCATCTTCATTAATCATTTTGTTAATTTGGCTCTGGGATTTATTCCCAAAAACCCCTTTTACTGTTTTATGAATGCTTCTACTCATATTTTTTATGATTTCCGGTTTTTTGAAAATGAAATTTAAATAACCACTCTTTTATTGCACAGAACATCTATGTCACTGGGAACCAGCTGTTTCGGCGATCCAGTGCACCGCCTCGTTAGAAATCCTTCTTCAATTTAAACACGTAAAGCGATTCCCAGATACATGCTGGCACAGGACCTTCAGCCTTCTCCGACCACGTTTCGTAGCTGAATATACATTTGCCGTCACGAATCGACACTTTTTCATTTTTGTGATACACAGATCCTGCTGTTACAGCAAAAACGACCCCTAACGAGTTGTCCTCGAAGAATTCCTTCGTGATTTCTTTTTCAAAAAAGGGGGCTCGGAAGAGATCGTTCTGGCATTGGAGAAAGTCCTTCCAGTTGGAAACCACATAAGCTGTTCGCCCAACATTGTAATTGTCGCGCACTTTTTGGGTGGTTTCGAAATCTTTTCCCTCACATGGTCCGATCAGTTTCTTTAGAAGAATACATTGCTCGGTCTTATGTCCACATGGCAGTTCTAAGCTTGTGCTCTTGATTTTCATTCCAGCATCAAACCAAGCACAAGAAAAGAAAACTGGGAATACCAAACATATGATTGCCGTGTAAAGCCTGATCATGTCTCACCTTCTAACGAATTGGTGCGCAGCGGGCCAAAAAAGGTCGAATACCTACGGTGTTGACGAAAAAGGGTATCTCTTTTCCCCGTCTACTCCACTAAAATGTTAGCGCCAGCGCTCACCTACTCCTTTTCAGCAACAAAACCCGATTCATCACCATAGTGGAAATAGATCTTGCCTGTCATATTCTGGCTATCAACTTGCGCCCAACCCCGACCGCACACTGGATCGCCTTCATCCTCGCCTTCAAAAGAGAACTCTAAACGCTCAACATCTCCGATTAATTCTACTTCATAATCTACAGTAGCCCTTACAGCTCCAAATTGGAGTATTCCTTCGCCGCCTCTCTTTACGGATAGGTAACCTGGGCCGTCAAGGTCGATAAACTCTTTATCCCATAGATCCATTTTTCTGATATGCCACTTGCCTAAATATGCTTTCTTCATGTTTTTAAATCTCAGATTCGGTCTGCGAACGAGACTGTCGAAAAAGTCCCAAAACGGTTAATTTGGTCATTTTACATTCTATAATATCAGATAGTTACAAATACTAAAATCCAGATTTTAGAGTTTTTCGACAGGCTCAACAATCAGTTTCAGCCGTCTTTATCGGCTGAAACTGATTGTTCGGTGATCTGTCCCGGTATCTCATATTCGATGCGACCATTTATCCATACTGGAATCTTATAATTATTTTTCCTTGCATCTTCAGCGACTTTTTCTGCTGCACGCTGCAAAGCTCTCAGACCAATAATTGTATATTTGTTGTGCTTTTTCATAGTACTTACTCCGATTCGTCTATTACAACTGGCGTTTTTCCGGAAGTGTCAAACACAATCCATGCATCTGCCAGAGGTTTGTAAAGTATGTTAAAGTTTTTCCAACTTCTTTCAAATCTCCTTCTTACAGTTTCTTCCGGAACGTCATGGCCTCCTCTTGAGACTCTTAGGCGAACCCTCTCCAATGCAAATTCAACAGAAGGGAGTTTTAAGAAATAGATGATAATTTCGTAGTCTCGTTTTTTCCAGTCATTTATTTTTTGCACATACCCTCTTCCGCTAAGCGTTGTTTCAAACGCAAATGATTCATTTGTTCTAACACATTCAGAAATGTGATTAATCATTAATCTGCCGGCTTCTACGCCCATTTTTTCCGGTTGAAAAGGCGATAGGCCTTGAGCAATCAAATCTGCATTGATAAAATTCAAGCATTCCGCCTCAATAGGGAGAAATTCATTTGCAAATGTCGTTTTACCTGCCCCATTAGGCCCTGCTAATATGTAGCATTTCTTTTTCAAGACATTTTCCTTTGTTTGTAGTTACGCCATTTTCACTGGCGCTGGCTGTTTGGCGTCCAGTGCAAAAAGATGTTGGGTATTTACCGTTTAACAAAAACTGGACCAACAAATTTAATTAAAATTAATGCAAGAAATCCAATGCACACAACAATACGGCTAGCCTTGTGGAGGCTAGTAATTTGGCCTTTTTGATTGCAATATACGTCTCCGGTCAAACCAATCAAAATACCGACTGGGGTAAGTAGGAGAATAGCAAGACCCCAAAACCATCTCCTCCTGTAAAAAACAATGTCACTATAATTTGAATATTCGGCATTTTTAAAAGTCATCTTCTTCTCCTCGTTATTAACATGAATATGGCTTTATAAGTCAGCATAAGCCGCGGCGGCTTTTTGCCGTCGCTCTTAATGCAATTGTTATCCATTATTTATATAGCTTATTCTATATTGAAATTTTCCTTTTATAGATTTAGGAATACCAATTTGTCGTATCCGTTCAAAGAGTTTCTTAAGTTCTAAACCATCAAGTCGATTGATATTTGTTTTGAATCTTATATGCATGTTGCTTTGAGGATCAGTTCTCTGAAAAATGATTGTTTCTTCCAAACTCTTTTCAAATGAAACCAGAATTCGATCATATGAATTAGTCACCCAATAATCAAATTCATTCCCATTTTCAATATTTTTAGGAATTTGATGGACTGGTTCAACATTTAAACCCAAAAACTGGAATTCTCCATTTCCATACGTCTTCCTGAATTTCCTAAGTCTATATTTTCTATCACGACTTTGATATGTCATATTTTCAGTAGGATAACAATTTATTGAGCTGTTCTGGATAACCTTACAAATATATGATATCCGAAAAGATAAAAATTATTTTAATTCTTTTAAACAAGCACCAATCATCTCAATTGCTTTGAAATTATATATAATCTATCAAGAGGCTTTTTGCAATAACGGGCTTTCATCTTTCGTAAAGAAAGTATCGATTTGGCATTCTTTTAAAATCTTACGTTTAGTTATTGCAAAAATATGCAATTATATTGTAATAATGATTTAAGATAATTGCATCATCTTCAAAAGAGATGTTGTTCCAATTAGGGTTCAAGTATTCAGGAGAAGAACCGATTCTTCAAACAGTTATAATCAGCAGAGCTTATAGTGACTCTTCAGGGAATAAAAACGAATATCGCACTTTGTATTGCAATACTATTAATTGTTGCAATGTTTCTTGTAGATTTTGTTATGATTATAACAGCCCAAAAAAGCCTCGTTAAATCAGAAATATCTAAAGCGCATCTTATTTTATCCGATTTGGAAAATCATATTTTAATAGCTGATGACAATAAAAGTATCTTTATTGAGCCGGAATACATCAAAGGATTGGAAAAAAATTTAAAAACAGCGGACTTTTCCTGCATCCTGGTACAGGATAAAAATTTAAACCTCCTTTATTCCGGTGGTACAAATTGCAAGCTTTCCGATGATATAATAATTGCAACAGAAAGAGCAGTTAATTCTCTCGATAACACAATAAGTTACGCAGGAACAATCTGGGGTGTGTTGTGGATGCAGGATCGTTATCTTATGATATCTTCCCCTCTGTCCGTGGATGGGAAAATCCGGGCAGGGGCAGGCATTGTTATGGAGCTTGAAAATATCTACAGTTCTATAAGAAACTCCCAGAAAGTACTTATTGCTTATTTAATGGTAAATGCTTTTGTATTGACTATTGTAGGGCTTTATTTTGTTTCAAAAATTGCTGTAAAACCTGTTCAGCAAATGCTTAAAAGAGCTGATGAATTCCGGGAAGAAGATGAATTCTTTTTCATGCATGGCAACAAAGAAAATGAATTCAACAAACTATCAAAAGCTTTAAACCGGCTTTTGAAAAGAATTTCGGGAGATAAGGAAAAACTTCTGGCCAATGTGCAATCTCTTGAGAAGATGAATGCTGATTTACAAAAAGCTGAAAGAGACGTTATTAGGGCGGAAAAGCTTGCTTCCGTGGGCAGATTATCATCCGGGATAGCTCATGAAATAGGAAATCCGATTGGAATAGTACTAGGTTATCTGGATCTGCTAAAGCAGGAGAATATCCCCGACCATGAAAGAAATGAATATATAGAAAGGGCTGAAAGCGAAATTAACAGAATAAACGTTATAATCCGCCAGCTTCTTGATTTTTCCCGTCCTTCGGAGATAAACCAAACAAAAACCGGGGCTCATGAAACAATACAGGATATTGCTGAGATTGTAAAATATCAGCCTTTTATGTCCGGTATTAAATTAAAGCTTTTGCTTGAAGCAAAAAATGATATTATATTATCTGATCCAAATCAGTTAAAACAGATTTTTTTAAATCTTGTTATAAATGCTGCGGATGCGATTTCTTCATCAAAGGATAAACTGACAGGACAAATCCGGATAAAGAGTGAAGTTATCAGCAGTGCTGATGCTAAAGCAATTAATAACATGCAGACATTAAAAATTTCTGTAATTGATAATGGCTCCGGAATTGACAAGGATGACATAGGCAATATTTTCGATCCTTTCTATACCACAAAAGAATCAGGTAAGGGTACCGGTCTTGGATTGTTTGTTTGCTTTTCTCTTATTGAAAGCATGGGAGGAAAGATTGAGGCTATAAGCAATAAAGGAGAAGGAACCGCAATATCCATATATCTTCCTCTTTGTGAAGAAATAACTGCATAAAAAATTATGGAAAATAAAAAACCACAAAAACGGCTTCTTGTAATTGATGATGAAGATAATATGCGTCATATGTTAAATGCTATGCTGAAGAAATTCGGTTATACCGTTGATACGGCCGCTGACGGATACGAAGGCCTTATGATGGTTGAAAGCACACAATATGATTTTATTCTTTGTGACATTAAAATGCCCAAAATGAATGGGATCGATTTTTTAAAAAAGGTCAGAAACAAGATAAACGCCACCATCATAATGATGTCTGCATACGGCTCAATGGATACGGCAATCGAAGCCATGAAAGAGGGCGCATATGATTATATTTCAAAACCGTTTAAAGCAGATGAAGTATTTCTTGCCTTGAAAAAAGCTGAGGAAAGAGAGCTGTTAAAAAACGAAAACCGTTTATTGCGTCAGGAAATTGATAAAATTGAAGGAAGATATTCTTTCGGAAATATGATAGCAAAAAGCAAAAGCATGGAATCGGTTTTTACACTTTCTGCCAAAGCCGCCCAGTATAATACAACGATTTTAATTATAGGTGACAGCGGAACAGGCAAAGAGCTTATAGCCAGAGGAATTCATTTCGGAGGAAGCAGATCTAAAAAACCTCTTGTCCCAGTTAATTGCGGCGGCATACCGGAAAACCTTCTTGAAAGCGAGCTTTTCGGACATAAGAAAGGAGCATTTACTGGCGCGGATCGGGATAAAAAAGGGCTTTTTGAAGAGGCTGACAGCGGGACAATTTTTTTAGATGAGATAGGAGAACTGCCTCTTTCTTTACAGGTGAAAATACTTAGGGTTTTACAGGAAAGTGAAATAAGACCGGTAGGCGATTCCAAAACAAAAACAATTGACGTTAGGGTTATAGCGGCAACTTCAAAAAATCTTGAAGAAGAGATCAAGACATCCGCCTTCAGGCAGGACCTTTACTACAGGCTTAATGTTCTTACGATTAAAATTCCGCCCCTTAAAGAAAGAACGGAAGATATCCCGCTTTTATGCGAGCATTTCATAAATGCTTTAAATATAAAAATAGGTAAAGATATTACAAGTATTTCACCAGCTGCAATGTCCTTGCTGCTTTCACATGACTGGCCCGGAAATGTAAGAGAACTTGAGAATATTATTGAAAGGGCGGTCGTACTTGCTGAACAACCCGTTCTTATACCTGATAACTTTCCCCCGGAACTGTCAATTAAAAAAGCAGGCAAAGCAGATGATAATATAGACGGGTATTCAATAAAAGTGGCTCAAGCAACTATTGAAAAAAAGCTGATTGAAAAAGCTCTTGGGGCAACAAACGGTAACAGAACAAAAGCAGCTCAACTTCTTGAAATAAGCCACCCTTCGCTTTTAAGTAAAATGAAAACCTATGACATCAAATTATAAATCACAGGGCTGCTTTTAATATAACTAAAGAGCCACTTTCAAAATGTTTCAGTTTGGTCAAGCTCAAGGCGGGCGAAAATTTCAACCGCAGGAATACATTGAGTATTTCGAGGATTGAAATTTGAGCCCAACGCTTAAGATCGGCCAAAATGGGGCGTTTTGAAACTGGCTCTAAATAAATATACTGCCCAAAGTGGACACCTGTCTTATGCACCCACCTTGGGCATATTTGAAAAAATGTTGGGCAAAATTCACGATTGCAGTTTCTAAGGCTATAAAAACTCTATTCGAGCCACTTTCAAAACGTTTCAGTTTGGTCAAGCTCAAGGCGGGCGAAAATTTCAACCGCAGTAATACATTGGGTATTTCGAGGATTGAAATTTGAGCCCAACGCTTAAGATCAGCCAAAATGGGGCGTTTTGAAACTGGCTCTACTCGTTTTTATTAATTTTATCCCTTAATTTCCCGGAGCATTTGAAAGTAACTACCCTTCTTCCTCTCAGGATCAAATCGGAACCTGTAGCCGGATTTCTACCTCTTCTCTGGCTCTTTTTCTTTACACAAAATTTACCGAATCCGGATATTAATACATCATCACCGGTTTCAAGAGTATCCTTAATTATCATAAGAAGAGATTCTATGATATCGACCGATTTTTTCTTGGTAAAGCCGAGTTCATGTACTCTAGCAACAATGTCATTTTTAGTTAAAGCCATGGCACCTCCTAATAATCTTTTTTCACTTACAGATTAAGATGTAAATTTAGAATAAACATACTGTTATAAATAAACGCCCGTAAGGCATTTTGCTTATTAACTCTCTATCAGATTTTTTGTTTTCCAATAATATTATCTGTTTTTTTAATATTTTATCAATATAAGTTTTTAATCCTGCATCTTCTTTCATACTATTTAACAAAAGCACACTCAACTTTATTAATAATCAGCGCGGATATGTTCCATGGCCATATATATAGTCAAAATAATACTCATAATATTCCATTTTTTCAACGATTTGTTCTTTAACATCATCACTGCTTTTTGTTTTATTAACAAGCTGTTTCAGCCATAAATCCTTGGCATATCCATAAAGAACATCTTTCAATGTTTTAGGATTGCCTGCAATTTCTTTATTGTTTCGGAGAAAAGTATCGGTTGAATCCAAAACTTTTTTTATACTTCTAATGTATTCGGTATCATCAAGGCCGGATTCAATAAAAAGTTGAAAGAGGCCGTTAATTATGGATTTTACGGTACCTTCAACAGCATCAATACAATTCATTTATGTTCCAAACCACTAAAAAAATTCATGTCATGTGCAACAATTAATAATCAGGTCAACCGGTAGAAATCAAGTCGACGGCCTTTTAATAGCTATTAGGCTTTATGCTTTCATTCGTGTTTTCAATATAACAGGACTTATATAATTAAGATAGATCATAAGTCTATGTAAGTGTTTAAAATATACGGACATTGATAGTATGTCAAGAGATTAAAAAAAGAAAAAAAGATTAATAATACAGAAACATTCATCATCACAATACAATATAAGAACAATATATCTTATAGTTACAATAGGATATATTATATTTGCCCTGTTTTATATTCTATTGGTATTTTTTTATAAATTATATTTTTAAAAAAATTATCACAAATTTATGGTCCATAATACAAGGCCGGGTTTGCCGACTATCTATTTTAAAGCCAAGCTATTCTTCAATATTGGAAGTTGTCATGGTGTGACCTCTGGCAGATTCTCGGCATCAGAATATTTAAAGTCCTCACAAATATTAATGTTTTCTTCAGCTAAGTCCTGATAAGCAGCCTTCATATGCTTCTCAAAATCCTGCCTTTCGAGTTGAATTAATTGAGCCATTATATTCTCTTGTCCTATGATGTTTTCAGTATAATCTAAAAATATCATAGAAACCTCTTTTTTGTTACATAATATATGTGTATAAGAATTATAAGATATTCATTCTGAAAAAGCGGGACAGGAGCTGGATAAAACGAAAAAAGAAAGAAAAACGACTCAATGCATTCCAACATAACTGCCTGTATTTATTTGGAGCCGACGGGCGGAATCGAACCGCCTACCTGCTGATTACGAATCAGCTGCTCTACCGTGTGAGCTACGTCGGCTTATATTTTCAATGAAAGTAGGTACTTTGTTTATGTGTCAAAATCAAGAGAAAAATAATTCTTTCGATTATCTTTTAAAACCCTTTTTACAAAAAGAACAGGGAGTTGATTTCGAAGGATTGTCCGGCTCGAAAAAAGCTTATATTGCATACAAATTATATATAAGCCACAGGTTGCCAATGCTTGTTATAGTGCCTTCAGTAAAAGAAGGAGCCAATTTTGTTAATGATCTTAATTTTTTTCTAAGCAGCCCAAAAGTCCCTGTAATGATTTTTCCTCAATATGATGGGTCTTCGTCTAAATCCTTCTCCTACCATAACGAAATAGCATCGGATCGCATCAGAACTCTATATAAAGCTATTGAAAGCCAAACCCCGCCAATTATAGTCACAACACCAGCTGCTTTGGCCGGAAAGCTTATTCCAAAAAATGAATTGTTAAGTTTTTCTGAGCTCATTGCAGAAAATGAAGAAATAGAAAGGGAAACCCTGATCGAGAAACTGGTTGAGGGGGGCTATTGTAAAACCGTAATTGTTGAAGAGCCCGGAGATTATTGTATCAGAGGTGGTATTCTTGATATTTTCACACCTCTTTATTCCGATCCCTTAAGAATTGAGCTTGCCGGTGATATTGTAGAATCAATAAGGTTTTTTTCAGCATCAAGCCAGAGAAGCTTAAAGGCTGTCAGTGAAGCAGTTATTCTTCCTGCTAAAGAAGCAATTATAAAAAACAAAGATTTAAACAATTTCATCAGCCGGATCAGAGAAATCGCCTCCGGGCTTAATATTCCTGTTACAAAAGTCAGAGCAATAGTCGATAAAATAAAAACCGAAGGGATTTTTCCAAAGATTGAAGGTATAAGCAGTCTGATTTATCCAAAGCTTGATTCTCTTTTTGATTATATTCCCAAAAATTCCATAATCATTATGGATGAACCGGAACAACTTCAACAAGAAGCAGGCAAACTGTTTGAAAAGGAATTTAATAATTATACTGCTGCCTGCGATGAACAAAGCTTGTGTATCGATCCTGACAGCATCTATCTGTCATGGGATAAAATATACGGATTAATCAATGAAAGAAAGTATTATACTTTCAGGTCTATAGGGTTATTAAGTAATAGTGGACACGATCGTTTATCAATAAAATGCGATAATTTTATAAAAAGCAATGATTCTGTAATTTTGGATCTAAAAAACCGTATTAAAAAAGAAAACTACCTTTCACCCCTTGCACAATGGATTGATGATAAAAAAAACTTAAAGTGTGTTACTTTAATTGTTTGCAGCACCACATCTCAGGCCGAAAGAATGAAATCCCTTTTATCCCCATATGGGATCACAATGCAAATAAAAGAGGAATTCCCCCATAGGTTAATTACAAAAGGGGAAGCATATATTTGTCTTGGACATATTTCTTCCGGATTTGTGTATCTTGATGAATCATTGGCAATTATAACCGAAGATGAAATTTTCGGTGCAAAACATCATTTAAAAAAGCATGTATCAAAAAGACCGGCTTCTGTAATTCTTGCTTTTGAAGATTTGAAAAAAGGAGATCTTGTAGTTCATAACGAGCATGGAATAGGAAAATTCGAAGGCATTGTTAAACTGAAGTTAAACGGTTCTACAAATGATTTTCTGCTTATTTTATATAAAGATGATGACAGGCTCTATCTTCCGGTTGATAAAATGAATATGGTTTTTAAATACATGGGTGTTGACGAAATTTCACCTGTTCTTGATAAAATGGGTGGCAAATCATGGGATAGGGTTAAAGAGCGGGCAAAAAAGTCTGCTGAAAAAATTGCCGGAGAACTTCTTAAATTGTACGCAGTGAGAAAAGTAAGTAAAGGTTTTGAATATAAAAATCCGGATAGCTATTTTAAGGATTTTGAAGCCGGATTCACATATGAAGAAACCCCCGACCAACTACAGGCAATTGACGATGCCTTAAACGATATGGGAAACAGTACTCCCATGGACAGGTTGGTATGCGGTGATGTCGGATATGGCAAAACCGAAGTGGCATTAAGAGCCTCATTTCTTGCAATCAATTGCGCCAAACAGGTTGCATTACTTGTTCCTACCACAGTTCTTGCGGAACAGCATTATTCAACTTTTACTGCCCGGTTTGAGAAGTATCCGATAAATATTGAATGCCTTAGCAGGTTCAGAGCCCCTAAGGAACAAAAGAGGATAATATCTGATATTTCATCCGGAAAAGCTGATATTGTTATCGGAACCCACAGGCTTTTGCAAAAAGATGTTGTCTTTAAGGATTTAGGGCTTATTGTGCTTGACGAAGAGCATCGGTTCGGCGTCAAACACAAGGAAAAGCTGAAAAAATTAAGGGCTAACGTTGATGTTCTTGCATTGACAGCCACACCGATTCCAAGAACATTGCATATGTCGCTTACCGGAATACGTGATATCAGTGTTATTTCCACTCCGCCCGAACACCGCCAGTCTATAATAACCTATGTTTCCGAATTTGATGAAGCTCTGATTGCCCAAGCTGTAAGAAAAGAGCTTGGAAGAAAAGGTCAGATATATTTTGTACATAACAATATTTTTAGTATTGAAAAAATTGCAACAAAATTGCAGGAGCTTGTTCCTGAAGTAAAAATCGGAATCGGACACGGCAGACTTAATGAAGACGAACTCGAAAGGGTTATGCTCAAATTTGTAAATAAAGATATTGATATGCTGGTTTGCACCACAATAATTGAATCAGGACTTGATATCCCTTCGGCTAATACTATAATTATTAACAGAGCGGATAAACTGGGGCTGGCACAGATATATCAGTTACGCGGAAGGGTTGGGCGGTCTGATGAACAGGCTTATGCTTACCTTTTTATCCCGAAAGACAGCATTCTCGGAAAAGATGCCCAAAAACGCTTGAAAGTATTAATGGAACACAGCGATCTTGGTTCAGGTTTCCAGATCGCAATGAGCGATTTAAGAATAAGAGGCGGCGGTACAATCCTGGGTGCTTCCCAGTCAGGACATATTGCAGCTGTTGGATATGAGATGTTTCTCAAGCTTATGGAAGAAGCGGTTTGTGAACTTAAAGGTGAGCCTGTAAAAGAAATTTTGGAGCCGGAAATAAATATTTTAATGTCAGCATATCTTTCCGAAACTTATGTACCCGATATTGACCAAAGGCTTACAGCCTACCGCCGTCTTTCAAAAATGACAGAAGTTAATGAGATATCAGGCTTTAAAGCCGAACTGGCAGATAGATTCGGGCCTTTGCCTAAGGAAGCTTCCAATCTTTTAATTAAAATCATGCTCAGAATATTAGCCCAAAAATCAGGTGTTAAACGACTTAACTTAAAAGACCGTCAGCTTTTACTGTATTTTGCAATGCAACCATATATAAAAAACCCTTCGGAACTTATCGATATGGTTATTGCAAATAAAGACCGTTTCGAATTTACACCAGATCATGTGCTTAAAGTAAAATTGTCAAAACAAAGTTTTATAAGGCAAATAGGTGAGATTAAAAACATCTTGAAAGAAATTGCCCAACGTGTTAACGGCTGAATTCTCTATCAATAAATAATGGCGGGCTAATGCAAAGTCCATCTTAATTATATAACATCAAATTACATTGCGATCGGATACTTATGAAAAGCAAATTTAAGACATGCACAAACACTATAGTTATAATTTTTATTATGATAGTGATGCCGGGTATTTTAATTTACAAAGGCCAATGCAGCGCCGAAGTGGTGGACAGAATTGTTGCCGTGGTTAATAATGAGTTGATTACACTTAGTGATCTTACAGAAACCACCAAAGCCTATACTGAAAAAATACGGTCATTTGGTTATCCTGAAGACCAAGAGCGCGAAATGCTTTTTAAAATGCGGGAAGATGTTTTAAATCAGCTTATTGACCAGACGCTTACCGATCAGCAAGCTAAAAAATACGATCTTTCGGTAACTGATAAAGAGCTTGGCAATACCTTAGAGCGTATTAAAGAGTCCAAGCACTTAACTGACGAAGAGTTAAGGAGCATGGTAGCTAAAGATGGACTGACGTTTAATGAATTCAGCGATAAAATAAAGCAGAATATTCTCAGAGCAAAAATTCTTGATATTGAAGTTAAATCAAGGATAGTAATTACAAGAGACGAAGTTAAAGCATATTATGAAAGTCATAAGAGCGATTATATGCCGCAAGCAGTATATCATCTTTTTAATATAATAAACAGATTGGATTCCAATGCCGATAATGATAATAAAATAAAAGCCTTGTCAATAATGGAAACCATATATGCAAAACTAACTGAAGGACAGTTAGTTGAAGAAATTGACAAAGATTATGCAGAATTATACGGTATTGAAAGTTCGGATTTGGGAACATTTGAATTTAATGAATTATCACAACAAATACAGGATGCGATAAAAGACCTTAAACAAAAAGAATTTAGCAAAGTACTTGAAACTGATCTGGGGTACCAAATTATCTACATAGAGGAGATTAAAACAAAGCCTGGCAAGTCACTTGATGAAGCTACCTCCGAAATTCAGGTGATACTTTATAATGATGCCACCAATGAAAAATTCAAACTATGGGTAGAAGAACTAAGGCAAAAGTCTTATATCAAGATTATTAAATAGGTATCGTGAAGCTTTGTTTCTTCGCCATCCAAATCATAACTTTTTGCTGATATATCAAAAAATAGCTGAGTGAGCCACTTTCAAAACTTTTCAGTTTGGTCAAGGTCAAGGCGGGTGAAAATTTTAACCGCAGGAATACATGGAGTATTTCGAGGATTAAAATTGTTCACCCAACGCAGAGATCGGCCAAAATGGGACGTTTTGAAACTGGCTCAAGTGAGTATACTTCATTTTTTAAAGCCATACCAGGATTATAAATAGATGCCAAATTTCACATTGCCTGCAATAGTTCTTCGGCGTGTAGATTTTGGAGACTATGATTTAATATTAACTTTCTTCTCATTAAAAAAAGGCAAAATATCTGCAATTGCAAAATCTGCAAAAAAGAGTGCAAAACGTTTCGGCGGAATTCTTGAATTGTTTTCGCTTTTAGAAATTGTATGCAGTTCTTCAAAAGACAGAGATCTTATGGTTTTGCAGGAGGCAAATCTTATTGATTCCTTTTCCGGTATAAGGGGAAACTTAAAAAAAACCGCATATGCGAGTTATTTTGCTGAAATAATAAATGTGTGGACAGAAGCAGGAGCAAAACAGGACAATCTTTACCTCCTGTTACATTTTATTTTTGAGCAACTTGATAACTGCTTGATACCGGAAGAAATAATAAGCATTATCTTCCAGATGAGATTTGTTGTTATAGCTGGTATTTGCCCTGATTTATCCTTGTGTATGAAGTGCCGCCTTGAAATAGACAACATAAAAGAAGATCGTGTTGCCTTTGACATTTCAAAAGGTGGAATTGTATGTCAAAAATGTGCCGGAGCATCTGTTAACCGGCTCTTTCTTTCCAAAGGGACAATCAAACGGCTCCTATGGATTGAAAGCGGCGATTTATCCAAGGCCTCAAAAATACGTTTTACTTCTCCTGCTGTAAAAGAGGGATTGGATCTTCTGGAGTCATATACAGCCTATCATCTTGGAAAAGAGCTGCAAAGCTTTAAGTTTTTGAAACAGATCAGGAAAAAAGATGAATAATTTTACCAAACTATTAAAATCGGAACATGCCGAAGCTTCGGTGCCCTGCCGTATTGATATGGGCGGAACTTTAGATATAAGTACATTTCATTATCCTCTGATGCATCTTAACCCATGCACATTTAATATTGCTGTCAATTTAAGAACCAGAGTGCATCTTCATCCATTTGACAAAGGAAAGATAAAAGTTTCTTCCAGGGGTTTTAAAAGCGCAGTATTTCCTATTGAAAAAGCACCTTTCAACCACCCGCTTGGGCTTATGTTTGCGATTGCATCATTTTTCAGAGCGGACGGAGTCCATATTTCAATTAATTCTTCATCTCCCCCAAGAAGTGCTTTAGGAGGATCATCATCTGCTGCCGTGGCCCTTATAGCAGTACTTTCAAGATTACAGGCAAAAACAGGCAAAAAACCTTTGTCAAAGCAGCAAATTGTTCTGCTTGCGCATTCAATCGAACAAAGCGTTGCCGGTGTACCATGCGGTTTGCAGGATCAACTTGCAGCAGCTTTCGGAGGCATTAATGCATGGTATTGGAAAGATGGGTCAGATGGGGCTCCTTATAAAAAAAGGAGTATATTTAACAAGAAATTTTTCAAAGATTTCAAAAAGAATCTGCTTTTAGCCTATTGCGGTATTCCTCATGAATCAAAAAACATAAACAGCATTTGGGTTAATCAGTTTGTTTCCGGCAAATACCGAAATCTATGGGATGAGATAGTGGCATGCACAAATAGTTTTGTTGACGCATTATCAAATTATAAATTTCATGATGCTGCTTTACTTATGAATAAAGAGACTGCTATAAGAAAAAAAATGACGCCGGATGTTTTAGATGATATCGGCCGCAAGCTTGCTAAAGCAGCTGTAAGCAATAACTGTGGAGCAAGATTTACAGGTGCCGGAGGCGGAGGCTGTATATGGGCTATAGGGGAAATTTCCGATATTGAAAAATTAAAACCTAAATGGGAGTCCGTCCTTTCGCAAAGAAAAGAAGCATGCTTACTCGATATTGAGCCGGATCCGGAAGGTTTGCTGATAAACTAATAAGAGGTAAAAAAATATGAATTTTCAAGATATAATTCTGTCTTTGCAAAAATTCTGGTCACGCAAGGGCTGTGCACTTATACAATCATATGATTTGGAAGTGGGTGCGGGGACTTTTCATCCTGCCACTTTATTAAAATCTTTGGGACCGGAGCCATGGAATGCTGCCTATGTTCAACCTTCCAGGCGCCCAACCGACGGCCGGTACGGGGAAAACCCAAACAGACTTCAACATTACTATCAGTATCAGGTAATACTCAAGCCTTCTCCTTCTGATGTTCAACAGCAGTATCTTATGAGTTTAAAAGCCCTTGGCATAAACCCACTTGATCATGACATAAGATTTGTTGAAGACGACTGGGAATCTCCTACCCTCGGCGCTTCAGGCCTTGGATGGGAAGTATGGCTGGATGGAATGGAAATAACTCAGTTTACATATTTTCAGATAGCAGGAAGCATAGATCTTCATCCGATCTCTGTTGAAATTACATATGGGCTGGAAAGGATAGCAATGTATTTGCAAGAAGTTGATAATGTCTATAACCTTAAATGGAATGATTCTATCAGTTATGGAGATATTTATCATCATCAGGAAGTGGAGCAATCGACTTATAATTTCGAAAAAGCCGATATTAATTTTCTGCACAATCTTTTTGCCCAGTATGAAGCGGAATCTTTAAAAATAATTAAAGAATCACTTGTTATTCCTGCCTATGAATACTGTCTGAAATGTTCACATACCTTTAACCTTCTTGACGCCCGCGGAGCAATCAGTGTTACGGAAAGAACCGGTTACATAGCAAGGATCAGAAACCTTGCGAGGGCATGTGCTGAAGAATACTTAAAGCAAAGAGAAGCCATGGGTTTTCCTTTGCTTAAAAAATAATAATTGCAAATTTTTTACAGGCTCATAATGAGTCTTTAATATTTATAGTTTTTGGTAAACCGAGGTAAAAATGGAAACACTGTTACTTGAAATTGGAATGGAAGAAATTCCTGCAGGCTATATCGAACCGGCGCTTAGCGCACTTTCTGCTATTCTTGCACAAAAACTGACCGAAGAAAGAATCAAACATGGCAAATTAAAAACATTTGGAACTCCGAGAAGACTTTCAATATTTGTTTATGATGTTTCTGCAAAACAGGATTCTCTTACTACAGAAATTACCGGGCCTCCGGAAAAAATAGGATTCGATGAAAACGGTCAGCTTACAATGGCCGGCAAAAAATTTGCAGAAAAAATGAATATCAGCGTAAAAGCAATCAGCGTAAAGCAAACTGAAAAAGGGTCTTATCTTTGTGCAGTCAAAACAGAATCCGGAATCAAAACCAAATCTGTTTTAAAAAAAATACTTCCACAAATTATTTTACAAATTCCTTTTCCAAAAGTTATGAAATGGGCAGATCTTGATATCAAATTTGCAAGACCCATTCAGTCTATTGTCGCTCTTTTAGGCGAGCAGGTTATCTCTTTTGAGATTGGTAATATCAAGAGTTCAAGAAATACTTTCGGCCATCGTTTTTTATCTCACGACAAAATAAGATTATCTGATCCGGATGAATATATCAATAAATTAAAAGACGCCTTCGTACTTGCAGACATCAATGAAAGAAAAGCTGATATTAAAAAACAGATCGCAGAAATTGCAAAAAACCTTGATGGTAATGTTTTATGCGATGATGAACTTGTGGATATTGTCACTAACCTTGTTGAGTATCCCGCAGCAGTTGCCGGAAGCTTTGACAGATCTTATCTTGAAGTGCCGGATGAGGTCCTGATAAATTCAATGCGCGAACATCAGAAGTATTTCGCAGTAATTGATACCAATAACAGGCTTCTGCCAAATTTTATTGCCGTCAATAATACACAGGCAAAAAATATGCAGATAGTCGCTAAAGGCCATGAAAGAGTTTTAAGAGCCCGCTTAGAAGACGCCCGGTTTTTTTACAAAAGCGATATTAAAATTTCTCCCGATGACTGGGTTGAAAAACTAAAAGGCGTTCTTTTTCAGGCAAAACTCGGCACTATGTATGACAAAACCCAAAGAATTGAAAAATTAGGCCAATATCTTGCCGATGAGATATCTGATGACCCGCTATTAAAAAAGCAAACAGTAAGAGCTGCCAGGCTATGCAAAGCTGATCTGGTCAGCCACATAGTAGGCGAATTTCCAAAACTTCAGGGTATCATGGGAAGAATATATGCTGTAAAGGCAGGGGAAGAAAATAATGTGGCTATTGCTATTGAAGAACATTACAGGCCTGCATATTCAGGCGGAAAGCTTCCGGAAACTACAATTGGTGCAATAGTAGCAATAGCAGATAAGATGGATTCGATTTGCGGCTGTTTTTCAGCAGGACTTATACCTACCGGAGCTTCAGATCCTTATGCATTAAGAAGACAGGGAATCGGAATAATTCAGATAATGCTTGATAAAGGATTTTCTTTCTCATTAAGTAGCCTGATTGAAAAAAGCCTCTCGCTGTTTGAAATTAAAGACACCACAGATGGTAGTAATACAGCTGATAAAGTCTATAGTTTTTTGCAAAGCCGTATATCACACCTGCTTGCAGAAGAAGGCTATTCAAAAAATGTGATATCGGCAATAGTTGATATTTCCGCAAACCACGTGCCGGATGTATGGCAACGCACAAAAGCGCTTGAAAAACTTAAAGCCGATCCAGACTTTGAGCAGCTTGCAATCGCATTTAAAAGAGTTGTTAATATCATCAGAAAATCAGCCCCCAAAAGTGCCGACTGCAAAAGTGATGTTAACGAAAGCCTGTTTGAAAAAGACTGTGAATCGGCTTTATTTGCTGCATATAAAGATATAAAAATGAAAGTTTCGGATAATCTTGAAAAAGGATTCTATGACCAGGCCCTGCTTGATATTGCGTCACTTAAGAACCCTGTTGATGATTTTTTTGATGGTGTTTTAGTAATGGCCGAAGATGAAAATATCCGTAACAACCGAATAGCATTGCTAAGATCTATTTCAGATCTTTTTGCATTATTTGCAGATTTTTCAAAAGTGTGAAAATTACATTTTAAACAAACAATAAAAACAAATGGAGGATAAAATGCCTTTTGATCCTGATATGGACAAAATATTAAAACAGTGGAGATGTGAGGAAACAGGCCTTGTTGTTTCCATAAATCGTTATGGAGAAGGTGAAGCAAAACTTCAGATAGGCCCAAGAATATTTATTAAAAAAGATGGAAATGAAAGCCAGCGCAAGGCGGGCCGCCTTACAATAGAAGATCTTATGTGGTTTTATGAAATCATTGATGAAGTAAAAGATGAGCTCTCAGCACTTGCCGTCCCCAAATAATCAGGCTTTGATAAAAATATGTCAGACATTATAAATCCTGATATTATCAAAAAAATTGAGCATTTGAGAAAAGAACTCCACAGGCATAATTACTACTATTATGTAAAGGATGACCCTCAACTTTCCGATGCCCAATATGATAAAATGATGCAGGAATTGATAGAGCTTGAAGTAAGATTTCCGGAACTGTTAAGTCCTGATTCTCCGTCTATGAAAGTTGGTGCTGCACCTGTCAAAAAATTTGAGACAGTAAAACACTCTGTTAAAATGCTAAGCCTTGATAATGCATTCTCTGATGCCGATATTTTAAATTTTGACAAGCGCGTAATAAAAGAGCTTATGACGGATGAACAAATTCTTTATACGGCAGAACCCAAGATGGATGGAGTTGCCGTAGAGCTTGTTTATAAAGATGGAAAGCTTGTATCTGCTTCTACAAGGGGGGATGGCGAAACCGGTGAAGACATAACTTCCAATGTTAAAACTATACGTTCTGTCCCTGTCTTGCTTCAACCGCATAAAAAAGAGCATAAAAGCCCTTTACTTCTTGAGGTAAGAGGTGAGGTTTTTATAAGCAAAGATGGTTTTAAACGGCTTAATGAAGATATGCTGTCCCAGGGTCTGCCATTATTTGCGAACCCAAGAAATGCTGCGGCGGGATCTTTGAGGCAGCTTGATTCTAAAATAACCGCAAAACGGCCACTTGAAATTTATTTTTACGGTGTTGGTAAGTCAGAAGGTATAAATTTTCAATCTCACCGGGACTGGCTTTGGGCTTTAAAAGAGCTTGGGTTAAGAATCAATCCCCATATAAAGCCAAAAATAAATATAGCTGCTGTTTGTAGCTATTACAAAGAACTTGAAGCTATGCGAAACTCCCTGCCATATGACATAGATGGTATGGTGATAAAAGTAGATTCTGTGAAGTTTCAGGAACAGCTTGGAACTAAAGCAAGAAGCCCCAGGTGGGCTATTGCATATAAATTTAAAGCTGTACAGGAAACAACCAAAATAATGGATATACTTGTGCAGGTGGGGCGCACCGGCGCTGTCACTCCTGTAGCCTGCCTTGAGAGTGTCAATGTAGGGGGAGTAAATGTAAGCCGTGCGACACTGCATAACGAGGATGAAATCAAAAAGAAAGATATAAGGATAGGAGATACCGTTATTGTTCAGCGCGCAGGTGATGTTATCCCGGAAATCGTAAAAGTTATTGACAGTGTAAGAACCGGAAGTGAAAAAATCTTTTGTATGCCTCAAAATTGCCCTTCATGTAATTCGCAACTTATTCGTGATGAAAAAGAGGTTTCCATTAGATGTATAAATGATACCTGTCCCGCAAAAATAAAAGCACAGATAGAGCATTTCGTTTCCAAACGGGCTTTTGATATAGAAGGTCTTGGTGAAAAATTGATTGATCAGCTTGTTGAAAAAAAACATTTATCTTCCTATGCTGATATTTTTTATCTTGATAAAACAAGATTGGAAGGTATGGAACGCATGGGCTTAAAATCTGCCGAAAATCTTATTGAAGCTATTGAAAAAAGCAAAAATATATCTTTTGCCCGATTTATTTTCGCGCTTGGAATTCGTCATGTGGGCGAACATATCGCTGAAATACTTTCGTCGAAATACCAAAATATTAACAAACTTTATGATGCAACATATGATGATTTAAATACTATAAATGGACTCGGTCCTGTTGTATCACAAAGCATTGTTGACTTTCTCGTACACAGGGACAATCTTGACAAGATAGAACGGATACTAAACAGCGGCGTTAGACTCCAATATGAAGAAAACAGAAAAAATTCAATCCTTGATGGTAAAGTTTTTGTTCTAACCGGAACTCTTGAAAGCATGACAAGAAATGAAGCCAAAATAAAAATTAAATCATTGGGCGGAAAAATCAGCGAGTCCGTTAGCAAAAAAACCAATTATCTTGTTGCCGGCAGTTCTGCCGGATCTAAACTTGAAAAAGCAAAAGCAGCCGGTGTTAAAATAATTGATGAGAACAATCTTAAAATATTACTGGAAAGTTAATAGAGCGATTTGTATAAAACTTTTTCCATGTTTATATCATGAATCAGCCGGTACCTATGGAGGATAATAAATATGACAGATAAAGTAAAGACAGGTGTCATTATTTCCGGAAGAGTTCAGGGTGTTTGTTTCAGGATGGAAACTAAAAGGGTGGCAGACAATTATAATGTTTCAGGATGGGTAAAAAACAACAAAGATGGTACTGTTGAGGCTGTTTTTGAAGGAGAAAATAAAGCTGTAGAGTCTGTAGTAAGATGGTGTGAAAAAGGCCCATCCCTTTCAAAGGTTAGCCGTGTGGATGTGAGTGAAAAAGAATATACAGGTGAATTTAGAGGTTTTGATATAATTTACAGATAAAAAAAGCGGCTTGTTTTAATAATTTTCAATTAACAAAACAAGCCGCTTTAAAGTGGAGTTTATTCTCTGAGCTTCTTGCCGGGCCGAAACTTAACAACTGTACAAGCTTTGATTTTAATAGGTTCACCTGTTTGAGGATTACGGCCTTTGCGGGCTTTCCTGCGGACTTTTGTAAAAGTACCAAAACCAACTAGAGTAACTTTGCCGTCTTTTTTCTTAAGAGTTTTTGCAATACTGTCCATGATCGAGTTTAGTGCAGCTGCTGCCGCGGTTTTAGTAATACCGGCATCTTCTGCTGCCTTGTCCACTAATTCTGCTTTTGTCATAGTACGTTACCCCCCATTTTATTGATTGGTTAATATGGAAAATCCTTGCCCGTATTGGCAAATACAGCAGCATAGGTTTGATGTCAAGTAAAAACAGCATGCTGGGCACTTTTTTTTTATAAAACGCCCTTAAACTGTATCCAGCCGGCATTTATATGACTTGTAAAACCCGGGCACCAACTCCCACAAGGGGTGCCGGGCTAATAATAAGATATGATTAAAACAGAGCATTTACAAAATTTTGGGGATCAAAATCCTGCAAGTCATCGATGCTTTCGCCTATTCCTATATATTGGATCGGTAATTGAAAGGAATTACATACGCTAATCACAATTCCTCCTTTGGCCGTTCCATCAAGTTTTGTAAGCGCAATGCCCGTTACTCCAATTGCTTCATTAAAAAGCTTTGCCTGGGATAAAGCATTCTGACCGGTTGTTGCATCAAGCACAAGTAGTATTTCATGCGGAGCACCCGGCATTTTTTTTGAAACCGACCGTTTGATTTTTTTCAGCTCTTCCATAAGATTTATCTTTGTATGAAGCCTTCCGGCGGTATCTATAATAACGACATCCATGTTTCTTGCCAAAGCCGCTTCAACACCGTCATATGCTACTGCAGCAGGATCGGCATTATGCATTTGCTTTACTATTTCAGCACCCGCCCTTTCTGCCCAGATTGTGAGCTGCTCAACAGCTGCCGCACGAAAGGTATCTGCCGCTACAATAAGCACCTTTTTGCCAATAGCCGCATATTTTAAAGCGAGTTTTCCAATGGTTGTGGTTTTTCCTACTCCGTTTACTCCTACCACCATAATCACGAGCGGTTTGGCTGTTATTGTTTGCGGTTCTTTAATCCCGTTATTTATTAAAGCAAGTATTTCCTGCTTGAGGGCCTCATTTAATTGCTCAGGTGAAGATATTGAAGAAGTCTTTTTTGATATGCTGTTAATAAGGTCGGTTGCCGTCTGAACACCTATATCGGATGTTATAAGGAGTTCTTCAAGCTCTTCTAGCATATCATCGTCTATACTTTTTTTGCCTGAAAATATATTTGTAATCCCGTCGGTTATTTTATGACGGGTTTTAGAAAGCCGCTCCTTAAGACGCTTGAAAACACCGCCCTTTTGAGGCTCTTGTGAACCGGCGCTCTCCTTTTTTGGTTCATCTGCTGTTTCTTTTATTATTTCTTTTGTTTCTTTTATTACTTCTTTTTCCGGTATATTTTTTTCTTTTTTCCTGCCAAACCAGCCCAATTTCATATTACCAACCGCCCTTTACAAAGCCGTTTGAGCCAGTTTCAAAACGCCCCATTTTGGCC